>CAIQOV010000010.1 GCA_903873585.1 uncultured Rhodobacterales bacterium
AGAATCAACCATCCGCCGCGTTTGCCCCCGCCGTCGCAGCCAGGGCAGTTCCGGCATAGGAGTATGCGACATGAAACTGAATGAACTGCACGACAACGCCGGTGCCTCGAAAAAGAAAAAGCGCGTCGCGCGTGGCCCGGGTTCGGGCAAGGGTAAAACCGCTGGCCGTGGCGTTAAGGGCCAAAAATCCCGTTCCGGCGTGGCTTTGGGCGGCTATGAAGGCGGCCAAATGCCGCTGTATCGCCGTTTGCCGAAGCGCGGCTTTACCAAGCCGAACCAAAAAGAATTCGCCGTCGTCAACTTGGGCCTCATCGAGAAATTCATCGGTCTGGGCAAGCTCGACGCGTCGGTCACGATCACCGAAGACGCGCTGGTTGCGGCTGGCCTGACCAAAGCCAAGCATGACGGCATTCGCGTGCTGGCAAAGGGTGTGATCACCACGAAAGTGACGCTGGAAGTCACCGGTGCCTCGGCTTCGGCGATCGAAGCTGTCGCTGCGGCTGGTGGCACGCTGAAAGTGGCTGATCCGCTGCCCGTGTTCGGCAAGTCGGTTCGCAAGGTTCCGCTTGCATAACGACTTGTGAGCGGCGCTAAGACCGCTTACATCTGCGTTGATTTCCCGCGCCGCCGTCCGGAAATACCGGGTCGGCGGCGCAACACCAATAACCAACAAAGAAGGTCCGACCGTGGCATCAGCAGCAGAGCAAATGGCGGCAAACCTAAGCTGGGGCGCTTTGGGCAAGGCATCTGACCTGCGCCAGCGCATCTTGTTTACGGTTCTTGTGTTGATCGTCTATCGCCTTGGCACGTTCATTCCGGTGCCCGGCATTGATGGCACGGCGTTGAAGAATTTCATGGACGGGCAAGGCCAAGGCTTGGGCGGCATGTTGTCGCTGTTCACCGGCGGCGCGTTGAAGCGGATGGGCATCTTTGCCTTGGGCGTCATGCCCTATATCTCTTCGTCTATTATCATCCAATTGCTCGCCTCGATGATTCCGCAGCTTGAGCAGTTGAAGAAAGAAGGCGACCAAGGTCGCAAAAAGATCAACCAATACACCCGTTACGCGACTGTCGGGCTTGCAGCGTTTCAAGGCTGGGCGATTGCGGCGTCAATTGCGGCGGGTGGCTTGGCGCATAACCCCGACCTGTTCTTTAAAATCTCCTGCGTGATTACACTGGTTGGCGGCACGATGTTCCTGATGTGGCTCGGTGAGCAGATCACCGCGCGCGGCATTGGCAACGGTGTGTCGCTGATCATTTTCACCGGCATCGTGGCTGAAATCCCCGGCGCTTTGGCGCAGTTTTTAAGCCAAGGCCGCGCCGGTGTTATTCCGGTTTGGGTGATCATTGGTGCGATTGTGCTGGTGGCGGCCGTGATCGGTTTTGTCGTGTTCATGGAACGCGCCCTGCGCAAGATCCACATTCAATACCCCCGCCGCCAAGTTGGCATGAAGATCTATGACGGCGGGTCAAGCCACCTGCCGATCAAGGTGAACCCCGCCGGCGTTATTCCGGCCATCTTCGCCTCGTCACTTCTGTTGTTGCCGTCGACGCTGGCCACCTTCTCGGGGGCGCAGACCAGCCCGATCATGGGCACGATCTTGGCCTTCATGGGCCCGGGCCAGCCGCTGTATCTGCTGTTTCAAGGCGGCATGATTGTGTTCTTCACCTACTTTTACACCGCCAACGTCGCCTTCAAGACCGACGATGTGGCTGAAAACTTGAAGAACCAGAACGGGTTCATCCCCGGCATTCGCCCCGGCAAAAAGACCCAAGATTATCTGGACTATGTCGTTGCGCGCATCTTGGTCATCGGCTCGGCCTATCTGGCCGCCGTGTGCTTCTTGCCCGAGATTTTGCGCCATCAGTTCAACATTCCCTTCTACTTTGGCGGGACTTCGGTGTTGATTGTCGTTTCTGTGACTATGGACACGATCAACCAAGTGCAGTCTCATATGCTGGCGCACCAGTACGAGGGGCTGATCGAACGTTCGCAATTGCGCGGCCGCAAGCGGCCCGCAGCGGCGAAACCTCCGGCGCGCCGTTAAGCTTAGGGTAGAACCACGCAGAAAGGCCGTACCATGACAAACATCATCCTTCTTGGGCCCCCCGGTGCTGGCAAAGGCACGCAGGCCAAGCGTCTGGTGGATGAACGCGGCATGGTGCAGCTTTCGACGGGCGATATGCTGCGCGAAGCGCGCACATCTGGCACCGAGATGGGCCGAAAAGTGGCCGCCGTGATGGATGCGGGCCACCTTGTGACCGATGATATCGTGGTGGGGCTGATCGAAGAAAAGCTGAAAGCTGGCGGCGCTGCTGGCGGCTACATTTTTGATGGCTTTCCCCGCACGCTGAAGCAGGCCGATGCTTTGGGCGCGCTTATGGCGCGAATCGGCCAGCCGTTGGATGCCGTGATCGAACTGCGCGTGGATGACGAGGCGTTGAAGCAGCGCATCGTTGGCCGCTATACCTGCGGCGATTGTGGCGCGGTTTACCATGACACCAACCATCCGCCAAAAGTTGCAGGCACCTGCGACGCTTGCGGTGGCACAACCATGAAGCGCCGCGCCGACGACACCGAAGAGGCGCTGCGCACCCGTATGCTGGCCTACTACCGCGACACCTCGCCGCTGATTGGCTATTACTACGCCAAGGGCCAGCTTTCGACCGTCGATGGCTTGGCCGAGATGGACGCCGTGGCCGCTGCCGTGGCGAAAGTTCTTGACACGAAGTGATTAGGCCCTAGCGGGCCTTGACGCCTGTTAGAAAAGCCCATATTGCACGGCGTCCTGCTGCGGAATCACGCGGCAGGTAATCGTTTCTGGCGGGCTTGCCCGCTGGGTTGTGAAAAAAGGTTCTGGTACCACGGAACCGCAACATAAAGGAAAACACGTTTGGCACGTATTGCTGGCGTAAACATCCCCACCGCAAAGCGCGTTCCGATTGCGCTTCAATACATCACCGGCATCGGCGCACATAACGCCGAGACGATCTGCGAATCGCTGAAGATTGACCGCGCACGCCGCGTCAACCAGCTGACAGACGCCGAAGTGTTGGCGATCCGCGAATTTATCGATGCGAACTTCACCGTGGAAGGCGACCTGCGTCGCGAAACCTCGATGAACATCAAGCGTCTGATGGACCTTGGCTGCTACCGTGGCCTGCGTCACCGCAAAGGTCTGCCGGTTCGTGGCCAGCGCACGCATACCAATGCGCGCACCCGCAAGGGCCCGGCCAAAGCCATCGCCGGCAAGAAGAAATAAGAGGGGCACAGATAAATGGCACGTGATACCAGCAAAACTGCTGCCCGCACCAAGAAGAAAGAACGTAAGAACATCGCCGCTGGCGTGGCGCATGTGAATTCTTCCTTCAACAACACCAAAATCCTGATCTCTGACGTGCAAGGCAATGCGATTGCTTGGTCGTCGGCGGGCACGATGGGCTTTAAGGGGTCGCGCAAATCGACCCCCTATGCCGCCCAGATGGCCGCAGAAGATGCCGGCAAGAAAGCCCAAGAACACGGCGTGAAAACGCTGGAAGTCGAAGTGCAAGGTCCGGGTTCGGGCCGTGAATCGGCTTTGCGCGCCTTGGCGGCTGTTGGCTTCAACATCACCTCGATCCGCGATGTGACGCCCTTGGCCCACAACGGCTGCCGTCCGCCCAAGCGCCGTCGCGTCTAATCGGATTTCTATCTCGTCGGGCCGTGCTTTCGCGCGGCCCGATGTCGTTGTTTGAACTTGAATGAAGATCCTCGGGCGTCTGCTGTCATTCGGACCATAGGCAGCGGGCAAGTATGGAGGCTATAGCATGATCCACAAGAACTGGCTGGAACTGATTAAACCGCAACAACTGGCTGTCAAAGCCGGTGCGGATGCACAGCGCAGCGCGACCTTGGTCGCCGAACCGCTAGAGCGTGGCTTTGGCCTGACGCTGGGCAACGCGCTGCGCCGCGTTCTGCTGGGCTCGTTGCAAGGGGCGGCCATCACCTCGGTGCAAATTGACAATGTGCTGCACGAATTCTCTAGCGTGGCTGGCGTGCGCGAAGATGTCACTGACATCGTGCTGAACCTGAAAGGCGTGCGCCTGAAGATGGATGTCGAAGGGCCAAAGCGCCTGTCGATCTCTGCCAAAGGCCCGGGCGTTGTGACCGCTGGCGATATTTCGGAATCCGCAGGGATCGAGATTTTGAACCGCGAGCATATCGTTTGCCACTTGGATGATGGCGCTGACGTGTTCATGGAACTGACGGTAAACACCGGCAAGGGCTATGTTTCGGCTGATAAGAACCGCCCCGAAGATGCGCCGATTGGCTTGATTCCGATCGATGCGATTTTCTCGCCGGTTAAGAAAGTGTCCTACGAAGTCACGCCGACCCGCGAAGGTCAGGTGCTGGACTATGACAAGCTGACGTTGAAAGTTGAAACCGACGGTTCGCTGACGCCGGATGACGCCGTGGCCTATGCTGCGCGCATCTTGCAAGACCAACTGGCCGTGTTCGTCAACTTCGACGAGCCGGAATCGTCGAACAAAGGCATCGAAGACGCAGGGCTGGAGTTCAACCCGCTGCTTTTGAAGAAAGTCGACGAGTTGGAACTGTCGGTCCGTTCGGCCAACTGCCTGAAGAACGACAATATCGTGTACATCGGCGATCTGATCCAGAAAACCGAAGCCGAAATGCTGCGCACGCCGAACTTTGGCCGCAAGTCCTTGAACGAAATCAAGGAAGTGCTGTCGGGCATGGGGCTGCACTTGGGCATGGAAGTCGAAGATTGGCCGCCAGAGAATATCGAAGATCTGGCCAAGCGCTTCGAAGACCAGTTCTAAACCAATAAGGGTGCGTGCTAGCACGCACCCTACGAAATGCCCGTGTAGGCGGGGAAGATTGGGTCGCAAGACCCCAAGGAGAGTGGGACCGCACGTAGGGCCCGCCAGACAAAGCAAAACACGTTCTAGGAGAACATCATGAACCACGGCTCCGGCTACCGCCGCCTAAACCGCACCCACGAACACCGCAAAGCGATGTTCGCCAACATGTGCGGTTCGCTCATCGAGCATGAGCAGATCAAGACCACTTTGCCCAAGGCAAAAGAACTGCGTCCGATCATCGAAAAGCTGGTCACTTTGGCCAAGCGCGGCGATCTGCACGCCCGCCGTCAGGCTTCGTCGCAACTGAAGCAAGAGCAGTATGTGGCCCGCCTGTTTGAAATTCTGGGCCCGCGCTACAAAGAGCGTCAGGGCGGCTATGTGCGCGTTCTGAAGGCAGGCTTCCGCTACGGCGACATGGCCCCGATGGCGATCATCGAATTCGTTGACCGTGACCCGTCTGCAAAAGGCGCTGCCGACAAGGCGCGCGTTGCGGCTGAAGACAACTACGAAAGCTAATCTGCGCTTATAGCGCGATTTCAAGGGCCTGCACCGATGGTGCGGGCCCTTTGCTTATGGCGGCTTCCGGCGTAACCTATGCCCATGTCTGATCTGTTCGACACCCCCAAATCTGCCATCCCAGCGCCCCGCCCGCTGGCCGACCGTTTGCGCCCGCAAACCTTGGCCGAGGTGATCGGCCAATCGCACGTGCTATCGCCCCAAGGCCCGCTTGGGTCGATGATCGGCGCGCATTCGCTGTCGTCGTTGATCTTGTGGGGCCCGCCCGGGGTGGGCAAAACCACCATCGCGCGGCTGTTGGCGCAGCAGACTGACCTAGCCTTTGTGCAAATCTCGGCCATTTTCACCGGTGTGCCCGATCTGCGCAAAGTGTTTGAAACCGCCAAAATCCGCCGCCAGAACGGGCAAGGTACGTTGCTGTTTGTCGACGAAATCCACCGTTTCAACAAAGCGCAGCAAGACGGCTTTTTGCCCTATATGGAAGATGGCACGATCCTTTTGGTGGGCGCCACCACCGAAAACCCCAGTTTTGAACTGAACGCCGCGCTTTTGTCGCGCGCGCAAGTGATCGTGCTAGAACGCCTGTCGCCCGTCGATCTAGAGCGTTTGGCGCAACGCGCTGAACAAGACTTGCAGCGCGCCCTGCCGCTGGATGGCTTTGCGCGTGAAACGCTGATCGAGATGGCCGATGGCGATGGCCGCACCTTGTTGAACCTGATCGAACAGGTCGCGGCTTGGTCGCTGACCCAGCCCTTAACCTCTGACCAGCTTTCCATCCGCCTGATGCGGCGTGCTAGCAAGTATGACAAATCGGGGGACGAGCATTACAACCTGATCTCGGCCCTGCACAAATCTGTGCGCGGGTCTGACCCTGATGCTGCGCTGTATTGGTTTGCCCGTATGTTGGAAGGCGGCGAAGACCCGCGCTTTTTAGCCCGCCGCATCACCCGCATGGCGGTGGAGGACATCGGCCTTGCCGACCCGCAGGCGCAAGAGGTGTGCCTTGCCTCGTGGCAAACCTATGAACGGTTGGGGTCGCCCGAAGGTGAGTTGGCCCTAGCCCAAGCCGTGGTTTACCTAGCGCTCGCCCCCAAATCGAACGGGGTTTATGCGGCCTATAAGGCGGCGCGCGAAGCGGCGCGGCAAACGGGGTCGCTGCCGCCGCCGTTGCACATACGCCCCGCGCCGACCAAGCTGATGAAAGAATTGGGCTACGGTGCAACCTATGCTTATGATCACGACGCCGAAGATGCTTTTTCGGGCCAGAACTATTTCCCCGATGCCATGAAGCGCCCCATCTATTACGCCCCGCCTGAGCGTGGCTTTGAACGTGATCTGAACAAGCGCATCGAATACTTCGCCAAACTGCGGGCCAAACGCCAAGCTGACTAAGCGGCCCGTGGCGAAAGGTTGACAATTTCCTCAGACACGCCCAAGGAACGCTGATGATCTGGACCCTTTCACAAGTCGCCCTTGGCGGCGCGCTCGGCTCTGTGCTGCGCTATCTCACGATTTCGTGGATCGGCGCGCCCTTGGCCACGCTGGCGGTGAATGTTCTGGGCAGCTTTGTCATGGGGGTTTTGTTTGTGGCTTTGTCTGGCCGCACGCACCTATCCCCCCTTCTGATGACCGGTATCTTGGGCGGTTTCACCACATTTTCCGCCTTTTCGCTGGATGCGTGGAAACTGTGGCAAGCGGGCCAAAGTGGCAACGCGCTTGGCTATATCGCGGCCTCGGTCGGTCTTTCCCTTATTGCTGTAGCTTTGGGCGCTACCCTCACCGAAAGGGTCCTCGCATGAGCGCCGTTCAACTGATCACCGTGACCGAGGATGAAGGCGAACAGCGCCTTGATCGTTGGATCAAACGCAAATTCCCTCAGATCACCCAAGGGGCCATCGAAAAGATGTGCCGCACAGGGCAATTGCGGGTAGAATCGGGGCGGGTGAAGGCCTCTGACCACGTTCTGCCCGGCCAAGTCGTGCGCATCCCGCCCTTGCCCGATACGCCGGCACCGGAACCCGTGTCAGATGGCAAGATCAGTGCCGCCGATACCAAGATGATCCAAAACGCCGTACTGTGGAAGGATGAGCATATGATCATCCTGAACAAGCCCGCTGGCCTTGCTTCCCAAGGCGGTTCCGGCATGGGCGAACGCCATGTCGACGGTTTGGCCGAGGCTTTGAAGTTTGGCTACAAAGACAAGCCCAAACTGGTGCACCGGCTTGATAAAGACACCTCTGGCCTGTTGATGCTGGCGCGCACCGACCGTGTGGCGCGCAGGCTTTCAGAAGCGCTTCGCCACCGCAACACGCGCAAGATTTATTGGGCTTTGGTCGCCGGTGTGCCTAACCCCAAGCAAGGCTCGATCAAATACGGGTTGATGAAAGCGCCGGGGGGCCGTGGTGAGGGCGAAAAGATGCTGTGCATCCATCCCGCCAAGATGGCCGAATATCCCGATGCCAAACGCGCGCAGACCGATTTCTTCACGCTGTGGTTCTTGGGCGCGCGGATGTCTTGGATGGCGCTGGAACCTGTCACAGGCCGCACCCACCAGTTGCGCGCGCATATGGCCGAGATGGGCCACCCGATTGCGGGCGATGGCAAATATGGCGGCAACACCGCCGATAACATGGGCGACGGCTGGGGCGCATCTATCGGCGGCGACGTGTCGCGCAAGCTGCACCTGCACGCGCGGTCGTTGACGGTAGAGCACCCCGTGACGGGAGAGATGATGACCTTCACCGCCCCCTTGCCCGACCACATGGCCAAGACGTGGAAAATGCTGGACTGGAACGAAAAGGACGTTCCCGCCGACCCGTTCGGGGGCAGGTAATGTCAAACTGGCGTCCCAAGCGGTTCTGGAAAGCGGCCAGCGTCGTGGTCGAAGAGGGCGGCTTTGCGGTGCTCCTTGATGACCGCCCTGTCAAAACCCCCGCCAAACAGCCGCTGCTGTTGCCGACCCAAGCGCTGGCAGCGCTGGTCGCGGCGGAATGGGATGCGCAAAGCGGTCTTGTGAACCCCGAAACCATGCCCATCACCCGCATGGCCAATTCCGCCATCGACAAGGTCGTGCCGCAATATCACGAAGTCGCAACCTTGCTGACCGCTTACGGCGAAACCGATCACCTGTGCTACCGCGCCACCCATCCGCCCGCCCTTGCCGCACAGCAAGCTTTGGCGTGGGACCCGCTGCTGGATTGGGCCTCTACCGCCCTGCAAGCGCCGCTGCACACCACCGCAGGCATTGTGCCAATCGCGCAAGACCCCGCCGTTCTGGCGCGTCTGAAAGATCAAGTTCTTGCCCTTGGCAATTTCAAACTGGCGGCGTTTCATGATCTGGTGTCGATCTCGGGGTCTTTGGTGCTGGCCTTTGCCGTGGGGCAGGGGCGTTTGACGGCGCAAGAGGGGTGGAAATTGTCACGCCTTGATGAAGATTGGCAAATTGCTCTGTGGGGCGAAGATGAAGATGCCGCCGTCGCCGCTGCGCTAAAGCAAGACGCCTTTCACTTGGCGGCGCGCTTTTTTGCCCTGTGCGGCTAGGGCACGGTCGGCTTGCCATTGGTGGGAACGCGCTACGCCTTGACCTTCCCGCCGCATCGCGGAAGATGCGGGTGGGGTTCAAGAATGGGCCCGCTTGCAATGCCCAAGGGATATCAGGAAGAAACCGCATGATAAAATCCCTTACGCTCGGCGCAATCGCCGCTTTGTGCCTGATGGCAAGCATGGCCGTTGCAGGCACGCTAGAGGATGTCAAAGCGCGGGGTACCCTGACTTGCGGCGTTAACACCGGCCTGACCGGCTTTGGCGCGCCCGATGCCAAGGGGGCTTACCAAGGGTTTGACGCCGCCCTGTGCAAAGCCGTTGCCGCCGCCGTTCTGGGCGATGCCACCAAGGTGCGCTACGTGCCCAACACCGTGCAAGACGCCTTCGCCGCCCTATCCTCGGGCGAGGTGGATCTTTTGGCGCGTAATGTCACATGGACGTTTTCGCGCGACACTGACCTGAAATTCGACTTTCCCGTTGTCAGCTATTTCGATGGCCAAGGGTTCTTGGTGCAAAAAACCCTCGGCGTGTCTTCGGCCCGCGAACTGGACGGTGCGCGGATTTGTGTGCAATCGGGATCGGCGGCGGAAGCGAACCTGACCGATTACTTCAAGGCCAACGGTATCAAATACATCGCGGTCTTTGTGGCAGACGACGGCGAAGCGCAGCGCCAGTTTCTGGCGGGTGCCTGCGATACGATCACGGCGGATGTGTCGGTGCTGTCGGCCCAACGGGCAACGATGATTGGATCGGATGCCTATGTGATCTTGCCGGAAGTCATCTCGAAAGAGCCTTTGGGCCCTGTGGTGCGCCACGGCGACAACGCATGGGGCGATATTGTGCGCTGGACCTATTATGCCCTTTTGACGGCCGAAGAAAAAGGCATCACCAAGGCCAATATCGACGAGGTTGCCACCGCCACCCAAGACCCCGAAGTGCGCCGCCTGCTGGGGCTAGAGGGCGACATGGGCCTGATGCTGGGCCTTGACCCCGATTGGGCCAAACGTGCCATCGCCGCTTCAGGCAATTACGGCGAGATATTTGAGGCCAATATCGGCATCACCACCCCCGTCAAACTGGCGCGTGGCCTGAACGCGTTGTGGACCCAAGGCGGCCTCCAATACGCCCCGCCCTTCCGCTAACCGTCAGAACTGTGATGCGTGACCATCCCCCCCTTGACCGCTCTGCCGTGCAGATCACGGGCATGAACAAATGGTTCGGCCCGTTTCACGTGCTGCGCGATATCAATCTGACCGTGCAAAAGGGCGAAAAGATCGTGATTTGCGGCCCGTCAGGGTCGGGCAAATCAACCCTGATCCGCTGCATCAATCGGCTGGAAGAGCATCAGACGGGCCAGATCATCGTCGACGGCACAGAGCTGACATCCGACCTGAAGAACATCGACAAAGTGCGATCCGAGGTGGGGATGGTCTTTCAACAGTTCAACCTGTTCCCGCATCTGACCATTCTCGAAAACCTAACGCTTGCGCCCATGGCGGTGCGAAAAGTGGCCAAGAAAGACGCCGAAGAGACGGCGATGTATTTTCTGACCAAGGTCAAAATCCCTGAACAGGCGCACAAATACCCCAGCCAATTGTCGGGCGGCCAGCAACAGCGCGTGGCCATCGCGCGGTCTTTGTGCATGAAGCCGCGTATCATGCTGTTTGATGAGCCGACTTCGGCCCTTGATCCTGAAATGATCAAAGAAGTGCTCGATACCATCATCGACTTGGCAAAAGAGGGTATGACGATGCTGTGCGTCACCCACGAGATGGGCTTTGCCCAAGCGGTGGCCGATCGGGTGATCTTTATGGATCAAGGCCAGATTGTTGAACAGAACGATCCAAAGACCTTCTTCACCCAGCCGAAATCTGACCGCACCAAGCTGTTTCTAAGCCAGATATTAGGCCACTAGGGCGGATGGGCGCATAGCGCCCATCCAACTCCTTTAGGCGATCACTTCGGCGGGAACAACAAAGTCCACCGCCGTGGCCCCGCCAAAGCTGACATCTTCCCACCGATCCGCAATGAAATCGCACACCAATGTGGCCCCCGTGGGATAACGGGCGAAGTCTTCGTGCAGCGGCGCATGGGCCACCAAACGCGCGGCGAATTCGGATATGCCCGGATTGTGGCCGATCATCATCACGCAATCTTGCGTGGCGTGGCGCAGCACGGCCAGCATGACATCGGGGCCGGCGTGATACAGCGCCGGCTTCAGATGCAAAATCGGCGTGCCGGGCAAGGCAGGGGCCAGCCCCGACCATGTGCCGCGCGTGCGAATCGCGTCTGAACATAGCACTTCGCCGGGCACATAGCCGCGCGAGGCCAGCCACACGCCCAGCTCTGCCGCCGCAGCTTTGCCGCGTTCGTTCAGGGGCCGGTCATGGTCGGGGGTGGCTGGATCGTCCCAGCTAGACTTGGCATGGCGTGTCAGGATTAGACGCTTCATGGGTGAAACTGCCTCATATGATAGGCGGACTGAGAGGGCATCCTTGCATAGCCTGCCCCTGCGGGGCAAGTGCTGCGCACAAGACAGCCGCCATTCAGGCACGCAGCCCCTGCGGGGTCATCTAGATGGGCGTGGCAACGCGGCACATCATAGCCTGCGCCCGTCAGTGCCGTTGCAGGGCAGGCGGTCAGGCAGGGCTTGGCACAGGTGCCACAGGGCTGCACGGCGGGGGCGGGCAGGGGCAGCGTCTGCGGCAGCGCCAAGGCCCCGCGAAAGCTGACCATCAGGCCCTGCGTGGCGTGCACCAACAGCTTGACCGGGCTGTCCCACACCCGCCCCGTGCGCAAAGCCCAAGAGTAGAACGGCTGATAAGGCGGCCCGCCAAATGGAAACAGCGCCTTCGCCCCCAAATCGCACGCAACCCGCCCGATCACGCGGCGCGACCAGCGGTCTACCGGATGCGCCTCGCCCCATTCGGGTTGGGTTTGAAGATGCGGCCAAAAACCGGGTTCTTTCGGGCCAATCATCAAAAGCGTGCGGGTTCCTGCGGGAAAGCCCGCTTCGCCCGGTTCGACAGCAAAGCCGCCCAGCACCTCTAGATAATGCGGGTCAAGGGCGGCTTGAACCTGCTCTGCCATCAGCGCCGCACGCGCGGTTTGACGCGTGGTTCGGTCGAGCGGATCTGGCTGCCAGCGCCGTGATCGGTGAACAGTTCCAACAGCGCCGCATTTGGCAAGCGCCCGTCAAGAATTGTCACCGCCCGCACGCCCTGATCCAAGGCCATAAGCGCCGTTTCCGTCTTGGGAATCATTCCCCCCGCAATCGTGCCATCGGCAATCATGGCGCGGATTTCATCGGGGGTGATGTTGGTCATCACCTCGCCCGCAGCGTTTTTCACGCCTGCGACATCGGTCAACAACAGCAAACGGTCGGCCTGCAAAGCCCCTGCGATGGCCCCCGCCGCCGTATCGCCGTTGACGTTGAAGGTTTCGTTATCGGCCATGCCGGTGGCCACGGGGGCGACGACCGGAATGATGCCAGCGTTGTAAAGATCGCGCAGCACTTGCACATTCATCTCGACCGGTCGCCCGACATAGCCCAGTTCAGGGTCATCGGCGACGCAGACCATCAGGTCGTCGTCCTTGCCCGAAATGCCCACAGCCCGCCCGCCCGCATCCATAATCGCCTGAACGATGCGTTTGTTCACAAGCCCCGACAGGATCATTTCAACCACCTGCACCGTGGCCTTGTCGGTCACGCGCTTGCCGCGCACGAATTCAGATTTGATGCCCAGTTTATTGAGCATTTCGTTAATCATCGGCCCGCCGCCATGCACGACCACCGGATTGACACCAACCTGCCGCATCAAAACAATGTCGCGCGCGAATTCTGCCATGGCGGCATCGTCGCCCATGGCATTTCCGCCGAATTTTACCACCACCACAGCACCCGAAAAGCGCAGCAGGTGGGGCAGGGTTTCTGACAAAAGACGGGCGGTGGTAAGGGCTTCTTCGCGGCTAACGGTTTGGGCTTTCATCGGGAGATCTCCGGGTTCTGACCTCTCAATTACGGCAGAAGCGTTGCCCTGCCAAGCACCTTGCCCTTTGGTGCGGCTTGGATACTATGGTCACCATGACATATCAAAAAACCCTAGTTCTGACAGGTGCCTCGCGCGGCATCGGGCACGCCACCGTCAAGCGCTTTTCAGCCGAAGGCTGGCGCGTGCTGACCTGTTCGCGCCAACCCTTTGACCCGCGCTGCCCTTGGCCGGGCGGGGAAGAGAATCATATCCAAATTGACCTTGCCAGCCCTGACAAGACGATAGCAGCCCTTGAGGTGATCAAGGCCAAGGTCAATGGTCGGTTGGATGCGTTGGTGAACAATGCGGGCATCAGCCCCAAAGGTCCGGGCGGCGCGCGTCTGTCGACGCTGACAACCGATTTGCGCACGTGGGGGCAGGTGTTCCATGTGAACTTTTTCGCGTCGATCGTCTTGGCGCGGGGTTTGATGAACGAATTGTCGGCGGCTAAGGGATCAGTGGTCAATGTGACTTCTATCGCGGGCAGTCGGGTACACCCGTTTGCAGGGGCGGCCTATGCAACGTCAAAAGCGGCGCTTGCTGCTTTGACCCGCGAGATGGCGCATGATTTTGGCCCCTTGGGCGTGCGGGTTAATGCGATTGCACCCGGAGAGATTGAAACCGCGATTCTGTCACCGGGAACCGACAAGATCGTCGAAAAACTGCCGATGAACCGGCTTGGCCAACCGCGCGAAGTGGCGGATGCGATTTGGTTTTTGTGTTCAGACCAGTCGAGCTATATTTCAGGGTCTGAGCTGCAAGTTAACGGCGCGCAGCACGTTTGAGCCACGATTTTTCTGCGAAAAATCTAAACTCGAATTTTCGTCGAAAATTCGTTTTCTTGATTTTTCGCAGAAAAATTGGGTCAGCCATGTAAGTTTATTCCAAGCCAGCGATGATCGCGCGCAGAGATTCAATCCCCTCCCCCTTTTCGGATGAGGTGAGAACAATCTCAGGGTATGCCGCCGGATGTTTCTTCAACGCGGCCTGCACTTGGGCGATGTTCGCCTCGCGCGTGGCGGCGTTGACTTTGTCGGCCTTGGTCATCACCACCTGAAACGTCACGGCGGATTTGTCCAACAGTGTTAAGATTTCCTCGTCCACATCTTTCACACCGTGCCGTGTGTCAATCAGCACAAAGGCCCGGCGCAGGGTTTGGCGGCCCGCAAGGTACTGTTTCAACAGCGCTTGCCATTTGGCCACCACAGCCACCGGCGCTTCGGCATAGCCATAGCCTGGAAGGTCAACCAGATAGCGTTCTTCGCCCAAGGTGAAGAAGTTGATCTCTTGCGTCCGCCCCGGCGTGTTGGATGCACGCGCCAAGTTTTTGCGCCCGGTCAAAGCGTTGATCAGGCTAGACTTGCCCACGTTGGATCGGCCTGCAAAGCACACCTCTAACCGATCGGCGGGCGGCATGTGCACCATCGCGACAACGCCCTTAAGGAAATCTACCGGCCCCGCAAACAGCAGACGGCCCTTTTCCTTCGGCTCAAACTCTGGCTCTTCGGCCAAGGGGAAAGTCAGGCTCATCTCTCATTCCATCCGTCAAATAGGGGCCCCGCGCAAAACGCAACGGACGCGAGAACCTCGCGTCCGTTGTCTTGGGTTTGGGACCGCATGGTTTGGGCTGTATGCCCTGTCATTTTTTCGGCGCTTTGGGGCTATTGGCCGCTTTGGGCGCAGGTTTTTTCACCGCCGCTTTGATATTGCCAAAAATATCCGGCCGCCGCCCATGGCTCCACATGATGATATACTGTTGGGCGAAGGTGATTGTGTTGTTGGTGATCCAGTACAGCACCAGACCAGACGCAAAGCGGCCCAGCATGAACATGAAGATCCACGGCATCCACGCCATGATCTGCGCCTGCGATTGATCGGCGGGGGCGGGGTTTAGCTTTTGCTGCAACCACATTGAAATACCCAACAAGATCGGCAACAGGCCAATAAACACGGTGTGCAGCATGCTAGTTGCATCTGGCACCGCCCATGGCAGCAACCCGAAGAAGTTGAACAGTGACGAGGTGTCGGGCATCGACAGGTCGTTGATCCAGCCCACGAACGGCGATTGGCGCAGTTCGATGGTGACGTAGATCACTTTGTACAGGCTAAAGAAGATTGGAATCTGGAAAAACACTGGCAAGCAACCTGCTGCCGGATTGACCTTTTTCACCTTATACAGCGCCATCATGTCTTTTTGCAGCTTGGCCTTATCCTCGCCGGCTTTTTCCTTCAGCGCTTCGATCTCGGGCTGAAGTTCTTTCATGCGCGCCATTGAGACGTAGCTTTTGTACGCCAAAGGCAGAACCAGCAGCTTTAAGATGAAGGTCAGGCCGATGATCGCCAGCCCCATATTGCCCAAGGCTTGGTGCATCAGGTGCAGCACGAAGAAAATCGGTTTGGTCAAGAAGAAGAACCAGCCCCAGTCGATTGAATCGATGAATCCCGGGATCGCGATTTGGTCTGGGTTGATCTTGGCCCCGAACAGGCGTGACAGCCAACCGGGGTTGTTTTCGTAGTTGGAAATCGTCTCCCACTCTTTTGCACCAGCAAACAATCGGATAGTGGATTGCGCCGTTGCCCCGGGGGCGACTGTCATCAGGGGTTGGCGCACCTCGGCCTGATAGATGTCGGCGGTGGGGGTGTATTTGGTGACGGCCGTAAAGGGCTTGCCCTGTTCTGGGATCAGGGTGGTCATCCAGTAATGGTCGGTAAAGCCGATCCAGCCATCGCCCTTAGACTCGACCGCTTCGCCCTTGGCGCCTTCAAAGTCGGCCAGTTTCACCATGCCGTTGTATTTTGATTCTTCCAGATCGCCGTCAATCCGGCGAACCGGGCCTTCGTGCACAACGTAGACGCCTTCCATCTTAGGCAGGCCGTGGCGGGCGATGATGCCGTAGGGGGCCAAGCGCGCCTCGACCGTGCCAGCGTTGGCGACTTGATCGGTGACGGTGAACAGGAAATCCTTATCCACCGAAATTGTGCGGGTGAAGGTCAGGCCCTTGCCATTGTTCCACGTCAGCGTCACGGGCTGGTCAGGCGACAGCGTGCCGCCTTTGGTCAGGGCCCACTGCGTCTTTGCGCCGGGCACATCAGCCTCGGTCAGGCCGTTGCCGGGGGCAAAGCCGAAGACAGCATAATAGGGCTTGTCCTTGCCCACCGGCGACAGCAGCTGCACCGTGGGCGAGGTCGGGTCGACCGTTTCATGATAGGTCTTAAGCGCCAGATCGTCGATCCGCCCGCCCAGCATCGAGATAGAGCCCGACAGTTTGGGCGTATCCACCGTCAGGCGCGGGGCTTGGGGTTCAGCGGTTGCCGTCAGCGCGGGGGCGGTGGTGGCACCATCGGCCACGGTGGGCGTCGCGGCGGTGGTTGCCGTTTCGGCAGGAAGCGCTGTCAGCGCCGGTTTGTCGCTGGGGAACCACGTTGGGAACAGCATCGGTCCGGCCACGAACCAGATCAGGATGACCACGGCCGACAACACGGTTGCAAGGAGAAGATTCTTGTTCTGATCGTCCATCGGGACATCCGCCATTTCTAAGCTGTTTAGGGCGACCTTCAACGACAGGGGGGATGAAAGGTCAAGCGGTTTCACAGCATTTGGCCCTGCGCTGGCACAAGTCGGGCTGCTTGAATGGTATCAAGGCACATGATTGGGGAAAAACGGAGGAAATGGCGGCTTAGCCTGTCATGCCAAGACAGGGGGATGGGGCAAAATTCTGGGCCACCCACCGCGCCATGGCGTTTGCTGACATGGGCGGGGCGATGTGAAACCCTTGCAAGGCGTCACAGCCCAAAGCTGCCAGCGTTGCGCGTTCTGCGGGCGTTTCCACCCCTTCGGCCACGGTTTGCATCGCCTTTGCTTTAGCCATTGCGACAATCGCTGCGACATCCCTTTGCAGGTAGGGGTCGCGGTTTATACCGGCGACAAAGCGGCGATCCAGCTTTATGCGGCCAATGGCGAAACGCTGAAGAGCTGCGCTTGTGGCATGGCCTGTGCCAAAATCATCCAGATCAACGCCGCATCCCATACGGGCGAGGGCCGCGACTGTGGCAACCACCCCGTCTTGCGCCAGCCCGTGGGGGACAGTTTCCAAAATCTCGACCGTCAGGCGGGCGGGGGGCAGGGCGAAGCGGTCAAGCTCCCACGCCAAAATTCTGGCCAAATGCGGGCGGGTCAGGTCGGCTTGGGTGAAGTTCACCGCCACCATGGGCAGATGAACCCCCGCCCTGTCCCAATCGCGCAGGGCGGTGAGGGCGTTTTGCACCATCACTTCGCCCAAGCGGCGGGTCAGGCCGCAGGCGTCAAACTGCGGCAGAAAGGCGGCGGGTGACAGCAGGCCGCGCGTGGGGTGGTGCCAGCGCGCAAGCGCCTCACACCCCGTAAGCGCGCCGGTTTGGGCCGAGATTTGCGGCTGAAAATGCGCGCGGATCTGGCCAAGGCGCAGGGCCTGTTCCAAAGTGCTGTGCTGGGCCTTAACGCTGCGCGCAAGGTCAGTGTTCCAAGCGGAAAGGGGGGGCATCGCAAACTCCAACCAAGGCGCGTGGCAGATCGTCACGGGCCAAGGCTAGGGGTAGGGTGCGAAGCGAAGCTTAATCTACCTGCCCTAAATGCGGAGGATTTTCGGCAAATTCGCCCAAACTCCGCGTAAGCCCGGCGAAGTCGAACAGGGCAGGGTCAGCAAGGTGCGACGGGCGCACGTTCATCAAAGCGCGAAACATGATCTGGCGGCGACCGGGGCTGCGGAGTTCCCAGTCATCCAGCAATTTCTTGACCTGCGCGCGCTGCAAACCTTCTTGGCTGCCGCAAAGATCGCAGGGGATGATGGGGTAATTCAGCGCCCGCGCAAAGGCGTCGCAATCGGCCTCGGCGACAAAGGCCAAGGGGCGGCACAGGTGCAAATCGCCTTCTTCATTCAACAGCTTGGGCGGCATTGTCGCCAGCCTGCCGCCGTGAAACAGGTTCATAAAGAAGGTTTCCAGAATGTCATCGCGGTGGTGGCCCAAGATCACCGCCGAGCACCCCTCTTCGCGGGCCACGCGGTACAGATTGCCGCGCCGCAAGCGCGAGCACATGGTGCACATCGTGCCGCCCGGCTTGGTTTTGGCGGTGACGATGGAATAGGTGTCTTGATATTCGATCCGGTGCGGCACGCCCTTGGCGGTTAGAAACTGCGGCAAGACGGTGGCGGGAAAGCCGGGTTGGCCCTGATCAAGGTTGCAGGCCAACAGATCCACCGGCAAAAGCCCGCGCCATTGCAATTCGGTCAGGATGGCCAGCAACGTGTAACTGTCTTTGCCACCCGACAGGCAGACCAACCAGCGCGCCCCGCGTTCGGCCATGGCGTAAGTGTCAATCGCCGCGCGCACATCGCGCACCAAACGCTTGCGCAGTTTGCGAAATTCACCCGTTTGCGGCGCGCCTTCGAAAAGCGCGTGGATTTCTTGACCCACATCATCGTTAGCGTCGTCTAAATCGGTTAAATCATCGCGCATGGGGCACCTCTGGCCCTTGGTTTTGCCAGAAGGTTTGGGGCTTGCCTAGGGGCTGGCGTTGCTGCCTCCGGCGGGGATATTTGGGCAAGTATGAAAACGCATCCAAAGGGCTTTGGCCTGCGTATCAGATCAAAACACAAGGAGTTTGCCATGCGTGCCACCCGATTGACCCTTGGCCTTGGTTTGGCCACCGCCTTGTCGCTGAGTTTGGCGTTTTTGGCGTCTTGCACGGGGCATCCGTCGTTCAAGGATGCCAGCCTGTCGAACCGCCAGTTTCAGCTAGAAAAGTTCTTTGACGGCAATTTCATCGCCCACGGCCAGTTCCAAGACCGCTTCGGCACGGTACGCCGCCAGTTTGAGGTGAAGATTGCCGGCAAGTGGGATGGCAAAGAGCTAAAGCTGGTGGAAGATTTCGTCTATGAGGACGGATCGACCGAGCAGCGGGTTTGGACCTTGCACAAGACCGGCGAGACGACATGGGAGGGCACGGCCCCCGGTGTGATCGGTGTCGCCAAGGGCGAGGTGCGCGGGGATCGGTTCAATTGGAAGTACACGATTGACTTGCCCGTCACCAAGGCGGGCGGGCCGACCACCACGACCCGTGTGAGCTTTGACGACTGGATTTGGCTGTTGTCAGACACCCGCGCCTACAACCGCGCTTATATGATGAAATACGGCATCACCTTGGGCGATGTCAGCATCACTTTCGAGAAGCTTTAACGTCATACTCTGGGTCAGCACCCGGTACAGGATCATAGCCGCTGCCGCCCAAGGGATGGCAGCGGCCTATGCGCTTGATCGCCAGCCACCCCCCTTTCAGCGCGCCGTGGCGGCCCAACGCATCTAGCGCATAGACCGAACAGGTGGGCTGATAGCGGCAGCCGTGGCCGACATAGGGGCTTAGCACCAAGCGGTAGGCGCGCACGGGCAGCGACAAGATGTAAGCGGCGGGGGTCATGTGCGGTCTTTGTGCACCAAGGCTATGGCGCTGCGCAGATCGGCTTGCAGCAGGCTATAGTCGCGGCTGACCGTGGCGTTGGGTTTGGCCACCAGCACATAATCCCAACCGGGGCGGGCATCAGGCGCCAGCACTTCCCGCGCGAGCGCCCGCAAGCGGCGCTTGGCGCGGTTGCGAAACACCGCGTTGCCGATTTTCTTGCTGGCGGTAAAGCCGACCCTTGCACTGGGGTCGGTATCGTCTCGCGGGCGCGCTTGCAGCAAAAACCCGCCGGTGCCTGCCTTGCGCCCTTGGGCGGCGCGCAGATAATCGGCGCGCACACGCAGCACGATCAGACATGACAAAACCGCCGCAGACAGCTCGGTTTCAGGACTATCCCTGAGTTCCGATTGCCCCGGCGGTGTCATATCAGCCTGCACCAGCCGACCCTGATGGGCCGGCACGATCTTAGGCCGACAGCTTTTTGCGGCCACGTGCGCGGCGGGCATTCAGCACCAGACGGCCACCTTTGGTGGCCATACGTGCGCGGAAGCCGTGGCGGCGGGCCCGAACCAGGTTCGACGGTTGGAACGTGCGCTTCATCGCGATCTTCCTTAGACTACGCCGCGAACCCCAACGGATTCGTCAGACGGTGACACATGAGAGCCGTCCTTTACGGAGGCTTGGCCCACAAGTCAACGACAGGCCGCAATATTTCTGTCATCAAGTGCAGGCAATGGGTGCTTTGCGCGCTGACCTGTGCCTGTGGCCGCGAAGGCTCTGGCCATTGGCGGCTAATGGCCCCAAACTGCGCCTCAAACAAGTGACAAGGCCCATGACCCTACCCCAGACCCTTTCTGCCCGCCTGATGCGCCGCGCGCCGATCTTGCTGATCGCCCTTGCTGCGGTGCTGGCCTTTATCTTCTTTCGCCATTTGGTCAGCCTGCAAGGGCTAGAGCAGCACAGCCACGATCTTTTGGCACTGCGTGACCAGCATTATCTGGCGACGGCGGTGGGGTTTATTGTGATTTACACCGCTTTGGTCGTGATCTCGATCCCAGGGTCGGCGGTGATCGCGATGGCGGGGGGCTTTTTGTTTGGGCTGTTTCCGGGGGTTGTTTATAATGTGATCGCTGCCACCACGGGGGCGGTGATCGTCTTTTCGGCGGCGCGCAGCGGGTTTGGGCATGAACTGGCCGAGCGGATCGAAACGCGCGGCGGGTCGGTGGCGCGGATGCAACAAGCGCTCAAAGAGCATCAGGTGACGGTGCTGTTGTCGATGCGCCTTATTCCGGTGCTGCCTTTGCTGGTGTCAAACATCGTGCCCGCCTTGGTGGGCGTGCGGTTTTGGACCTTTGCCATCACCACCTTTGTCGGCATCATTCCGGCAGATATCATTTATACCCAGTTGGGCGCGGGCTTGGGCGCTGTCTTTGCGCGCGGCGAGCATCCCAATTTGCATATTCTGTTCACGCCAGAGTTTGGCTTGCCCTTGCTGGGCTTGGCTGCGCTGTCGCTGGCGCCTTTGTTGATCAAAGTTTACTCCAAACGGCGGGGCTAAGATGGCGCGCTATTCCACAGACCTGTGTATCATCGGGGCAGGATCTGGCGGGTTGGTGCTGGCATCTGGCGCTGTGCAACTGGGCGCAAGGGTCACGCTGATCGAAGGCGCGTTGATGGGCGGCGATTGCCTGAATTATGGCTGCGTGCCGTCAAAGGCGCTGCTGGCGGCAGCCAAGCGTGTGCAGGCAGTGCGGCAGGGCGGGGCGGGGGTTGGCGGCGTTGAACCTGCCGTTGATTTTCCAGCCGTCATGGCGCGGGTGCACGAGGCCATAGCCCAGATCGCCCCGCATGACAGCCAAGAACGCTTTGAAGCCTTGGGCGTGCGTGTGCTGCGCGCTTTTGCGCGCTTCACTGGCCCTGACAGGGTTGAGGCGGGGGCCGAAACCATCACCGCCCGACGCTTTGTGATTGCCACGGGTGCCCATGCCATCGTGCCCGATCTGCCCGGACTGGATCAGGTGCCCTTTTACACCAACGAGACGATCTTCACCCTGACCGCCCGCCCGCAAGCCTTGGTCATTTTAGGCGCTGGTCCTGTGGCGGTGGAAATGGCGCAGGCTTTCGTTAGGCTTGGGTCCAAGGTCACGATGGTCGCGCGCAGCCGTGTGATGGGGCAGGATGACCCCCAAGCTGTGGCGGTTGTGACCGACCGTTTGCGCGCCGAGGGGGTGACGATCCTTGAAGGCTGCCCTGCCATTGCCGTCGCGCGTGACGGCGAAGGGGTTGGTGTGACATTGTCTGACGGCTCACGGCTTGCCGCCTCGCATCTGCTGGTCGCCATGGGGCGTGCGCCTGCGATCAAACGATTGAACCTTGCGGCGGCGGGGGTGCAGGTGAAAGACGGCGGCGTTGTGGTAGATGCCTCACTTCGCACCACCAACCGCAAGGTCTTTGCCATTGGCGACGTGGCAGGTGGCCCGCAATTCACCCATCTTGCCGCCTATCACGCGGGGCTGGTGCTGCGCCAAGCGGTTCTGGGCCTGCCCGCCCGTTCCAAAGCCGCCCTGCCGCGCGTCACCTACACCGAACCCGAACTGGCGCAGATCGGCGCGACCGAAGCCGAAGCCCGCGCCACCCACGGCACAGCTTTAACCGTGTTGCGCGAGGACTTCAGCCATATGGACCGCGCGATTACCGATCAGACGACTGCGGGCTTTATCAAGCTGATGATCGTCAAGGGCAGACCCATCGGCGTCACATTGGTGGGCGCGCACGCGGGCGAGCAGATCAGCCTTTGGGCCTTGGCACTGGCTGGCAAAGTCAAGCTTTCGACGATCGCGGGCATGGTCGCGCCTTATCCAACGCTCAATGAAATCTCTAAACGCGCCGCTGGGGCCTATTTTTCCCCGCGTCTCTTTGGTAGCGCTTGGATCAAGACCTTGGTCAGGGCCGCCCAAAGGCTGCTGGCCTAACCAAAGCTTGGGATCGCATGCGCATCTGGCGTAAAGATGGTTTTTTAAACACCCTGTCCGGCAGGTTTTTCCTGCTAACCGTCGCCTTTGTGCTGTTGGCAGAGGTGATGATCTTTGTGCCCTCAATGGCGCGCTTTCGGGCTGATTTTCTGCTGGTGCGCCTGAAAGAGGCGCAGATTGCCTCTTTGGCGCAGATGGCAGCACCTGACATGGTATCCCCGGCGCTAGAGGAAGAACTGCTCAAAAACGCCGAGGTCTTTAACGTGGTGCTGCGGCGCGACCAGATCAGGCAACTGGCGCTGTCATCCCCCATCCCCTCGCCCATCGTGGCAACCTACGATTTGCGCATGGCAGGGCCTTGGACCTTGATCCGCGATGCAGCACTGGCCTTTGTGCAGCCTGAAAGCGATGTGATCCGCGTGATTGGCTATCCGGTGCAAGACGGCGGGATCTTGATTGAAATCACCCTGCTGTCGGGGCCGCTAAAGGTGGCGATGATCGACTATGGGTTGCGAATCCTTAGCCTTTCGGTGCTGATCTCGGCGGTGACGGCGATTTTGCTGTTCACGGCGGTGCGGCGCTTGATGGTGCTGCCCATCAGCCGCGTGGTGCGCCATATGCAGGCCTATGCCCAAGCCCCCGAAGACGCCCGCCGCGTGATTGACCCGACCGCCACCGTGGTCGAACTGCGCGTGGCTGAAGAGGCGCTCAAAAGCATGCAAACCCAACTGACGGGCGCGCTGCGCCAAAAAGAACGGTTGGCCCAGTTGGGCAGTGCTGTGGCCAAGATCGCCCATGATCTGCGCAACATCCTGACCACGGCGCAATTGTTCGCCGACCGAATCGAAGCCAGCGCCGACCCCGCCGTGGCAAGGGCAGCGCCCAAGCTGGTGAACTCGATCAGTCGGGCGGTGAACCTGTGCGAAGCGACACTGGCCTTTGGCAAGGCCGAAGAGGCCCCACCCCGCCTGACCCGCTTTGCGCTGCTGCCTTTCTTGGAAGATCTGGTCGACGGCGAAGGCCTCACCGCCGCAGGTCGTGTCAGCTGCGTGATCCAAGCCAGCCCGGGCTTGATGATTCGCGCTGACGGCGAACAGCTTTACCGCGTCTTGGGCAACCTGATCCGCAACGCCCGTCAGGCGATTGACCAGACAGGCCAAGACGGCACGATCACGCTGGAAGGTGGCGAGACAGAGGCCGATTGGTGGATCAGCGTGGCCGATACAGGCCCCGGCCTGCCCCCCAAAGCGCGCGAGCATCTGTTTGCGGCCTTTCAAGGCGGCACTCGGGCGGGTGGCACGGGCCTTGGCCTTGCCATCGCCGCCGAACTGGTGCGCGGCCACGGCGGGCGGTTAGACCTGATGCGCAGCGATTCTGCCGGTACAGAATTCGTGATCCGCCTGCCCAAATCGCTTGGGTTGGCCGAAGCCGCAGATTGATGCGCTTTCGCCCTTGCAATGGCGCGCCGCTAAGTCTAAATCCGCCGCATAGTGGACTCGTAGCTCAGCTGGATAGAGCATTAGACTACGAATCTAAGGGTCGGGCGTTCGAATCGCTCCGGGTCCACCATGAAATTCAAGGGCTTAGGCAGAAATGCCTAGGCCCTTAAATTTTCCCGGCTACCACCGGGCTACCACCGCAATACGTGCTGCGTGAAAGACGGGCCGTGGCCCAGCGCACAGAAAATCGCTTCGAAACCGCTTTGGATCGCTGCAAGACGATTTATCGGGGCACCGGCTTAAGGCTTGGGCCGTGGCGGTTCTGGGGCCGGGGCTTGGGCACTGGCAGGCCAAGCGCCCTCAATGCGCAAGCCTTAGGATCGGGGCGGGGTGTGCCCAGCGCTTCCCAAGGCCCGATACTTATGCTGCGAGCAAATTTTTGACCGGTTACGCCAGCGCTTCGGCTTTGGCCTCAGGCTTGCCCCGGTTCAAGAGCGCAACCTCTTCCTCAAATTGTCTTGCCAAGCCGGAACCGTCACGCACTGCCGCCATGATTACATGGCAAAGCGCCCTGACCTTACGGACCTCTAAACGATCAAAGTCGCTGTATTGAATGACACTATCTGCCAGAACCTCGGCGGCTGTTATTAAGCCCAACAGGTCATGCAGCCGGATTTCTGTCTCTTTCATCGGCATAGGGTTTCCTCTTCTGTCATTAACTTGAAAGGGCGCGGCGCTGGGCGTCTGACAAAGCGCGGTGAAGGTCGGCAAGGTCCCGCAATCCTGCATGGCCAAGACGATCTGCGCCTTCGGTCATGGTTAGTGCGGTGCGCAGTTGATCTAAGCTCATAGACGCGAACCGGGCAAATCGAGCAGTCGTCTGCCGCGCAACCAAGGCTTGCTCTTTCGCGTCTTGCCACGCATTGCGCAAGGCATGTGAAAGGCGCACCCTTAGGGCCTCACGGGTGCCAGCGCGGCGCACCATCTTCCAAGCAGCTTGCATGATCTTGGCGCGGTCAAACATTGCTTTTTCCCATCGGTTTCGATAGAAAATCTATACAGTGGGATAGGCCGTCTATCAATAGATAATCTATCATTGGCGCAAGATTTTCTTTCAAAGGGGTGCAAATGAACGGCGAACAAATCAGGGCGGGGCGCGCTCTTGTCGGCTGGTCTGCGGCTGATCTGGCAGACAAAGCCGGTATCAGCTATCCAACCATCCAGCGGATTGACGCGACACGCGGGCCGGTATCAGGCCGGTTTGAAACCATAGAGGCTATCCGCAAGGCGCTTGAAACGGCAGGGGTGCAGTTCCTTGCGTCCGGTCAGACGGCGCTGGGCGCAGGCGTGGCCTTCACCCCGAAGGCATAGCCCTACATCAGTTTGAAGCGCGGCAGGATCACCCGTTGGGGCGCTTTGGCAAGGCCAAGCCATGGGCCTTGAAGGCGCTGGCCTCAGCTTGGGCGCGGGTCAAGCCGCCGTCATGTTCCATGATTGCCGCCCGTTCCTCTGCCAGATCAAGGCGTGTTGCCAGATCATCGCCCAGCGCAGCGCAATCGGGCGCGGCAGGGGGCGCAACCGGCCCGCGCGAGGCGGTAAAGCGAGGCAGGCCAGCATAGGCCCGCCGCAGCTCTTCCCAAGGTCCGCCTCCATCCTCAACCATCGACTTGCCCCCCAGCGGCTTGCAGGGCCTTTAGATCAATCTGATAGAGGCGGTACTTCTCGCCCGCGTTCGGCACATGAAAGACGGCGTTGGGCTTGCCTTCCGGCCCCTGTGGCACAATCCCGCTGCCAGTCAGCAACTTGACAACGCCACGATAGTCCAGCCCCTTGAGAATCTCTTTCAGCGCCGGGGCGAGGATGTAGAATTGAAAGGCCTCTAGGGTTTCATCGCCTTCCGCATGGGTCTTAACGAAGCCCCAGCGGGGCGAATATACAGCCCGATCTGCATTGGCGTGCCATTTCTGAAACCGCGCCGCGCCATAGGTTTCAATCGCCTCGCCAATCGCCCGCCGCGCTTGAGCTTCTTCCCCAGACCCAGCCCCGCCGCGCTCTTTCAGCCAATCCGCAAAGCACCGCAACGCGGCTTTGCCGGAAGCTCCAACCGGCCAGCCGGTCACGCCCCAAGCCGATGCAAGATCACCCGCCGCAGCCACTAGGGCGAAGCGATCAGCCACCCGCCGCACTTGACCATCGGCACCGGCAGGCAAGGCGGCTTGCGTGAAAGCGCGCCGCAACTCGCCCAGCTCCAGCCGCACCGCGTCCAGATCGGCGGCAACATGGCGCAGGAAGGCCCGCGCCGCCGTGCCAAAATAACGCCCTGACGCCGCCCTCTGGGCTTGCGCGAAGGTCGCGGCATCAGCGGCCCCGTGCAAGTCTTCAAAGAGGCCCAGCCCGGCCCCGGCATCGGCCCGCAAGTCGATAACGCGCACTTCCATGCCCGCCGCGATCTGGCCACCGCCTTCCCTGATCTTGTCAGCAAGGGCGATTTCACCGGTCGACAAGAAGATCAATCGCCACTCAAGCGCCCGGCGGGCCTGCCCATCTTTCCCCGATCTGGCCTTGCCCTTGCCGTTTGCCAGCATATAGGCTGCAGCGCCTGCCGCCTTGGGTTCCACCTGCGAGAGTTCGTCTAGGCACAGAAGGGCGTCGTTATGAAGCCCGGAGATGGACTCAAGCGCGTTGTCTGTTGCGCGCCAGTTCTTGACATAACCCCCTGCACCACCGCCGCCCCACACCGACCCGGCCACGTAAAGCGCAGTTGATTTCCCCATAGAAGAGCTGCCGCGAAGGTGGAAGCCGCCGCCTTCCTCGCCTGTCAGGCCCAACAGAGGCGCGGCAAATGCGGCCGCTATGGCGATCATCAGGCGGGAATTGCCCAGCGCGGGGGCGGCAATGTGAGTTTTCCAGTCCTCAAGCGTGCTTGAAGTGTGGAAGGCGTGATCAAGGGGTGTGGAAGTCTGCAATATCACCTGTTCCGCGCCCGCGCCTGCCCCAATAGTTTCATTCGGCAGAACGAAGGCAGTTCCGTGCCATCCGATATTGAGGACGCAGCGCGCCCGGGCTTTAGGCTTCGAGGTCAGCAGGTATTCGAACAACCAATCCCGCCACTTCCCGCCAACACCGGCCACCGGCTCAAACCCAAGCCGTAACAACTCCGCCCTTAAGGCTTCGCCGGAACCGGCAAAGAGCGCGTTGGGCATGGCCCACATATGTCGTTGCCCGTCACAGTCCAAAACCTCAAGCAAACGCCCGTGATCCTCACCCTCTGCCGTTCTTGTGCGCGCCAAGATTCTTACTTCCGAACCGAACACGACCCATTTTTTGCGAGTTTCGCCGCCCTCGCCTTCGGTTTCCACTTCGCGCCAAATCCTGTCGTCTTCCACCTTGAACGGGAAGTATTCCTTCGGGGCGCGCTGGGCCTTCCCGGTCTGCGCAGCGCCAGCCCTCTTGGCCTTGGCTTCAGCCTCAGCTTTTGCCACTTGCGCGGCAATCTCATCTTCTCCGCTCATGCGTCACCTCGCAGAACGTCATTGAAGTCAGCGCCCGGCTTGAGCGGGTGAACGATGGAAACCGCCCGGCCTTCCGCCTCAAGCCGCCCCGCCGCAACCTCTGCCGCAGCAAGCCCCGCGTCGTCATGGTCTGTGGCAATGATCACCACTTCCGCAACAGGCGGCTTGGGTAAGATCAAGCCTTTAAGGCCGGAAGTCGAAAGGGTAGCCCAGACAGTCAGGCGCGAAGCAAGCGACACAGAAAGCGCGGTTTCAATTCCTTCCGCTAAGGCGATTACCTGCGCATCCGGCCCAAAACGAACCGCCCCACCAGAAGACGGCCCCAGCATCATCTTGGCTGGCGATACGTCCGCCTTGCCGCCTCCATCAGGGCGCAGGAAGGTGCGATGCACCCCCAGCGCCTCGCCATTGGGGCCTCTGATCTGCGCCACTATGGCGGGCAGATGCAGTCCACTTGGAGAGTGCAGGGCGGCAGGATGAAAGCGCAGAGTGTTGCGCATTTTGGCGAATCGCAGCCCGACAATCCCGCGCCCCTCAAGGTAGGTTTGCGCGGGCGTTCCTTCGCAACTCACAGAAGCCGCGAAAAGATCATGGGCAGAATTCAGGCGCTGGGCTTCGCGCCGCTCCTCTTCCGCCCGCTTGCGCTTGGCCTCTTTGGGGTCAGGCGGCACCACCGGCCCGCCCCGGCCCGCAACCAAACCCCGTGCCTGCAATTCTGCCAACACGGCGCAACCGGCCTTGTGGCAATGCACCAACAGCCGCCCGTCCCTTTCAGACAACGAAAGCGCCCTCTGATCCTTGCGCCCCTCAGGTTGGCAGACAGGGCAGGGCGCAAGGCCAGACCCCGCCCGCCATTCACCGCCCAGCGCCAGCGTGATGTCTTGTGCGGCGCTCATAGATCGTAATCCACGGCGACCGGCAGGCCAACGGCGCGCCGCAGCTCTGCTATCTCGTCCCGCAGAACCTCCAATTCGGTGCAGGCCGTTTGCGCAACATCAAGCGCGTCCGCCGCCGTGTTTTGCGCGTCTTCGATATGTTGTTTCAGGCTAAAGCCGTCCCAGCCTTCCGCTTGCCTCATGCTGCGGCCCCCTTGTCAGAGGTCGAATTGACGCGACGGGCTTCAATCCAAGTGCGCAGATCGGCGACCAGATAGCGCACAGAGCGCCCAATCTTAACCATCGGCGGGCCGTCCCCGCGCACCGCAGCCACCTCAAGAAAACGTTGGGTTAGGCCAAAGGCGGTATGAACCTCAGACCGGGTAAGTAGCCGGTCGGGGTTGAGAGTTTCTTGCATTGATATGCTCCTAGCCGTTTGAATGTGCGGCTAGATTGACCAAGCAAGAGCGCCGCAAATAGACGGCCCGATTCCAAAAACTGAGGGGGTTTAATTAAACTTGCACGCTAACACTTGCTTCAATTCATCAATCGAAATTCGCTCAACTCCTGCTGCAACGCGCCCGCTTTGCTTCCATTCATCTGGCGCGCCTCTATCCCAAATTCGATTTTGTGCATTCTTTCCAAAACCTACCCATTCCAAGGCAACGCATGCGTCAGTCTTGGTCAAGCGGGCCTTTGGTCGATCATGGTGTAAACCTCCCAGAGCCTTTTGCGCCCTCACTTCTTTTCCAACCTTGTCACGCCCCCTAGGGCCGCCGGTATTGTTTTGGCCTGCCACGAATTGCTCAAGATCGCGTGACAGAGCAAACCAAAGACAATCCGCCCCAGTGCTGGTGGTTGCCGTTCCGCTCAGATCAACTAAGGCCCCCGCATATGGCAAGGCAATCGAGCCATCATCCGACAGCGCGGCAAATCGGTCAGGGGGCACCCAAGCGAAAATTCCACCATCACCGCGCGCGCGGTCATATTCGGCAACACATATCGCCCAACCTTCACGAACGCCGCGCCAACCGATTTGATCCAGACAGAAGTGAAGAAAGCTGCGAGGGTCAAAGTCTGGTGCAAAATCGGTCAACACTTCTTTCGTTTCATATGCAGGAAAAACTCTGTCAACCATGTCCATCGATAGGGGAGGGCGAAAGACGAAATCCGCTCCTAGTTCCCCGAGACTGGTAAAGAACCGGGGTAATGAAGACTGCAAATTCGGTTTCCGTGAAATAGCAAAGTCTGCCAAGTTGCGCAGGTCTTGATGCGTTCTATCTTGACCAAATGCCTTGACAACTTCGGGCAAGATAAGGCTATCAACCTTGCCTTTCATACCTTCCAGCCAGCCAGTCTGCGCCCGGTGATTTCTCGCGCTTTCACTGTGCCAGCCCATTGATGCGCCCGCTCGAATCGGCGGGAAAACAAAGGGTGCGCCCTTTGGCGTCTCTTTATCAATTGCCATAACTGCGCCCCTCGCAAGGCACTCGCACAAGATCGACACGCGGCAACGGGGTGCGAGGTCGCCCGCTTTCGGGGATCAGCCTAGCCGCGCCCGGTTACGCTAGGCACAAGGCCACTTTAATTCAAGCCTGCCACTACATCTGGTGTTTGCGAAATGCTGCAAAACGAACGATTTTGGTCTGCTTTTGCCTTCAAAACTCTGCCGCCTGCCCCAACCTCCAACACCATCGCGCGCCACCAGATTGCATGGCCGCGCATCCGTGACCATGAAAAGGTAACAGGTAACAAACTGGCCTTCACATGGGTGCAAATTCTGTTACCGACATTTTGTTTTATCTTCATGGACTTACAGGACAGGTAACAGAAGTAACAAAAGTAACAGCTTTTTTGGATAACAGAGAATGTGAAAGGCCCATAAAGGCATTGCTTAGCCCCCTACATCTTGTGCTCAGCGCTGGTCGCAATCTTTCATGGCATTGGCCACCAAACCTGCTTGTCGCGTTGGGCCAGTGAACCGGCGCGAGTCCGAAGAGAGAAAAATCAGCACCCCCGCGCCGGGGCCGGGGCGGAAAATCTTCGCGTTTTTTGCCCTATTTCAGTGCATTTTGAAGGGTGCGGTTGGGCGGCAACCTCTTGAAATACTTAGACTTGTGCCGTGTTTGACGGGATTTTCCCAAAAGGGAATGCTTCATTTTATCTGTTACCTTTGTTACTTTGTTACCTTTCTTGTAACCTATTGAATAGGTGCTCTTTTTTGTGGGGTATCAGGTAACAAAACAGGTAACAGACAGTTTTGATTTTGTTACCTTTCAACCGACTCCCGCTCAAGGCGATCTGCCGGGCACGGCTGGCCCTTTGAGTGCGCCATTGCACTAAACCCCCAAGCGCCGAAAGGTTAGGGCAAGTTTAGGCTTTTGGTATAGTTAACCACCGCCCAACATATGCCCCTTGCCGCCCGTATACACTGGGGGGCCGTGGAAGGACCCAATAGGGGGGGGGCCTCAACCCCAAGACGCCTGCCTAAACCCGATAAGCCCAGCGCTAAGCCTTCCCAGCCCTTGCTTTCGTGGCCCGGCCAGCACCGCTGCGCCAACGCGACAGGCCCTTGCCCTATGCGGGGCGCGGGGTTTGTACTTTCGAGCGCAGCTTGGCTTTGAGCGCGGCACTATCCCTTGCGCTTGATCTGCACCACGTCCGCGCCGCCCGTGGGGGCCTTCATCGCCTCAGAAATCCGCCCGGCAATAAGCCCTGCCGCCGCCTTCAACGGGTCATTTGACAAGTGGGCATAGCGTTGCGTTGTCTTGGCTTCCGTATGTCCAAGAAGCGCACCGATTACCGGCAAGGAAGCCCCGCCCGAAGCCGCAACAGAGGCAAAGGCGTGGCGCAGATCATGGGGGCGCACGTCTGCCAGACCGGCCACCACGCGCACCGCGTTCCAAGACTTCGCGATATTGACCAAGGGCGTTTCCGCGTCTTTTGTTCTGCCGCCCCGGATCACAAAGCCCTTGCCATTTTCGGGCCGTTCAGCCCCTGCGATCACCTCAAGTGCGGGCGCGGGAAGTTGCACGATCTTTTTGCCGGTCTTGGAATCAGGGAGGTTTGCAACGCCCGCTTCTATGTCCAGATATTCCCAGCGCAGGCCCAAGACTTCGCCACTGCGCATCCCCGTGAAAATTGCCAGCCGCAGGGCCCGAATGGCCTCTGCATTGGCCCTAACCTTCTGCACTTTCCCGCGCTTGTCCGTGAAGGTCAGGGCCTGATGTTCTGCGCGGATAAGCACCTCGCCCAAGACGGCAAATTCTTTGGCTGATAAGAAGCGTTCGCGCGAGGTTTCTTTGAACCGCTCAACCCGAATGCACGGATTCGAATGGCCGGGCCGATAACCCCAAACTTCCGCCAAGCTGCAAGCCTTTGAAAGTGCGGCAAGCGCCCGGTTTGCCGTGGTTGGGCTTTCCGATAGGCCCGAATGAAAGCGGGCAACGTCGGTTCGCGCCAGCTCTGCCGCCTTAAGCTTGCCCAGCGCTGGGCGAATAACCCGTTCCACCAGATCGGTCACTGCCGCTTGGGTGCTGGGCTTGTTTCGAACCTTAACGTGGTCCTTAAGGTATTTGTCCAACAGTTCTGAAACCGTGGGAGCCTTGCGCTGATCTTCCCGCACCCCTGCCGGATCACCACCTTGCGCAACGTCAGCCGCCCAGCGCCGGGCAATATCACGCGCTTGGTCCGGGGTAAGACTGCCATGGTTGCCGATAAGCGCCCAACGAACACGCCCGCTTCGCCCGCCGCCAACCCGATACTTCAACAGATAGACCTTTCGGCCCTGCGGATACACGCGAACCCCAAAGCCGGGAACCTCCGTGTCCCATGCAACAAAGCGCTCAGCCTTGGGCTTAAGCGCGTCAACCATCACCTTCCCGATTCTCTTCTTTTCGGCCATCAAAAGCCCCCATTTGTGGCTACCACCGGGCTACCACCGGCTACCACCGGGCTACCACCGAAGCCGAAACTTGGTGCAACCCGGTGCAACTAAAGTTGTGCGTTATCCCTCAGTAAATCAAGGGAAAAAGTAACTCTATGCAAGCCCGCGCAACGCAAGGAAAACAACGAAATATCAGACTACGAATCTAAGGGTCGGGCGTTCGAATCGCTCCGGGTCCACCATGAAATTCAAGGGCTTAGGCAGAAATGCCTAGGCCCTTTTGCTTTGGCTGTGATCCCCGCTGTCGGTTTTACGCCAAGCCCTGTCAGGCCGCTGATTTGCGCTTAGCGGGGTGAGGTGCTGAACAGATAGGCAGGTTTGTCGTTGTTGCGCGCTGTGTCTTAACTTTTTATTCGTAACACTTGCGCGAAAGTTAATTCTAAGGTTTGTTAACCATAATCTTGTTGATTCGTTTTCCTCGCCTTTTCTCAAATCGTAGATTTACACATGCGCAGCATCCTTTTCGCCTTGGCCTTTGCAGTTTGTGCCCCCGCAGCCTTGGCAGAGCCACTTTCGGTTCACACTGTCACCGCCCGTTTGACCAGCCTGCCGTCAGAGGTGGCGCTGACCGGCACGTTGCAAGCCGTCAACGCCTTTCCCGTGGCCTTCCCCCAAGGTGGGCGCGTGATTTCTATTGTCGTGCAAGAGGGTGACGTGGTGGTGGCAGGCCAAGACCTTGCGCGGGTTGATCCGACGCAGGCCGACGCCGCGTTGCGCGCGGCCTTGGCGGGGCTTGACGGCGCAGACGCCGCCCTGCGTGAGGCGCTGCAGGCCAATGACCGCGCCACAGGTTTGCTGAAAAGCGGGGCGGGCACGCGGGCCGATGTTGACACCACCACCAAGACCCTATTCGCCGCCCAAGCCAGCCACGACCAAGCCGCAGCGCAGGTTGCCAAGGCGCGTACGGTGCAAGACAACACCGTGCTGCGCGCGCCCACCGATGGCACGGTCACGGCGCGCTGGGCCGATCCGGGCGATGTCGCCAATCCGGGGCAAAGGGTTTTAACCATCGCCGCCAGTGGCGGGCTGAAAGGCGTGTTCAACGCACCCGACGGTGTGGACCTTGAGGTTCTCTTGGGCCACCCCGTGACCATGACGCCGATTGACCAGCCCGACCTGACCCTGACCGGCACGATCACCGAGGTTTCGCCTCTCGTTGATCCTCATACCGGCGCGGTTGTGGTCAAGGCCAAGCTGGATGCCGATGCGCCCGCAGGCGTGGTGTTTGGCACGGCCGTTGTGGGCCGCCTGAACGTGCCTCAACCGCCCGCCATCACCTTGCCATGGGCCGCGCTAAGTTCGGCAGCAGGCCAGCCTGCGGTTTGGAAGGTAGACCCAGCGGCGCTGCGCGTTGCCCAAGTGCCCGTCACCGTCAGCGCCTATGGCGGCGATACGATCACGCTGTCGGGCGGGGTGACGGAGGGGGATATTGTGGTCACCGATGGCTCGCAGCTTTTGTTTCCCGGCCGCAGCGTGGCCTTGATGGAAAAGGGTGAGTGATGCGCTTTCTTAGCTTGATCTTCGCCCTGCTCGCCCATCCCGCCTTTGGGCAAACCCAAACGCCCGTGGTCGATGCGCCGCGCCCTGTCGTGTCGCAGATCGTCACCCTAGGGGCGGCCCAAACCCGCAGCTTCACCGGCACGGTGGAAGCGCAAGTGACCAGCACGCTGGCTTTTCTGACCCTTGGGCGCGTTGCGACCTTGGCGGTGGCCACGGGTGACACGGTGGCGAAAGGCGCGGTTCTGGCGACATTAGACCAAGTCACCCTAGATGAGGATTTGTCCGCCGCCCAAGCCGCCCTGCAAGGCGCTACCGCGCGGGGGCTGTTTGCCCAGCAAAGCTTTGATCGCGTGCAAGAATTGGCCAAACGCGGTGTGGCTTCGTCGGCACAGCAAGAACAAGCGCTTGCAGCGTTAGATACGGCCAAGGCGGGCGTTGTTGCCGCACAGGCCGATCTGGCCCGCGCCACGGATGCCGCCAGCTACAGCGCCCTCATCGCGCCGATGGATGGGGTGGTGACGGCGACCTTGGTCGATCCGGGCACGGTTGTGTCCGTTGGCACCCCGATCTTAACGCTTGCGGGGCTAAAAGGCCGCGAGGCGGTGTTGGATGTGCCGCCCGAATCCCTGTCGCTGATGCACTTGGGCGATGGGTTTGCGGTGACAGGCCGTGGCAGCGCGGCCATCAGCGGCCAACTGGTGCGCATTGATCCTTCGGCAGGTACCGGCACCCGCAGTCGGCGCATTCACCTAAGCTTGGCTGATCCACCGCCCACCTACCGTCTGGGCAGCCTGATTTCGGCGCGCTTGGCAGCGCAAAGCCTGTCGGTGATCACAGTGCCGCAAACGGCCCTGACGGGCGCGCAAGACGCCCCGCAGGTCTGGCGCGTGGGCGAGGGGCGCAAGGTTGCCCGTGTGTCTGTGACCCTAGGTGCCGCTTTAGATGACCGCGTGGTCGTGACCAGCGGCCTAAGTGCGGGCGATGAAATCGTGGTGCGCGGGGTGAACGCGCTAACCGAAGGGCAAACAGTCGGGGCCGCTATAAGCCTCATTGGCGACGAGGGGGCAAACTGATGCGCTTTAACCTGTCAGACTGGGCGCTGCGCCATAAGTCGATGATCTGGTATCTGATGCTTGTTTCGGTCGTTGCAGGGGCCTTTGCCTATACACAAATGGGCCGCGAGGAAGACCCCTCTTTCACTGTCAAAACCATGATCATCCAAGCCGCCCTTCCGGGGGCCACGGCGCAAGAAACCGTCACCCAAGTCACCGAGCGCATCGAAAAGAAGCTGCAAGAGCTTGAGAACCTGAAATTCACCCGCTCGGAAACCGCGCCCGGTGTGGCAACGGTTTATGTGGAACTGACCGCCGAAACCAAAGCCCCCGCCGTGGCGGCCACATGGCAGCGCGTGCGCAATATGATGGGCGACATCAGCCACGACTTTCCTAAAGAGTTCAAAGGCTTCGCCTTTAACGACAACTTCGGCGATGTCTTTGGCAATATCTACGCCTTCACCTATGACGGCTTCACCCCATCCGAGGCGAAGCGTTGGGCCGAAACCGTGCAAGACGCCGTGTTGCAACTGGGCGATACGGGCAAGGCTGATCTGGTCGGCACGCAAGACCCTGTGATCTATCTGGAGTTTTCCGCCCGCAAGCTGGCCTCGCTGGGCTTAGATGCGGCGGCGGTGCTGAACACCCTGTCCAGCCAGAACGCCATTGTGCCGTCTGGCGTGATCCGCACGGCGGGCGAAAAGGTGACGGTGCGGGTGTCGGGCAGCTTTACGGGGGCCAAGGAACTGGCGGCCACCACATTGCGGGTGGGTGATACGTTCTTTGTCTTGTCTGATGTGGCAACGGTGACGGCGGGCTATGTAGACCCCGCCAAGGCGCTGTATCGCTACAACGGCAAACCCGCCATCGCGCTGATCGTGGGGATGCGGGCCGGTGCGAATATTTTGCACTTCGGGGCAGCTTTGGACCATGTGATGGAACAGATGGCCCCGACCCTGCCCGTTGGCATTGACCTGCACAAAGTGGCCGATCAACCCACCGTGGTGGAAGAATCGGTCAACCACTTCTTGCGCGCTTTGGTCGAGGCGGTGGTGATCGTTCTGGGCGTCAGCTTTGTATCGCTTGGCGTGCGGGCGGGCTTGGTGGTGACCATGACGATCCCCTTGGTTCTGGCCCTGACCTTTGTGGTGCTGGATATGATGGGCATCACCCTTCAGCGCATTTCGCTGGGTGCCTTGATCATCGCCTTGGGGCTGTTGGTGGATGACGCGATGATCTCGATTGAAACCATGATCTCACGGCTGGAAGTGGGCGAAAGCCTGCAAAAGGCGGCGAGTGCGGCGTGGTCGTCGATCGCCTTTCCCATGCTGACAGGCACTTTGGTGACGATGGCAGGGTTTATTCCGATTGGCCTGAACACCTCTTCGGCGGGGGAATATACGATCTCGCTGTTTTATGTGATCGTGATCGCGCTGCTGTTGTCTTGGGTTGTTGCGGTGCTGTTCGCGCCGATCTTGGGCTATACTTTCCTGCCCAAAACCATGAAACACCACGCCGCCGAACCGGGCTGGGTGCGCCGCGTTTTCCACGCGCTGTTGCGCGGGGTGATGCGGGCAAAGTGGCTGACCGTGGCGGTGACGGTGGCGATGTTTGCAGGCTCGCTTTACGGGCTGCGCTTTGTGGAAAGCCAGTTCTTCCCCACATCTGACCGGCCTGAGCTGATCATCGACATCACCCTGCGCAAGAACGCCAGCTTTCAAGCCACGGATGACGTGATGACCAATCTGGACACATGGCTGACCACCCGCAAAGAGGCGTCTTATTGGAGCACCTATGTCGGCCGCCCCGCCCCGCGCTTTATCTTGGCGTTTGACTCCGTCACCCCGTCTGACAATTTCGGCCAAATCGTCGTGATGACGCCCGATTTGGCGGCGCGTGATTCTTTGAAGGCGGCGGTCGGCGATTATGCCAAAACCCTGCCGGGGGTCGATCTTTACGCGAAGTTTCTGGAACTGGGGCCGCCGGTTGGCAAGCCGGTGCAGTACCGCCTGTCAGGGCCTGATGTGAACAAGGTCAGCGATCTGGGCCGCGACCTGTCAGCCGTGCTGGCCAGCGATGCGCGGTTGGGCATGATTACCCAAAATTACAACGAACCCGCCCGTGTCGCGCGCGTGGTGTTAGACCAAGACAAGCTGCGCCAATTGGGTGTCACGCAAACCGATGTGGCGCAGGCGTTGTATACGTTGTTTGACGGCGTGACTGTCACCGAACTGCGCGATGGCAAAACGCTGATCGACGTGGTGGCGCGGGGCAGTGCGGGGGATAGGTCATCCATCACCTCGTTGCAGAACCTGCAATTGGGCAATGCGGCGGGGCAACCCATCCCGCTCACCTCTTTCGCCAGTCTGGAATGGACGCTGGAACAACCCCTGATCCAGCAACGCAACCGCGTGCCAACCGTGACGGTGAAAGCCGCCGTGGTGACCAAAGACCAACCCGCCACCATCACCAAAGACCTGCAACCCGCGATTGACGCTTTCGCCGCCACCCTGCCGCAAGGCTATAGCATCGAGGTGGCAGGCTCTGCCGAAAGCAGTGCCGAAAGCCAAGCGCCGATCATCGCGGTCGTGCCGATCATGCTGTTGATTATGGTCACACTTGTCATGGCCCAAATGCAAAGCTTCCGGCGCAGCTTTATCGTGCTGGCGGTAGCCCCCTTGGGGATGATCGGCGTGGTGGGGGCTTTGCTTTTATCCGGCGCGCCTTTGGGGTTTGTGGCCATTCTGGGCGTGCTGGCCTTGGTGGGCATTTTGATTCGCAATTCGATCATCTTGGTGCACGAGATTGAAGAACTGCGCCATAAAGGCTTGGCGGTGTGGAATGCGGTGTTTGACGCCACCGACAGCCGTGCCCGCCCGATCTTGCTAACGGCGGCCGCGGCCAGCTTGGCGCTGATCCCGATCTCACGGCAAGTGTTCTGGGGGCCGATGGCCTATGCGATGATCGGCGGCATTATTGTGGGCACTTTGCTGACCTTGCTGTTCGTGCCCGCGCTCTATTGCTTGGTGTTTGGGGTGAAGCGGCCCTAGGTCGGTGCCGCTTCCCCCCAACGCCATCCCTTAGCCCAATATCGCGTCAACACTTGGCAGGGTGTGACGTGCCGCGCGCCATTCGGCGGGTTTTAGCAGATGCTGGATCAACCGCTGTTCCAGCGTCTTATACACCTCTTGCATGATTGGGTCGTTGGTTAGCCCTGTGGTGGAAGGCTTGGCCATAGTCATCGCGGCATTTGCCTCAAAGAAGGTGAATTTGCCGTCTGCGACTCCGATGTCTGCACCGAAAAAGTCCAAAGGCACCCGCGCCCCGATCTCATCGAGCATGGATTTAAAGGCGCTGTTGTCCAAAAGGGCATCGACGTTGCGTTTGATGCTGGCATGGCGTTCTGGCGTTAGCGATCCGACCGTGCCAGTGATCAGCCAATCCGGTTCATCGCGAAAGGCGCGAATGGCCCACTCACCGCCAACAAAGCTGGCGCGCACCTTGCAAAAGCGCCCGTTGGCAGAGCGGGTGTCATGAAACTGCGTCATGAAATGCCATTTGCCATAGCCATTTGACAAGGCCAACCGCGCCCAATCTTGCGGCCCGTCAATCTTGTGCAAACCCTGACCGGTTTGCGAGCCTTCGGGGCGCACCAGAACCGGATAGGCAAAGCCGTGGGCGGCAAAGGTGGCGGCAAAGCTGTCGGGGCTGTCGGCCTTAAAGCGCACGCAGCGCGGCACGGTCAGGTTTTGCACGCCCTGCAAAAGCTGCGCCATCAGATCGCGGCGTGACATGGCAACAGCGCGAGGGTGGTTGAAAATCGGGCTGGTCGCACCGAAAGCCTGATCCAGACTGCGCAGGGCTTTGCGATATTCGTCGGCGTCGGCGCAAAAGTTCACCACCCACGCCACATTGTCATGCGTGACCGGTTTGGTCGGTGGAAACCAAACCGTGCGGGCCACTTCTTCCATCCGTTTCATCAGACGGTCGGGCAGGATCATCGTGTTGGGCACATGAAATTGCGGCGTACCACTATCGCCCACCGTTGTGGTGATCTGCCCATTGTCGGGAATGGCGCAAAAGATAAGGCCCTTGCGGGTTTCAGAAACAGAGGAGATCACGGTGCGTCCTTGCAACAAAGGTGTCGGGGGCAGGCGGGGTGTAAAGGCGACGGGAAGGCTTTTGTAGCCGGAAACGAAGTTCGACCGCAGGCGAACAGGGTCGCCCGCAACATGGATATCGGGCAGATGATCCAGAAGTTCCGTCAAGATCAAGGCCACCTCGGCCTCGCTATAGCGCCAGCCAAGGCAGTGGTGCGCCCCTGCGCTAAAGGCCAAATGCGCCGGGCAGCCACCGGCTTGAAAACGATCAACCCGGAATTTGTCGGCGTCAGGCCAAATGGCGGTGTCGCGGTTGGCGGCTTCGAACCAGACCACGACTTTATCACCAGCGGCAATCTTTTGCCCACCCAGAACCGTGTCGACCACTGCCGTGCGGCGAAAATGCTTTACAGGGCTAGACCAGCGCAGAATTTCTTTGACAGCAGAGGGGATCAACTGGCGGTTCTGGCGAAGTTTTTCAAATTCGTCTGGGTGATTGCTCAGCGTTATCAGCATGGTAGATAGGGCGTGCTGCGTGGTTTCGATGGTTGCGACCAGAAAGATCCCCACATTGGCCAGTACTGTGGCATCATCAATCGGCGCGCTTTCGAACGTTACCTGCCTTAGACGGCGCAAAATGCCATCTTGGCCAGAGGCTGCATCCCGATCAAGCAGGGCCAGAAAGTAGCGGTCAAATTCCTCCATTTGAAGGCGGCGTTCGGCGGGGGGCAGTTGCAGATCGGGGTCGTCATCGCCCATCATGATCTTGACCCACTCGGCCAGCATGCTGCCGTCACTTGCCGGAACATCCAGCATGTCGGTCAACAGGCCTACGGTGAAGGGCAAGGCCACCTCGGCCACGAAATCGGCCCGCCCTTTGGGCGCAATCGCGCCAATCAGGCTGGATGCGCGCGCGCGCAAACGCGGCATGGCGCGGTGCACGGCATCGGCTTCAAACAGACTGCGCATAGAGCGGCGAAACTCGGTGTGGTCGGGCGCATCCATGCTAAGGAACAAGGGGCGCGGGTTGGCGCTGACGTCTTGCGCATCAAAGATCCGAAAGCCGCCGCGACGAAAATCTGACGAGAAGATGGCAGGGTTTTTCACCACCTCTGACACCAGATCATAGTCTAGAACTGACCAGAACCCGCGCCCGTCCACCTCGGCGTTCCATTGCACCGGCGCGTCTTGCCGTAGCTTTTGGTAAATGGCCGCAAGATCGCCGCGCAAATGCAGGTCGGGGTCTTTCAGGTCAGTGGCAAGGTCACGGTTCGCCACTGATCTGCGGCGCAGGGTTGAAGGGGCGTTCTCGTCAACCATGGCTTGGCTCCTGTGGAAGGGCAAACAGGCTGACGGTGCCGTAACTTGCCCCGTCCAAGCCAAAGCGCAGGGTGACCAATGGCCCACGGGTGCGCAAGATTTCCAGCGACAGGATGCGCCCTGCTAAGGCGTCGGGCAAGGGCCAGCGCGTCAACCCAAGGGCCGCGACCTGCCAGCGCCGTCCGGGGTAGACCGAAGCACCGCCGCAGCGGATGATGGCGATCAACTGATCCCAAAAGCCCACACCGTTGACCAGCGGGCACAAGAACTGCCCGTCACGCAGCACGGCAGAGGAGATAAACTCTTCCTCGGCCACCTCTTGCAGCACTTGCAGCGAGCCAACCTGCGGGTCGGGCACAAAAACCCAAGTTTGCGGCCCAGAGGGGGCGGAAAGTTTCAGCTCTGCCAAGATGTCGTCGTTTGCGAAACTGTCGGCTTGCCGCCAATATCCGGCCTGCGTGATCAGCTTGCGAAACCTGACTTCGAACGAGGTGGCTGTGGGCGGTACGGGGGCCACGGCCAGCATATCGGCGGCACGAAGATAGCTGCGCGATCCGCGTGTGAAGTTGACGGTGGTCATGGTCAAACCTCGCTCAGGGTTGTGCCAAGATGGCCAAAGGCCGCAACAAAGGGAAAGAAGGCCAAAACATGATCCTCGCCGCTGCGGCGCAGGCCGGTCGCGGCCCAGCCCTGCGCAAACAAGTGGCGCTGTGCGTCAAGGTCGCCAACCGGCACGTCGGTGCCCGCCCCCTCGGCGCGCTTGCCTTGTACCCAAACCCCGCCATAGCCCACATAATTCATAGAGGTCGCATCGCGACGCGTGCCCACCAGCACACCGCCGCTGCGCAACACATTGGCCACCGACGCCAGATTGGCCGTGTCGATCAAGCCCACCACATGCGCGCCGCCCTTTGTCGTCTCTATCTGCCCGCGCAGGGCCAGCATGCGCGCCATGATCAACCGACCGCTGATCTGCGGGGCAATCGCTGACCCCATGCCTTCAAATGCCGTCCCTGAGGCAAAGCCAAAGGCGCGGCTTAACGGATGGTCTGCCGCCATCAGCCGCGAAAACGAATAGCCCTGCAATTGCCCGCCCACAAAGGCCCCCACCGCCACACCCGGTGTTTGGCCTGCCAAGACCTGCGCAAAGTCTGCGGGCTGGCGTTGGGCCAAAAACCCGTGCGGGGTGGCTGCCTGAACCTGCCGATACAGCGCCCACACGGCATCGGCGTGATCCGGCCCTAGGGCCACAATCGTGCTGTCTTTGTCGCCAAGCGCTGTCATGACGCTTGCACCAATGGCCCCAGCGTTTGCAGCAACGGGGTTAGGTGGCGTTCATACTTGCGCCACTTCTGGACCGAGGTGGTGTAAACCGCCTCACGCACCTGCGTTACACTGGCCGTGCGCACGCGGCGCTTTTGATCTTGAAAGCGCAGGCAGGCATCTGTCCATTCCAGCCCGCAGGCGGCCAGCATCTTGCGGGCGTTGCCTTCGGTATCATCGACAAGATCTTCGTAGCGCACATGGTGGATCGCATCGCTTGGCAAAACCTGCGCCCAATGGTCCATCACGCGCTGATAGGCGCGGTAGTAGCGGCCCAGTTCGACCAGATCATAGCTGTGGTATTGGCTGCGATCAAACAGGCGGGTGAAGTTTGACAGGCAGGTATCAACCGGATCTCGCATAACATGGATGATGCGGGCATTCGGCAATAAGGCGTGGATCAGACCCGCATATTGAAAATTGCAGGGCATTTTGTCGGTAAAGTGCGGATGCGTGGCGGTGTTTTCAGCACTGGCGGAAAGATAAGCGACAAAGCGGCGCGCCACTTCGGCGGGAGCCCCCTTGATCAGGCCATGCACGGGGGGCGATGTGTCAGTGGCCATCATGGGCAGCAAGCGGGGCAGGAAGGGCAACTCTCCTGCGCCGACCACATCAGGGTGGCTGGCCAGAATGGATTCGGTCATCGTCGTGCCAGAGCGCGGCATCCCGATCACAAAAATCGCACGCTGATCGGGCAGCGCTTCGCCGCGCAGCCGGTCAAGTGCGCTGCGGTCAAAGGTTGCGATCACCTGATCAATCGCCGCATCATAGGCGTCAGCGCTATACTTGACCTTGGCGCGCTTTAGCGCCGCCCCCTGCGCAAAGGCGGCAAAAGCGGCGTCATAGCGCCCCAGATCGTCGTAGCATTTGCCCAAGGCATATAGCATGGCACAGGCTTTATCGGGCAAAACATTGCCCATCTGAGCGATGTGCTGTTCTAGCTCTGCCAAGTCAGGATCTTCGGGCTTGACCTTGCGCAGTTTCAATTCGGCCAGCAAAGCGCCGACAAAGTCGGGCTTGGCCAAACGCGCTGCGGCAAAGTCAGCGTTGGCGGCGTCGGTGTCGCCCATTTCCATCGCCAAATGCCCACGCGCGATCAGCGCGCCGATGCCCTTCGGCTCCATCGCAATCGCGCGGTCAAACAAGGCCCGTGCTGTGTCGATGCGGCCTAGATCAGCCTCGCATTGGCCCACCTGATACAGGGCGGCGGCACTGTTTGGGTCAAGCTCTTGCGCGCGCTTGGCTTCGAGCAAGCTAAGCTCGGACTGGTTTTTCTTATACAACACCTCTGCCAGCCCCAAATGGGATGCGGCAACACCCGGTTTAAGCACCATGGCGGTGCGAAAGCCGATTTCGGCAGGGTCAAGATTGTCGAGCGCCAGCCAAGCCCGTGCCATAGCGCGGTGCCATTCGGGGTTGTTGCGGCATTGCGCTTCGCGCGGGCGCAACAGGTCAAGCGCCTCTTGCGGCTTTTCGCGGTCAACCAAGACGGTGGCCAGATTGCACAGGCCCTCGGTATAGGTCGCGTCGGCGGCCACGGCACGGCGGTAAAAGGTTTCCGACAGGGCCAGATCTTCGCGCTTCAAAGCGATGCTGCCAAGATTGTTCAAAGCGCGCGCGGCGTTAGGGTCGACAGCGATGGCGCGCAACTGAGAGGCTTCGGCCTCGTCGTAGTTCTTTTGGTCATATAGGGCGATGCCCAGATTACAATGCGCAGCCACCAAGCCGGGTGCATGCAGCGCCGCGCGTCGCCCGCAGGCCACGGCCTGATCCAACTGCCCGCTCTGCCGCAACATTTCGCACAGGTTTGACAAGTATAGCCCATTGCGCGGCGCAAGGGTTGACGCGCGGCGCAGCGCTTTGATGGCCCCGTCCACATCCGCTTTGTGATGCAAGACGATGGCCATCAGATGATGCGCCGCGTGGGCGCGCGGTTCGGCCTTTAGAATGGCAAGCGCGAACTTCGCCGTGGCGGCATAATCTCCCCGCGCCTGCGCTGCATATGCCTCTTTCAGGGCTTGGGCCAACGAAAGCTGCACGTTCATCGCTACATTCCTGTCAGGCGTGGAGAGGCAAGGCCAGTGGCCTCACCAAGCAGCGGCGGTCAAGGCGTCGTTGAGACCTTCCAGCTTCATGCCCGCGGTGACGGTCTTGCCGGCAATGTCAAATTGCAGCGACAAGTCGGTGCCCGCCCGCAACGCCACCACGGTGGCATCGTCAAGTTCCATCGAGGCGACACAGCCCTTGGCAAAGCAAGCGCGCAGCGGCACGTCAATCGGGTCAGCGCCGTCAACCGATGTCTTGACGCCGGCTTGGATGTTCAAGCCCAAGGGCAACATGGCCGACATCATAAAGGGCGCATCCGCCTTGGGGCGCGAAATGCGCAGGTCAACCACGACACGCTTTTTGTCCGACGACATAACGGTCGTTCCAAAAGCGCAAAGCGTTTTGTCTTGGCCCACAGCGTTGCACTGAAACACCCAACCGCCAAAGGCTTGGCCAACTTGCAGGTCGGCCGTTTGGGCACTTGCTGCACCTGCTGATGCCGCTGCCAGCACAAAAGCCAAAGCAAACTTGCTGATCATTGTCTTAGTCCTTTTCGTGCGGAGCAGCCAAGCGGCCCCGAATTTATGATAAACGGCCCCCCGATGCGGGAGGCCGTTTCAACCTTCAACCAACGCGCCAGATTAGAACGCGAGTTGCAGACCACCGCCAACCGTGGTGCCGGACACATCATCCGACCCGATCGGGCGCGAGGCTTCGATACTCAGGCTCAACCCTGTCGAAAGGCTGGCGCTATAGCCGATGGACAGTGTCTTAGTCGTGGTGTCAGCGGTAAAGCCAGACACATTTTCTTGATCACCAACCATCGTGACATCCACGCTGTCAGAGCTGCTCAGCGCGCGCTTTGTCACCGACAGGTTGGCATTCAAGCTGCCCATCCCCAACGACTTCTCCACATTCAGATCGAACTGGCTTTCCATGATCCCGAACGACTGTTCTGCCACCGATGCCAAAGCTGCCGTTTCATCGCCGGTTTCGCTGTAAGCGTCAATCCGGCCATTGGTGTAGCGCAATGTCACACCCGGAGAGACAGTTACCCCAAAGCCCAGCTTGAAGTGGCCCGATGCCGCGGCTTGCGCCGTGATATAGCGGCTGGTGTAGTCGCCCGATGCTTGATCAATGCCGCCCACAACTAGGTTGTTGTTGGCCCAACGATCATACGAATTGCTCATCGTACCCGCCGTCAACCCGCCGCCGAAGGTAAAGGACTTCGACTGCCCAGCAACGCTGACACCGGCATAAGCCCCGTCATAAGTTGTGTCAGACGAGGTCATGTAGAAGCTTGACATCGTCGCTTCACCCGACTGCCCGCCGATGCCAAAGCCCACAGCCAAACCGCCGTCGGTCTTCATCGTGCCGCCCGCGCTGAGGGTCGAGGTCGTCACAGAGCGATCCAGCGTGCCGCCGCTGATGTTCGAGTAAGCGCCAATATCAGTCAAACCGTCGCCGTAAATCCCCATAAACAGGCCAACAGGGTCCGCAGTGATCGGTGATTCTCCAGTGCCGCTGTAGGTCATGTTCGAATGGGTCGCGATACCGTAAGCCTTGAACTTGTCCGAGGCCAAAGCAGCTTCGGTCTGGCTTGCCTGAACCGAAGAACTTTGGTCGCTGGCATCCAGCATGCTTTCACGCTGCGCCGCAAACTGCGACGAATCGATGGTGGTGAACTGCCAAATCGCCGACTCTGCTTCGTGACCCATGAACACGGTCGTGCCGAACTGGTTGTCGGCATAGTACAGACCATCGACATTGTCGAAATAATAATCCGACCCGTTGGCGTCTTCGCCATAGACAGTCCAGTTGATCGACGATCCCGCCGTTCCAAGCACGTCAAGATGCGTCAGCGCTTCGTAATCGCCGTTTGCTTCGCCAGACACGATGATCTCACCTTCGATGAAACCGCCGCTGGCCAACACAACTTGGCTGAATTCGTCATTTTCACCGTCAAGATGGGTTTGCGCGTAAACCGCGATGCCCTCAGGATGGCCTTCATTGTCAGAATTGTTCGTCGCAACAATTTTGCCGGTATTAAAGAATATACCAGGGGTGTAGGAAGTCGCACCATCCACAAACACGCCAATGGCCTGCCCATCGTCGCCATACGCATCAGCTTGAATTGTGCCGCTGTTCAGCACCAAGCCCGAATTGCCCGCCACAGCAATGCCCGCAGCCACCACATTGGTTGCGCTGGCGTTGATTGTGCCAGTGTTGGCAACCAGACCCATCACGTTCGCCATAACACCAATGCCGGCTGCGCCGTAAAGACCGGTCAGATCAGACGTCGTCTCAACATTGGCGCTGACATTGATCTCGCCAGTGTTCACGATTGCGCTGTAGTAATTGACGTAAGCGCCCATGCCAACAGCGCCGTTCAGGTTCGTGTCGAAGGAGCCCGTACCGTCATGCGGCCCAACCGTCTCGGGTGCCCAAGCGTATGCGGTTGCGTTAATCGTGCCGCTGTTTGTGGTCAGTGTTCCAAAGTTAAAATAGGACAGCGACCCAACAGCCAAAGCACCTGCGCCCGACGCATCAACCGAAATCGTGCCACTCAGGGTGGTTTCCCTGAAAGTGGGGTTCTCCTGATTCACATTGAACATCGTCAAGACGCCGTCAGCATGGGCCACGCCGCCATCTTGCGCATCTGCGCTTACAGTGATCGTACCTGTGGCTTTAAACACAGCACCTGAGTCGCTTACAATGGTCAACACACCGTCTGCCAAAGCATCGCCACCGGACTCGCCGTTAATATGGGATGTGGTGGCGCTTACGTTGATGTCACCGCCCAAAGTCACCGTGCCGTCGCTTAGGCCCAAGAATACGCCATCTGCCCAAGCATTTGCTCCGCCGTCGGCTGAAGCAATCGCACTCAACGTGGCGGTGTCAGTGGTTTCGATCACAGATCCACCCGGCGCATACATAACGTAAACGCCATCAGCCGCCGCAGTGCCGCCGTAGATTTCTGGCGTGGTGACCAAAGCAGTGGCCGTCACATCGCCGCCAATCGTCAGCGTGCCATCCAGCAAGCTCGCGCCAGAACCGGCATACCAGCCTAGCCCGTCATTATAAATCCCAGTGTTATCGTACCCACCGTAAATTCCATCCGAACTGCCAATTTCGATGCCGTAAGCAACAGCATCGCCGCCATCCGAACCAATTGCGGTAACATCAATCGAACCGGTCGTGCTGATGGTTGAAGCGTCGTCCACAATACCTTCGACCCAGATACCATGCGCAAGGGCGAAGCCGCTTGTGCCATCCGCGCCGTGCAAGGTTGCGCGAACGGTCAAATCGCCGGTGCTGGTGTTGTCGATCGAGCCGTTGCTCATCGTGGTCGCGTAAATGCCGGTCGCGTAAGCATAGGCATCGGGGCCTTCAAACACCCCATAAGCCGTCGCGGTCGCGCTGATGTCGCCAGAGTTGAGGATGTCGCCAGCGGTTTCGCCATAGAAGGCAAGGTAGTCGTTACTTTCAGAGGTGTAGGTTGACGTATACCCTTCTTTAATGCCCGTTGCATAAACACTGGCCGCCGTGCCGGTGCCAGAGACCGAAATCGTGCCTGAGTTCGAGATGACCGCATCATCGTCGCTGCCCAAATTCGACAAGATGCCGGCAACTTGAACGCTTTCAAAAGCCGACCCATGAGCCGTCACGGTGATCGTGCCTGCGTTCGTGATCTGGCTGTCTGCGAGCATTCCGCCAGACTCCCCGCCGTACACAAGGATACCGAAGCCTTCCATCGTGTGAGCGTCTTCGCCGGTGTAATCGGTGTTGTCAGACAGGTCGACGGTGATCGTTCCACCCACCGCGTTGGTTATCACCCCCGCATCGTAAGCGTCGCCCGAAGTATCGCCGAGATAGTCTGCTGTAACGATACCTGCGCCGAAGGTGTCACCCAAACCACTCGTCGTCGTAACGTTCAGCTCGCCCGAGTTTTCGACAGTGCCTGTGTAATATGTAGCCAAATAGACGTCCGATGTGTCCGGGTTCGTCCCGAAGTCATCCACAATTATGTGTCCGGAATTTGTAATCGTCAGGTCAACTGACGATCCCACATCCCAACGATAGCTGGTCCCGTGGTTCAACACATCCGCCGTCGCCATCGCCCCCGAAGCAACCAAAGCCACCACGGAAACCGACGCCAAGTTCGGGGCCACGCTTGCCACGCGGCCTTTCCATTTCGTCATCCGTCCGCCCAAGGCAAAATATTTCTTCACAGGGATTCTCCGACCATTCAAACTAAGGGCGCTAACATGCGCATCACTTTTTCGTTTAGGGCACTCGACCAACACCTGTCTATAGGGGTTGCCGATTTCAATTATTTGCAGCTATGGGTGCGATAAAAGCGCAACACTTAAAAAAATGGATATAAAACAACGAATTGGGAATTTTCTTTCGACAGAAGTCGCGATTTTCCGAGGCGATATATCCCAAAGATAATAATCGCAACCAATAGTGTACTCTTTAGAATCTACTTAAGTCAAATGAGGACTTACGGCCCCTGCATCAGCACCGGAGTTTTCATTAAGCGGCGTCTCTATTCTACAGGTCTAAAATCATATCCCGATGCGCAATGCCTGCATCGTCATAAATATCGCCCACAGCGCGAAAGCCCAGCGCTTCGTAAAACCCCAGCGCGTGCGTCTGCGCGCCCAGTTTCACGCGTGTCACTCCCGCTTCAGCGGCAAAGCGCTGCACCGCGTGGCGGATCAGCGCCGCGCCAATCCCGCGCCCGCGCACCGATGCCAGCACACACACACGCCCGATCTTGCCCAGATCGCCCAGCACCAGCAGGCGGGCAGACCCGATGGCTAGCCCATCGTCGCTGGCCAAAAGGTGTATCGCCACCTCGTCCAGATCGTCCAACTCGTCGGCTTCTGAAACGCCTTGTTCGTCGATAAACACCCTGCGGCGCAGCGCGCGGCAAGTGGTAATGTCGCGGGTTTCTGCAATCAAAACCGTCACGCGAAATAGTCCTGCAAGATGCGGGTATAGATCGCCTTTAGCCGCACAATCTGCGCCACTTCGACCCGCTCGTCGACCTGATGCATCGTTTGGCCGACCAGCCCGAATTCCACCACAGGGCAGTGATCCTTAACAAACCGCGCATCCGACGTGCCGCCCGAGGTTGAGGCTTCGGGCATAACCCCCGTTTCAGCCTGCACCGCTTTTGCCACAAGATCGGTAAACACCCCCGGCGGGGTTAGGAAGCTTTCCCCCGAAACCGACACCCGCAGATCAAAGCGAACACCCGTTTCCAAAGCCACGGCATCGGCCTTTTCTTGCAACCACGCCGTCAGGCTTGCGCCAGAGTGGCAGTCGTTGAAGCGGATGTTTACCGTGGCATTGCCCTTCGCGGGGATCACGTTGGTGGCCGGATTGCCGCAATCAATCGTCGTGATCGCAAGGGTTGACGCATCAAAATGCGCTGTCCCTTGGTCAAGCGGTTCCGCCTCAAGTGCTGCAAGCAGACGCACCAATGCGCTCATCGGGTTGCGCGCGCGGTGCGGATAGGCCGAATGGCCCTGCACGCCGTAAGCCGTGATCCAAGCGGTCAAAGACCCGCGCCTGCCGATTTTCATCATGTCGCCCAAAGTCTTGGGGCAGGTGGGTTCGCCCACCAAACAGGCCGTCATCCGCTCGCCGTTGCGCGCCATCCAATCTAGCAGCGCCACGGTGCCATCCACCGAAGGGCCTTCTTCATCGCCCGTGATCGTCAATATCACCGCGCCATCGGGGGGCGTGTCTTGCACAAAATCCACCGCCGCCGCCGCAAAGGCCGCAACTCCCGATTTCATATCGGTTGCCCCGCGCCCGAACATCCACCCGTCCACCACGGCCGCGCCGAACGGGTCTTGTGTCCAAGCCGCCAAGTCGCCCACCGGCACCACATCGACATGGCCGTTAAAGCCAAAGCTGCGGTTGGCCCCCTTTTTGCCCCAGCGCGCAAACAGGTTTGCCACGCCGCCGCGATCAGCGCGGTGGCATTCAAACCCCGCAGCGCCCAGCAGTGCTTCCAAAATCGCCATCGTCCCGCCTTCAACCGGCGTGACAGAAGGGCAGCGGATCAGCGCCGCTGTTAGGGCAACAGGATCAGTGGTGGGCATGGCGGCTTCGCTTTCAAAGGGTCAGTCGAAAAACGGCGTCATCTGCGCCACGATGACCGAGTTTTCTTTCAAAGCCCGCTCCATCAGCGCCAGTTCGGCGGGGTCAATCTCATCCCCGCCGGCTTTGCGTTCATCCATCGTACCGTAGCCTGACACATCCAGCGGGGCCAGATCGGCCTGTTTCAGGATGGAAACGGTTTCGCGCACCGCCTCTGCCTCGTCCACGCCGCTGGCATAGATCACAAGGCCAGCGCCTGTGGCTTTGTCAGGCAAGCCGTCACCGGTTTTGCGGCCAACCTCGACCAACAAGGTGAACACTTGCTGCGGGCGTTTGGATTTGCCCGCACCGCTTTCATCGCTGCCCGTGTCTTCGTTCTCGGTCATTCCGGCCCCTTTCGGCCACAGAGTCTGTGGCGGGTATGTCAGTCGCGCAGCAATTCGTTGATCGAGGTTTTGGACCGTGTCTGCGCATCGACCTTCTTCACGATGACCGCGCAATACAGGTTGATCCCGCCTTTTGACGGCATCGAGCCTGCGACCACGACCGACCCTGCCGGAACCTCGCCGTACATGACAGCGCCGGTTTCGCGGTCAACGATTTTGGTGGATTGGCCGATGAAAACCCCCATGCCCAGAACCGAGCCTTGGCGCACAATACAGCCCTCCACCACTTCGGACCGCGCGCCGATAAAGCAATCGTCTTCAATGATCGTGGGGCCCGCCTGCATCGGCTCTAGCACGCCGCCAATGCCCACACCGCCTGACAGATGCACATTCTAGATCG
>CAIQOV010000011.1 GCA_903873585.1 uncultured Rhodobacterales bacterium
CCACAGATATTGCGCCACATTGGTGTCTTGGTATTCATCGACCAGAATATAGCGAAACCAGCGCTGGTATTGCGCCAACACATCGGCGTGGGTTTGAAAAATCGTCACACAGTGCATCAGCAAATCGCCAAAGTCGCAGGCGTTCAGGGTTAGCAGGCGGGCCTGATAGGCCTCATACAGTTCGCTGCCACGGTTGTTGTAAGCGCTGGCTTCGGATGTCGGCACCTTATCGGGCCGCAAAGCGCGGTTTTTCCAACTGTCGATCAGGCTGGCCAAAAGCCGCGCGGGCCAGCGCTTTTCGTCGATATTGGCGGCAGAAATCAGTTGCTTCATCAGGCGGATTTGGTCGTCAGTGTCCAAAATGGTGAAGTTTGACTTCAGCCCCACCAATTCCGCATGGCGGCGCAATATCTTGACCGAGAGTGAGTGGAACGTGCCCATCCACGCGATGCCTTCTGACGCTTCGCCCATAATGCGGCCAATGCGCAGCTTCATCTCGCGCGCGGCTTTGTTGGTGAAGGTCACAGACAGAATTTCATTGGGCCGCGCCTTGCCCATCGCCAGCAAATGCACGATCCGCGCGATAAGGGCCTTGGTTTTGCCAGTCCCTGCGCCTGCCAGCATCAAAACCGGGCCATCGAGGGCTTCAACCGCTTCGCGTTGGGCGGGGTTTAGGTCATCAAGATAGGGCGCGGGGCGCGCAGCGAGCGCGCGGCGCGACAAGGGAATGGCGTCGAAGGGATCGGCAGACTCGGTCATGCGCCCGACCCTAGCGTGAACTGGTCCGGATGAAAAGCGCTGTTCCGCTTCTGTTCTGATCGCACCACCACGGCGGGTAGGCAGGGCGCAGCGGGCCGCAAGGGGCGCTATTGGCCCAGCGCTTGGGCCTTGGCACTGGCTGCGGCCAAGGCATCGGTGATGGCTTGGTGCAGGCCAGCTTCTGCCGCATCCAAACCCGCCGCCGTAACACCCTTATAGGCGCGGTAGGTATTTAAAAGCGCGTCCAACTCACCCATCTTGCCCGCCAAGAACGGGGCTGATCCGCAAACCACCGCTTCAACCGCCGCCATCGCCACGGCTTCGGGCAACCCCCGCGCCAAGGCATCGCGCAGCATGGCTTGCGCCATCAACGCGGGATAAGCCGACCCTGACCCTGACAACGCTGCCAGATAATCCAACTGCGCCTCATCTTGCACCGCATCTTGCCCACCCATGGCCGACAGTATCCGCGCCACAAGGGCGGCATCGCCCGCGCCAAGCCCAGCGCCCACCCAAGGCGTATAAGAAGCGCCCACGGGTGCCGCGCCATTGGGCATAGCCCGCACAATCCGCGCATTGGGATACAGGGCGCGCAGTTTTGCCAGCGACCAAACGGTCATGAAGGATATCACCAGCTTGGCCGCAGGATCAAAGCCTTGCAGGGGAAAATCCTCGGGCCGAACTGCAATCACAATGACATCTGACGCAGCACAAAGCCCCGCCACATCGGCCCAAACCGCTTTAGGATGGGCGGCATAAGCGCTGCGCATGTCCGAGCGGTTGCACAGCACCAAATCGCCCGCGTCCCACAAGCCAAGCTGCACCAAGCGCAGCCCCAAGGCTTGGCCCAGCCACCCCGTCGCCCCGATAATCCCCAGCTTCATCCTGACACCGCTGCGGGATATTGTTCGCGCATTCCATCAGTGTAGCGGCCAAACAGGCGGGCGAAGGTGACAATGTCATCCGCCGACCACTGCGAGAACAGCCGGATCGTGCGCTGCCATTTGGCATCCAAAAACGCCTCCATCAGCGCCCAAGCGGCATCGGTTGGCACCAGAACGGAACGGCGGCCATCCTCTTGGCTGACAGCGCGCTGCAACAGGCCACGCTCCACCAGATCAGCGGCGATCCGGCTGGCGCGAGACGGATCAAGCGCCAATTCTTCCGCCAGCAAACCCACGGTCGCCTCTGCCGCAGGGCGGGCATAGCCGCCGCGAATGCGCAAGATGGCGGATAGCGCGTGAAACTGTGTCGGCTCTAGACCTGCGTTTAACTCATCCATCAGGCTTTGCGGCACATCGCCCTTCATCACCCGGCGCACGTAGTGGAAATGGTCAGCGTCTAGCGCCAGCAACGCCTCGGCCACCTCGGCGGCGTAGCCTTGGGCCTGCAAGCTGGTCTTGATGCGGTCATTGGGGCGGGCGTGTGACATGGAGTTGATTAGGGGCAGATCCTTGCGTGTGTCAAGTATATGACAAGGGCAATTGCGTGCGGTTGACATATAAAATCGCCTGCCCTAAGGCTGGCGCAAACCCTAAAGGAGATCCCCATGTCCCACCCGCCCAGCGGTGCCCCTGCCCCGTCCGAGACAGGCTCGCTTCGCCTTGTCATCCTGTCGATCGGCTTGCTGCTGTTTCTGGCTGCGCTGGATCAAAGCATCGTCTCGACAGCGCTTCCCACGATTGTGGCCAGCCTTGGCGGGGTCGAGCATTTGTCTTGGGTGGTGACGGCTTATATCCTGACCTCGACCATAGTCGCACCCTTGTATGGCAAGCTGGGCGACCTGTACGGGCGGCGCAATACGATCTTTGTGTCGGTCGGGATCTTTATGGTGGGCTCAATCTTATGCGGTGTGGCCAATTCGATGACCTTCCTGATCGTCTCGCGCGCCATCCAAGGCTTGGGCGGCGGCGGGTTGTTTGTGTTGGCGCTGTCGGTGGTGGGCGATGCCGTACCGCCGCGCGATCGGGGCAAAATTCAAGGCGTCTTTGCGGCGGTGTTTTCGACCTCGTCGATCTTGGGGCCATTGGCGGGCGGTTGGTTAACCGAGCAAGCCAACTGGCACTGGATTTTCCTGATCAACGTGCCGATGGGCCTGATTGCCTTGGTGGGCTTTGCGGCCAGCTTTAAGCCCAAAGGCGTGCGCGTCAGCCATAAGATTGACTGGTGGGGGGCTACCGCGCTGACCATCGGCCTTGGCGCGCTTACCTTGCTGACCAGCCTTGGCGGGCGCAGCTTTGATTGGGCATCGTCGACCGCTGCCGCTTTGGCGGTGCTGACCCTTGTTGGGCTTGTGGCCTTTGTTTTCATCGAGCGCCGCGCAGCAGAACCCATCTTGCCGATGTCGCTGTTTGGCTTGAACGTGTTCTGGGTCACGTCGGTCTTGGGCTTTGTGGTGGGTGCTAGCCTGTTTGGCGCGATCACCTTCTTGCCGCTGTATCTGCAAATCGCCGAAGGATCGACGCCCACGGGGTCAGGTCTGCAACTGATCCCGCTGACTTTGGGGATCGTGGCGGCATCGACGCTTGCGGGGATTTATATGGGCAAGACGGGCAAGTATAAAATCCTGACGAATTTGGGCACGGGCCTTTTGACCCTTGGCATGGCCAGCCTGACGCAGATTGGCGCTGGCACCGGTATGGTGCTGTTTAGCGCGCAACTGGTGCTGGTCGGCCTTGGCATGGGCTGCATCTTTCCCGTGCTGACCACCGCCGTACAAAACGCCGTGCCGCGGCAAACCTTGGGCACGGCAACCGCTGCGGGTATCTTGCTGCGCCAAAGCGGTGGGGCTTTGGGGGTTGCGGCCTTTGGTGCGCTGTTCTCGGCTCGGTTGATCAGCGGCTTGGGCGATGCGGCGGCACAATTGGGCGGTGGGGCACAATTGGGCCCGCAGATGATCGCGCAATTGTCGCCCGAGATGAAAACCCTTGTCGCCGATGCCGTCATCAACGCCATCCACCCGATCTATTGGATCGTCGCGGCCATGGGTCTTGTTGCCTTTGGCTTTTCCTTCCTGCTGGAAGAAGTGCCCCTGATCAGCCGCGCGGTTCCCAAGGGCGAATAAGGCGAAAAAGGCTTTTGGCCGGTGAAATCCGGCCAAAAGCGGCATACTTTGGCATACATTCTCGCTATTTGCCCAATTCTTTAGCACTTGTCACTCATTTGCCCTATTCTTGGCCAAATCAGCCCCAGCGCCCCTTGCGCTGCATCGCAGCACTTCTAGGATGAATGGTCAATTCTGCGGCCCTTTCCGCAGGCACCAAGGGGCACCCATGACCGACTTTAAAAAGATCCTGATCGCCAACCGTGGCGAAATCGCCATCCGCGTGATGCGCGCTGCCAATGAACTGGGCAAAAAGACGGTCGCTGTCTATGCCGAAGAAGATAAGCTGTCGCTGCACCGCTTCAAGGCCGATGAAGCCTATCTGATCGGCGAGGGTCTTTCGCCAGTCGGCGCTTATCTGTCGATTGCCGAGATCATTCGCGTCGCCAAAGAATCCGGCGCGGATGCCATTCATCCGGGCTACGGGCTTTTGTCGGAAAACCCCGATCTGGTGGATGCTTGCGATCAAAACGGCATCACCTTTATCGGCCCCAAAGCCGAAACCATGCGCGCCTTGGGCGATAAAGCCAGCGCGCGCCGTGTGGCGATGGAAGCGGGTGTGCCGGTTATTCCAGCGACCGAAGTTCTGGGTGACGACTTTACCGCCATCAAGGCCGAAGCGGCGGCGGTGGGCTATCCTTTGATGCTCAAAGCGTCATGGGGCGGTGGTGGGCGCGGGATGCGGCCTGTGCTGGGGCCGGATGAGCTGGAAACCAAAGTGCTGGAAGGCCGGCGCGAGGCGGAAGCCGCCTTTGGCAATGGCGAGGGCTATCTGGAAAAGATGATCCTGCGCGCGCGCCATGTGGAAGTGCAAATTCTGGGCGACAAGCACGGCGAGATTTACCACCTGTATGAACGCGACTGCACCGTGCAGCGGCGCAATCAAAAGGTGGTCGAACGCGCCCCCGCCCCCTACCTGACCGAAGCCCAACGCGCTGAGGTTTGCGACCTAGGTCGGCGCATCTGTGCCCATGTGGGCTATGAATGCGCGGGCACGGTTGAATTCCTGATGGATATGGACACGTCCAAGTTCTATTTCATCGAGGTGAACCCCCGCGTGCAGGTCGAACACACCGTCACCGAACAGGTCACGGGCATTGACATCGTGCAGGCGCAAATCCTGATTGCCGAAGGCAAAAGCTTGGCCGAGGCCACCGGCGTGCCCTCGCAATCTGAAGTGCGCCTGACCGGCCACGCGTTGCAATGCCGCGTGACGACCGAAGACCCGCAAAACAACTTCATCCCCGATTATGGTCGCTTGACGGCTTACCGCTCGGCCACAGGCAACGGCATTCGACTGGATGGTGGCACGGCCTATGCCGGATCGGTCATCACGCGCTATTACGATTCGCTTTTGGTCAAGGTCACCGCTTGGGCGCAAACCCCGCAAGCCGCCATCACCCGCATGGACCGCGCTTTGTCAGAGTTTCGTATTCGCGGCGTGTCGACCAATATCGAGTTTGTCATCAACCTTCTGAAACACCCGACATTCCTTGATTATTCCTACACCACCAAGTTCATCGACACGACGCCCGACCTGTTCACCTTCAAAAAGCGCCAAGACCGCGCGACGAAGATTTTGACCTATATCGCTGACATCACGGTCAACGGGCATCCTGAAACCGCAGGCCGCGCCAAACCCCATGCCGAAGCCCGCAAGGCCCGCGCGCCCAAGCCCAAGGTCGGGGCCGAAGCACTGATGGGCACGCGCAACCTGCTGGAACAAAAAGGCCCGCAAGCCGTGGCCGATTGGATGTTGAAGCAGAAAAAGGTGCTGATCACCGACACCACCATGCGCGACGGCCACCAATCTTTGCTCGCCACGCGGATGCGGTCTTTCGACATGATCAAGGTGGCCCCCGCCTATGCCGCCAACCTAAGCCAGTTGTTCAGCGTTGAATGCTGGGGCGGGGCGACATTCGATGTGGCCTACCGCTTCTTGCAAGAATGCCCGTGGCAGCGCCTGCGCGATCTGCGCGCCGTGATGCCGAACCTGATGACGCAGATGTTGCTGCGCGCCTCTAACGGGGTGGGGTATACCAACTATCCTGACAACGTGGTGCGATCCTTTGTGGCACAAGCCGCGAGCTCTGGCGTTGACGTGTTTCGCGTGTTTGACAGCCTGAACTGGGTGGAAAACATGCGCGTGGCTATGGATGCCGTGCTAGAGGCGAACAAGGTCTGCGAAGGCACGCTGTGCTATACCGGCGATATGCTTGACCCGAACCGCGCCAAGTATAACCTGAAATACTACGTTGATCTGGCCAAGGAACTCAAAGCCGCAGGCGCGCATGTGCTGGGGCTGAAAGACATGGCGGGGCTGTTGAAGCCTGCCGCTGCGCGCCAATTGGTCAAGACCCTAAAGCAAGAAGTCGGCCTGCCGGTTCACTTCCACACGCATGACACATCGGGTGCTGCCGCAGCCACAATCCTTGCGGCTTGCGATGCGGGCGTGGATGCTGTGGATGCCGCGATGGATGCGTTTTCGGGCGGAACCTCGCAGCCGTGCTTAGGGTCAATCGTTGAAGCGTTGCGCCACACTGACCGTGACACGGGGCTGGACATTGCCGCCATCCGCGAGATTTCGAACTATTGGGAAGCGGTGCGCGGCCAGTACGCCGCCTTTGAAAGCGGTCTGCCAGCGCCTGCTTCCGAAGTCTACCTGCACGAAATGCCCGGCGGGCAGTTTACCAACCTCAAAGCCCAAGCCCGCAGCTTGGGGCTGGAAGAACGCTGGCACGAGGTGGCGCAAGCCTATGCCGACGCCAACCAGATGTTCGGCGATATTGTCAAAGTCACGCCCTCGTCCAAAGTCGTGGGCGATATGGCCTTGATGATGGTGGCCCAAGGGCTGACCCGCGCGCAGGTCGAAGACCCCGGCGTCGATGTGGCCTTCCCAGATTCGGTGGCCGATATGCTGAAGGGCAACATCGGCCTGCCGCATGGTGGCTGGCCCGTGGGCATTCAGAAAAAGGTGCTTAAAGGCGAAGCGCCGCTGACAGAGCGCCCCGGCAAGAATATGCCCGCCGTCGATCTGGAAGCCACCCGCACCAAGCTGGAAAAAGATCTGGGCATCAAGATTGATGACGAGGATCTGAACGGCTACCTGATGTATCCCAAGGTTTTCCTTGATTACATCACCCGCCACCAAGCCTATGGCCCCGTGCGGGTGCTGCCGACCAAGACCTTCTTTTACGGCATGGAAGCGGGCGAGGAAATCTCGGCCGAAATCGACTCGGGCAAAACGCTTGAGATTCGCTTGCAAGCCGTGGGCGATACGACCGACGAAGGCGATGTGCGGGTGTTCTTTGAACTCAACGGCCAACCGCGCGTCATTCGCGTGCCCAACCGTGCGATCAAAAGCAAAACCGCCGCCAAGCCCAAAGCGGTCGAGGGCAACGCCGCCCAAATCGGCGCGCCCATGCCGGGATCCATTGCATCTGTCGGGGTGACTGTGGGCCAAAAGGTCAACGCAGGCGATCTGATGCTGACGATTGAAGCGATGAAGATGGAAACCGGCATCCACGCTGACCGCGCCGGTGTGATCAAGGCGCTGTATGTGGCCCCCGGCAGCCAGATCGAGGCGAAAGATCTGCTGATCGAATTCGAATAAACGCCGCTGTAAGCCAAAAAAGCCGCCGCAGACCCCTGCGGCGGCTTTTCCGTTAGATCAAACGATCAAGCCGGGATGGTGCCAGCTTTTTGCGCAGCAGCCAGCTCGTCAGCCGACAGTTGGCCGTCAGCGTTGGTGTCAGCGGCTTTGAAAACTTCCTCGGTCAGGTCCGGGAAAGCGGCTTTCATCTCGTCCATCGAGTAGGTGCCATTGCCGTCGGCATCTTTGATTTCGGTTGCAGCAATTGCGGAAACGCTGGTCAAAGCCAACAGGGCGGCAGCCGCCAGAACGGTGTATTTCATTGTCATTCTCCAAGAACTAGGTTCGATGTGAACCCTTACGAAGGTCTTGCCTTCGGGTGTCGTCATACCAAGAAAATTATCTAAATCCAGTGCCTTGCGCGATTTTCGCATCCCTCTCACAGGGAGTTTACTCTCGCGAAAAGGTGAATTGACCATGATCGGAAAAGGGCAAATGCAGGGCGGTTGGCTTGGGGCCGCGCCACCCCGAACCGCCATCGTGGACCAAGCAAAATCCGCCAAACTGAGCGCCTAGTGCACTTTCCCTCTTGCGGCTCCGCCACGGCTTGATTATTCCACCGCCATCGACGGAGTGCGGGCGTAGCTCAGGGGTAGAGCATAACCTTGCCAAGGTTAGGGTCGAGGGTTCGAATCCCTTCGCCCGCTCCAGTCGAAAGCTTAAGCGGCACCTTCGGGTGCCGTTTTGCGTTTGCGCTGCCAGATTTCCAAAATCGCAAGGTTCAGCATCCAAGACCCCCAAGCCGTGATGTCATAGGTCTGCGCCACGCTCCACCCGCTGGCCATCAAGGGGCCCATGATCAAGCGCAGGGTGACGGCGGCAAAGGTCAGCGCGATGGATCGCGCCATCCACCAGTGGTGCCGCGCCAGATCACCGCGCATTGCCAAAGCGATTCCCGTAAAGGTCGTCACAAGCCACAGCACGCCCAGCACAAAAAAGCCGATCCGCGCAAAGTTGGATGCGTCTGATGTGGGGGCAAGGGTCATGCCCGCCAACCCTGCGATCAGCACCGCAGCCCCGTAAAGGCGCCCCGACCAGCGGTGCGCGCGCGGCCAGCGCTGGCGCAGCCAAACCGACAGTTGCAAGGGCGCCAAGGCCAGCGCCAAAGGCCCGCCCAGAATATGCCCCCACAGCCGCCACGGCGCTTCGGTTAAGAAATGCGCCATGTTTGGCATGACAAGCGAAAGGGGTGCTACCAAACCGCGCAGTGAACTGAGCGCGATCAGCAGTGACAAAACGGCAAAGATCCAATAGGCGGGGCGGGTCATGGGCGGCTCCTTGACAGTGTAAAGTTATCTGAAACTTGCAGGTCAGCTTGACACTGTCAAGCCACCGCGCGAAACTGGGAAGATGAGCGAAACACCCAATCTGCGCGATGCCCTGATTCAAGCCGGCATGGACCTTTTGGCCGAAGGCGGCACGGCGGCGCTTACGCTGCGGCAAGCGGCCATGCGGGCGGGCGTGTCGCATGCAGCCCCCGCGCACCATTTCAACGGCCTGCCCGGATTGCTGACCGCCATCGCCGCCCGCGCCTTTCAAACCTTTGCCGATACTTTGCACACCGCACGCGATGCCGCAGGCCAAGACCCTCGCGCGCGCCTGTTGGGCACCTGTCAGGGCTATTTGACCTTTGCCGCACACCATGCGGGCCTGTTTCACCTGATGTTCGTAGCGTGTGAGGTGGACCGAAGCGATCCGGCCCTAGCGCCCGCGGCTCTTCGCTCTTACCAAATCCTGTCAGAAGCCTGCCGCCCCTTTGCGACCCATGCCGATGATCGGCTTGAGGTGGCCGTTTGGTCGCTGGTGCATGGCTATGCCAGCTTGGGCTTTGGCGGCCCCACTCCCCCCAACCCCATGCGACACGCACCGCAATTCGCCGAGATTTTAGACGAATTGCTGCGCGGCTGACAAATTCCCTTCACAAACCCGCTTGCCCCCGCCCCAATCACGCGCTAGTAACCGCCACGGAGTGCGGGCGTAGCTCAGGGGTAGAGCATAACCTTGCCAAGGTTAGGGTCGAGGGTTCGAATCCCTTCGCCCGCTCCAACAAACAGGGTCAGCCGCAGGGCTGGCCCTTTTGCTTTTGGGCGCATTTTCCTTTGGCTTTCGCGGGCAAAGCCGTAAGCTTTCCAAGGGCAAAGGGGGGCATCATGGTGCAGTTTGTGGCGGTCATCGACATTGGCAAGACCAACGCCAAGGTGCTGCTGATGGATCTGGCCAGCGGGGCAGAGGTTGCGGTGTTCAAAACGCCGAACCTTGTGGTCAACGCCCCGCCCTATGCGCATTTTGACACCGATGCGCTTTGGGGCTTTGTGTGTGACAGTCTGAAGCGCCTTGCAGCGCAGCACCACATCGACGCGATTTCGATCACCACGCACGGCGCATGTGCCGCTTTGGTCGATGCAAATGGCGCGCTGGCCTTGCCGATCTTGGATTATGAAGACGCAGGCCCCGATCGCTTGCCCGACTACAACGCCCTGAGGCCACCTTTCGCGCAAACCGGCTCTGCGCGCTTGCCCGGCGGTTTGAACCTTGGCGCGCAGATTTATTGGCTGGCGCAGACCCATCCAGCAGAATTTGCCCGAACGGCGCATATTCTGACCTATCCGCAATATTGGGCGCATCGGTTGACGGGGGTGGCGGCGTCAGAGGTCACCTCGCTTGGCTGTCATACCGATCTGTGGAACCCTTGGACCGCGACCTTTTCCAGCTTGGTGGCCCAACAGGGTTGGACCAAGCTTTTCCCGCCCGTCCTGCCCGCCGCCTCCCGCTTTACGCTGCGCCCTGATCTTGCCACGTCGCTTGGCCTGCCCGCAGGGCTTGCGGTGCATTCGGGCATCCATGATTCCAACGCCTCGCTTTTGCCCTATCTGGGCGGCACTGATGCCTTCTCGGTCGTCTCGACCGGCACTTGGATGATCAACATGGCCATCGGCGGGCCGGCCTTGCCGCTGGATGCGGCGCGCGATGTGCTGGTCAACGTCAACGCCTTGGGCGGCCCCACGCCCACCGCGCGCTACATGGCGGGGCGCGAGTTTGACATGCTGACCCAAGGGCACATCACCGCGCCAACCGCAGCAGAGCGAAGCGCTGTGCTGGCGGGCATCTATGCCCTGCCCTCGCTGCACCCCGAAACCGGCCCCTTCCCCGGCCTGACCTTTGCATGGCAAGGCGAACCCCAAACCCACGGCCAGCGCAGTTTGGCCGCCAGCTATTACACGGCCCTGATGGGCGCACAAAGCCTTGCCCTGATCGGTGCGCAGGGGCCTATTCACTTGGAAGGCCCCTTTGCCAACAACCCCGATTTCGCCACGATGCTGGCAACCGCCACAGGGCGCGACGTGCTGCCTGCGGGGCAATCTGCGGGAACCGGCTTGGGCGCGGCCTTGCTGGCAGGGCCATTAGGCGCGGCTAAGGTCAAGGCGGAACCCGTGCATCCCGACCCCATGCTGCGCCCTTATGCTGCCGCATGGCGCAGCATGGTGCAGCATTTATGGGCCAAGGCGCAAAGCGCGCAAGGTCAGGCCAGATAAAACGTCTCGACCAAATCCACCGCCACGGGCGAGCCATCGGGGTTGGTGCGCATAATGTCGCCCATAAAGGCCCACCATTTTTGCATCACCGGATGGCGCGGCAGATCGGCCATCGTGTGACCCGCGCTGCGTTCAAGATAGGCGAACAAAACCCCCGTCTCGCGGTCAAGGTGGATCGAATAGTTCGACACCCCCGCAGCAGTTAGCAGCGCCGACAGGTCAGGCCAAATCGCATCGTGGCGGCGGATATACTCTGCCTCCATCCCGGGGTTGAGATACATTTTGAACGCATGGCGCATGGGCAAACCTTAAGCTTTGGCGCGACGGGCGCGCAGGTCTTGGGTGAGGTTGGGGATAAGAACCGACGCGATCAGCAAGACCCCGATCACCCCTGTTTGAATGTGGCCTGTGATGTTGGTCAAAGCCATGCCGTTGCGCAGGTTCAAGATGATCAGGATCGACAAGACCACCCCCGTCATACTGCCCTTACCGCCAAAGATGCTGACACCGCCCAGCAGCACCATGGTGATGATATCCAGTTCAAACCCCGTGCCGGCATCACCGCGCACCGACCCTAGGCGTGCGGCATACAGCAGGCCCGCAAGGGCTGCGATAAAGCCGCTCATCAAGAACAGAACCGTCTTAACCCGCGCCACGTTCAGCCCCGAAAACCGCGCCACTTCGGCATTGGTGCCGATCACCACAATCTGGCGGCCAAAGCCGGTGCGGTGCAGCAGCACGCCTAAGCCGACCAAAAGCACCAAGAACAAAACCAGCGACAGCGGCAAAGGGCCAAGCAGCGCGTCTTGGCCCAGATGCGTGACCCATAGGGGAAAGTTTCCCATGCTTTGGTCTTTCACCAACACCCGCGCAAAACCGCGAAAGCCGATCAGCATGGCTAAGGTGACAACCAGTGACGGAATGCCAGCGCGCGCGATCAACAGCGCGTTGACCATCCCCGCCACCAGCCCTACCGCCAAACACACCACAATCGCCCCACCCGCCGGAAAACCGCCCGTGACCAGATAGCCAAAGGCACAGGCCGACAGCCCCATGACAGAGGCGACCGACAGATCAATCTCGGCGTTGATAATGATCAGTGTCATCACCAAGGCGACGATGATCTTTTCAATCGACAGTTGGAACAGGTTGATCTGGTTTTGCAGCGTCAGAAATTCGGGCGCCAAGATCACATTGCCCGCAAAGGTGGCAACAAAAAGAAGGGCCAGCATCCCCTCCCACGTTTTCAAACGCGCCATCACTTGCCCCCCTTTGCGCCCAAGCGGCCAAGCGAGCGTGACATGACGGTATCCACCGTCACCGCCGCCATGATCAGCATCCCCAACAGCGCATCGCGCCAGAATTCTGACACCAATTCCCAGCGGGTCAGCGAATTGTCGATCGTATCCACCAGCACGCAGCCGATCACCACGCCAATCATGCTGCCTGACCCGCCCAAGATCGACACGCCGCCCACAACCACCGCCGCCACGGCTTTGAGTTCAAACCCCATGCCGGCAACCACGGTGATATTGCCGAATTTGGCCAAAAAGATCAGCCCCGACAGGCCCGCAAACGCGCCCGAAATCACAAAGGCCACAAAGACCACCATGCCCGCATTGATGCCCGCCATCACGGCGGCATCGGGGTTGGACCCCACCGCATAGATCCGGCGCGCTGCCCGCAAGCGGGTTAGCGCAATTCCCATGGCGATGGCCGACAGCAGGGCCAAAACCACCGTCACGCGCACATCAAGGCCAAACAGGCTAAAGGCATTGGCCTGCGGCAGATCAACCAGCCATTGCGGTAAGCTTGCCGTGGTGATGGTTTTGGCATCGGAATATTGCACCAAAAAGCTGCGATATAGCGCCAAAGTGCCCAGCGTGACGATGATCGAAGGCACACGCCCCCAAGCCACCAGCACCCCGTTGATCGCCCCCATCGCCCCGCCAATCCCCATGGCCAGCAGCGCCACAACCAAGGGGTGCAGGTCAGGATGACCGCCCAAGAATTCCCCCGTCAGATAGGCCACCACACCCACGGTTGACCCAATCGACAGGTCAATGTTGCGCGTCATCACCACGATGGCTTGACCCACGGCGATGGGCAAGATCACGGCAGCCGATGTCGTGATGCGGGTGAACATGCGCGGCGACAGGTAGCTGTCGATCTGGGTGGAAAAGAACACCACCGTGGCCAGCAGGGCCACAAACAAGGCGATGATGCGCAGGGTTTGGGGGTGCAGGCGCGTCATGCGGCCACCTGCGCGCTGGCTGATCCTGCGGCAAGTCGGATCACCTTTTCCTGTGTCGCCTCGGCAATATCCAAAATCCCCGCTTGGCGCCCTTCGCGCATGACCAGCACGCGGTCGGCCAAGGCCATCACCTCGGGCAGGTCAGAGGAGATCACCAGCACCGCAACCCCTTGCTTGGCAAGGTCGCGGATGATGTTGTGCACCTCGGCCTTCGCGCCCACATCTACGCCGCGCGTGGGTTCATCAAAGATCAAGATGCGCGGCTTGGTTTCTAACCACTTGGCCAGCATCACCTTTTGCTGATTGCCGCCCGACAGTTTGCCCACGTCAATCCCCACACTGGGCGATTTGATCGCCAGTTGCCGCCGATAGCCCTCGGCCATGGCGGTTTCGGCCTTGCGGTCAATAATGCCAAAAGCGCGCAGCAATTTGGCCAAGCTTGCCAGCGAAATATTCGCGAAGATCGGCAGGCTCAGCGCCAGCCCCATTTTGCGGCGATCTTCCGACACATAGGCAATTCCATGCCCCATGGCGTGCTGCGGGCTGGTGATCGTAACCGCTTGGCCGTCAATCAAAATCCGCCCCTCGGTGGCGGGTGCTATGCCAAACAGAGCTAAGGCCACATCGGTGCGCCGCGCGCCGACAAGGCCCGCAAAACACAGCACCTCGCCCGCCGACAAATCAAAGCTGATGCCCGAAAACACACCCGCGCGGCCCAAACCTTCTAAGCTCAGCACGCTTTCACCGTGCGGGTTGGCGGCAGATTTCACGGCGAATGTGTCAATCGCGCGGCCAACCATGTCTTTGACCATGCCGTCAGGTGTCACCTGATCAATCGGCTTGGTCGAGATATGCTGGCCATCGCGGATCACCGTCACACGGTCAGCCACCTGAAAAATCTCATCCAAACGGTGCGAGATATAGATCACCGCCACCCCCTTGGCCTTTAGCGCGCGCGCGATTGACAAAAGGCGTGCCACCTCATGCGCAGAGAGGCTGGCGGTGGGTTCATCCATGATCAGAACCTTGACGTTCAGGCTTAAGGCCCGCGCAATTTCAACCGTTTGCTGTTCGGCCAAGGTCAGGCCAGAAGCTGCGCGGTGCACATCCAAGCTAACGCCCAGTTGCGCGATCAGCGCCGAGGCGTCGGCATAAATCTGCTTCCAGTTCATGAAAGCGCCCTGCGCGCGGTTAGAGATGAAGATATTTTCGGCCACATCCAGATCGGGAAAGACCATCGGTTCTTGATAAATCGCCGCAATCCCGTGGCTTTGCGCATCTTGGGTTGAGCGGATCGTCACAGGCGCGCCCATCACATACATCTGGCCCTGATCGGGTTGATGCACCCCTGTCATGATCTTGATCAGGGTTGATTTGCCAGCGCCGTTTTCACCGACAATGGCATGAATCTCTCCCGGTTCTATCGCAAGGTTCATATCCTTTAACGCCGCCGTGGCAGCGAAACTTTTGGCAATCGAGCGCAGTTCAAGAACAGCTGTCACAGGCGCATTCCAGCTTATAAAGGGCAACAGGGCCGCCACCGGGGCGGCCCTGCACAGGTTTGCGAAAACGCCAGATTACTTCGAGGCGGCTTCGACATTGTCCTTGTTATACACCGTGAACGGCCCCATCAGCACGCGCTTGGCACCAGCACGGCCGGGATCTTCGTCGATCTTGAAGTTGCCCATACGGCCAGCGGCAAACTCTTCGCCGATCTCACCCTTGATAGCGCCAGTGGCAAGCAGGTAGCTGGTGTAATAGGTCAGATACCCAAGGTCGACAAACGACCACAGCGCGAATTCCGGCGCACAGCCGTTCATCGTATACGACACCATCTCGGCGGGCAGACCTAGGCCGGAAACCTTGACCTTGTCGCACAGCTTTTCGTCCTGCATCGCCTTGGCAGCGGCCACGATACCCACGGTTGTGGGGGCCATGATCACTTTCAGGTCGGGATACTTGTCCACCAGACCCAAGGCGCGGTTGTAGGATTCTTCCGACTGGTCGTTGCCATAGACAACATCGACCAGTTTGAGATCCTTGTACTTGGCATCTGCCGCCAGAACGGTCTTCATCGCTTCGATCCAAGCGTTCTGGTTGGCGGCATCGGGGCTGGCTGAGAGCACGGCGAATTCGCCAGCGCCACCGGCTTCGTCAAAGACCATATCGGCCATCACAGTGCCGATCGAGCCAAAGTCAACCTGTGCGACAAAGACCGATTCGCCTTTGCCTGACGGGATCGGGCTGTCCCATGTCACAACCTTGGTGCCAGCGGCTTGGGCTGCTTCAGCCGTCGGGGCAATCTGGTCGCCAGCGTTGTTAGACAGCATCACCACGCCCTGCTTTTGGGTCGTAGCGGTCGTCAGCATTTCAATCTGACCTGCGGCCGAGTTTTCGGGGGTTGGCCCGATGTATTGATACGTGCCGGTGTTGCCCAGTTCCTTAGCGGCTTCTTGCGCGCCACGGTCGGCTTGGTCAAAGGGCAAAATGCCAAGGAACTTCGGCAGCAGCACGATGTTCACGGCTTGGCCCGGAGTTGCGGTAATCACATCGGCCATCAGGGTCGTGCCCATCAGGCTTGCCGCTACGCTTAAGGCTAATCCAAATTTCTTCATGTCGTCCTCCCGTTGGTTGTTGCGGCGTTAAGCGGCCGTTCGCTTCGCGTCACTTTCATCTTCGGCCACCAGCACCTCCACGCCGAGCGACCGCAGATGATCCACCATCCCCGCTGGCGCACCCCAATCGGTGACCACCGTTGACACCCGTGTCAGGGGGCACACCACCATGTTGCCCCGTGCCTCGAACTTCGAGGAATCTGCAATAACGATCAACTTTTCTGCCCGCGACAAAAGCTTGGCTTCGGCGCGTGCAATCAAAGGATCGCTTTCGATCACCCCCATCGGCGTGATCGCATAACAAGACATAAACATCATGGAAGCCGCGAAATGCTGGATCGCATCTTCCTCAAACGGCGACAGGATGATCCCCGGTTCGCGGTACAATTCACCCCCCGGCAGAACCACGCGGTTGCCGGAATTGGCGATAAGTTCCTGCGCAATGGGGAAAGAGTTGGTCAGCACCTGCATGCGGTGCTGGCGCAGGCATTGCGCCATGAACCACGTCGTAGACCCCGCGTTCAATATGATGGAATCGCCATCGGCACACAGGCTGGCAGCCTTGCGCGCCACGGCCAGTTTGGCCTGCGGGTTCGTCGTTTGGCTTGCCCCGAACGACACGGCGGTCAAATCGCCCTGCCCCGAGACTTCTGCCGTTTCCGCCCCACCATGCACGCGCTTTAATTGACCCGTATCTTCCAACCGCGCCAAATCGCGGCGCAGCGTGGCAAGGGATGCGCCTGTCAAACTGGCAAGGTCGTTCACACGAACAATCCCGCGTTCGCGCAGCCGGTTCAGGATAAGGTGCCATCTTTCACGTTCATGCATGGGCCAAGGCTAGTCAGAATCGCTCATATCCGTCAACAACCAATCGCGTTGCTGCATTGCAGTAAGTTTTCTGCACCGCAACATGCAGCATATTGATTGACGATGAGCGATTCTGCCCCTAGCCTTTCGCTATGACCCAAAACATCCTTCTTTCGTCCCTATGGGACGATGCCGCCGCCGCCCCGCTCGATGAGCCGGGTAAACTGCTGTATCGGTCCAACTTGCTTGGGTCTGACCTGCGGATCACCAATTTTGGCGGGGGCAACACCTCGGCCAAAGTCACATCGCGCGACCCTTTAAGCGGGGCAGATGTGCAGGTGCTGTGGGTCAAGGGGTCGGGCGGTGATATCGGATCCATGAAGCTTGACGGGTTTTCGACGCTGTATATGGACAAGCTGTTCCAACTGCGCGCCCAGTATAAAAGCCTTGATCAAGAAGACGCGATGGTTGACGCGCTGGGGCATTGTATCTTCAACCTGAACCCCCGCGCCCCTTCGATCGACACGTGGCTGCACGGCTTTGTGCCTGCGACCCATGTCGATCATGTGCATTCCGATGCGGTGATTGCCATTGCCGCCGCGCGCGACCAAGTGGCGTTGACAGCGCAGATTTTTGGCGACGAGATCGGCTATTTGCCGTGGCAACGCCCGGGGATCGACCTTGGGATCAAACTGGGCGAAATGGCGGCGGCCAACCCCAAGATGGTGGGGCTGGTGCTGGGCAGCCATGGGCTGTTCACTTGGGGCGATACGGCGAAGGCGTGCTACGAACAAACCCTGCGCATCATCAATAAAGCGGCCGTTTGGCTGGATGCCAATTTGAAACGCCCCGCCTTTGACGGCGAGAAAATCAAAAGCCTGTCGCCCGAAGCGCGCCGCGATGCTGCGCGTCGGTTGATGCCCCTGATACGGGGCCGCATTTCGAAAGCCGAGATGAAGGCAGGCCATTTCACCGACGCGCCCGAAGTGCTGGAGTTTGTGAATTCCAACGCTTTGGAAAGCCTTGCCCCCCTTGGCACGTCCTGCCCCGACCACTTCTTGCGCACCAAGATCAAACCCTTGATCGTGCCCGCCGACGCCGATGCCGCCACGCTTGATGCGCTGATTGCAGGCTACCGCGCCGATTACGCCGCTTACTACAACCGCTGCAAACACCCCAATTCGCCGCCCATGCGCGACCCCAATGCCGTGATCTATCTGATCCCCGGTGTGGGTATGGTGTCATTCGCTAAAGACAAAGCCACGGCCCGCATCTCGGCCGAGTTTTATGTCAACGCAATCAACGTGATGCGCGGCGCTTCGGGTGTGTCGGTCTATCAGGGGCTGGATGAGCAAGAGGCCTTCAACATCGAATATTGGCTGTTGGAAGAAGCCAAACTGCAACGTATGCCCAAGCCCAAACCGATGCAGGGCCGCGTGGCCTTTATCACCGGCGGGGCGGGCGGGATCGGTTCAGCCTCTGCCGAACGCCTGCTGCGCGAAGGGTGCAACGTGGTGCTGGCCGATATTGACCAAACCGCGCTGGATGAGGTGACCGCCGGTTTTGCCAAACGCTACGGCCGCGACATGGTGCGCGGTGTGATGATGGATGTGACGCAAGAAGCCCAAGTGGTGGCCGCGATTGAAACCACCGTGTCCGAATTTGGCGGGCTGGATGTGGTGGTGAACAATGCCGGCATCACCTCGGCCGCTGCCGTGGAAGATACCACTTTGGCCATGTGGAACCGCACGATGGATATTCTGTCGACCGGCTATTTCTTGGTGGGCCGCGAAGGTTACCGCGTGATGAAAACCCAAGCCATCGGTGGGTCGATGGTGTTTATCGCCTCGAAAAACGGGGTTGCGGCATCGCCGGGGGCTTCGGCCTATTGCACCGCCAAGGCCGCCGAGATTCATCTGGCGCGCTGCATGGCGCTGGAAGGCGCGCCGATGGGCATCAGGGTGAACGTGGTGAACCCCGACGCCGTGCTGCGTGGATCGAAAATCTGGAAAGGCGAGTGGAGCCAGCAACGCGCCGCCTCCAACAAAATCGCGGTGGACGAGTTGGAAGAACACTACCGCAAGCGCAGCCTGCTGCAACGCTCAGTCTTTCCCGAAGACATCGCCGAGGGTGTGTATTTCTTCGCCTCGGATCTGTCGAACAAATCAACCGGCAACTTCCTGAACGTGGACGCGGGCAATGCCGTGTCCTTTACGAGGTGAACGATGAGCGAAGTTTCCGCCGATCTGATCGGAACGCTGAACCATAAAGGCGCTGAGGCACAGGCCGAAGATTACGCCGCTTTGGGGCGCCAATTGGCACGGCGCGGCGTGGATATAGAGGCTGTCACCCAGCGTGCCATGGCATGGTCGGTGGCGATCCCGACATGGGGCGTGGGCACAGGTGGTACGCGCTTTGCCCGCTTTCCGGGGGTGGGAGAGCCGCGCCACATTCATGACAAGCTGCAAGATTGCGGTGTCATTCAGGCGCTGACACGCGGCACCCGCACCGTTAGCCCACATATCCCGTGGGATAAGGTCAGCGATTACAACGCCTTGCGCCAAGAAGCCGCACAATACGGGCTAGGCTTTGATGCGATGAATTCTAACACCTTTCAAGATCAAGTGGGCCAAGCGCGTTCCTACAAATACGGCTCGCTCGCCAATGCCGATAAGATGACCCGCGCCCAAGCTGTGGCGCATAATCTGGAATGTATCGAGATTGGGCAAAAGCTTGGATCAACCGCGCTGACCGTTTGGGTCGGCGATGGCACCAACTTTGCCGGCCAGCAAAATCTGGGCAAGATGTTTGACGCCTATCTAGAGGCAATGGCGCAAATCTATGCCGGATTGCCCAAAGATTGGACGATGTTCATCGAACATAAAATGTATGAACCCGCCTTCTATTCGACCGTGATTTCCGACTGGGGATCGTCGCTGATCGCAGCCCAAACCCTAGGGCCGCAGGCCAAATGTCTGGTCGACTTGGGCCACCATGCCCCCAATACCAACATCGAACAGATTGTCGCGCGGTTGATCCATGTTGGCAAACTGGCAGGCTTTCATTTCAACGATTCCAAATACGGCGATGATGATCTGGATGCTGGCTCGGTCGACCCGTTCCGGTTGTTTTTGGTCTTTAACGAATTGGTCGATGCCGAACCTAAGGGTCTGAATTTGGCCTATATGATCGACCAAAGCCACAATATGACCGACCCGATTGAAAGCCTGATGTCATCCGCAATGGAAATTGCGCGGGCCTATGTGCAGGCGAGCTTGGTAGACCGGAAAGCTTTGGCCGCAGCACAGGCTGAAAATGACGTGCTGGCGGCGCACCGGATGCTGAAAGCGGCCTATATCACCGATGTGTCGCCCATCTTGGCCGAGGCGCGGGTGCGGCAAGGCGGGGCTTTGGACCCGATCGCTGTCTACCGCGCTTCGGGGTACCGCGCAGCGAAGGGCAAAGAGCGGCCGATGGTGGTGGGGGCCTCATCCGGCATCGTGTGATGCCGCGATTTTTCTGCGAAAAATCATATTGGCCCCAAGCGCAACTTTGAATTTTCGCAGAAAATTCGTGGCGATAAAACCGGAGGGGAGGCAAAAGCCATGGCAGGCAAGCGATCTATCATCGACGAAAGCCACGATTTCTGGTCAGAAATCGTCCTTCCCCTGCTGCAAACCCATTTCCCCACAGAAACCGCCCAAATGGCCGCAGGGTTTTTCGGCTACGGCTCTGAAGTGCTGCGCCTTGACGATCAATATTCCACCGACCACCACTTTGGCCTGCGTGTCAACATCCTGCTGCCGCAGTCGCTGATGCAGGCCAAGGGCGCTGCCATCGAAGACACACTCGCCGCCCGCCTGCCCCACTCATGGCGCGGGCGCGAATTGCGCGAAGGCTACACCCGCACCAAGGGCGTCGCCCTCGCAGCACTAGACCACCACCTTTTGTCCACCATCGGGCTGAACCACCCCCCGCAAAGCCTGACCGATTGGTTGCAAATTCCCGAAGAAGACATCACCCATATCATCGCTGGCGAGGTCTGGCACGATCCTTCGGGGCAGTTTTCAGCTATTCGCACAGCGCTGCTCGCCTATTACCCCGAACCCGTGCGCCTGCGCCGCTTGGCCCATTGGTCGCGCTATTTTTCAGGCATGGGGGTCTATGCGCTCAAACGCGCTTTGCTGCGCAACAATACGCTTTACGCCTCGACCACCTTTGCGCGCAGCCTGCGTTGGGGGGTGCAGATGGCTTTTATGCTCGACCGCACCTATTATCCTTACGACAAATGGCTGACCGAGATGTTTTACCGCCTGCCCCGCATGGGCCCGCGCTTGGCACATATCGTCGAAAAGGCACCCCTTCTCACAACGGGATGGGATGAAAAGCTGCACCTCTTGCACGAAATGTCAGATATTCTTGAAGCTGCCATGGTGGAAGACGGCCTGATCGCCCCGCATCCGCGTTATAAAGTGTCAGACACTTCGGGCTACCGCCTGCTGGAATCGGCCTATGCCGAGTTGATCCAGAAATGCCCAGACGAGATTAAAACCCTGATCCCGCAATGGGAACAGGTGCATTGGGAATCCTTCCATTCGGAATTTGTCGCTAATGTCGACCTGTCCGATTGGCGGCGTATGTTGGTATTGGAGCAAGCATGAACTCGTTAGACCGCGTGATGGCCACGATCAACCGCCAACCCACCGACCGCACGCCGATTGATTGTTGGCTGTATCAAAAGCAATTCCTTGATCGGCTGGAAGCCGACTATGGCCCGCGCGAAAAGTTCATGGAGGAGTTTGGGGTTGATGTTTTTGTCGGCCTGATGCCCTTCCCAAACCAATACGGGCGGCGCTTTGACATCATGGAACTGGACTCGCTGTCTTTTGAAGACCCCAAAGACCCCAAATGGCTGAACTATTCCGCATGGAACTATGATTTCGGCGGCACCAACATTGCCACCGCCGTCGCCCAGCAAAAGGGCAAGCGCGCGGTTTTGGCGCATTGCTGGGGGATGGTGGAAGGCACCTCTTCTTTCCTTGGGATCGAGAATTGCTGGATGCACCTTGGCGGTCAACCCGACCGCATGGCCGCATGGTTTGACAAATACGCCGATTGGATGTGCGTGCAGGTCGATAATCTGGTCGAAGCGGGGGTGGATATGATGACCCTGTCTGACGATTGGGGCAGCAATGGCACCATGCTGTTTTCGCCCAAATCGTGGCGCAAGCTGATCAAACCCTATGCCATGCGCGTGGTGCAGCACGCCCGCAGCCGTGGCTTGCCGGTGAACCTGCATTCCGATGGCTACATTCTGCAAATCGTCGATGACATCATCGAAATGGGCTACACCTCGTGGCATCCGGTGCAAGAAAGTGCGGGGATGGACCCGCGCGAAGTTAAGGCGAAATGGGGCGACAAGATCACGATCTACGGCTCGTTAGATGTGATCGACGGACTGTTGAAGTTTGAAGGCGACGAGCTTGAGGAATATATCACCAACCGCTTCGCCATCTATGCCCCCGGTGGCGGGTTTATCTTTAACGGCGGGCATTTCATTCAGCCCGATATCCCCCCCGCCCGCCTGATTCACGCCTACCGCGTGGTGCAAAAACTCGCCCCCTTATATGGCACCTTGTCCGCATGACCGACCTTGTGCCCGAAGGCGCTGTCTGGATCGGGTCGGAACATCCCTTTGATCTATCCGAGGTTTACATAAACTTCCGCCGCGATCTGGTGCTGGAAAAGGCCCCCACCAAAGCGCGTTTTGTTCTGACAGCGGACAGCCGCTATAAGCTGTGGATCAATGGCATCTACGTCGGGCGTGGCCCTGCGCGCTCTTGGCCCGATACGATGGCGCTGGATGATCTGGATATAGCCCCCTACCTGCGCGCCGGCCCCAACCATCTGGCGCTGCAAGTCTACAGCCCGGGCTATTCGCATTTCGCCTATGTTCACAGGGCGGCAACGGGCTGGATCGGCTGGCTGGATATAGATGGCGAGATCACCGTATCCGACCACCACTGGCACGTTCAGCGCGATGCGTCTTATTCTGCACAGGTGCCGCGCGTGTCGATCTATGGCACGGGGGTGGAGCAGCGCGATCTGCGCTTGGCGTCAGATTGGCAGACCGAAGCCGCCACCGATTGGGCGCAAGCCCGCGTGGTGCAGCCCCCACATGGGCCGATCTGGGGCGATCTGGTGGCCCGCGACCTGCCTTTGCTGTGCGAAACCCTCGCCCCTTTGAGCGATCCTTGGCAAACCCGCCTAGGGCCTAGCCCTGCCGCAACCCTTGATCCCCACCAAGACCTGCGCACCGCTTTCACCGCTTGCCCCCCCGCCTCCCTGCCCGCAACGCTGCCCGCGCAGCACACCGCGATTTGGGTCTTTGACCTTGGCCACAGCCAAACCTGTGCGGCCGTCTGCCACATCGCCAATGCAAAGTCGGGTGACAGGTTGACCGTTTCATACGCCGAAAAACTGCGGGACGGTGAGGTTCTGCTGCCCGACCCCGCCACCTATTGCCGGATGCGCCCGACCGATGCGACGATCTTGCGGGGCGGCGCGCAATGGGTCGAACCCTTCACCCAACGCGGCGCGCGTTATGTGATCTTTCGCCTTGAAACGCGTGCCGCCATCACCCCCGACATCCAGTTTTTCGCCCGCACCCAAACCTATCCGCTGGCCGAACGCCCCCTAAAACCCCAAGCCACACCGAGGTTAGAGGCCGTGGCGCAAATGTGCCGCCGCACCATCCTCGCCTGCCTTGCCGATGGCTTTGTTGATTCCATCTGGCGCGAAAGCTCGCAGTGGCTGGGCGATGTCGTGGCCGAGGCTTTTGCCTTGGCTGGCATCAGCGACGATCCCCGCCCCCTTGCCCGCGCGATCAACATGGCGGCAGCGGGGGCGGCGCAAGATGGCATCTTACCCTCGATCCTGCCGGGCGATGTGCCCGCCTATGTGGTGACAGATTACAATTTTTCGTGGATCGAATTGCTGGACCTTTACGCAAATCACCCCGGCGTGACGGATGGCCCGCAGATGGTCGCGCGCCACCGCACCACGCTGGAAAAGCTGCTGACCCGCCTGCACCAAGATGTTGGCCGCAACGGGTTGATCCGCGCACAGCAAGGGCGGCGGTTGTTTCTCGATTGGTCGCAAGCCCCACGGGGCGAGCCGAACCTGACTTATAACACCCGCTACCTGCACGCGCTGCAAATCGCAGCCAAACTCACGGGCAGCGCGCAAGCGGCAACCCAAGCGAGCCACCTGCAATCTGCCATAATATCACGCTTTTTCACCCAAAGCTGGTGTGAAACCCCAGATGGCCCGCCAGCTTGCCAACTGTCATTGGCGCTGTTGATCCTGACCGATACCGTCACAGGCGATGCCGCCACCGAACTTGCCGCCCAAATCACCGCCCGCTCGCTGGATTTAGACGATACCGCACCGCCGACCAAACTTGTCCTAGCCAGCCCCTTTATGCACCATTACATCTTCCAAGCGCTGAACCACCTTGGCCAAACCGACCAAATTCAGGCGATCATCGCAGCGCGCTGGGGCCGCTGGGCGATGGCAGGCGAACCTACGACTTGGGAGAATTGGGATATCACCTTCCCCGACGGCTCGGCCTGCCACGGCTTTTCTGCCCATCCGCTTGGCTGGCTGAACCGCTAAATTTGTTGGTCTTGACTGCGGTGCACATACGGCGACGGCTTAGCCGCCGCCGTGCATCTTAGCCAACGTGGTACAGGCTGGCGAACAAGCGCGGGTCAAGGCTTTCGGCGGCAAAGGTCGGCCCTTCGGTCAGCACCGACACGGCATCATGGCTGTGCAGGCTTTCTTGGTGGCTGGCAACAATGCGAAAATCGCGGATACGGTCATCGCCTTGCAGCGCCAAGCAGAAGCTGCGCGCGGCGTCTTCGACGAAGATCGGATTGGCGGCGTTAAGTTCGGCAAAAGCCTGCTCGTCTTCGCGCTTGACCATGACTTGAGTTTCAGTCGGCACGGCGGCGCGGGCAATCTCGATCAGGTCTTCAAACCACAGCACTTCATGCCCCACCACCTCGACCGAAATCCGCGCCACAGAGCGTTGCGAATGCGGTGTGGCAAGCTGCCCGCGCGTGCGGCGTGCGTGTTCTGAGAGTTCCAGCGAACAGGGGCAGGTCGAGGAATAGACGAAATCCAGATGGATGATCTGCTTGCGCAGGCCTGCGGTATCGACCAGCTCCAACGCGATGTCATAATACTGCCAGCCCGACAGACCCGACCGCAGCGACCCCACCTTGACCGGAAAAGAAAACCGCATCTGGATGCGCGCATCGAACGACCCAAGGTCGCGCTTGTAATCTTCCAGCGCGTGTTCGATCACCTGAAAGCTGAAATCGCGTTCGGCATGGGCATAGAATGACCGCATGATGCGGCTCATGTTGATGCCCTTCTTTTCCGCCTCAAGGCTGACCGTGCCGGTGACAGAGGTTTCCAACATCACCTCGCCCGCATCGCGGGTGCGGTAGCGGATGGGCAAGCGAAAGTTCGAAATGCCCACATGCTGGATCACCTGCTTGGCGCCGACGATCAGGCTTGCAGGGCCATTTTGCAGGTCGGGCAGGCTGTCTTTATACACCGCATCCACCAAGAACGCGTGCGGATAGGCGCGGTTTAACAGCGGATAGCCAGCGCCCAGCAATGCCCCCACCGCAGGGTCCAGCGCCACGATGTCGGCCTCGGATGCGCGGTCAGCCCAGCGTTTTAGCACTGCAAAGGCTGCCTCTGCCTCGTCGCGGCCGGGCTTACGGTCGAGTTCGGGGTCATAGATATTCATGGCAGCGCTTCCTTGTGCGATGGGTCGCCGTTGCGGGACTATAAGGCAAATTACCCAAGTCCCCAACCCCTACATATCTAATACGGCTTTCCCCCAAGGCTAGATCACAGGCACAAGGAATTTGCGCCAATGCGAAGCCTATGTTTGGGGCCTTACCCTGCGATGGCATCCAAAGCCGCACGCAGATCGGCGATCAGGTCGCGGGTGTCTTCCAAACCGACCGACAGGCGGATCAGGCCGGGGGTGATGCCCAGCTTGTCTTTTTGCGGTTGGGGCAGGCGTTGGTGGGTGGTGGTGGTGGGATGGGTGGCGATGGATTTGGCATCCCCAAGGTTGTTGGAAATCTTGATGATCTCCAGCGCATTCATAAAGCGAAACGCCGCATCCTTGCCGCCTTTTAGGTCAAACGTCACCAAAGTGCCGCCCGACCCCATTTGCGCCATAGCCAGATCGTGCTGCGGGTGGCTTGGAAGTTCGGGATAGATCACCCGCGAAATGCGGCTGTCGCCTTCCAAGGCTTTGGCCACTTGCAAGGCACTGTCGGCCATAGCGCGGCAGCGCAGGTCAAGTGTGACCATGCCGTTCAGCATCAACCACGCCGTAAAGGGCGAAATCGACCCGCCGGTGTGCTTCATATAGGGTTCCAGCACCTTGCGGATAAACTCTGCCGTGCCGCAGACCACACCGCCCAAAGCGCGGCCCTGACCGTCGATGTGTTTGGTGGTCGAGTAAACGATCACATCCGCGCCCTGTTCCACCGCTTTGGAAAAGATCGGCGTGGCAAAAACGTTATCAACCACCACCAAGGCCCCAACCGCATGGGCGATGGCCGAGACGGATTTGATATCAACCAGTTCCAGCGTGGGGTTCGACATGGATTCGAAGAACACCGCCTTGGTGCCCGGCGTTACCGCCGCACGCCACTGGTCTAAATCGGCCCCGTCTACAAAGGTGACGCGCACGCCGTAGCGGGTTAACACCTCTTCCAGCACATAAAGGCACGATCCGAACAGCGCACGCGACGAGACGATATGATCCCCCGCCCGCAGCATCGCCATCAGAACGCCCGACACCGCCGCCATGCCCGAAGCCGTGGCAAAGGCGTCTTCGGTGCCTTCCAAACTGGCAATACGCTCTTCAAACATCCGCGTGGTGGGGTTGCCGTAGCGGGCATAGATGAACTCATCCTCGCCCGCTTTGATAAAGCGCGCTTCGGCGGTTTCGGCATCGGGATAGACAAAGCCTTGGGTCAGAAAAATCGCCTCGGCCATCTCGCCATATTGGCTGCGGCGGCTGCCCTCGTGGACAAGCTTGGTGCGGGTGTTCCAGTCTTTGGTCATCTGATGCCTCGTGCGCGCAACATTGCGAACCGGAAAAGCAAGCGCCTGCGCAGGGCCTTAACCTTTTTAGCGGAGGTTTAACGTGGCCCGCAATCCGGTAACAAATCGCCACGCGCGCCTTTTAACAAGGCGCACAGCGTTGGTCAACGCACCCGATTACGGTTTGGGCGCATCGTCTTTATCTGTGCCGTAGCGTTCCAAAAGCTTGGCCTGTGTCAGCAAAAACGCAAACATCGCCACGGTCAGGCCCACGGCCTTGAACGCCAGCCAAGTGCCATCGCTAAAATTCCGCCAGACCACTTCGTTGGCCAAGGCCAACGCCACAAAGAACACCGCAATCCGGCGGGTTAAGATCATCCAACCTTGCGCTTGCATCGGGATGGCATCCTCCATCACCAACCGCAGATAGGATTTGCCCTGCGCCAAGCCAACCCCAAGGGCGCCAGCGAAGAAGATGTAAATGATGGTCGGCTTCATCTTGATAAAGCGCGGGTCGTTAAACCACACCGTCAGGCCGCCCATGAACAGCACCACAACCAGCGTGATGATCTGCATCGGCGCAATCTTGCCCGTCAAGCGCCACAGGCCCAAGATCGAGGCGGCAAAGATCACGACGAAGACGGCGGTTGAAACGATGAACCCCGAATAGGTCTGCCCGCCCAAGGTTAGGCTTTTGTCTTTCAGCACCCAATAGCCCAGCAAGAACAGCACCAGCGGGCCATATTCCAGCGCCAGTTTCAGGCGGTTGTCATAGGGTTTGGCCCCTTTACCTGTCGGATCGTTCATGCCGCCCCCTCCATAACCACAGCGCCCAAGGCGATCAAGCCCATCAACAGCCCGCGCACCAGCCCCACCTTTTCACCCAAAACCCACCAGCCAATCAAGGCCGCAAATACGGTAGAGGTTTCGCGCAATGCCGCGGCCATGCCCACATGGTCAAGCCGTGTGGCCAGCATCACCGAGCCAAACGAAAACAGCGCCACAAAAGCCCCCAACACGCCGCGCTTTAGCAAAGGGGCGATGCGGGGGGCGGGTAAGCCCACCCAGCGCTTATAGGTCACGATCGGGATGAAAATCCCGTCGAACATGAAAAACCACGCCAAGAAGGTGAACGGGTCCGCCGTGGCGCGAATGCCCCAAGCGTCAAAGGTCGTGTAAGCCGCCACAAACCCGCCCGTCACCAAGGCCAAGCCCAGCGCGGGCAGCAAGCTTGCCGCCTGCGCACCCAGTTGCCACAGCGAGTGGCCTGCAAGCCCCAGAATGCCCGCGACAAGCAGCGCCAGCCCCAGCCACTGCACAGGCACAAAATGCTCGCCAAAAACAAGGCCCGCAAACAGCACGGTAAAGAACGGCCCCGTGCCGCGCACGACGGGATAAACCACGGTGTAGGGCGCGCGGTCATAGGTCATGGCTTGCACGATTTTATAGCCTGCGTGCAGGGTGAAGGCGCCCGCAAAGATGGGCCACATACGGGGTTCAGGCCACGGCACAACGAACAAGGCAAAGGGCGCTGCGATCAGCCCGTAGCTTGCATCAATCGCCGCCCGTGTGATCCACGGATCATCCCGCCCCTTTTGCAGCGCGCCAAACAGCGCGTGCAGAACCGCCGCCAGCAAGGCCAGACCAATGGCCAGCCGATGTCCAGCGGGCGTGCCCACCATGGAAAGAAGCGCTGCTGTCATGGGGCGTTAAGCGTCCCGTCCGACCAAAGCATTGGCGAAATCTTGCGGGTCAAAGGGCGAAAGGTCGTCAATCTGCTCGCCCACGCCAATCGCATGGATCGGCAAGCCGAACTTGTCGGCCAAGGCCACCAGCACCCCGCCGCGCGCTGTGCCGTCGAGCTTGGTCATCACAAGGCCGGATACATCGGCGATTTTCGAGAAAATCTCGACCTGCGTCAGCGCGTTTTGACCCGTGGTCGCATCTAGAACCAACAGCGTGTTATGCGGAGCCGACGGGTCTTTCTTGCGCAACACGCGCACGATCTTGGCCAGTTCCTCCATCAAATCCGCACGGTTTTGCAAACGCCCTGCGGTGTCGATCAAAAGCAGGTCAGCGCCGTCAGCTTGCGCCTTGGTCAGGGCATCAAAGGCAAGGCTGGCGGGGTCTGATCCTTCGGGGGCGGTCAGGACGGGCACGCCCGCGCGCTGTCCCCAGATTTGCAACTGTTCCACCGCCGCGGCGCGGAACGTATCGCCTGCGGCAATCACCACCGATTTGCCCGCCTCTTTGAACTGCGAGGCCAGCTTGCCAATCGTGGTCGTCTTGCCCGACCCGTTCACCCCCACCACCAACACAACCTGCGGCTTTTGTGCGTAAATCGGCAGCGGGCGGGCGACAGGTTCCATGATGCGGGCAATCTCGGCCGCAAGCGCCTCTTTCAGGTCAGCGGACGAAATCCGCTTGCCAAAGCGCCCTTCGGCGATGTTGGCAGTCACGCGCAGGGCGGTATCCACCCCCATGTCAGACTGGATCAACAGCTCTTCCAAGCTTTCCAACATGGCATCATCTAACACCCGCCGACTTTCATCGCGCCCCAGCAAACGGCCCAGAAGGCCGGGCTTTTCGGCGGTGGGTGCATCGGGCGCGCCTGCCACCAAATCCTCTAACCCCGCGCCGATCTTGTCGGAGGAGCGAAACATCTTGTCGCGCAGTTTCTTGAAGAACGACATGGGGGGTGCCTTTTGTTTGTCTTCACCTAAGCCGCACAGCGTATGGATGCAAGCGGCAGCGCCCTTGGCCCCAAAGGGCTGCGGCATAAGGGGGGTTAAAAGAGCGAGCCTTGGGTGGGCTTGGGATCGCTGGCCTTGGCTTTCTTGGGCGCGGCTTTGGGGGTCATGCGGCCATCGTGAAATTCCAGTTCCAACACTTGGGCGGCATCGGCTTGATCTTTGCTGGTCACAACCGCGCCGTCGCCCCAAACCACCGCATAGCCGCGCCGCAGGGTTTCGGCGTAACCTAGGGTTTGGCGGGTGCGGTCTAGGGCATCAAGGCGGGCTTGCAGGTCGGATAGGCGCTTGGGCAAGGCGGCGTTCAGGCGCAGGGTCAGGGCTGCGAGTTGGTCTTGGTGCTTGGCAATGTCGCGGGCCGAGGTGGCGATCAACCGCGCCAAAGCGGGCGCAAGGCGCGAGGCCCATTTATCTAACGCGTTGTGCGCACGTTCCAACCGCAGGTCAGCACGGGTGTTTAGGGTGGTTTGCGCTGCAGCCAGTGCGTTCCGGCGGCTTTGCAGAAGGTTCGTCAAGATCGCAGGGCGCAAAGGCGCGGACAGGGTTTCAAACCGCGCCCGCTTGCGCGCGGTGGCGAGCGACAGCCCCCCCCCCAAGCGCTGGCTTGCGGCATCATAGCGCTGGCGCGGGGCAGACAGCAGCGCGTCCAGCCTTGGCAGCGCGCGGCCCAGATCGCGCAGGCGTTGGTCGCGCCGATCCAGCGTGCCGCGCCATCCGCGCGCTTGGCGGGCTGACAGGTCGGCGAGTGTGGCCAAAAGATCAGCGCGCACGGGCACGGCCATTTCAGCCGCAGCCGTGGGCGTAGGCGCGCGCAGGTCGGCGGCGTAGTCGATCAGTGTCGTATCAGTTTCATGCCCCACCGCCGAAATCAGCGGGATGTCTGACGCTGCGGCGGCGCGGACCACCACCTCTTCGTTAAAGCCCCACAGGTCTTCAAGGCTACCGCCCCCACGTGCTACGATGATCAGATCGGGGCGCGGGATGGGGCCGTTGGGGGCCAAAGCGTTAAAGCCGCGAATGGCGGCAGCAACCTCTGCCGCGCAGGCTTGGCCTTGCACTGCCACAGGCCAGATCAGCACATGGCGCGGAAAGCGGTCGCGCAAGCGGTGCAAAATGTCGCGGATCACAGCGCCCGAGGGCGAGGTGACAACGCCGATCACCTTTGGCAGGTAGGGAATGGGCTTCTTGCGCGACGGATCAAACAGCCCTTCCGCCCCCAAGGCCGCTTTGCGCTTTTCCAGCATCGCCATCAACGCGCCAGCCCCTGCGGGGGCGACATCTTCCACGATCATCTGATATTTCGACTGGCCGGGGAAGGTGGTCATCCGGCCTGTGGCCACCACTTCCATCCCCTCTTCGGGGCGGACCTGCATTTTGGCGACTTGGCCCTTCCACGAAATCGCGGCAATCACGTTGCGATCATCTTTCAGGTCGAAATACATATGGCCTGACGCGGGGCGCGACACTCGGCCCACTTCACCGCGCACGCGGATCAGGCCAAACTCGCCCTCGATCACGCGCTTCACGGCGCTGGACAGTTCCGAGACGGTATATTCCGGGCTATTGCCCACCTTTGGGGCGGGATCGTCGTCTTCGAACAAAGCCATTGTTGCCTCCGCTTCGCGCCCACCTTATGACGCAGGCGAACAAAGGCCAAGCGGGGGCGCGCAGATGAACATCCTAATCTTGGGCGGCGGCGGGCGCGAACACGCTTTGGCTTGGGCCATCAAGCAAAATCCCAAGACCGACCGCTTGATTGTTGCGCCGGGCAACGCAGGCATTGCCCAACTGGCCGAGGTGGCCGATGTTGATGTGCTGGACGGGGCCGCAGTCGTGGCCTTTTGCGCCGAAAACGCGGTGGATTTCGTGATCGTCGGGCCAGAAGCCCCCTTGGCCGCAGGTGTTGCCGATGCCACACGGGCGGCGGGGATCTTGACCTTTGGCCCAAGCGCGCAGGCCGCGCGGCTAGAGGCGTCAAAGGCCTTCACCAAAGAAATCTGCGACGCCTGCAACGCCCCCACCGCCGCTTACGCCCGCTTTACCAGCGCCGAACCAGCCCGCGCTTATATTCGCGCCCAAGGTGCGCCAATTGTGGTCAAGGCTGACGGCTTGGCCGCAGGCAAAGGCGTGATCGTGGCGATGAACGAAGCCGAAGCGCTAGACGCGGTTGACGATATGTTCGGCGGCGAGTTTGGCGCAGCAGGGGCCGAAGTGGTGATTGAAGAGTTTATGGAGGGCGAGGAAGCCTCGTTCTTCATCCTCACCGACGGCGTTACCGCCCTGCCGATTGGCACGGCGCAAGACCACAAGCGCGTGGGTGATGGCGATACGGGGCCGAATACGGGCGGCATGGGGGCCTATTCGCCTGCACCGGTGCTGACCGATGCCATCCAAGCCCAAGCGATGGCCGAAATCGTTCTGCCGACGATTGCCGAAATGGCCAAACGCGGCACACCTTATCAGGGCGTGCTTTATGCGGGGCTGATGATCAAAGACGGCAAAGCGCGCTTGGTGGAATACAACGCCCGCTTTGGCGACCCCGAATGTCAGGTGCTGATGATGCGGCTTGGCGCGCAGGCGTTGGATTTGCTTTTGGCTTGTGCCGAAGGGCGATTGGGGCAAGCGCAGGTGAACTGGGCCGATGATCACGCGCTGACGGTGGTGATGGCGGCCAAGGGCTATCCGGGGGCCTATGAAAAAGGCACGACAATTCACGGGTTGCAGCGCCTGCCCGAAGACAGCCGGCATATGTGCTTTCACGCAGGCACCGTGGCAAAAGACGGGCGCATTGTCGCCAACGGGGGTCGCGTGCTAAACATCAGCGCGCGGGGCGACACGCTGGAAGAGGCGCGCAACCGCGCTTACGGCATGATCGACCACCTTGATTGGCCCGAAGGCTTTTGCCGCAGCGACATTGGCTGGCGCGCGCTTTAAGGCGCGCTTGCCCCTGCCCCGCCATCTGCTATGAAGCCCCCGATTTTGACGGAGGCAGGGCGCAAATATGCCAGTTCTGGTGATGAAATTCGGGGGAACCTCGGTCGCGGACCTGTCGCGGATCGAGAATGCCGCCAAAAAGGTGCAAGCCGAAGTGGAACGGGGCTATGACGTGATCGTCATCGTCTCGGCCATGTCGGGCAAAACGAACGAGCTGGTCGGCTGGGTCGAAGGCACATCAAAGCTGTATGACGCGCGCGAATATGACGCGGTGGTGTCAAGCGGCGAGAATGTCACGGCGGGCCTGATGGCGCTGCGCTTGCAAGAAATGGGCGTTTCGGCGCGCTCATGGCAAGGGTGGCAGGTGCCGATCAACACCACCTCGGCCCATGCCTCGGCACGGTTTGAATCGATCCCGCGGGCCAATATCGACGCCAGCTTTGCGCGCGGCTTTAAGGTGGCTGTGGTGGCGGGCTTTCAGGGTGTGTCGCCCGAAGGCCGCATCACCACACTGGGGCGCGGCGGGTCGGATACGACCGCTGTGGCCTTTGCCGCCGCCTTTGGGGCTGAACGCTGCGACATCTACACCGATGTTGACGGCGTTTACACCACCGACCCGCGCGTATCAGAAAAGGCGCGCAAGCTCGACAAGATCGCGTTTGAAGAAATGCTGGAACTGGCCTCATTGGGGGCCAAGGTGCTGCAAACCCGCTCGGTCGAACTGGCGATGCGCTATAAGGTGCGGCTGCGGGTGTTATCCTCGTTTGAGGATACCGACGAGACTTCTGGAACTTTGGTCTGCGACGAGGATGAAATCATGGAATCGAAAGTCGTCTCTGGCGTGGCCTTTAGCCGCGATGAAGCGAAAATGACCCTTGTGCGGGTCGAAGACCGCCCCGGCATCGCCGCCGCCATCTTTGGCCCCTTGGCCGATGCGGGGGTGAATGTGGATATGATCGTGCAGAATATATCCGAGCATGATGACCCAACCGATAAGCGCGCTTACACCGACATGACCTTTTCGTGCCCGACCAATCAGGTGCTGCGCGCGAAAAAGGCCATCGAAGATGCGCAAGCGGCTGGCAAATTCGCCTATGCGCAGTTGATCACGGACAGCGATGTGTCGAAAGTTTCGGTTGTTGGCATCGGGATGCGCAGCCATGCGGGGGTGGCAGCGAAGATGTTTGCATCCTTGGCGGCAGAGAACGTGAATATCAAAGTGATCGCAACGTCTGAGATTAAGATCTCGGTTCTGATTGATCGCAAGTATATGGAACTGGCGGTGCAAGCCCTGCATGACGCGTTTGAACTGGAAAAGGCCTAAGATATTATGATTAGCAGGCGCGGCATGGTCCGCGCCTGCATCAGGGAATTGGCGCGCATATCAAGAATATTTTCAAATTGAGTTTTTTCGTTTGACTGTGGGGTTACCCATTAGTCCAAACTAAGGCGCGAATCAGTTACACCCGTTCGATTAAAGCCTAATGCCAACACTCAATTCCCTGAGGATATCATGCGTTTACCCATTGCCCTTGCCAGCCTTTGCGCCCTTTTTCTAACATCATCCCCCACCTTCGCCCAAGAAGTGCCGCCGCGCGATGGCATGCAGCTTGATCCTACATTGGGCCTTGAAATCGGGAAAATCTATCAAGCGTGGATGACCCCCGATCAAGAAGGCGGCGAGGAAGAGGATACCCCCGCCATGATCCCGAAAATGTTCAAGTCGGTAGGCACACCAGTGCCCCGCGCTGATCGCCCCGACCGTGGCCATGGCACCTTGGCTTTTACCAAAGACCTTAGCCACGCCTATGCCCATATCAAACTGACCGATGTCAAAGTGGAAGATGTGACGATGTTTCACATTCACTGTGGCAGGCCCGGAGAATTGGGGCCGATCATTGTCGACTTTGCCAATAACGTAAACCTGCAACAGGGGTTGGCCGACGGCGAATTGTCGGTTGAAATCACCAACAAAGACATCACCGCCGTGACCGACCATGCCCATGGCCTTGTCGGCACCTATACACTGGGCTGCGGGATCAATCGCGGGGATCTTCAAGCAAAGATGGTAACCGTGGCGGGCCTTGCCACCATCGCGGCAGAAGGCGAGTTGTATTTTAACCTTCACACCAAGACCCAACAGTATTTCGGTGACATTCGGGGCCAACTTTGGGCCGTTGAAAAGTAAAGCGGTCGCCCCACCCCAAATCGCAAATTCATTTAAGGACAACACTATGATGGCAAATCTATTCCTCCCCAACCCAACGATGCAAAAAGACACCCCTGCCCTGCGCGCATTTTATTGGATCTTGGCGCTTTTGACGGTGGGCGCGCAGGTGTTGTGCGCCTTAGGCTCTGGCAGCCCGGATACGGCCAACCCGATGCCCGATTGGGCCAATACCACGGCAAATATGCTCAACCTGATCATTGCCGTTCTGGTCCTGCTGCCGCGCACACGGGTGTGGGGAGCTTTGGCTGCCGCTTTAATGATGATCTTGTCGATGGTCACCAATGTGATGGTTGACGGGTTTGATTACTTCCTGACCGTGCTGGCCTTTGACCTTGCGGCCTTTGCGGTGGCAGCCGCACTTGCTTGGCATCACCGCGCCGATCTTGGGGCGTAACGCGGCACAAGCACCGCGCCTTTGCATCAAAACAGCACAAAACCGGCCTGTTCAGCGATTTTTAACTGCTGGATAGGCCAAACTTACAGTCAACCCTCCCGTTTGCAAGACAAAGCGCTTATCGCTAGTGTGAAGCGGCAAGCCAAAGGTCCAAGATGCCAGAACGCACTGAAAGCGACAGCCGAAAGCTTCTGCGCCGTTTGCGCGACGTGCTTAGCACGCCGGCCAAGGGCCAAGACCGGCTGGACCGCATCACCTATATTATCGCCGATTCGATGGGGACCGAGGTGTGCTCGATCTACCTGTTTCGCGACCCAGAAACGCTGGAACTGTGCGCGACCGAAGGGTTGAAGAAAGAAGCCGTTCACAAAACCCGCATGAAGCTGGGCGAAGGTCTGGTGGGCCGCGTGGCGCGCTTGGGCCAGCCGGTGAACACGGCCAATGCCCCCGCCGAAAAGGGCTTTCGCTTTATGCCGGAAACGGGGGAAGAGATTTACTCTTCCTTCCTTGGCGTGCCGATCCAGCGGGTGGGCGAAAAGCTGGGTGTTTTGGTGCTGCAATCCAAAGCCGCGCGCACCTACGGCGACGATGATATTGACGCGATCGAAGTGGTCGCCATGGTGCTGGCCGAAATGGCCGAACTGGGCGCTTTTGGCAACGATGCGGGCCTTGCGTTGCACCGCCAGCCCATGCTGTTTCGCGGCACATCGGGCCAAGAAGGCGCTGCCGAGGGCCGCGTTTGGCTGCACGAACCGCGCGTGGTGGTCACCAACCCCGTGGCCGACGACCCCCTGACCGAGATTGACCGCATCCGCGACGCCGTGGGTGTCTTGCGCGTGTCGGTCGATGATCTTTTGGCCGCCGAAAGCCTTGATAAAGACCAAAAAGCCGTGCTCGAAGCCTACCGGATGTTCGCCCATTCGCGCGGCTGGCTGCGCCGGATGGAGGAAGATATCCAACGCGGCCTGTCAGCGGAAGCGGCGGTTGAAAAAGAACAATCCACCGCGCGCAACCGTCTGGAACAGGTCGAAGACGCCTATTTGCGCGAAAGGTTGCACGATCTTGACGATCTGTCGAACCGCCTTTTGCGCATTCTGACCGGACAGGGCCGCGATACGGGCGCGGATATGCCCGAAAACCCTGTGCTGGTGGCGCGCAACATCGGGCCAGCCGAACTGCTAGACTATGGCCGCAAGCTGAAAGGCGTGGTGCTGGAAGAAGGCTCTGTCGGCTCGCACGCGGCTGTGGTGGCGCGGGCTTTGTCGATCCCGATGGTTCTTCACGCCAAGGGCATCACGTCAGATGCGCTCAACGGCAATGCCATTCTGGTTGACGGCGATCAGGGCATTGTGCACCTGCGCGCCGAAGAGGCGATTGCCCGCAGTTTCCGCGACAAAATCGCCATGCAGGCCGAAGCGCAAAAGCGCTATGCCAGCCTGCGTGATCTGCCCGCTGTCACCACCGATGGGGTGAAGGTGGAACTGCTGATGAACGCAGGGCTGATGGCAGATTTGCCATCAATGGTTGGGTCGGGGGCAGAAGGGGTGGGGCTTTTTCGCACCGAGTTGCAGTTTCTGATCCGCAACAAAATGCCACAGCGCGCCGAACTCGCCACGCTGTACGGGCGCGTTTTAGATGCCGCCCAAGGCCGCCCCGTGGCCTTTCGCACGCTGGATATCGGGTCAGACAAGGTGCTGCCCTATATGAAGCCCAATGACGAACCCAACCCCGCCATGGGCTGGCGCGCCATTCGCGTGGGCCTTGATAAGCCCGGCGTTTTGCGCATGCAGGTGCAAGCGTTGATCCGCGCGGCCAATGGGCGACCTTTGCATATCATGTTTCCCTTTGTCAGCGAGTTTGGCGAGTTTAAGGCTGCACGGTCGCATGTGCTGCGCGAAATTCACCGCGAGCGCAGCCTAGACCACATCACCCCGTCTGACATCAAGATTGGCGCGATGCTGGAAACGCCCTCGCTCGCCTATGCACCGGATGAGTTTTTCAAGCTGGTCGATTTCATCTCAATCGGGGGGAATGACCTAAAGCAGTTCTTCTTCGCCGCCGACCGCGAGAATGAACGGGTGCGCAAGCGCTATGATGTGCTGAACGTGTCGTTCTTGGCCTTCTTGGAACATATCGTCGCCCGCTGCGCTCCTTATGGGACAAAACTGTCGTTTTGTGGTGAGGATGCGGGGCGTCCGGTGGAAGCCTTGGCTTTAGCGGCGATTGGCCTGCGGGTGCTGTCGATGCGGCCAGCCTCTATCGGGCCGGTCAAGGCCTTGCTGCGCGCGGCCGATCTGTCAGCGGCACGCGCCGTGATGGACGATGCCAAGCGTGCCGGATCGGAAACAGTGCGCGCGGCGTTGATGGAGTATTTGTCGGGGCTAGAAGAGTAAGGGAGCGCTTAGGGCCGGCCTTGTCGCAGGGGGTTTCACACCCCCCCAGCCCGGCCACGGGCCGGGCGTTCTTCGCGGAAATCCTCCACTGGAGGATTTCTGGCCGCTCATCACCCCGTGGGATATTTGTGCACGTATGAAAGGGGGGGGCGCGGGGGGGATTTTCGCCTGTGCTTGGATTGTGCTTCTGCCATCTTGGCGGCAATGCGCGCGGGCGGCCGCTTGCGGTGGGGCGGGGTTTTGTGTCTGATGGACGCTCAATAGCCGGAGAAGTGCCATGACCCGTGTTCGCCGCGCCACCCTTGAGGTGGAAGACAGTCTCGCCCGCTTTGTGGAAGAGCAAGCCTTGCCCGGCAGCGGCGTTGCGGCTGAGACGTTTTGGGCGGGGTTGTCAGACCTTGTGCACACCATGGGCCCGATCAACCGCGCCTTGTTGATTAGGCGCGAAGAGTTGCAAGCGCAGATCGACGCTTGGCACATATCGCAGCGCAACAAGCCGCATGATCCGGAAGCCTATCAACTTTTCCTGCGTGAAATCGGATATTTGCTGCCCGAAGGCGGGCCGTTTGAAATTGCCACAAGCGGGATTGACCCCGAGATCGCGTCAATCCCCGGGCCGCAACTGGTGGTGCCGATCACCAACGCGCGCTATGCGCTGAACGCGGCCAATGCGCGGTGGGGCAGCCTGTATGACGCGTTTTACGGCACGGATGCCATGGGCAGCCCTGCGCCTGCGGGGGGCTATGAACGCGGGCGCGGCGCGCGGGTTGTGGCGCGGGCAAGGGTGTTTTTGGATGAAGCCTTTCCGATTGTCGGCACCAGCCATGCCGATGTGCGGCGCTATTATATCAAAGACGGCGCTTTGTTGATTGACGAGCAGCCACTGGTCAGCCCGGAAAAATTTGTGGGCTACCGTGGCAATCCACGTGCGCCCGATGCCGTTTTGCTGCGCAACAATGGCCTGCATGTGGAACTGATCTTTGACCGCGCCCACCCGATTGGTGCGCGCGACCAAGCGCTTTTGGCCGATATCGTGCTGGAAAGCGCAGTTTCGGCCATTATGGACTGCGAGGATTCAGTCGCCTGTGTCGATGCCGAAGACAAAGTGCAGGCCTATGCCAATTGGCTTGGCCTGATGAAAGGCACGCTGACGGCGGATTTCGACAAGGGTGGCCGCCGCGTCAGCCGTGCCTTGAACGAGGATCGCAGCTTTACAGCGCCTGATGGCGGCACTTTGACCGTGAAAGGCCGCGCGCTTTTATGGGTGCGCAATGTGGGCCATTTGATGACCAACCCCGCCATTCTGGATGACGAGGGCCAAGAGGTGCCCGAGGGGTTGATGGATGCGGCCATCACCGTGCTGATCGGCAAACACGATTTGCTGCGCAGCACAGGTTTGCGCAATTCGCACCACGGGTCAATCTATGTGGTCAAGCCCAAGATGCACGGACCTGAAGAAGTGGCCTTTGCCGATGCTGTCTTTGCCAAGGTGGAAAAGTTCTTGGGGCTTTCGGCCAACACGGTCAAAATCGGTGTGATGGATGAAGAACGCCGCACCTCGGTGAACCTGAAGGAATGTATCCGCGCGGCACAGCACCGCTTGGCCTTTATCAACACCGGCTTTTTGGACCGCACGGGGGATGAAATTCACACCTCGATGGAAGCGGGGCCGTTTAGCCGCAAGGATTTCATCAAACGCAAATCGTGGATTGGCGCTTATGAGAACCAGAATGTCGACATCGGTTTGGAATGTGGCCTGTCGGGGCGCGCGCAGATTGGCAAAGGGATGTGGGCAGCGCCTGACCTGATGGCAGCGATGCTGGAACAAAAGATCGACCATCCCAAGGCGGGGGCGAATTGCGCTTGGGTGCCTTCGCCCACGGCGGCTATCTTGCACGCGCTGCATTACCACAAGGTCGACGTTTTTGCCGTGCAACGCCGCTTGGCAGCGGGCGGACGGCGGGCCTATGTGGAAACGCTGCTGGAAATTCCCTTGGCGAGCTACCGCAAATGGAGCGAGGCGCAGGTTTTGCGCGAGGTGGAAAACAACGCCCAAGGCATCTTGGGCTATGTGGTGCGCTGGATTGATCAGGGCGTGGGCTGTTCCAAAGTGCCCGATCTGGGCGATGTGGGCCTGATGGAAGACAGGGCGACGTGCCGCATTTCTTCGCAGCACATCGCCAATTGGCTGCATCACGACGTGGTGACGCGAGAGCAGGTCGAGGCGGCTTTGCAGAAGATGGCGGGCTTGGTTGATCGGCAGAATGCGGGCGACCCGCTATATCAGCCGATGGCACCGCGCTTTGACGGCATCGCGTTTCAAGCCGCGCGCGAGTTGGTTTTGAAAGGGCGGGTGCAACCTTCGGGCTATACCGAGCCGATCTTGCACGCACGCCGATTGCAGAAAAAGGCGCGAGGCTAGGCAAAGAGCGCTGTCTGGTTTTTTCGCAGAAAAAACGTGGCCCCGCAGGTTACGTTTTTTCTGCGAAAAAACAGATTAAAGGCGCACAACGCGCACTTCGCTGCCCTTCGCGGTCAGCGCGATTTCCCCACGGCACAGACGCAAAGCATCTTCGCCAAAGGCTTCGGCACGCCAGCCTGACAGGGCAGCCACATCGCGCTGGCCTGCGGCGATCAGATCAAGGTCTGACGACGAGGCGATCAGCCGTGCGGCAACGCCCAACCCTTCGGACTTGGCCTTTAGCAGCACGCGCAGCAAATCGGCCAGCGCGGGGTTGACCTGCAATTGTTCGCGCACATCATCGGGGCGCGGCAGGTCTTCGGGCTTGGTCTCCATCCCCGCCTTCACAGCGGCAAGGATGCCATCAGCGATGTCAGGCTTGCGCCCTTCGCGCATCAACAGGCGCGAGCGGCCAAGTTCTTCGTGGTTGGTCGGCCGTGTCGAGGCCAGTTCCAACAGCGCGTCATCCTTCATCACCCGCGAACGGGGGATGTTGTGGCTTTGGCAATAGCTTTCGCGAAAGCGGGCCAGTTCTTTGACCACGGCCAAAAACCGCCCCGAGGTGGTGCGGGTTTTGATCCGCATCCACGCTTCTTCTGGGCGTGTGGTGTAGGTTTCGGGATCAAGCAGGATATCAAGCTCTTCCGCCACCCAAGATTGCCGACTGTTCTTGGCGATTTGGGCGGCCAGAAATTCATAGATCACCCGCAAATGGGTGACATCGGCCACCGCATATTCGGCCTGCGCTTGGGTCAGCGGGCGGCGCGACCAATCGGTGAAGCGCGAGGTTTTATCAAGATCGGCCTTGGCGATCTTTTTGACCAGCGTCTCGTAGCCCACCTGTTCGCCAAAGCCGCAAACCATGGCGGCCACTTGCGTGTCAAACAAGGGCACTGGAAAGCAATTGCCTTCGACAAAGAAAATCTCCAGATCTTGGCGGGCGGCGTGAAAGACTTTCACCGTCGGCTCGTGGCGAAACAGATCATAGATCGGTTCCAGCGACATATCCGCGCCTTCAATCGGGTCGACCAAGACCGCGTCGCCATCTTTGCCCGGCAGCGCCATCTGGATCAGGCAGAGCTTGGACCAAAAGGTCCGCTCGCGCAGAAACTCTGTATCAATCGTGACATAGGGATGGGTTTTGGCGGCAGCGCAGAAGGCGGCGAGATCTGCGGTCGTGGTGATGGTGCGCATGGGCAAGCTTTCACGAGGGGCCTGCGGGTTCATCCCGCCTTTCCGCTATAGGGGGCGGGGGGGCAAATGGAAAGGGAAAGTGCCTTACATTGGCGTTGACGCAGGGGGTTTCACACCCCCTGCACCCCCGTGGGATATTTGGGCATGTATATGAAAGGGGTTAGAAGGCGGTTTTGTCAGCCCCTTTGAGGCCGAGCATGTCGCGGGCTTCATCGGGGGTGGCGATATCACAGCCCAAGTCTTCGACGATGCGGCGGATTTTGGCGACTTGCTGGGCATTCGAGGTTGCCAGTTGGCCGCGCGCGATTTGCAGGCTGTCTTCCAAGCCCACCCGCACGTTGCCGCCCATTTGGCTGGCGGTGGTGGCAAGGCCCATTTGTGCCCCCCCTGCACCTAAGACGGACCAGCGGTAATCATCGCCAAACAAGCGGTCGGCGGTGCGTTTCATGAAGATCAGGTTGTCAACCTCTGGCCCGATGCCGCCCAGAATGCCGAAGATGAATTGGATGAAGATCGGGGCTTTGAACAGGCCAATGTCCATACAGAAGCGCAGGTTATACAGGTGCCCTACATCATAGCATTCGTGTTCGAACTTGATGGCGTGCGGGGCCAAGGTGTTGGCGACATTGGCAATATCGCGAAAGGTGTTGCGAAAGATATAGGTGTCAGAGTTTTCGACATAGTCCTTTTCCCAGTCAAACTTCCACGTGTCGTAGCGTTTGGCCAAGGGGTGGAAGGAAAAGTTCATCGACCCCATGTTGAGCGAGCACATTTCGGGCGAAAAAGCCAAGGCGGGGGCGATGCGTTCTTCAATCGTGTTTTTCAGCGACCCGCCGGTTGAGATATTCACCACAGCCCCTGTCGCCTGTTTCACCTGCGGCAGGAAGGCGGCGAAATCTTGCGGGTTGATCGACACGCCGCCATCGGTGGGCCTGCGGGCGTGCAGGTGCAAGATGGCGGCCCCAGCCTCTGCCGCAGCGATGGCTTGGGAGGCGATGTCTTGCGCGGTGTAGGGCAGCGCGTCAGACATGGTGGGGGTGTGGATCGCCCCTGTGATGGCGCAGGTGATGATCGTTTTGGGGCGCTTGGCCATGATTTAGTCCTTAAAATGAATGCGGTAGCCGACGGGAAACAGCGACCAGCCAAAGCGTTCCGCCGCATAGCCCCACAAGCCCTTGGGGGCGGCCAGCATCACCACGATGGCTAGGGTGCCCAGAAACAGCAGGTACAGCGTGCCGAAATCGGCCAGAAATTCGCGCAGCAGGAAGTAGACAATGGTGCCGATGATCGGCCCTTCGATCGTGCCGATGCCGCCGATGACGACGATGAAAATCACAAACGCCGTCCAATCGTTCACGCTGAACGCTGCATCCGGCGAGACGCGCAGTTTTTGCAGGCTGATCAGCGCGCCGATCATCGCCGTTAGCCCCGCCACCAGCACGTAAAGCACATGTTTCACCCGCCCGATGCGGATGCCAAGCGAGGTTGATGCCACCTCGCTGTCGCGGATCGCTGTCAGCGCCAGTCCGATGCGCGAGCGCAGCAGCAGATAGACCAGCGCCAAGCAGCCTGCGCCAAGCGCCAAGGCGAGCCAGAAAATTGACGCCTCGCGCAGCCATTTGCCGCCCAATTCCTTGGTGACAGTGGCAGGCAGGCTGATGCCTGACCCGCCACCAAGGGCGGTGGCTTGGGCGGCAATCAGGCGAAACACCTCTGCCATGACCCAAGTTCCGATGGCAAAGTAAGCCCCCGCAAGGCGAAACACCAGCGAGGCCACGGGTATGGCGACCAAGGCCGCCACCAGCCCCGCCAAGGGGATCGCCAGCAAAGGATGCACGCCCAAGAACAGCGCCAAGCTGAAGGTGATATAGCCGCCCAAGCCGACATAGGCTTGTTGGCCGACCGAGACGAGGCCTGTGTACCCCGCCAGCAGGTTCCACAGGGTGGCAAGGGCGAGGTAGACAGCGAACTCGCCCGCCAGATGCAAGAATGAGGAACTTGCCCACCACGGCGCTGCGGCCAGCACCGCCAGAAGCAGCAGGGCAAAGACGCCTGCGATGCGGGACGTTATTGTGGCGCGGGAAATGGTAAACTGCATCATCCGTCCATCCTTGGAAACAAGCCGCGCGGTTTGATGGCCAAGATCAGCAAGAACGCCACATGGCCCGCCAGTATCTGCCAGCCTGGGTCAATCGCGGCACCCAAACCTTGGGCCACACCCAAGATCACCCCGCCCGCCAGCGTGCCCCACAGGTTGCCGAGGCCACCGATGATCACCGCTTCAAAGCCGAAAATCAGCCGACCCGGCCCCATGAACGGGTCAAAGTTTGACCTGATCGCCAAGAACACCCCCGCAATCGCCACCACGCCTAGGCACAACGCCATGGCCCAAGCGTAAACGCGGCGGCGGTCTAGGCCCATCAGCTCGGCAATCTCGGCATCGTCAGATGTCGCGCGAAAGGCGCGGCCGAGCGCAGTTTTGTAGAACATGAATTGCAAGGCCGCGATGACAGCCACGGCGGTGGCAAACATCAGCGCGGGCAACAGGCCGATTGACAGGCCGCCAAAGCTGAGCGAGGCGGTTTCTAACACCCCCGCATCCAGTTTGCGGCTGTCAGCGGTAAACACGGCGAGCAATCCGTTTTGCAAGATCACCGACAGGCCAAAGCTTACCAGCAAGGGCGGCAGCAGATCGCCGCCCAAAGTGCGGTTCAAGATGCCGCGTTGCAGGGCATAGCCAAAGGCCGCCATCACCGGCACAACAAAGATAAGCGCCAAAAGCGGCGGCAGGCCCGACAGCCTGATCACCTCCATCGCGATATAGGCGGCCAGCACGATCAGATCGCCGTGCGCGATGTTGACCAAGCGCATCACGCCAAAGATCAGCGACAGGCCTGCGGCAAACAGCGCATAAAGCCCGCCAACCAGAACGCCTTGCAAAACTATGTTGATCAAATCCATCTTAGGTTCCGAAATAAGCGGCTGAAATCGCGTCGCGGCTGTGATCTTGGGGCGCACCCGCCAGCGACACCCGCCCCTCGACCAGACACAGGAATTGGTTGGCGGCACTTAGGGCGCGGGTCACGTCTTGTTCGACCAAGATCGCACTCATCCCCTGCCCCGTGATTTTGGGCAGTTGGGCGTAGATGTCTTTGATCACAATCGGCGCAAGGCCAAGGCTCAGTTCATCAAACAGCACGAGATCAGGGTTTGACATCAGCGCTCGCCCAATCGCCACCATCTGTTGTTGCCCGCCAGAAAGCGAGGTGGCGGGTTGATGGCGTTTTTCTTGCAGAATGGGGAACAGGTCATACAGGCGTTGCAACCCCCAAGGGCCAGAGCGGCCGATTTGCCCGCCCAAGATCAGGTTTTCCTCGACCGACAGCGATTTGAACAGGCGGCGGCCTTCGGGCACAAGGGCTATGCCAAGTGCTACAGTTTGCGCACCGCGCAGGCCCGTGATGTCACGGCCCCGCCATGTGACACGGCCTGCCTTGGGCGATACCAAGCCGCAGATCGACTTGAGCAGCGTTGATTTGCCCGCCCCATTGGCCCCGATCAGTGCGAGCACCTTGCCCGGTTCCAAGGCCAGCGACACGCCGTGCAAGGCCTTGAAATCGCCGTAGAAGCTTTCGATGTTTTCCACCACCAACCCGTCAGACATGCTCTTCGGCCCCCATATAAACCGACCGCACGTCTTTTGAGGCGAGAACCTCGGCCGGTGGCCCATCGGCGATTTTCACGCCAAAATCCACCACAACCAACCGCTGCGCGACCGACAGCAGGGCGTGCACCACGTGTTCGATCCACACAATCGTCACCCCCGTGGCGTGCACTTCGCGCACAGCATCCAGCAGCGCTTGGCATTCGCGTTCGGTCAAGCCACCCGCGATTTCATCCAGCAGCAGCAGCGCAGGGTCGGTTGCCAAGGCCCGCGCCATCTCTAACCGTTTGCGCTCTAGCAGGGTCAGCGACCCCGCGCGGTCATTGGCGCGCTTGGCAAGGCCCGTCAGGCGCAACACCTCGGCCGCGCGGGCGTGGGGGGCTGTGGCATTGGGGCGGCCAAAGGTCGCACCGACAAGGATATTTTCAAACACCGTCATCCCATTGAAAGGGTGCGGGATTTGAAAACTGCGCGAAATGCCCATGCGGCAGCGGGTTGACGCATCAAACCGCGTTACATCTTGGCCCGCAAACACCACGCGCCCTGCATTGGGCTGCACCGTGCCTGCGACCAAGTTGAACAGCGTCGTCTTGCCCGCGCCATTCGGCCCCAAAATCCCCACGATCTCACCCTGCGCCACGCGAAGTGAGATATCGTCGGTGACTTTCAAAGCCCCATAGCTTTTAGACAGGTTTTCCAGCGATAACAGCGTCATGCGCCACCCTTTGACAGGCTGGGGGCCAAGGCGGCCCCCAGCGCATTGATCAGGCCAGCAGTTTCAATTCACCCGTCAGGGGCAATTGCGGGTTCTGCTTATTGTTGACGATCTTCAGTTCCAGCTTGCCATCGACCCGCTGCCACTGACCACCCGCCAAGGGCGTTTTGGTCACGTTCTTGACCGGACCATTGGCCCAGTTGATCGGCCCAACCATGGTGTTCAGGTTGGTGGCGGTGATCGCCTCCATGATCGAGGCTTTATCCGTCAAATCAGCGGCGCGTTTGATCACGTCTAGACCCACCTCAAAGATCGCATGGCTAAAGCCCAGCGTCGATGTCCACGGCTTGCCGGTATCGGCCACATAGGCCGCGCCAAAGTCTTTGGCCGAAGCGCCGGTGAGCGAGGAGGAATAGGGGTAATCCGGTGTCCACCACACTTCGGTCGTCAAGCCATCGCCCCGATCGCCCAGCGCATCCACCGATGACGGGAACAGCAGCGCCTTGCCGATGGTCACAACCTTGGGCGCAAAGCCCTGTTGGGCGGCTTGGGCCCAGAAGGTCGCGAAATCGGGCGGGATCATCACGCCGGTCACAATCTCACAGCCCGCCGCTTTAAAGGCCGCAATCTGGCTGGTGAAATCGTTGTTCATCGGCTGGTAGCGGCCCGGATCGGTCAGCTCGTACCCAGCGGCGGCCAAGGGGCCGGGCAGGCCCAGTTTGGCATCACCCCAAGCGTTGCCATCCGCATCATTGGGGAACAGCCCGCCGACCTTTTTGGCCACACCAGAGGCATCCCAGATCGCGGTGAAGTTCGCGATGATATCCTCTAGCCCCCAGAAGAAGTGGTAGGTGTAGTTAAAGCCGACATCCGGCACACCGCCACGGCCAAAGAAATAGGGCTGCCACGGCGCGTTGGTCGAAATGCAGGGGATCTCGTTCAACTCGCACTGGTCGGCCACGGGGTTGGTCGTGTCGGGCGTGGCATGGGTCAGCATCAGGTTGATGCCTTCGTTCAAGATCAAATCCTGCGCCACTTCCGCTGCGCGGTTGGGGTTGGATTGGCTGTCTTTGGTGATGATTTCAATCTGCACCGGTTTGCCATTGTTGGTCATACCGGCCAGCGAGTCTTTCAGGCCAGCCAAAATCCAATCTTGTGCTTCGCCAAAGCCTGCCAAGGGGCCGGTGGTGGGGGCGACAAAGCCAATTTTGAACACGCCGTCCTGCGCCAAAGCGCGGTTGGCGCGCAAGATCGCGGGGGCGGCGATAAACCCCGTTGTGGCGGTGATGAACTTGCGCCGTGTGTAAGTGAAGTGAGCCATTCTTTCCTCCCAGAGTGATGGTTGCCCCGCCGGTCTTTTGCTTGGCCGTTGGGGATAGGGTTAAACTGTCGTCTCCTGCGCATGGGCGGGGCGTTGCCCGCTGCGTAGGGTCTTTGGGGTTGGGGGGGTGGTTTTCATCTACCCCTCCAACAGCTTATCTAGGGCGAGCAGGTGGGAAACCACCTTGGCGCGCAAGGTTTGTGCTTGATCGGGTGTCCAGTCATGAAACCCTTGGCCCGCTTTCATGCCCAAGCGCCCCTCTGCCACCATCTGCGCCAAAAGGGGCGATGGGCCGGGGCGGTGTTCTAGATCGGCCAGCACGGTGTTGTGGATGTCGAGCGTCAGATCGGTTCCCACCAGATCGGCGTTTTCCAGCGGCCCCAGCACCGCAAGCCTACGGCCAAAGCTGGCTTTGATCACGGCATCGACCGCCTTGGCATCGCAGATACCGCGTTCCACCAGCGAAACAGCCTCGCGCCACAGCGCGTGTTGCAGGCGGTTGCCGATGAAACCGGGCACATCCTTTTCGACCCGCACCGGGGTTTTGCCCGCCCCCGCCAACAGGTGCATCGCAGCCTCCATCGCGGCTTGCGATGTGTCCGCCGTGCGTATCACCTCAACCAGCGGAATAAGATGCGGCGGGTTCCACCAATGGGTGCCAAGCGCGCGGGACTTATCGGCCAAACCTTCCATGATCTGGGTGATCGGCATGACAGAGGTGTTGGAACACAAGATCGCCGTCGCAGGCGCTGCCGCTTCGATCTCGGCAAAGATCGCCTGTTTCAGGGCCATCTTTTCAGGGGCGGCTTCAAAGACAAAAGCAGCGTCTGTGACGGCGGCGGCGATACCGTCAGCGACAGTGATGCGGGCCAAGATTTGCGCGATGTCGCCCTCGGCCACGCCCATCAGCCGCAAACTGTCAGTGACACGCGCCATCAAACCGGCCCGCGCTTCGGCCACAGGGTCGGTCACGCAAACCGCATGGCCTGCACGCGCCAAGGTCAGGGCAATGCCATGCCCCATCAACCCCGCCCCGATCACCGCGATGCGCACGTTTGTCATCTCATCCCGCCGTATAGCCGCCATCGGCGTAAAGAATGTGGCCCGTGTAGAAATCTGACGCGCGTGAGGCTAAGAACAACAACGGCCCCGCCAGATCTTCCGGCTCGCCCAAGCGCCCCTTGGGCACCCGCGCCAAAAAGCCCGCACGCACGGCTTTGGCGTTGTCGGTATCGTCAAACATCCATGCGGTAAGCGGCGAGCGGAACACCGTCGGCGCAATTGCATTCACCGTGATCCCCGTCGGCCCCAATTCGCAGCCCAAGGCCTTGGTCATCCCGTCAACCGCCGCTTTGCTGGCGCAATAGGCGGTGTAGCCCGCTGGGTGGCCCAACAACCCCCGCGCCGAGGATACCAGCACGATTTTGCCGCCCCGCCCATGCGCCTTCATCTGCACAGTGGCGGCACGGGCCAAAAGCCAAGACTGGGTCACATTGGCATCCATCACGGCCAGAAAGGTTTCCGGTGCCATATCGTCAATCTTGGCAACCTTGTTCATGCCAGACGCGACAACCAAAATGTCCAAACCGCCAAACGCCGCCACCGCCGCAGCCACCAAAGCGGTGCAAGCGGTTTCGGAATCGGGCCTTGTGTTCACCTCCACCACCTCGGCCCCGCCGGCGCGGCATTCGGCGGCGATGGCGGCAAGCTCGCTCGCCTTGCCAGCGGCCAGCACCAAGCGGCACCCCGCCCCCGCCAGAACCCGCGCAGCAACCGCCCCAAAGGCACCAGACGCGCCGGTGATCAGCGCCACTTTGCCTTTGACATCGAACATATCCAACGGGTTTGGAAGGCTCATGCTGGCACCTTTGCAGGATAAGGGATCACGACCAGCATTTTGCAGACATGGTGCGACCGGTTGATAATTTCGCGCACTTCACCGGGGGCAATCGTGACAGAATCCATCGGCCCCAGCACGCTTTCCTGACCTGCGACGATCAGCGTCATCGAACCTTCCAGAACGACATAAACCTTCTCGAACGGGGTCGAATCCGGCCCTGCCCCGCCACCGGGTAAAAACTGCGAAAAGCCCAGCCATTGGTTGGTTGGCCCGCCCGCCTCAAACCCCTGCAAGCGCAGCCCCACCACACCGCGATGGTTGGGGGCGTCGTAGGGGGTTGCGTCTTCAAAGCGTTTCACCAGCATGGGTCTTGGCCTTTCCAGTTCATCTTGGTCTAACGACTTCGGGGTGTGCGGGGGCCTAGACCCCCGCTTGAAAGTTTAAAACGCCTCGCCTGCTTCGATCCGGTAGCCTTGGCTTTTGTCGATCATCGCCACCAAGCGGATGATACACCCATCGCCGCGATCCCAGTTCCACGGGAAGAAGGCAAAGGTGCAGCGTTTGCCCGTCACCGCATCCAAATCACCGCCGACGTTTTCGATGCCCAAGATGCCCGCCTTGAACAGGATTTGGTGGACAGGCTCCCAATCGGGGAAGTCTTCGGCCCAATCGCGCCCACCGGACCATTCGAAATACTCTTTCTTCAGATGCGGCAGCAGCGGGCCGTTGCGTTGCGGGCCGATGGCCGTGGCCAAGGGATGGTCATTGGCTTGGGTGTCATGGCCGACAACCTTAACCCCTTTCTTAACCATCCATTCGCCAGCCGAGGGCACAAAGCCCGGGCAATAGGCAAAGTAATCGCCGTCTTCATATTGCTTGTGCCAGCCTGTGTTGATGATGAGCACATCACCGGGGCGGATGGCGTGGCCGCAGGCTTTTTCCAGATCCTCGCCGGTAATCGGCTCCCACTTCTTCTTGGGCAAACTGACCACAATCCCCGTGCCAAAGAAATGCGGCAGGGGCACTTCGTTGATAAAGGGGGTGCCTTGCACCACATGGGCGGGGGCGTCGATATGGGTGGTGGCGTGCATCGTAGTGGTGATGCGCTGGCTTAGAACGCCGGATTTCGCCATGTAATGGATGCGTTCGATCTGCACATCCTGAAAATACGGCCAGTTGGGGTGCTGAAACCCGAAACGGTGCGAGAGGTTGTAAAACTCTAGCCCCATCGTGTTGTCCAAATTGCCTTGGAATTCGATGCCGCGCACAGTGACCATTCTTAAACCTCCCCGATCATTGGCTGGCCTTGGCCAAGCCTTAAAGCTTGCGCCCTGCCTCCCGCAGGGTGCCGTCTTGCATGACGATACATATGCACCGCATTGTGGTCAAATGATTCCCGCGCTATGACGGGGCTGTACCGCATTGCGGGCTGGAATCGACGCGCAGGGTCTGGCATAGGGCGGCCATGAAGGATGATGTGAAACCCAAAGACGGCATTCAGGTGATCGCACGCGCCGCCGCCGTGCTGCGCGCGTTGAAAGATTGCCAGACGGGGCTGAGCCTTGGGCAAATCGCCGACAGGGTCGCCCTGCCCCGTTCGACCGTGCAGCGCATTGTTGCGGCCTTGATCGACGAACGCCTGCTTGTCGCCACCCGTGCCGCTGGCGTGCGTTTGGGGCCTGAGCTGCAAGCCTTGGCCGAAGCCGCGCGCACCAACACCGTGGATTTGTGCCGTCCGCATCTGGCCGCCCTGATGGCCGCCACGGGCGAGACGGTTGATCTGTCGGCCCTGCGCGGTGGTCAGATGGTGTTCTTGGATCAGGTGCAAGGCAGCCACCGCCTGCGGGCAGTTTCGTCTGTCGGAGAGCATTTCCCCCTGACCACCACCGCCAATGGCCGCGCTGCTTTGTCGATCTTGCCCGAGCAGGATGCCATCGACCTTGCCGCAGCCGAATGGGGCCAAGGGCTTGGCAACTTGCCCGTGCTGCAAGCCCGCCTCGCCTTGGCGCGCAAACTGGGCTTTGCCGAGGATAACGACGACCATACCGAGGGTATTTCCGCCATAGGCATCGCCTTTCGCGACTTTAGCGGCGAGGTGTTTGCCATATCCCTGCCCATCCCGACCTCGCGCTTTGCCGAGCGGCGTGCGCTGGTCACCTCCGCCCTTTTGGCGGTCAAGGCCGATCTGGAGGGGACGCTGGCAGGCTAATGTCATGCCAGCCCCAGCATTGCGCGGGCCTGTGCCCAAGTGGCGACAGGGCGTTGGTATTTCTCGCACAAATCCGCAGCACGCCTCACAAGCGCAGCGTTTGACGGCGCCAAGCGGTCGCGGTCTAGGCGGACGTTATCCTCCATCCCGGTGCGGGTATGGCCCCCCTTGGCGATGGCCCATTCGTTGATGGTTAGTTGCGCGGGGCCAATGCCTGCCGCGCACCATAGGGCCGTGGGGGCAAGGCGGTTTAGGGTTTCGATGTAAAAGTCAAAGATCCGCTCATCCGCGGGCATGGCGTTTTTGACACCCATGACGAACTGTACATAAAGCGGGTTCGACAAGCGCCCATCGCGCGCCATCGTGGCGGCTTGCACGATATGCGACAGGTCGAAGCATTCGATTTCGGGCTTCACATTGTATTTCAGCATTTCCGACGCCAGCCAATCGACCAGATCGGGTGGGTTTTCGTAAACGCGAGTGGGAAAGTTGTTTGACCCCACCGACAGGCTGGCCATATCGGGGCGCAGGGGCAGCATCCCACCCCGCGCCGCGCCAGCGCCTGACCGCCCGCCCGTGGACAGTTGAATGATCATACCGGGGCAATGGGTCTTTAACCCCTCAACCAAG
>CAIQOV010000012.1 GCA_903873585.1 uncultured Rhodobacterales bacterium
GCGATGACCCGCGTCGTGCGCTCTTTTGAAGCGCGCGCTAAAGCGCTTTATACACCGCGCTAAACGCCCCAAGGCTGGCTTTTGCAATCGCGTCATGAAAGCGCTGTCATCAATAGGCTTAAGGCATGGTCGCGCGCGGCCTTGCGCACGGCGTCGCGGCCAAGGGGGCCGAATTCCACCGTTTCAACTTGGGTGGCTTTGCCATGGCGGGCTAGGCCAAAGCATACCCGCCCTTCAGGCTTGAAGTCTGACCCGCCGGGGCCTGCAATGCCGGTGATCGCCACCGCCAGCTCTGCATCGGAATGGGCCAAGGCGCCCTCTGACATCTCACGCGCCACAACTTCGCTGACCGCGCCGTGGTCGGTCAGGCTTTTCGGGCTGACGCCCAGCATCTGCACTTTGGCCGCGTTGGAATAGGTGACAAAGCCGCATTCGAACACATCCGACGATCCCGCCAGATCGGTGAGCGCAGCGCTTACCATCCCACCCGTGCAGCTTTCCGCCGTGGCAATGCGCAGCCCCCAATACCGCGCGGCGCGCATGATTTGGGCGATGTCGGTCATAGCAACAGCACTCCGTGATACAGTCCGGCCAAGATAACGGTGGAAATGCCCGCAAACACCCCCGCCCACAGATCATCCAACATCACCCCCGCCGGATCGTGGCGGCGATCTGCGCGGCCAATGATCCAGGGCTTCCAGATATCAAACAGGCGAAACAGCACAAAGGGAAAGACCCAAGCGGGCCAAGGCAGCCACCCTATGTGCCCGCTGGTCCAAAAACCGGTTGCTCCATGGCCACGTGCCCAAAAGGCGGCGGCGGTGAACAGCATCGCCAGCCACTGGCCTGCCACTTCATCAATCACCACTTCTGACGGGTCTTGGCCCGGTTGCAGTTCCACCGCACAGGCCCAAAAGCCCAAAGCTGTCACCAGCAAGGTTGCCAAAACCAGTGCCGGAAAGCCTGCGAGCTGCAAAATCCCCATCCCCAGCACAAGGGCCACCGCTGATCCCCAAGTGCCCGGTGCGGGTCGCAGCAAACCTGCGCCAAAGAAAATCACCAACCAGCGGGTCATTTCGCCACCAAGACAGCACTGGCCAAGGCGGCGATGCCTTCTTCGCGCCCTGTAAAGCCCAACCGTTCGGAGGTGGTGGCTTTCACGCTGACGCGGTCGACCTCTATCCCCATCATCGCAGCCAAAGCTTGGCGCATCGCCACGGCATGGGGCCCGATTTTGGGGCGTTCGCACACCAGCGTCACATCGGCACTGGTGATGGTAAAGCCGCGCGAGCGGGCAAGGTCTGCGGCGTGTTTAAGAAAGATTTGGCTGTCAGCGCCCTTCCACTGCGGGTCTGAGGGGGGAAAGTGCTGGCCAATATCGCCTGCCGCCAATGCGCCGTAAATCGCATCGGTCAGCGCGTGCATCCCCACATCGGCGTCAGAATGGCCCAACAGCGCTTTGTGATGCGGCACTTTGACCCCACACAGCCAAACCCCGTCGCCCTCGCAAAACGCGTGAACATCATAGCCGTTTCCCATCCGCACATCCATGCGCGCTCCTGTCCTGTTCAAAGCCTGCTCGGCGCGGATAAAATCGCCCGGGAAGGTCAGTTTCTGGTTGGCCTCGTCCCCCGTGACCATCACCACCTCTAGCCCTGCGGCGCGGGCCACTTCGACATCGTCTGCCGCCTCGCCCATATGGGCGCGGTGGGCGGCGAGGATTGCGGCAAAGCTAAAACCTTGCGGTGTTTGGGCGCGAAACAGGCCACTTCGGTCGCGCGTGCCTGTCACGCGGCCATCAGCGCCTGTCCAAAGCGCGTCGGTGACGGGCAGGGCAGGGGCGGCCCCTTGGGCATGGTCAAGGGCGGTGATCACGCGGGCGATCAGTTCGGGCGAGACGTTGGGGCGCGCCGCATCGTGGATCAGCACCTTGGTGACACCTGATCCATCCAGCGCTTCAAGCGCCGCGCGCACCGAAGCAGCACGGGTCGCACCGCCTGCCACAATCAGCGCGCCGTCGGCCACCGTTTCGGCCATCGCGCGGTCATCAGGATGGATCACCAAGACCCGCGCCATGCCGGCAAAAGCCGCAAGCGCATGGGCCACCACAGGCCGACCCGCCAAGGGACGCCATTGTTTGGCCAGCCCCCCGCCCGCCCGAAGGCCGCGCCCCGCCGCTACGATGATCGCCGCTGTTGTCATCCACCAACCCTTTGGCCTGATATAACGCAAACTTGGGCCGGATGGAAACGGGTGCAATCGGGCTTGGTTTGCCCGATTTTGCCTAAAATTTAAGCGTTGCCCGAAATTAAGGCGAAAATTCGGCGGCATTCCTTTGAGCTTTCCCTTCGCCCACCGTAGGAAAGGGCACCAACCCAAGGAATCCGCGTGACCGCTCCCCGCATTGCCCTATCCCCCCCCGTCATTCTGGCCCCCATGGCCGGCATCACCGACTTGCCGTGGCGGCGGGTGGTTGCGGGGTTTGGCGCGGGCTTGGTGGTGTCGGAAATGGTCGCCTCGTCTGAGGTGATGCGTGACCATCCCGAAATGCGCGCGCGTGCCACGCTGGATGTGGGAGGGCTAGGCCAGCCCAGTGCCGTGCAACTTGTGGGGCGAGAGCCCTATTGGATGGCCGAAGCCGCGCGCTTTGTCGCAGGGCAGGGCGCGCGGATCATTGATATCAACATGGGCTGCCCGACCAAGCGGGTGACAACGGGGGCCTGCGGGTCAGCCTTGCTGCGCGATCTGGACCTTGCTTTGAAGATTATTGAAGCGGTGGTTGGCGCGGTGGATGTGCCCGTCACGCTGAAGACGCGGTTGGGGTGGGATGATGCCAGCCTGAATGCCGCTGATTTAGCCGTGCGCGCCGAACAGGCTGGCATTGCCATGATCACCCTGCACGGCCGCACCCGCTGCCAACTTTACAAAGGCCGCGCCAATTGGGCAGCGATTGCGGCGGTGAAGCAAGCGGTGACAATTCCCGTGATTGCCAACGGGGATATCGTCGATGCCTCCACCGCGCTCGAGGCTTTGCGCCAATCGGGCGCTGACGGTGTGATGATCGGGCGCGGGGCACAGGGTGCGCCTTGGGTTTTGGCGCAGATTGCGCATGATTTGCACGGCACAGCCGCACCCGTTGTGCCGCAAGGGGCCGATCTGGCAGCGCTGGTTGGTGGCCATTATGAAGCCATGTTGTCGTTTTACGGCACCGAGCTTGGTGCGCGCTGTGCGCGCAAGCATTTGGGGTGGTATCTGGAAGCCGCAGGCTTGGGCCAGCACCGCGAAACGCTGCTTGTCACCCAAAGCCCGCGCCAAGTTCTTCACATGATCGACCGCATCTTCACCAGCGGTGAAAGGCAGGCGGCATGAACCCTTTGGCCCCGTTCAACGCCATCTGGGCTTCGCTGCCCATGCCAGCCCTGCTGATTGACGCCGCCAACACCATTGTCGCGGCCAATCCTGCGGCAGAAACTTTCCTGAACGCGTCATCCAAAAGCCTGCTCCACCACATCTTGACCGACAAACTGAAAGCCGATGTGTCGTTAGAGGAGGCTTTAGCGCGCGCACGGGCGAACCAGTCGGATGTGAACATCAACGATGTCACGCTGACCACCCAAGACCGCACCTTACCGCATTGCCTGTTGCAAATGGCCCCGCTGCAAGATGACCCCGCGCAGATTTTGCTGCTGATCTCGCCGCGCGTGATGGCCGAACGCATCGGGCGCACGCGCAACGCGTCTGCGGCGGCAAAGTCGGCGATTGGCATGGCCGAGATGCTGGCCCATGAGATTAAAAACCCCCTCGCAGGCATTTCGGGGGCGGCTCAACTGCTGTCGATGAACCTGTCGCCCGAAGACCGCGAGATGACCGACCTGATCGTCGAAGAAACCCGCCGCATCGTGAAGCTTTTGGAACAAGTCGAACAGTTCGGCAACCTGCGCCCCCCCGAAGCGCGGGCAGTCAACATCCATGACGCCTTAGACAGGGCGCGCCGTTCGGCCCTGATGGGTTATGCCAGCCATATGCTGATCGTGGAAGATTACGACCCCTCGCTGCCCGCCACTTGGGCCGATCCTGACCAGTTGATGCAGGTGTTCTTGAACCTGATCAAGAACGCCGCCGAAGCCAGCCGCAACCGCCAAGGCCGCATCCGATTGCGCACCTTTTACGATCTGTCGCTGCGGCTGCGGCGCAAAGACGGCTCAGGCGGCAGCTTGCCCTTGCAGATTGAAATCATCGACGATGGCCCCGGCATCCCCCCCGACATTGCCGCTGATATCTTTGAACCCTTTGTGTCAGGACGCGAGAATGGCACGGGGCTGGGCTTGGCGCTGGTGTCAAAGATTGTGGCCGATCATGGCGGGCTGATCGGCGCAGATTCGGTTCCCGGGCGCACCGTGTTTCGCATTTCGCTGCCCGTTGCCCCCAAAGAAAAATTAAAGGAGAGCTAAGATGGATGGCACTGTTCTGGTCGCAGACGACGACCGCACGATCCGCACGGTGCTAACCCAAGCGCTGACCCGCGCAGGGTGTAAAGTGCACGCAACCTCAAGCCTGATGACGTTGATGCGCTGGGTGGAAGAGGGCAAGGGTGATCTGATCATCTCTGACGTGATCATGCCCGATGGCAACGGGTTAGAAGCGCTGCCCCGCATCGCGCGCATTCGCCCCGGCCTGCCGGTGATTGTGATTTCGGCGCAAAACACCATCATGACCGCCATTCAAGCGGCCGAGGCCGAGGCCTTCGATTACCTGCCCAAACCCTTCGATCTGCCCGATCTGATGAAACGCTCTGCCCGCGCTTTGGATTCCAAGCGCAGGGTGGCGGCGGCGGTGGTCAATGCGGTGCGCGAACCGGGCGATGATCTGCCTTTGGTCGGGCGCACGGCGGCGATGCAGGCGCTGTACCGCTTGGTTGCCAAGGTGATGAACACCGATCTGCCCGTGCTGATCACCGGCGAGTCGGGCACGGGCAAAAGCCTGATTGCCCGCGCCATTCACGACTTTTCCGATCGCCGCAGCCAGCCCTTTGTTGTCGCCCAAGCCGCTGATCTGGGGGGCGTTGACGGCATTGCCATTCTTGTCGCCAAAGCGCGCGGTGGCACGCTGCTGGTCGATGAAGTGGCTGATTTTGATGAAGATGGCCAATCGCGCTTGGTGCGGATGCTGGATGTCGCCGACGATCACGCCCCTCGGGTGCTTGCAACCTCGCAAGCCGATCTGGCGCAAAAAGTGGAAGAGGGGCGCTTGCGAAAAGACCTGTACTACCGTCTTGGCGGTGTGTCGTTCAACGTGCCGCCGTTGCGCGAACGGGTCGAAGACATCAACCTTCTGGCCGACCATTTCATGACACGGGCCGAGCGGGAAATGGGCATGACCCGCCGCCTGTCACAACCCGCCCGCAACATTTTGCGCGTCTTTCCGTGGCCGGGCAATGTGCGCCAGTTGGAAAATGTGCTCAAGCGCTTGCTTGTCACCTCCTCCGAACCCGATATTGGCGCATCTGAACTTGAAAGCATCTTGGGTGGCCCGCAGGCGGCCGAACCGACCCGCGCGGGGGCGGTTGAGAATGAAAAGCTGTCACAATCGGTGGCCCGCCACCTGAAACGCTACTTCGATCTGCACAATGGCCAGTTGCCGCCCAACGGCGTTTACGACCGCATCCTGCGCGAAATTGAACTGCCCTTGATCGAGATTGCCCTCGACGCCACCGCCGGCAATCAGGCCAAATGCGCCGATCTGTTAGGGATAAACCGCAATACTTTGCGCAAGAAGATCACCGATCTGGATATCCGCGTGACACGCCGCCGCAAGCTGATGTAAATAGGCCACACTGGTGTGTCTTTTGGGTTGCGACCCGAAGGCCACCTGATCTGGCGGGCCAATTTACAGCCCGCGCCACCTAGGGGCGGGATGTGAGGCAAGACAGCGGCATTTCGGCATGGGCCAACGCCCTGTCACGGGTTAGCCGGATCAGGCAGGTGCAAACCGGTCTGACGCTGGGGCTGGTCTTTTTGGGCCCTGTCATGGCGGTTGCCAGCTTTTTGGCGCTGGGGCCTTTGAACCAAGGCGCATCCTCGCCCACGCTGCGGCTGATCTTGCTGGGCGATATGGTTTATGTGCTGGTGCTGGCGGCTTTGGTGCTGCGGCGCGTGGTGCAGATGGTGTCAGACCGGCGCAGCCAATCTGCCGGATCGCGCTTGCACCTGCGCTTGACGGGGGTCTTTGCCATCGTGGCCTTGATCCCCACCGTTCTGGTCGCGGTTTTTGGCGTTTTGACGGTGAATATCGGGCTGGAAGGGTGGTTTTCTGATCGCGTGCGCTCTGTCGTGGGGGCATCGCTGGAAGCCGCCCAAGCCTATGAGGTCGAGCAAAGTGCAACCCTGACCCAAGACGCGCAAGGCTTGGCCCAGATTTTAGACGGCGCGCATAAGCAAAACCCGCTGGCCGATGATGGCGCGATGCGGCCGGTTTTGGTGGCGGGCCAAGCCTCTATCCAGCGCGGATTGAAGGAAGTTTATGTCATCACCGCCACGGGTGTGCTGAAAATCAGGGGCGAAAAGAGTTATCTGTTTGACTTTGAAAAACCAACAGCCGCGCAGATCATGCGGGCCAAGGCGGGTGAGGTGGTCTTGATTCAAGACTGGCCCAATTCCGAACTGCGTGCCTTGGTTGGCTTGGTCAACTTTCCCGATCGGCTGTTATACGTCACACGAAGAGTCGATGGTAAGATCTTGGGATTGCTGGACGAAACCAAGCAAACAGCCACGCTTTACCAGCAATTGGAAAGTGACCGTGGCAAGGTTTTGTTCAACTTTGGCCTGTTATACCTAGGCTTTGCCGTCATCTTGATCATCGCGGCCATTTGGGGCGGGCTGTGGTTTGCCGAACGCTTGGCGCGCCCAGTGGGGCGCTTGGCGGGGGCCGCGCAGCGCGTGGGGGCGGGGGATTTGGATGTGCAGGTCGACGAGGAAGAAAGCGACGACGAAATTGCCATGTTGGGCCGCCTGTTCAACCAGATGACCCGCCAGTTGAAAGGCCAGCGTGCGGCGCTGCTTGCAGGCCATTCGCAAACCGAAGGGCGCAGGCGGCTGTTTGACTCGGTTTTGTCCAGCATTACGGCGGGGGTGATCGGGCTTGATGCCATGGGGCGGGTGGAATTTGTCAACCGTGCCGGAATGCGGATGCTGGATTTGGCCGCCGAACCTGCCCCAGACATCGTGCTTGCCCAAGTTGTGCCCGAATTCGCCGCTCTGTTTGATAAGTTGCAGTCTGAAACCGGCGCTGTGCTGCAAGAAGAGGTGCGCCTGTCGCGCCGTGGCAAGCTGGAAAGCCTGCTGGTACGGATGAGCGAACGGCACGGCGCAGATGGCGGGGTTGAAGGCTTTGTGGTGGCTTTTGACGATGTGACAGACCTTGTGTCAGCCCAACGCATGGCCGCTTGGGGCGACGTGGCCCGCCGTATTGCGCATGAAATCAAGAACCCGTTGACCCCGATTCAGCTTTCGGCCGAACGCATTCGGCGCAAATACCGCACCCAAGTCAGCGACCCTGACGAGCTGGAACAATATGCCGATATCATCATCCGCCAAACCAATGACCTGCGCCGGATTGTGGATGAATTCTCTAAATTCGCCCGCATGCCCGAACCTGATCGGCGCGACACTGATCTCAAAGCCTTGGTCAAAGCCGCTGTGATGTTGCAAGAAAACGGCCAGCCGGATGTGACCTTTCACAGCACGCTGCCCGATGCGCCTGTGATGATCGAGATTGACGCCACCATGATCGGGCAGGCCATGACAAACCTGATTAAGAACGCAGGAGAAGCGCTTGAAGAGAAAAGGGAAAAAGGAAATGATCCCGCCTTTGTGCCGCAAATTCGCGTCAGCCTTGATGCGCGCGATGGCTATTCGCTGATCCGCATCGCCGACAACGGCACGGGCCTGCCGCCTGACCGCTCACGCCTGTTTGAACCCTATGTCACGACACGGGAAAAGGGCACGGGTTTGGGGCTGCCCATTGTTAAAAAGATCATCGAAGAACATGGCGGCACCTTGGTCTTAACCGATGCGCCGGTGTTTGACGGCAACACCCACGCGGGCGCTATGGCAGAGATTCGTCTGCCCCATGCCACCCGCGCCAAATCCATCGCAGGCCGCGCCCAAGCCATTTCGGGGGAAGCATGACCAATATTTTGATCGTCGACGACGAAAAAGACATCCGCGATCTGATCGGGGATATTCTGGCCGACGAAGGCTATGCCGTGCGTCTGGCCGGAAATTCCGACGATTGCATGGCCGCGATCAACGACGAAGTGCCCTCGCTGATGATTTTGGACATCTGGCTGAAAGACAGCCGGATGGACGGGATCGACATTTTAAAATCGGTCAAACGTGACAACCCCGATGTGCCGGTGGTGATTATTTCCGGCCATGGCAACATCGAAATTGCGGTGGCGGCGATCAAACAGGGGGCTTACGACTTTATCGAAAAGCCCTTTAACATCGACCAATTGATGGTGGTGGTCAGCCGCGCGATGGAAACCTCGCGCCTGCGGCGCGAAAACGCCGATCTGCGGCGGCGGGATGTGACATCTTCGGAACTGCTAGGGTCAAGTCCGGCCTTTAAGCTGCTGAAATCGCAGCTTGATAAAGTCACCAAATCCAACGGCCGCGTGATGCTGACCGGCCCTGCCGGTTCGGGCAAAGAACTGGCGGCGCGGTTTATTCACACCAATTCGGCCCGTGCGGCGGCCCCTTTTATCTCGGTTTCCTCTGCCACAATCGAACCCGAGCGGATGGAAGAGGTGCTTTTTGGCCGTGAAACGGCGGAGCGCGGCGTGGAAAAAGGGCTGCTGGAACAGGCCCACGGCGGGGTGGTTTATTTTGACGAAGTGGCCGATATGCCACTGGGAACACAGTCAAAAATCTTGCGCGTCTTGACCGAACAGCATTTCAACCGTGTGGGCGGTGCGGGTAAGGTGCGGGTGGATTTGCGGGTGATCTCTTCGACCTCGCGCGAATTGCGCACAGAAATCGCCCAAGGGCGCTTTCGCCAAGAGCTTTACGATCGGTTGAATGTGGTGCCGATTCAAGTGCCCTCTTTGGAAGAGCGGCGCGAGGATATTCCCGAACTCACCGCCCATTTCATCGACTTGTTCCACCGCAGCCAAGGTCTGCCCCTGCGCAGCCTGTCGCCTGACGCCGAAGCCTTGCTGCAAACCATGACTTGGCCGGGCAATGTGCGCCAATTGCGCAATGTGATCGAGCGGGTTTTGATTTTGGGCGATGGCACCGGCCCAATCGCCGCCCATGAACTGCCCGGCCAAGACCTGCCCGGTGATTCGGATGGGCGTTTTGTGGTGGGCGGGGCCATTGCTATGCTGCCCCTGCGCGAAGCGCGCGAGATGTTTGAACGTGAATATCTGCTGGCCCAGATCACCCGTTTTGGCGGAAACATCTCAAAAACCGCAAGTTTTGTTGCGATGGAGCGATCTGCTTTGCACCGCAAGCTGAAATCTTTGGGCGTTGTGGCCACCGGCAAAAGCGGTGATGACGAGGATGACAATTAACCGCTGGAAACTGTCCACAGGCAGGGCCATACTCTGCCTATGGTTGGCGTGCCCGTTGCAGGGCTGCGCAGGTGTAAAATCCAACCCGCCAAATGACAAAAACAAGGGCTAGAAAAATGGCTGCCGACAAGCAAAATTTACAAGATGCGTTTCTAAACCATGTCCGTAAGGCCAAGGTGCCGGTCACAATTTTTCTGATCAACGGTGTCAAGCTGCAAGGCATGATCACGTGGTTTGACAATTTCTGCGTCTTGCTGCGCCGCGATGGGCAAAGCCAACTGGTGTATAAACACGCCATTTCCACCATTATGCCCGGCGGCCCGATCAGCCTGTACGAAGGCGAAGAGTGAGCGGCGAGTTTGACGAGGGCGAAGACGACAGCGCCCCGCTTGATCCGCGCCCGCCACGTGGCACCCATGACACAGCCGAGGCGCTGACGCGCGCTTACGTTCTGCACCCCGCCGTCAAAACCGACCGCAAGCGCCGCCTGCCCGAACATGGGCTGGCGGAAGCTGTGTCTTTGGCCGCAGCCCTACCGGGGTTGGATGTGATCGGCGCGCAGATTGTGCGCCTTTCCAAGGTTGCGCCGGGCCTGTTGTTTGGCACGGGCAAGGTGGAAGAGATTAAAACCCTGCTGAAAGACGAAAAGATTGACCTTGTGCTGGTTGATGGCACGGTTGGCCCCGTGCAACAGCGCAATCTGGAAAAGGAATGGGGCGTCAAGCTGTTAGACCGCACCGGCCTGATCTTGGAAATTTTCGCCGACCGCGCGCGCACCCGTGAAGGCGTGCTGCAAGTGGAACTGGCAGCCCTGTCTTACCAACGCTCTCGCCTTGTGCGCGCTTGGACGCACCTTGAACGCCAGCGCGGCGGGTTTGGCTTTGTCGGCGGGCCGGGGGAAACCCAGATCGAAACTGACCGCCGGGCGATTGACGACGAGGTGATCAAGCTAAAGCGGCAACTGGCACAGGTGGTGAAAACCCGCGAGCTGCACCGCGCTTCACGCCGCAAGGTGCCCTTTCCGATTGTGGCTTTGGTGGGCTATACCAACGCCGGCAAATCAACCCTGTTCAACCGCATGACAGGGGCTGAAGTTCTGGCCAAGGATATGCTGTTTGCCACGCTTGACCCCACGATGCGCGGCATCACCCTGCCGTCGGGGCGCAAGGCGATTTTGTCAGATACGGTGGGTTTTATATCAGACCTGCCCACAGCGCTGGTCGCAGCTTTTCGCGCCACGCTGGAAGAGGTTTTGGAAGCCGATCTGATCATCCATGTGCGCGACATTTCGCACCCTGAAACCGCCGAACAAGCGGCGGATGTTGCGGATATTTTGACCTCGCTTGGCGTATCCGCCGACACCCCGCAGATCGAGGTGTGGAACAAGCTAGACCTTGTCACCCCCGAAGCGCGCAGTGCTTTGGACGCGAACCTGTCAAACCGCGCCCATGTTTACGCGATTTCTGCCCTGACGGGCGAGGGACTGCCTGCGCTGCTAGACGCCATCTCGACCGCGTTTGAAGAGGCCAAGTCCGAGGCGGACCTGTCGCTTACCTTTGCCCAAGGGCGAAAGCACGCGTGGTTGCACGGCGAAGGTGTGGTCATATCGGAGGCCCAAGACGAAGAGGGCTGGCATCTGCACCTGCGTTGGACACCCCGCCAAGAAGCGCGGTTCTTGGCCTTGTAACCTTGCGCGCGGGGCGGGCGTTGCACGCTCCGCGGGGGATATTTGGGCACATATGAAAGGGGGGTGCGGGGGGTTAACCCTTGGGGCGCACGATCTTTTCGGCCAAGTCTTTGGCGATGGTGAAGGCCGCTTTGATACGGTCGCTTTCGCCCCTCATCTCGCCCATCAGCACGATCTTGTTGCCTTGGATGCGGGCTGCGGGGCCTTGGGCTTTCATGAATTCAACCAAGCCTATCGGGTTGGCAAATTTGTCGTTGTGAAACTGCACGGTAGCACCTTTGGGGCCGACATCCAGCCGCGACATGCCGGCCTTTTTGCACAGGGCCTTGATGCGCACGATGACCATCAGGGTGTTGACCTCTTTCGGCAGGGGGCCGAAACGGTCGATCAATTCGGCAGCGAAGCCTTCGAGTTCGACCTTGGTTGCGAGGCTGGACAGGCGGCGGTACAGGCCCAAGCGAATATCCAGATCGGGTATATAGGTTTCGGGGATCATCACCGGCACGCCAAGGTTGATCTGGGGCGACCATGAATCGTCCAGCTTGGATAGGCCCTGCAACTCACCCGATTTGATCTTGGCAATCGTGTCTTCCAGCATCTGCTGGTACAGCTCATAGCCAACTTCTTTGACATGGCCCGATTGTTCTTCGCCCAGCAAATTGCCCGCCCCGCGCAGATCAAGGTCATGCGAGGCAAGGTTGAACCCAGCGCCTAGGTTATCAAGACTGCCGAGCAGGCGCAGGCGTTTGCTGGCTTGCGGAGTTAACGGCGCGCGGGGTTTGGTGGTAAGGTAAGCATAGGCGCGGGTTTTCGACCGCCCGACACGGCCGCGAATTTGGTACAGCTGGCTCAGGCCGAACATATCCGCACGGTGCACGATCATCGTGTTGGCGGTGGGGATATCTAGGCCGGATTCTACGATGGTGGTGGCCAAAAGCACATCATATTTGCCATCGTAGAATTGGTTCATGCGGTCATCAAGTTCGCCTGCCGCCAATTGGCCGTGGGCGATGCAATAGGTCACTTCGGGCACATGGGTCTTAAGGAAATCCTCAACCTCGTGCAGATCGCTGATGCGCGGGACAACGTAGAAGCTTTGACCGCCGCGATAATGTTCGCGCAGCAAGGCTTCGCGGATCGTGATCGAATCAAACTCTGACACATAGGTTCGGATCGACAGCCTATCGACCGGCGGGGTGGCGATGATCGACAGGTCGCGCACACCGGTCAGCGACAGTTGCAGCGTGCGCGGGATGGGGGTGGCGGTCAGGGTCAGCACATGAATTTCAGAGCGCATCTCTTTGAGGCGTTCTTTATGGCTGACGCCGAAGTGTTGTTCTTCGTCAATCACCATCAGGCCAAGCCGTTTGAAGCTGATGCCCTTGGCCAAAAGCGCATGGGTGCCGATCACGATATCAACGCTGCCATCGGCAAGCCCCGCGCGGGTGGCGTTGGCCTCTTTGGTGCCCACAAAGCGTGACAGCGGTTTGACCGTGATGTTAAAGCCGCGAAAACGTTCGGCAAAGCTGCGGTAATGCTGGCGCGCAAGCAGCGTGGTGGGGCAGATCACCGCCACCTGTTGGCCAGACAGGGCCGCCACAAAGGCCGCGCGCATCGCAACCTCGGTTTTGCCAAAGCCCACATCGCCCACAATCAGGCGGTCCATCGGCGAGCCTTTTTCTAGGTCGGCGACAACATCTGCAATGGCGGCCAATTGGTCATCGGTTTCGGTATAGGGGAAGCGGGCGGCAAAAGCCTCCCATATCGAATGGGGGGCTTCTAGAATGGGGGCGTGGCGCAGGGCGCGTTCGGCGGCAACGCGCATCAAACGGTCGGCAATCTCGCGGATGCGGTCTTTGAGCTTGGCCTTTTTGGCCTGCCAAGCGCCACCACCCAAACGGTCAAGCAGCCCTTCTTCATGGCCATAGCGGCTAAGAAGTTCGATGTTTTCGACCGGCAGATATAGCTTGGCGTTTTCGGCATATTCCAGCGCCACGCAGGCGTGCGGCGCGCCGAGGGCGGTGATGGTTTCTAAGCCCAGATAGCGCCCCACGCCGTGTTCAACATGCACGACCAGATCGCCGGGGGTCAGCGTATCCACCTCACGCAGGAAATTGTCGGCTTTGCGCTTTTTGCGCGGCTTGCCGACCATGCGTTCGCCCAAAACATCTTGTTCGGAAATCACCGTCAGATCGGGCGCACGAAAGCCCGCTTCAAGCGGCCAGATCACCAAAAACAACCCGCCACGCCCTTCGGGGATGTCGCGGAAATCTTTCACCTCGGTCAGGGTCTTGATCTTTTCGTCTTCCAACAGCCCCTTCAGCCGTTCGCGCGCCCCGTCGGAATAAGACGCAATCACGACTTGGCTGTCTTTCAGGCAAGCGCGAAGATGATCGGCGAAGGCCCCGAAAAGGCTGACGTTTTCTTGTTGGCGTTCTGGGGCAAAGTTGCGCCCGATGCGGCCTTGGGCATCCAGCACGCCGGGGCCGGGGGATTGGGGCAGGGGCGATAGTTGCAAGACACGGTGGGGGGCAAGGGCTGTCTCCCAATCCGTATCGTTCAAATACAAAAGGTCGGGGGCGGATGGTTTATAGACCGTGTCCAAGCGGCCCTTGGCACTCATCGCCTCGTGGCGGCTGTCGTATTGGTCGGCGATGCCTTCCCAACGTGACAAGCGCGCGGCGGTGACTTGATCGTCCAAGATCACCGAGGCGGTGGGCATATAGTCAAACAGCGTTTCCAACCGCTCGTGGAAGAAGGGCAGCCAGTGTTCCATGCCCTGATGTTTGCGCCCCGCCGAGACGGCTTCATACAATGGGTCATCCGACCCGCCCGCGCCAAACTCCACCCGGTAGTTTTGGCGAAAGCGCGCGGTGGCGGCTTCGTCGAGCAAGATTTCTGACATGGGGGCAAATTCGACCGCAGTCAGCTTTTGCGTGGTACGTTGGGTGACAGGGTCAAAGCGGCGGATGCCGTCAAGCTGGTCGCCAAAGAAATCAAGCCGCACCGGCCCGCCGCGACCGGGGGGGAAGATGTCAACAATGCCTCCACGCAAGGCAAAATCGCCCGGTTCAGCCACGGTTGAGACGGGCGAAAAGCCCATGTTGGCCAAAAAGCGCTTCAGGCGCGCTTCATCGACCCTATCGCCCACCTTCGCTGCGAAGGATGCCGTTTCCAGCACAGCACGCGCCGGAATGCGCTGGGTTGCGGCGTTAAGCGTGGTGAGCATGACAAAAGGCCCCGGCACCCCCGCAGCCAAAGCCGCCAAGGTCGACATCCGCCGCGCCCCGATATCAGGATTGGGCGACACACGGTCATAGGGCAGGCAATCCCATGCCGGAAATTCCAGCACCACGCTGGCGGGGGAAAGAACGGCCAACGCGGCGCGCATCGCTTCCATCCGGCGGTCGTCGCGGGCGATGTGGATGACGGGTTGGCCACGGGCGGCTTCGCGCGCCAAAAGTTTGGCGTCAAAGCCCTCGGGCGCGCCGCCCATCACGATGCGATCGGCCATGGCTACCTTGGGGCGAAAAGTTGGGCGTTGGCGTAAAGGACGAACAGAACCGTCGCCCCCACAGCCAAAATGGCCAGAAACCGCACGGAATTGCGATGGTGGGTCAGCAGGGTGATCAAGGCCTCTCCTTCTCCTTCGCCCGCTTCAACCCGCAAGGCGGCACGCAGCGACAGGTAGCCTAACACGCAAAGCGGCACGTACAAAAAGAACACGGCCTGTGCTAAGCCGGATCGGTAGACAAAGCCCAACAGCGCCAAAACCGTGCCCGCAAAGCTGACCAATCCCACCAGCCAAGGCCCCAAGCCGCGCGAAAAGGCCAGCATCCGCGCGGTGGTGATGCGCGCCATCACCGCCAGATCCTGCAAGGCTTGGCCCCCGTCACGGCGCGCCGCAGCCACCATATAATAGGGCACGCCCAGCCCAAAGCGGACGGCTCTGGTCCAGATGGCGAACAGAGCTATCCAGTACCACAGGTTCGAAAAGGATCGAAGGTCAATGAAATTGACCATCAACTTGTACAAGCTCACCGCAACGTCCCCTCGAAGGTCTTGAGACTTGGGCTATTCCATGTCAGGCAAGTGACAAACCTGCAAGCCGTTTCAGAGGGTCCGATGCGTCCGATTTCCGCCCCCCATCCTGCCGCCCGTTTCCGCCGCCTGCGTTCCTCGGCCCCTTTGCGGGCTTTGGCGCAAGAAAACACCCTGTCGGTCAATGACCTGATCTGGCCGGTCTTTGTCTGTGACGGGGTAGGGCAAACCCAAACCATCGCCTCGATGCCCGGTGTCGTGCGCCGGTCCGTCGATTTGCTGGTGGAAGCGGCGCAAGAAGCAGCAAGCCTTGGTATCCCCGCGATCTGCCTGTTTCCCTACACCCGCGCCGAGGTGAAAACACCAAATTGTGAAGAGGCGTGGAACCCCGACAACCTCACCAACCGCGCCATCCGTGCGATCAAAGCCGCAGTGCCTGACATTGCTGTGATGACCGATGTGGCGCTCGACCCCTATAACAGCAACGGCCATGATGGCTTGGTGCGCGATGGGGTGATTTTGAACGACGAAACCGTGGAATGCTTGGTCAAGATGGCCCTAGCACAGGCGGACTCAGGCGCTGATATCCTTGGCCCTTCGGATATGATGGATGGCCGCATCGGTGCGCTGCGCCAAGCTTTGGAAGGGGCAGGCCACCAAAACGTGGCGATCCTGTCTTACGCCGCCAAATACGCCAGCGCCTTTTACGGCCCCTTCCGCGATGCGGTCGGGGCTTCGGGGGCTTTGAAGGGGGATAAGAAAACCTACCAAATGAACCCCGCCAATTCCGACGAGGCGCTGCGCTTGGTGGAACGTGATCTGATGCAGGGCGCGGATATGGTCATGGTCAAACCCGGCATGCCCTATCTCGACATCTGCCGCCGTGTGAAAGACACCTTCGGTGCGCCGACCTATGCCTATCAAGTGTCAGGCGAATACGCGATGATCAAAGGCGCGGCCCTGAATGGCTGGATTGACGGCGAAAAGGCCATGCTTGAAAGCCTGATGGCGTTTCGCCGCGCGGGCTGCGACGGGGTGCTGACCTATTTTGCAATCGACGCCGCCAAAGCCATCCGCGCCGGCAAAGCCTAACCCCCCGCACCCCCCTTTCATATGTGCCCAAATATCCCCGCCGGAGGCATCACCCGCGCAACGCCAGATCGGCAGGCCTTAGCCACCCCGTCGCAGGGTGCTTGGCGAAGCGGCCTTGGCCTGTTATCTTCTGCCACAAGGGGCTTTAGACCCCGGGCAATATGAGGCGTAAAATGGCAATTTCTCGACGGAATTTTGTGGTTCTGGGCGCATCTGCCTTGGGGCTTGCGGCCTGTGACTCTGCCCTTATGGGCAATGGCGTGAATTCTGACGCAGCGCAAAAAATTGACGCGCGGGTTGAAGCGACCAAGAATTTTCTGGTCACCCGCTATCCCGGCGCGCAATCGCTGACGCAGAACGCCAAAGGCATTTTGTACATGCCCTTGGTGACAGAGGCCGGATTTGGCTTTGGGGCGGCCTATGGGCGCGGTGCGTTGCAGATCAACGGGATGACGGTCGATTATTATTCGGCCACCTCGGCCTCGTTCGGGTTTCAGGCTGGCGCGCAGCAATATGCCCATGCAATCTTCTTTCTGACCGAAGACGCTTTGCAAAAGTTCCGGTCCAGCAATGGTTGGGCTGCGGGCGCAGGGGTGGAATATGCCACACCGGCACAAGGTGCTTCGATTGGCAAAGACACGACCGAACTTGATCCGGTCGTAGCCCTGATCTACGGCCAGCAGGGCTTGATCGCGGGGGCCACCCTACAGGGTGTCAAATACAGCCGCATCATTCCGTAAGGCGGTCTTGAACGGGTAAGATGGGCAATTGCCCATCTTGCTATTTCAAACGGCGGATCAGGCTGGATGTGTCGTTGCGGTTGCCGCCCATGCGCTGGATGTCTTTGTAGAACTGATCCACCAGCGCTGTCACCGGCAGGCTTGCGCCGATCTGGTTGGCGGTTGAGAGGCAAATGCCAAGGTCTTTGCGCATCCAATCGACAGCAAAGCCGAAGTCGAACTTATCTTCGAGCATGGTCTTATGGCGGTTGACCATTTGCCAACTGCCCGCAGCGCCTTGCGAGATCACCTCGACCACCGCTGCACCGTCTAAGCCCGCCTTTTGGCCAAAGGCCAAAGCCTCTGCCAAGCCTTGCACCAGACCTGCGATGCAGATTTGGTTCATCATCTTGGCCAATTGCCCCGCCCCCGGCCCGCCCAGCAGGCGGCAGATGCGCGCGTAGCTTTGCAAGATGGGTTCCACTTGCGCGTAATGGTCAGGCTGCCCGCCGCACATGATCGACAAAACCCCGTTTTCCGCCCCCGCTTGGCCGCCCGACAAGGGCGCATCGACAAAGCCTTTGCCTTGGGCTGCAGCCACGGCCCCCAACTCGCGCGTCACCTCGGCCGAAACGGTGGTGTGGTCGACAAAGATCGCCCCCGCCGCCATGCCCGCAAAGGCCCCGTCGCTCCCCAAACACACCGCGCGCAGATCGTCGTCATTGCCCACGCAGGCCATCACCACCTCGGCCCCTTGTGCGGCCAAAGCGGGGGTGGCGGCACTGGTCTGGCCGTGCTTTTCGACCCATAGCTGCGCTTTAGCGGGGGTGCGGTTGTACACCGTCACGCTATGCCCCTTGGCCACCAGATGCCCCGCCATGGGAAATCCCATCACCCCCAAGCCCAAAAACGCCAGTTTCGCCATCTTTCCCGCCTCGCCAATTGTGCCCTGCCTTGGTTTGGACTAGAGGATCATTCCACAGGGCGCGTCAAGCGCAGCGCCTGTTAAGACCACACCCGCCCAAGGATAATTCGCCGATGTTGACCGCCTTTCGTTGGACGCTGCGCGCCTTGGTGCTGGTGCTGGGTTTGGGCGGTTTGGCGCTTGGCGGGGCATATTATTTCATCTCGCGCTCTTTGCCGGATTACAACGCCACATGGTCGGTGGCGGGCATATCCGCGCCGGTGGAAATCGTGCGCAACAACGCCGATGTGCCGCATATCTTTGCCGCCAACGACACCGACGCCTTTTATGCGCTTGGCTTTGCCCATGCCCAAGACCGCTTGTGGCAAATGACCCTTCTGCGCCGCACGGTGCAGGGGCGTTTGTCGGAAATTTTCGGGGCCAAGACCCTGCGCACCGATGAGTTGATGCGGCGGTTGAACCTGTATGATCTGGCCCTGTCTTCGGTGGATGCGCAAGATGCGCGCACCAAGGCAGCGCTGATCTCTTATGCCGCAGGGGTGAATGCGTGGATCGGGCAGGTCAACAAAGGGGCTTTGGGGCGGGGCGCGCCAGAGTTCTTTTTGTTCTCATCGCAGATTGACGCTTGGGCACCGGCCGATTCGATTGCCATTATCAAACTGATGGCGCTGCAATTGTCCTCGCACTTAGACAGTGAGGTGCTGCGCGCCGAACTGTCGCTGACCCTATCGCCCGCCCGCTTGGCCGATATTCTGCCCGATGCGCCGGGGGCTGGCGTGATGGCGCTGCCGCAGTATTCGGCCCTGATGCCCGATGTCATCGCACACCAAGCCCCGCGCCGTATGGCAGAGCTTGACCAACCTTTGTCGCCCTTCCCCTCGGCGGGCATGGCGGGGGCGTCGAATGCTTGGGCGGCCTCTGCCGCGCGCTCGGCGGGGGGGGGCGGGTTGTTGGCCAATGACCCGCATCTGGATTTCACCGCCCCCTCGATCTGGTATCTGGCCCGGCTGCACCTGTCATCGGGCGATGTGATCGGGGCCACCATTCCGGGCATGCCCGTGGTTTTGTTGGGCCGAAGCGAGGTGTTGGGGTGGGGTCTGACATCAAGCTATCTAGATGATCAAGATGTGGTGATGGAAAAGATCAACCCTGACAATCCAGACCAATACCTGACCCCGCAAGGCCCCAAAGATTTCAAACAGGCCCGCACGATCATCACCGTCAAAGACGCCCCCCCCGTGACCATCACCCAACGCTGGTCAGAAGCGGGGCCGATCCTGCCCGACAGCTTTTATGATCTGGGCACTGTCACCCCCACAGGGGCGGTCCCTGCGCTGGAATGGACGGCCCTTGACGGGGCCGACGCGTCGATGTCAGCCGCCATGGCCCTGATGCGCGCACATTCGGTGGATGGCGCGATTGCGGCGGCACAGGGCTTTGTAGCACCCTCGCAGAACCTGATGCTGGTCGATGCCAAGAACATCGCGCTGCAAATGATCGGGCGGATGCCCAAGCGCAACGCGGCCCACCAAACCCAAGGCCGTATGCCCGCCGCAGGCTGGCAGGGCGCGAACCGGTGGGAAGGGTTTTTCCCCTATGCCGACAACCCTGTGGCAAAAAACCCCGTCTCGGGCCTGTTGGGCAATACCAACAACAAAATCATTGATCGCGCTTTCCCCAACCACGTCTCTTTTGATTGGGGCGACACGCAGCGCATTCAGCGCTGGCTGGCCTTGATGAAAACCCGCGAGGTGCACACCCGCGACAGCTTTATCGAAGCGCAGTTGGATACTGTCTCGCCCACTGTGCGCACCTTGCTGCCGCTGATTGGCAAAGACCTGTGGTTCACAGGTGAAGCAGCCCCCGCCGGTACCCCCGACCGGATGCGGCAAGATGCGCTGGCACTGCTGGCCAAGTGGAACGGCGAAGAAAACGAACACCTGCCCGAACCGCTGATCTCCGAAGCGTGGTTGGCCAGCCTGCAAGATCACCTCACCCGTGACGAGATTGGCCCCTTGGCCGATGTCATCACCCATGTGAACCCCGATTTCATCGAACGGGTCTATCGCAACACCGACGGCGCTGCGGTGTGGTGCGATGTGGTGCAATCGGCGGCGGTGGAAAGCTGCACCGACATTGCCAAGACCGCTTTGGATGACGCGCTCTTGCAGCTGTCAGAAACCTATGGGCCTGCGATTGAAAGCTGGCGCTGGGGCGATGCCCACCAAGCGCTGCATGACCATCCTGTGCTGGGCACGGTGCCGATCTTGCACTATTTCGTCAACATCCGCCAAAGCACCAGCGGTGGTGACACTACCTTGATGCGCGGGCAAACGCGCGGCACGGGGGCCAACCCCTATGAGAACGTGCACGGCGGCGGCTACCGCGGTGTTTATGACTTTGCCGACCCCGAAAGCTCGGTCTTTATCATTGCGACGGGGGAAAGTGGGCACCCGTTGTCGCGCCATTATGACGATCTGTCAGAATTGTGGCGGCGCGGTGAATACCTGCCCATGACGCTAGACACCCAACTGGCCCGCGCCGGCGCTGTGGGCATCACCCGCCTGACACCAGCCCCCTAAGCGGTGCGCTTGGGGCCGGCCTTCGCCTCCGGCGGGGATATTTGAGCACGTATGAAAGGCGGGTCAGCGTGGCTTTTTGCGCACCAGAAGGATCAGCCCAAGGGCTAAGATGGAAAACACCAGAACCCCGCCCAGCAAAGGCAGCGGTGTTCCGTTGAAGGCTTGGCCGACCGGAATGGCCAACAGCACCGAGGCGACTGTGGAAATCGCGGTGATCAGCGACGAGGCAAAGCCTGCGATATGGCCCAGATCCTCCATCGCCAGCGCGTTCAGGTTGCCCATCGTCAGCCCCATCATGGCAAAGATGCCAATCGCCCAAAGCAGGAAGGCCGCAAAGGCTAGGGGGGCCAAGATACCGCTCGCCAGCCCGCTTAATACCACCAAGGTCAGCGCCACTTGCGCGACATAGGTTGCCACCAGCACACGCCGCATCCCCACCACCACCACGATGCGTGAGTTCACAAACGACCCGCTGATGGCGCACAGGGCGATCAGGGTGAACCATAAAGGAAAGCCTGCGGCGCGGTCGAAATACTGCTCGAATATCCCTTGGATCGACGACAGCGTGGCAAACAGGCAGGCCGAGGTCAGGGTTTGGCAAGCCGTGGCAATCAAGGCGACACGGTGGCGCGCAAGCTCTTTGGCTGCGGCCCATAGCAGCCCCGCCCGCAGGGGTCGGCGCGCTGCGGGGGGCAGGGTTTCAGGCTGGCGCAGCACCAGCCACAGGTTCACCAGCAGGGCAAAGACCATGAACACCAAGAAAATGTCGCGCCAGCCCGCCACCAGCATCACGCCCTTGCCCAGCAAGGGGGCCACGGCAGGCACAAGGGTGAAGATCATCATGACAAAAGACACGATCCTTGCCATATCGCGCCCTTTGAACAGGTCGCGGATCATCGCCGTGCCCACCGCGCGCGGCCCCGCAGCGCCTGCGCCTTGCAAGACCCGCGCGATCAGCAGCGTTTCCAGCGAGGGGGTGGCAAAGCACAAGGCAGCCGACAGCAGATACAACGTGGCGCAGCCGATCAGCACGGGCTTGCGGCCGAACGCGTCTGACAGCGGGCCAGAAATCAGCGTGCCAATCCCCATGCCCAGCACAAAGCTTGTGACCACCAATTGCGCCAGATTGGGCGCATCAGGGCTAAGGGCTGCCGCAATCGCGGGCAGGGCGGGCAACATCGCGTCGATCGACAGGGCGACCGTGGCGAAGAGCATGGCGTTCAGGGCCACAAACTCGCGCTGCGACAGGGGCTTAAGCATTGGGCGCACCGCTGTCTTGTGCGATGCGCGCCAACTCGGCGATCACTTTGCCCCACATATCGGGGGGCTGCGCGCCTGACAGCACATATTGGCCCGCGATCAGAAAGGTGGGCACCGCGTTGACACCGCGTTCGCGCGAATGCGACTCGCGCTGTTGGATCAGGTCTAGGTCGGCATCTGAGGCGAGCAGGCGTTGCACGACGGCGCGGTCAAGCCCCGCCTCGACCCCAAGATCGGCCAGCACCGCCAGATCGCCGATGTCACGCCCTTGCACCCAATAGGCGCGCAGGATGGCCGAAACCATCGCGGCTTGGCGCCCCTCTAGCCCCGCCCAATGGATCATGCGGTGCGCGTTAAGCGTGTTGGGAATGCGTTGGGGGACATCAGGGTCCATCACCACGCCGGCCTCGGCGGCCATATCCTTAAACCGCTGGTGGATTTGCCCCAGCTTTTCGCTGCCGCCAAACCGCGCGGCCAAATAGTCGCGCTTGGGCACACCTTCGGCGACCATCTCGGGGTTAAGTTGGAACGGGTGCCATTCGATTTCAAACGGATGGTCAGGATGCGCTTCTAATGCGCGTTCCAGATTGGCCTTGCCCAGATAGCACCACGGGCAGATCGGGTCGGAAAAGATGTCAAGCTTGACCATAAAGGCCCCCATTCCATTTGCCCGCCCTCTGTCACCAAGCGGGCGGGGCAGGTCAAGGCTTAAATGGCACGCTCTTTGGGCCGCAGCGCCAGCCAGATCAGCGCGCCCCCTGCCAGCACCAAAAAGGGCAACATGGCCAAATTCACCGCCTGCCAGCCCGCCTGCACCGATCCGCCAGAGCAGTTCATCAACCCGCCCGAGGAGAAGCTGGCCAAAGTCACCCCGCCAAAGACCAGAAAGTCGTTCAACCCCTGCATCCGCCCGCGCTCTTCCACGCTATGCGCTCCCGTGAGCATGGTGGTGGCACCGATGAAGCCAAAGTTCCAGCCGACCCCCAACAAGATCAGCGCGAAGTAGAAGTTTTCCAGTTGCACGCCTGCCATAGCCACAATGCCCGCACTGGCGAGGATAACCAAGCCAATCGCCATCACGCGCTCTACCCCGATGCGGGCAATCACATGGCCGGTAAAGAAGGACGGGATATACATGGCCAAAACATGGGCCGTGACCACGTTCGCCGCATCTGAGGTGTGAAACCCGCAGCCCACCACGGCAAGCGGCGAGGATGTCATCACCAAATTCATCAGCGCATAAGATACGGTCGCCACAATCACCGCGACCAAGATGCGCGGGGTGCGCAAAAGCTCTATGCGTGACCGCCCGCCTGCCGGCCCTTTGCGCGGTGCGACTTTGGGAATTTTTAACGCGGTGAACAAAAACACGCCCACAGCGTTCAGCCCGATCACAGCCATGTAAGTGCCCATAAACGGCACCGCCATGGACTGTGCTGTGACCTTGACCAATTCCGGCCCCACCACGGCTGACAGCAAGCCCCCCGCCATAACCCATGAAATCGCCTTGGGCCGAAACGAATCTGAGGCGCTGTCAGCGGCAGCAAAGCGAAAGAACCCTTGCGAGGATTGGTAAATGCCGCTCAAAAACGCCCCCGCTAAAAACAGCGGGAAAGACGCAATCGACAGCCCGTAAGCTGCAACAGCGCCGCCCAAAGCACCGCCCAGCGCACCCACAAAAAACCCCGCACGCCGCCCGAACCGTGCCATGATCGCCGACAAGGGGTTGGCCGACAGCATCGAGCCGATCACCATGACGCTGATCGACAGCGTGGCCAAACAGGCATTCGGCGCAAGTTGCTTGCCAGCAAGACCCGCGACAACGAAGATCATGGGCATCTGCGCGCCAAGGATGGCTTGGGCTGCGACCAGCACCAAAACGTTGCGCTTGGCGGGGCCATCGGTGTCGGGGGCGGAAAGGGATGTGTTCATGACGCTCAGGCGTAAGGGAGGCCAATTGGCACGGCAAGGGCGAAACTTTGGGCAAGGGGCAGATTTTCTGCGAAAATCTATCGACATAGGTCGTCTTCGATGACCCATTCATCACAGGGCCGGATTATCCATGGCCCAGAGTGCGTGGCCGAGGGGGCACAGTGGCTGGCGGCCAAGGATCCGGTTATGCAGCATATTCTGGCCCAAACTGGTCCGCTGCCGCTGCGGCGCGGACCGCAGGGGTTTGGTGCGCTGTTGGATGCGATCTTGGGCCAGCAGGTGTCGGTCGCCTGTGCCCGCGCGCTTTGGTCGCGGCTTGAGGCGGCAGGATTGACGCAGGCGCAGAGCGTGGCCGCCACGACCGAGGAAGACCTGCGCGCCTTGGGCCTGTCGCGGCAAAAGGCGCGCTATGCCAAAGCGCTGGCCGAAGCGCAGATTGACTACGCAGCGCTTAGCGTCAGCCCCGATGCCCATGTCATCGCCACCCTCACCGCTGTCACGGGCATCGGCCAATGGACGGCCGAAATCTATGCCATGTTCGCCCTTGGCCGTGCGGATGTTTTCGCCAGCGGCGATCTGGCCCTGCAAGAGGCGGTCAGGCTGGCTTACGGTCTGCCCAATCGCCCCGCGCCCAAGGGTCTGGCGGCAATGGCCCAGCGGTGGAGCCCGTGGCGCGGAGTTGCCGCGCGCGCCCTTTGGTCTTACTACGCGCTGGCAAAAGCGCGCGAGGGCATCAGATGAGCAGAGTTCTACGATTCGGCCGCAAGGCAGCCCTGTCGGGGCAGGCGAAAAGCTTGGTTGTCTTTGTGCATGGCTACGGGGCCGATGGGGCCGATCTGCTGGGCCTTGCCGATGTGCTTGGCCCGCATCTGCCCGACACCGCCTTTGCAGCGCCTGACGCCGCCGAGCGCTTGCCCGGCGCGCCCTTTGGTCGGCAATGGTTTGCGATCCCGCGGTTTGATGGATCAACCCAAGCCCAAGCCGCCGCAGGGCTAAAGATGGCAACGCAAGACTTAAGCGAATTTGTCGATCAACGTATGGCGTATGAGGGAGTTGGCCCGCAGGCTGTTGCCTTGGTCGGATTCTCGCAAGGTGCTATGCTCAGCTTGCACATGGCCCCGCGCCGTGCTGAACCCATTGCCGCTGTCATCTCTATCTCGGGCCAATTGCTGCAACCTGAACGTCTGGCCGCAGAAACCACCGCCAAACCGCCCATCCTTGTGATGCACGGCGATCAAGACGATGTGGTGCCTTTCCCCGAAATGACCGCCACCTGCAACGCGCTTGTCGCCGCTGGGTTTGAAACTTACGGCCATGTCATGGAAGGCTCTGGCCACACCATCGCCCAAGATGGCCTCGCAACCGCCCTCGCTTTCCTCACCAAAACCCTACCGCACTAAGGGGCTGCGGCCCCCCGCACCCCCCAATTTCATACGTGTCTAAATATCCCCGCCGGAGGCGAAGCTGTCAGCCTTGCCCGCCGTTGGCCAGATAAGCGGCACAGCCGGTCAGGGCGGCAAAGTCATCCTCAACCACCCAAACCGGAAAGCTTGATAGGAAACTCGCAAAACGCCCCTTGTCGGTCAAAGACTGGGCCAAGCCCATCTCGGCCATATAGGGCGTCAATGCGCGCGCCATGCCACCGATCAGAAAGATGCCGCCATAGGGCAGGTGGGTTAGGGCAAGGTTGCCCAAGGTCGATCCAAGGATGTGGATGTAAAGCTTCGCCGCTTCCCGCGCCACCGCATCGCCTTTGGCCAAATCCGCCATGATCTGCGCAGATGTATGGGCGCGCAATGTGCCGGCCTCTTGGGTGACAAAGGCATAGACATGCTCTAACCCGCGCCCTGCCAAAGCGTCTTCGACACCGGCAAAGCCATGCGCATCAGGGCCATAGCTTTCGATAAACTGCGCCAAGGCCAGATCGCGTGCGGTGCGGATGGGCATGGACACATGGCCACATTCCGACGGCGGCACAACGCGGCCCCAAGGCGTGTTGTGCACCGGGGCGGCGTTCACGCCGGTGCCCAAACCCACCACCAGCATCGCGGCATTGGGCACAGCCGATCCGGCAACAACCTCACGCAGGTATCCGGGGGCGATATAGCTTAACGCCTGCCCCTGCGCTTGCAGGTCGTTCAGGATCGCCACTTTGGTCGCCCCTGTGGCGCGGGTGAGCTGGGCGTGGTCGATCACCCAGGACAGGTTGGTCATCTCGGCCACGCCGTTGCGCACGGGGCCAGCGGCTGCGATGCAAGCTCCTTCGACGCTGGGTATCCCCGCCTCGGCCAGATAGCGCTTCAGGATCGGTTCCAAGCTGTCAAATTCCGCGTTCGAGAATTTGGCAATCGAATTGGGCCGCACCACTTTGCCGTCGGCCAAAGCCACACGGGTGTTGGTGCCGCCGATGTCGGCAAGGATGGCTGTCATGGGTCACCTTTGTCAGATGGGGCAAAAACCTATTGCCCGCCTTTTGGCCTTAGCCCCCCGCAAGGCACAAGTCCAAATCGCGCATGAGGGTGGTATTTTGCACCCCTCAGACAGGGTTTGAAACCCTGCGCATCTCGTGGCAAGACGAGGTGGCAAAGGTTGGAGGATAAGATGGTCACAGTTACCGCTCAGATGGTCGAAACGTTTCAGCGCGACGGGGTCGTGCTGGTCAAGGGCCTGTGGAAAGACTGGGTACCCCAAATCACTGCCGGAATCGAGCGCAACATGGCCGAACCTGGCCCTTACGCGGCGGAAAACTTGAAGCCCGGAGAAGCGGGGCGGTTTTTTGATGATTATTGCAATTGGGAACGTATTCCGGAATTTCGCGATGTGATTTATAACTCGGACGTGGCCAAGGTCGCTGCAAGCCTGATGCAAAGCCCGCGCGTACAGATGTTTCACGACCATGTGCTGGTGAAAGAACCCGGCACGGCCAAGCCCACACCGTGGCACCAAGACGGCCCATATTACTTTGTCGAAGGCCGCCAGACGATCAGCTTTTGGAGCCCGGTTGACCCTGTGCGCGAAGCCTCGCTGCGCTGTGTGGTGGGCAGCCATCTGTGGCCCAAAGAGGTGCTGCCCAAGCGCTGGCTGTCGGATACGTCGTTCTACCCCGACCCTGACAAATATATGCCCGTGCCCGACCCCGATGCCGAAGGGATGCGCGTGGTGGAGTGGGAGATGGAGCCGGGGGATGCCGTAGCCTTTGACTATCGCACCCTGCACGGGGCGCGCGGCAATGAAGCCGGCACCCGCCGCCGCGCCTTTTCGCTGCGCTTGGTGGGGGAAGATGCGCGCTATGTCGAACGGCCGGGCAAGACATCGCCGCCCTATCCGGGGCATGAGATGGTGGCGGGGCAGCGCCTGCGCGAGGATTGGTTTCCGGTGCTGATGGGGGGGTGACCCAAAGCGGGGGGCCAGCCCCCCGCACCCCCCGGGATATTTGAGCACGTATGAAAGGGCAAAAAAAGGGAAGGTTTTAGATAAGGTTGACCCATGCGCGCGCCAGCATCAGGCCGTGGGCGTCGGCTTGGATGCCTTGGGTGATTTCACGCTGCGGCAGCACTTCGGCCCAGCCTTGGTGCATTTTTTCGCTAAGTTCGGGGAAGGTGCGCGCCCAATCGCGGGCCACAGCGCGCGAGGCTTCGAAATGGAACTGCATCCCGTAGCCAGCGCGGCCATGGCGAAAGCATTGCACGCCCGCGACAGGCGAGGTGGCAAGGTGTGTTGTGTTGGGGGGCAGGGTGAAGGTGTCGGAATGCCATTCGAAAATGTCGAATTGATCGGGCAGGGCACTTAGGACCGGATCAAGGCGTGCTTCGGGGCGCAAGCTTACGGGGCACCAGCCGAATTCCTGCGCAATGCCCAAGTGGTTTTGCGCGCCCAAGCCGCGCGCAAACACCTGTGCGCCAAGGCAGATGCCCAAGACGGCGATATCTGCCGCAGCACTTTGCGCCATCAGCGCACCCAAGCGGGCCAAGTAGGGGTGAGTGTGATCATCCAGCGCAGACTGCTCACCGCCAAAGCTGATCAGCGCATCAAAGCTGCCACCTTCCGGCAATACCCCATCGCGAAAGGGTCGGTACACATCGACCAGCGCCCCCACCTCGTGCAGGGCCACGCCGACCTGCCCGTGATGGGTGATCTTGGTATTTTCCACAATCGCAACCCGCATCGCCCAACCTTTCGCAAATCCGTGCCGAACACTCTTGCCATTCCACGCGCGAAGTGAAAAGGGGAGCCGTCAAACGAACACTCCCGCCCAACCCAGATGGAGGCTTTCATGGAGATTCGCGAGGCATTGACCTTCGACGATGTGCTATTGGTTCCGGCGGCCAGCTCTGTGCTGCCGTCTGATGCGGACACGTCAACTTTTGTGACCAAATCCATCCGCATGAACATTCCGCTGCTGTCCTCGGCGATGGATACCGTGACCGAGGCGCGCATGGCGATTGCCATGGCGCAGGCGGGCGGGATTGGCGTGATCCACCGCAACCTTGACCTTGAAGCGCAAGCGCGTGAAGTGCGCCGCGTGAAGCGGTTTGAAAGCGGGGTGGTCTATGCCCCCATCACATTGCGCCCCGATCAGACCTTGGCCGATGCCAAGGACTTGATGGAGCGCTATAATATCACAGGCTTCCCCGTGGTTGACGGGCAAAACCGTGTGGTGGGCATTGTGACCAACCGCGATATGCGCTTTGCCAGCGATGACCGCACGCCGGTGAGTGCTATGATGTCCTCCGACAATCTGGCCCTGCTGCGCGAACCGATTGACCGCGCTGCGGCGATTGGGTTGATGAAACAGCGCCGCATCGAAAAGCTGCTGGTGACCGATGCGCAGGGGCACCTGACGGGGTTGTTGACGCTGAAAGACACCGAGCAGTCGGTGCTAAACCCCCATGCCTGCAAAGATGATCTGGGCCGCCTGCGGGTGGCTGCAGCATCGACCGTGGGCGATGCGGGCTTTGAACGCAGCCAAGCCTTGATCGAGGCAGGTGTGGATATGGTGGTGATTGATACAGCGCACGGCCATTCCGAAGGGGTGGCACGCGCGGTGGAGCGGATCAAGCGCTTGTCAAACACCGTGCAAGTGATGGCCGGAAACGTGGCGACGGGCGAAGCGACCCGCGCTTTGATCGGGGCGGGTGCTGATGCGGTGAAGGTGGGCATCGGGCCGGGGTCTATCTGCACGACACGGATCGTGGCGGGCGTGGGTGTGCCGCAACTGACAGCGATCATGGATGCGGCGCGCGCTGCGGGCGATGTTCCGGTCATTGCGGACGGGGGCATCAAATTCTCGGGCGATTTTGCCAAGGCGATTGCGGCAGGCGCCTCTTGCGCCATGGTCGGCAGCGCCATTGCCGGCACCGACGAATCGCCCGGCGAAGTGATCTTGTGGCAGGGCCGCAGCTATAAGGCTTACCGTGGCATGGGGTCGCTGGGCGCTATGGCGCGCGGATCGGCGGATCGGTATTTCCAAAAAGACGCCGCCTCGGACAAGCTGGTGCCCGAAGGGATCGAGGGGCAGGTGCCCTACAAAGGCTCTGCCGCCGCCGTGGTGCACCAGATGGTCGGCGGGTTGCGCGCAGCGATGGGCTACACCGGTTGTGCCACGATTGCCAAAATGCGCACCGATTGCACCTTTGTGAAAATCACCGGCGCTGGCTTGAAAGAAAGCCACGTGCACGATGTGCAAATCACGCGCGAAAGCCCCAACTACCGCGTGGGCTAAGATCATCTTTGGCGTCTTGCCATATCGCCTAAGGAGCTTGTCCCCATGACCCCAGCCGCCCGCCTGTCTGCCGCGATTGAGGTCTTGGAGGCGATCCTTTCGGGCCAAGCGCCCGAGGGTGTTTTGACCAATTGGGGCCGTGCGAACCGCTATGCGGGCTCAGGCGACAGGGCGGGTATGCGCGATCTTGTCTATGATGCGCTGCGGTGCAGGGCGTCTTATGCAGCCCTTGGCGGCGGGCTGACGGGGCGCGGCTTGGTGCTGGGCTTGGTGCGGGCGCAAGGCGGCGATGTAAGTGCGCTGTTTTGCGGCGAAGGCCATGCGCCTGCGCCGGTGACGCCGCGCGATGATGGCCATGAACCGCAAGGCTATGACGCGGTGGATTGCCCGCCTTGGTTGGGGCCACGGCTGGAAGCGAGCTTGGGCGCTGAGTTTGCCCCAACATTGCGCGCCTTGCAAAGCCGCGCGCCGGTGTTCTTGCGCGTCAATCTGGCGCGCACCCCGCGCGAGGATGCGGCGGCGGTTTTGGCCCAAGACGGCATTGCGACAGCGCCCGTCTCTTGGGTGCATACCGCCCTAGAGGTCACGCAAAACGCGCGCAAAGTGCAAACGAGTGTGGCCTATCAAACAGGTCTGGTTGAACTGCAAGACGCCTCTAGCCAAGCGGTGGTGGCGGGGCTTTACCTCACCCCGAACATGAAGGTCTTAGACTATTGCGCCGGAGGGGGCGGCAAAGCGCTGGCCTTGGCGGCGCGGGGGGCGAAAGTTTGGGCGCATGATGCCTTTCCTGCGCGGATGTCAGACCTGCCCACACGCGCGGCCCGCGCGGGCCAGCGCATCATGATCACCGCCCAGCCTGCCGAAACCAAGCCCTATGACGTTGTGCTGACCGATGTGCCCTGTTCAGGGTCGGGGTCATGGCGGCGCGATCCGGCGGGCAAATGGGCATTAAGCGCGGCGCGCTTGGCCGAAGTGATTGCCCTGCAAGCCCAGATCATGGACGAAGCCGCCCCCCTTGTGCGCCACGGCGGAACGCTGGCCTATGCCACCTGCTCGCTCTTGGCCGAAGAGAACGAAGCGCAGGTTGCAGCGTTCTTGCACCGCCACAGCGGATGGGTGGCCAAAACCCAAAGGCGCTTTACGCCTTTGACGGGGGGCGATGGGTTTTTCTTGGCGACCTTGACGCGCACCTAGGGGCCTGAAGTGGGTTAGGCGTTGTCTTGGGCGCATTTCTTCGGCACAAGTCAGGGACAGTTAAGACAGATTTAACACTTTCCAAGTGATTGTACGGCAAGGTGGTTCCCGTTGGGGGGTAAGGTGATCGGTTCGATTGTGAACCCAAGCAAACTGTTTGCGCGCAAGCTTTGGCTGTCGCCGTCAGGCTGGCTGTTGGGGGCTGCGCTGATCAGTGGTCTGGTGTTGGTGTCAACCCCCTTGCCGATGACGCGGGCTGCGGCTGGCAGTGCGGCTTTGACTTTTTGCTTTTTGATCTTCGGCCTAAAGCTGCGCCATAGCGCGCAAGGCAGGGCAAACGCGCAAGCGCTGCGATCTTTGCACCAAGTTGTCGGCCACGATCCGGATGCTTGCGTGTTGACCGATCAGAGCGGCGTGATCTTGTACGCAAACCGTGCCGCCGAAGACCGCATGGCAGCCCCTTTGGGGGCGCCCCTTGCCGCAGCATTGCAGGTGCATTTCGCCTCTCCGGCGGCGGTGATGTTTCGGCTGCAACGGCGCATCGCGGCCGACGGTTTTGCCCAAGAACAGGTGGTCAGCGCCAGCGGGCATCTGCGCCTGTCAGCGCATCAGATGGCCCCCGACAGGCATTTGTGGCGCTTGGCAGCGGTGGGGGTCGGCCCCGCCTTTGGCTATAGCGTCGATGGGTTAAGCCTGCCCGTCGTGTTTGCCACGCCTGAGGGCCACGTGCTTTACGCCAATGCCGCACTGGTGCAACTGCTGGGCCTTGTGCCTGAGCGGTTAGAGCAGGTCTTTGCCACGCCCAACCCAAGCTCTGGCGAAGAGGTTGACATCTTGGCCCCGCACGGACCGACCCGCGCGGTTGTGGCGCAGGGCGTGGGCCCCAATGCCCGACGCGAAATCTACCTTCTGCCCCCCATGCCAGACCAATCTGCGCCCTTGCCCTTGGCAGAGTTTGAAACCGTGCCCGTGCCTTTGGCCAAGTTCACCGCCAAGGGCCAGTTGGCCGTGGCCAATGCCGCCGCCCGCAGCCTGTTGCAGATGGCCGATGCAACGGGTGCGATGTTTCACGACCTGTTCGAAGGCTTGGGTCGCCCCGTGGCTGATTGGCTGGATGACATCGTCCAAGACCGCAGCCCCACAAGGTCAGAGGTGTTGCGCGCGCGTGGGCTAGAGGGTGAGGTGTTCTTGCAAGTCACCCTGCGCCGTATCACCGAAGGCGGCCAGCGCAGCGTTTTGGCGGTGCTGCAAGATGCAACCGCGCTCAAAACGCTAGAGGCGCAGTTTGTGCAAAGCCAGAAAATGCAGGCCATTGGCCAGTTGGCAGGTGGTGTCGCGCATGATTTCAACAATCTTTTGACAGCCATTTCAGGGCATTGCGACCTGTTGTTGCTGCGCCACAATCGCGAAGATTTCGACTATGCCGATCTGGTGCAAATTCACCAAAACGCCAACCGCGCGGCGGCTTTGGTCAACCAGCTTTTGGCCTTTTCGCGCAAGCAAACGCTTAAACCAGAACGGTTGGATCTGGCGGATCTTCTGTCAGACCTTGCGCATTTGCTCAACCGTTTGGTAGGCGAAAAGGTGCAGTTGCACTTAACCCACGCGCATGGTTTGGGCGCGATCAGGGCTGACAAGCGCCAGTTGGAACAGGTGCTGATGAACCTTGTGGTCAACGCGCGCGATGCTATGCCTTTGGGCGGGGCGATCAAGATCACCAGCCAAGCGGTCAGCCTGACCGCCCCGCTTGCGCGCGACAATGCCACAGTGCCTGTGGGCGACTATGCCGTGATCCATGTGGCCGATACCGGCACGGGCATTGCAGCTGATGTGCTGACCAAGATTTTCGAACCCTTCTACACCACCAAGAAACTGGGTGAAGGCACGGGTTTGGGTCTGTCGACCGCCTACGGCATCGTCAAACAATCGGGCGGGTTTATCTTTGTCGATTCCGTTTTGGGGCAGGGGACAGAGTTTCATCTGTACTTTCCCCTGCACACCGGCCCGATAGAAGCGGTCCCTCCACAGCTTGCGCGGGTGGTTCTGCGCCAAGGCGAAGGCGTGGTGCTTTTGGTGGAAGATGAGGCCCCTGTGCGCGCCTTTGCCAGCCGTGCGCTGCGCCTGCGCGGCTATACCGTGCTAGAGGCGGCAACGGCCGAAGACGCGCTGACCACTTTGGCCGACCCTGACCTGCATGTTGATTTGTTCGTCACCGATGTGGTGATGCCGGGCTTGGATGGCCCCACTTGGGTGACGCGCGCCCTGCAAGATCGCCCCCATGTGAAGGTCATCTTCATGTCAGGCTATGCCGAAGAGGCCCTGTCCGAAACCCAAGCGCGCATTCCCAATTCGGTCTTTCTGGCCAAACCCTTTTCCTTGGGCGACCTGACAGCCACTGTGCAAGCGCAGTTGCAATAGCGCCTTAGCGCACGCCTTCGATCGGCCCCGTGGCGCGCCCGTGGATGAACTGTTGCAGATAAGGGTCTGGCGCTGCATCCATTTCGCCCACAGGCCCGCTCCACCGGATCACGCCGTCATGCAGCATCGCCACTTGGTCAGCAATGGCGCGCACGGATGACATATCATGCGTGATCGTCATGGCGGTTGACCCCATTTCCACCACAATTTCGCGGATCAAAGCGTTGATCACGCCTGACATGATCGGGTCAAGGCCGGTGGTGGGTTCGTCAAAAAAGATCACTTCGGGGTTGGCCGCAATCGCGCGCGCCAGCCCAACACGCTTTTGCATACCCCCCGACAATTCGCCCGGAAACAGATCAGCGACCGAAGGCTTCAGCCCCACACGGCGCAGTTTTTCAATCGCCACCGCACGCGCTTGATCTTTGGGCATCGCCGCAGGCCCGCGCAGCAGGCGAAAGGCAACATTCTCCCACACCCGAAGCGAGTCAAACAGCGCACCGCCTTGAAACAACATGCCAAACCGCGCCAGAAAGGCGTCACGGTCGCCGCGCGTCACATCTTGCCCCTCTAGCGTGATCGTGCCTGCATCGGGCTTTACCAACCCCAGCACGCATTTCAGCAGCACCGACTTGCCCGTGCCGGACCCGCCGATGATCACCATGCTTTGCCCCTTGGCAATCGTTAGATCCACCCCGCGCAGCACGCGGTTGGGGCCGAAGGATTTGTGCACGCCCGATAAGGTGATCATGATGTGAAAAACATCCCCGTCAGCACATAATTCGCAGCCAGTATCATGACCGATGCCGCAACAACCGCAGCCTTGGTCGCAGCCCCCACGCCTTGCGCGCCGCGCCCCGAATTCATGCCGAAATAGCAGCCCATCAAGGCCACGATAAAGCCAAAGACAGCGCCTTTGACCAAGCCTGATCCCACATCCCAGAACTCTAGAAAATCGGTGGTGTTCTTCAGATAGGTGGCCGAATTGAACCCCAGTTTGGTGATCCCCACCAGCCAACCGCCTGAAATGCCAATGCTATCGCCCACCGCCACCAGCAAAGGCACAGCAAGTGTTGCGGCCAGTACGCGCGGCACGGTCAGGTATTTCATCGGATGGGTCGACAGCGTGACCAAGGCGTCAATCTGTTCGGTCACTTTCATCGTGCCAATCTCGGCCGCGATAGACGATGCCACCCGTGCGGCCACCATCAACCCGCCCAAAACCGGCCCCAATTCGCGCGCCATGCCGATGGCAACGATTTGGGGCACCACGGCTTCGGCACTAAAGCGCGCCCCGCCGGAATAGATCTGCAAGGCCAGCGCCCCACCGGTGAAAAACGCTGTAAGTCCCACGACAGGCAGGGAAAACCAGCCGATTTGCAGCAGGGCTATGGCGAATTCGCGCCCATAAAACGGCGGGGTGACCATGTGGCGCAGCGTGTCTGCCCCAAACAGCGTGACACGGCCAAAGGCGGCCAGAACGGCCAGAACGGGGCGGCCTATTTGGGCAAGAAGGCGGGCGATCATTCTGGGCTTTCAATGAAACGGCGGTCTAACCTTGCAGCCAGACGGGTTAAGATCTCGTATCCGATGGTGCCTGCCACCTCGGCCAAATGGTCTAGAGTTTGATGCGCCCCGATCAGGTCAAGCGCATCGGGCACATGGGGCAGGTGGGTGACATCGACGGTGATCATATCCATCGACACGCGCCCCACCACAGGGCAGGGCACATCCCCCGCCCAAAGCGTGGCACGCCCTGACAGTGACCGGATGATCCCATCGGCATAGCCCCCTTGCACGGTGGCGATCAGACTGGGTTGCGGCGCTGTCCATGTGGCAGAATAGCCCACCGTTTCCCCCGCAGCCACCCTGCGCGTCTGGATCACGGGCAGTGACAGGGCGACCACAGGCTGTGCCGCGCCAAACGGTTGGCCGCCATACAGGCCAATCCCCGGACGGGTCAGGTCGAAATGATAGGCTGGCCCCAGCAAGATGCCGCCCGTGGCAGACAGGCTGCGTGGCACGTTCGTGCCATCCGTCATGGCATGAAAATTGGCCAGTTGGGCGGCGTTCATCGGGTGGAGCGGGTCATCGGCACAGGCCAGATGCGACATCAACAGCTCTGGCCCCGCTTCCAGCACAAAGGGGGCCGCAGCCTCCCATTCGGCGGGCTCCATGCCAAGGCGGTTCATGCCGGTATCAAGCTGCACACCGAAGGCGTGGCCGGGCAGGGTTTCCAGATGGCGGGTGATTTGGTCAACCGAGTTTAACATCGGCGTCAGATCACAGTCGCGGATCAGCGCCGCATCCCCCGCCATATGCCCCGACAGCACGTTAATCTGCGGCCCAGCGCCCAGCGCTTGGCGCGCAAGCTGGCCCTCTTCGGCGGCTGCGACAAAAAACCGCCGCGCACCGGCGCGGGCAAGGCAGCGCACAACGGCTTGCACCCCAAGCCCGTAGCCATCCGCCTTCACCACCCCCGCCGTCTGCACACCAGTGGCTGACAAACGGTCTAACGCCCGCCAATTGGCGGCCAAAGCGGTCAAATCAAGGGTTAAGGATGCAACGGCCATGCGGGGGTTTTGACACCAAGGCGCGTAGGGTCAAGTCAAAAAGCGCAGCCCTTCGGCGCAAGCCCCCTCGTAAGCGGGGGATGGCGTGGTTATGTTGGCGGTAAGGAGAAACCCATGCCCCATTCCCAAAACGCTACCGCTCAGTCCGGTCACAGCCACGGCCCTGCGGGGCTTGAAGATATGGGGTTGGTCTTAACAGGGCTGACGATCTTGGGCCTTGGGATTGCCAGCTTTTCGGCCTTTTTGCTGCCCCTTCCTGAATGGGCTGTGACGGGCGCGCTGGTTACGGCCTATCTGGCAGGCGGGGTGCCTGCGGGCCTAGAGGCCTTGCGCGAATTGTTTGGCAAGTTTCGTTTGGATATTGACCTGTTGATGGTTGTGGCAGCCCTTGCCGCTGCCGCCGTGGGTGGGGCTTTGGAAGGGGCGGTGCTTTTGGCGTTGTTCTCGCTATCTGGCACGCTGGAACACCGCGCCTTGGGCAAAGCCCGCCGCGCGGTGGAAGCGCTGATGGCCCTGCGCGCTGATACCGCCTTGCGGGTGGCGGGCGACACCGTGGTCGAGGTGGCCGTGGCCGATCTGCAACCGGGCGATCATGTGGTTTTGCGCCCCGGTGCGCGGGTGCCGGTCGATGGGCTGTTGGTAGAAGGCTACGGCGAGATTGACGAAAGCACCATCACCGGCGAATCCGTGCCCGTCGCCAAAGAGGTTGGCGCGCAGGTGTATGAGGCAACGGTGAACCTGAACGCGGTGCTAACGATGCAGGTGGCGCGCAGCCTTGATCAATCGACCGTGGCGCGGATGATCAAACTGGTGACCGAAGCGCAGGGGATGAAGGCCCCTTCGGAACGCTTCAGCGATTGGTTCGGGCAGCGCTATACCGTGGCGGTGCTGCTGGGGGCCGTGCTGGCTTACGGTGTCTTGATGTGGCTGGGCACTCCACCGCAACAAGCGCTGTATCAGGCGGCGACGTTGCTGGTGGCAGCCTCGCCCTGTGCGGTGGTGATCTCGGTGCCGGCGGCGATCTTGTCAGCGCTGTCGGCGGCGGCGCGCGGGGGGGTGCTGTTTAAGGGCGGTGCCGCGCTGGAACGCTTGGCTGCGGTGAAAACCTTTGCCTTTGACAAAACCGGCACGCTGACAACGGGGCGGGCCGAGGTGACGGGGGTTGTATCGCTGATGGGCGAAGAGGCAGGGTTCTTGCGCCTGCTGGCCGGCATCGAAGCGCAGTCTGAACACCCCATCGCCGGTGCTTTACGGCGCGAGGTGGCCAAGAGGGGCCACGATCCGATCCTTGTCAGTGATGTGTCAACCTCGCCGTCCGAGGGCATCACGGGGCGCGATGAGCAAGGCCCGCTTTGGGCAGGCAACCCGCGCATGGTGCAGCGGATGGGGGCGGCGCTGGATCATGCGCTTTTGGCCGAGCTGCAAGCCAGCCCGCAAACCGTGGTTTATCTGGGGCGCGAAGCGCTGGTGTTGGGCGCTATCAGTGTGGCTGATCAACCCCGCGCCACCGCCCGCCAAGGCATCGCGGCCCTGCGCGCCTCTGGCGTGCGCCAGATCGTGATGATGACCGGCGACCGCCGCGCTGTGGCGCTGCGCATCGCAGACCAGTTGGGCATATCGCCCCAAGAGGTCCACGCCGACCTTCTGCCGCAAGATAAGGTGGCGCTGGTGGATCAGTTGGCCCAAAAGGGCGCGGTCGCCTTTGTGGGGGACGGCGTGAACGATGCCGCTGCGCTCGCCCGCGCCGATGTGGGCATTGCGATGGGGGCAGCGGGGTCAGAGGTTGCCCTGCAAGCCGCCGATGTGGCGCTTTTGTCCGAAGACATGGCCCGCCTTGCCGCCGCCCACCGCTTGGCACGGCGCACCTTGCGCATCATTCGGCAGAACTTGGTCTTTGCCATCGGGGCGATGCTGGTTTTGGTGACATCTGGCCTGTTCTTCCACCTTCCCCTGCCGCTGGCGGTTTTGGGTCACGAAGGCGGCACGCTTTTGGTTGTCCTCAACGGCCTGCGCCTGTTGGCCGACCCGATCCGCACCCCTTAAAACCGCCCCCCCTTTTTGCCCTTTCATACGTGCCCAAATATCCCGGGGTCCGGGGCAGCGCCCCGAAAGCACCATCACAGGCCCTTGCGCAACACCTGCGTGATCTCTGCCATGATCGACAAAGCAATCTCTGCGGGGGATTTCGCGCCGATATCCAACCCTGCTGGCGCGTGGATCTTTTCCAACTCAGCCGCGCTAAAGCCCAAGGCGCCCAACCGCTCTAACCGTTTGGCATGGGTGCGCTTTGATCCCAAACAGCCGATGTAATACAGCGGCGCGCGCAGGCCAAAGCTGATGGCCGGATCGTCAATCTTGGAGTCGTGGGTCAGCGTGACCAGCGCGCAGCGGCTGTCTAGGCCAAGGCGGGGCAGGGCTTCATCGGGCCAGTCTTCCACCAGCACCTCACCGGGAAACCGCGCGGCACTGCCAAAAGCGCTGCGCGGGTCGATCAGGGTGACGTGATGGCCCAAAGCACGCGCCATGGGCACAAGGTGCTGGGCGATTTGCACCGCACCAACCACGATCAGCCGCAAAGGCGGGTTGTGCACGGCGACAAAGCGCTGCGCTTCCACCGCCGATCTATTGGCCGCAAGGGCGCGGTCTATGGCGGGGTCTGCGCCTTGGGCCACAAGGTGGCGGGCAAAGGTGGCAAGGTCGCTGACCAAGGCCACGGGGTGCCGCCCCGCCCGCGCGGCTACAAGCTGCGCAAGAAGCGCTGGCGACAAGGCGCCTTCGCCGGTGCCCACCGGTTCAACCAGCACACGAATCGCACCGCCACAGGCCAAGCCCACGGCAAAGGCGTCTTCATCGGTCACACCATAAGCCAAGATGCGCGCACCACCGCCTGCCATCACCTCGGCCACCACGGCCGCCTCGACACACCCGCCCGAGACCTATCCCATCATGGCACCATCGCCGTCAACCACCATCTGGCTGCCCACCCCGCGCGGGGCGGAGCCCCATGTCTCAATCACCGTCGCAAGCCAAACGCTGCGCCCCGCTTGGTGCCAAGACAGCGCGATTTCGGGGATTTGATCGGGCAATGGGTCAAGCGACATCTGGGCACCTTTCCAGCGGGGCATTGCAAAGAAAAACGCCGCCAGAATGTTCTGGCGGCGCAAAGTTTGGTCAGCTTAGCGCGCGGTTTGCTGCAACAAGGCGGTGATGATGCGCACCGCCACACGGCGGTTGGCGCGCTCATTCCCAAGCGAGTTCACAAGCAATTCGCTTTCTCCGTAGCCCTGCACCACCAGATTTTCCGGCGGCACATCAAAGTATTCCGTCAGCGCCTTGGCCACCGATTCCGCCCTGCGATCTGACAAAGCAAGGTTGGACGCCGCAGAGCCAACTGCGTCAGTGTGGCCTTCGATCAAGAACACCTCGTTTGGGTTCGCCGCAATCAGGTCGGTGATGAACTTGCCCAGTTTGGTCAGCTTTTGCGCCTCGCTTGGGTCAATCGCGGCAGAGCCAGAGGCGAAGGTGATCGTGTTGACGTTGATCGTGGGGGCCAGTTCGCGCACTTGCGGGATCGTGCGGATCTGGCGCAGCGAGAATTTGCGCCCGATTTCTTCGGCATCAGCCGCCGCCAAAGCGGCGCGCATTGCGGCGTCTTGGTCGTTCAGCTGAATGGTCGTATGGGTCGGGCGCGGCTTGGGCAGGTCTCGCACATCGACATAGGTTTCGGGCTGCATATCGTCGATCAGCACCGTTGCGCGGCCTTTGCGATCATAAGCCACCCGTTGCAACACCCGCCCCGAGGCATCGCGGATCGTGGCGATCTGGCTGCCATCCTCGCGCTCGACAATCACGCGGGTTGATCCGTCGCGGAAGGTTTGCGTTGTTACGGTTGATCCGGGCTGACGCAGCAGGGCGTTGTCGTCTTTGTAGACCTGATAGCTGCCATCATCTTGGCGCACCACCACGCGGTCGCCGCTGTTGGACACAACCTGCTGGCGGTTGTCGTTGATCATGGCCCCAATCACCAAGGCCCCCAAAGCGACCAATCCGACCTTTTCCAGATCAGACAGGCCCGACTTTTTGTCATGGCCGACCTTAACTGGCGCAGGATGGAACTCTTGCGAAGAGCTGCGCGTGACCGAGGTTGTCACCGTTTCGGTCGTGACGGTCACACCTTCAGGCGGGGGGGCATCGGCATGGGGCGCGGTTTTCAGATCTGCCGGATCGGCGGCTGCCACCACTTCGGCCACGGGCTGATCAGGGGTGTCGGCACTGGCGGGGGGGGATTGCAAGACGCGGGCCAAGGTATTGACCGCTTCAGGATCGGGCACGGGGGCTTCGATTGGAACAATGTTAGGGTCGGCTGCGGCGGCAGCTTCGGCTTGTTTTTGCGCCTCTTCGGCGGCGGCGATGGCTTGGGCATCTTGGGCCGCAGCCTCTGTCGCTGCCGCTTGGTCGGCTGCGGCTTTTTGCTGTGCCGCGTCAGTTTGGGCGGCAACGGCCTGTTCGGCATCCGCTTGGCACGAATCGGGGCTGGTCAGCACCACACAAAGCGCACCGTCAGGGCAGGGGGTTTGGGCATCGGGCAAGCACACCACCTGCGCATCGCCCACGGTGGCAATCTGCGGACCTGCCACAGATTGCGCTGCGGCTTGGTCAGCGGCTGCTTGATCGGCGGCTGCTTGGTCAGATGCTGCTTGATCCGCTGCGGCTTGGTCAGAAGCGGCCTTGTCTGCTGCTTCCTGATCGGCGGCCGCTTGGTCAGCGGCGGCTTGATCAGATGCGGCCTTGTCGGCTGCGGCTTGATCGGCGGCTGCTTGGTCCGCCGCCGCCTGATCCGCTGCTGCCTGATCCGCTGCTGCCTGATCCGCTGCCGCTTGGTCCGCTGCCGCTTGGTCCGCTGCTGCCTGATCTGCTGCCGCCTGATCCGCCGCTGCCTGATCTGCCGCTGCTTGATCCGCCGCCGCTTGGTCCGCCGCCGCCTGATCCGCAGCCGCTTGGTCCGCCGCTGCTTGGTCTGCTGCTGCTTGATCCGCCGCTGCTTGATCCGCCGCCGCTTGATCCGCCGCCGCTTGGTCCGCTGCCGCCTGATCCGCCGCTGCTTGGTCTGCCGCTGCTTGATCCGCTGCTGCTTGGTCTGCCGCTGCTTGATCCGCTGCTGCTTGGTCTGCCGCCGCCTGATCTGCCGCCGCCTGATCTGCCGCTGCTTGATCCGCCGCCGCCTGATCTGCCGCCGCCTGATCTGCGCCGGTTTGCGCGCCAAGGGTTTGCTCGGCGTCGGCTTGGCACGAATCGGGGCTGGTGAGGATGGCGCAAGTGGCGCCGTCGGGGCAGGGGGTTTGGTCATCGGGCAGGCAGATCACCTGCACATCACCCACCATGGCCGTCGGATAATCTTGCGCCTGTGCAGCAAAGGGCGGCACGATGTACAGCGCCAAAGACGTTGCCGTCATTACATTGATCAGTCGCTTCATGCACTTACCCCCAAATTTCCCGCACGAATCGGTTGGCATCTTGTGCCCGATCCTGCCCGTCATCCCCGATTTGCCATAAGTACCGCGTGATATGCGATAACATTGCGTTGTCATGTGACAGCAATCGCGTGGCTTTAGTTATAGGGTTTAAGCGCCTCTAGATCCTCGGCCCGCGCCAAAGTGAGGCGGGTGTTGCACATCAAGATCACCATCCCTTCCATCGTGCCACCGTGCACGGCATAGCCCTCGGCTGTGCAGGTGGCGTCACGAAAGGTGATCCACGCCCGCTGACCATCGCGCAGGGCGGCTTTCGCCCCTTGCTCGGCGGCGGGAAGGTCGGCGTCGATGCTGGCCATATAGTCGATGGCCACTCCGTAGGCCGCATTCAGGCGATCATCTGCGGCTTGATAATCATTCGAGGCGCATTGCGTCATATCAATCTGGGTTTGAGGATTGGCGCAATCAACCTGCTGGGCTGCGGCGGCATGGGGCATAGCGAACAAGGTCAGGGCGAAGAGGGCGGCTTTGGTCATTGATCTGGTCCAATCTTGGGGCGTTGTGCGCCAATCTGCCACGCAATCGCACTGGAAATCTAGGCAACTTTGGGCTAGGGCAGGGCGATGAAAAATTCACTGACCCTGCGCCGCCCTGACGATATGCACCTGCACCTGCGTGACGGGGCGATGCTGGCGGCGGTTGCGCCGGAATCGGCGCGCGATTTTGCCCGTGCGATCATTATGCCCAACTTGGTGCCCCCTGTGGCGACCATGGCACAGGCGCAGGCCTACCGTGCCCGCATTATGGCAGCTTTGCCCAAAGGGGCGCAGTTTGAACCGCTGATGACGCTGTATCTGACCGAAACCACCGATCCGGCAGATGTGGAGGCGGCGCATCTTTCGGGGTTGGTCAAGGCGGTGAAGTTGTACCCCGCAGGGGCCACGACCAATTCGCACGGCGGGGTGCGGAATTTCGATAAAGTCATGCCAGTGCTGGAAAAGATGGCCGAAATCGGCTTGCCCCTATGCACCCACGGCGAGGTGACAACGCCCGAGGTTGATATCTTTGACCGCGAAGCCGTGTTCATCGACACGGTGCTAGACCCTTTGCGCCGTCGGTTGCCCCAATTGCGTGTGGTGATGGAGCATATCACAACCGAAGAGGGTGTGGCCTATGCAGCGCAAGGGGCCAATCTGGGGGCCAATCTGGCGGCGACCATCACCACCCACCACCTGATCTTGAACCGCAACCACCTGTTGGTGGGCGGGATCAAGCCGCATTACTATTGCCTGCCCGTGGCAAAACGTGAAAAGCACCGTCTGGCGTTGCGGCGTGCGGCAACCTCGGGGCATGCGGCCTATTTCTTGGGCACTGACAGCGCACCGCATAGTGATGCGCTCAAAGAACACGCCTGCGGCTGCGCGGGCTGCTTTACCGCCACCAACACCATGCCGCTTTTGGCCCATGTGTTTGAAGAAGACGGCGCGTTAGATCGGCTAGAGGCGTTTACCAGCCTGAACGGCGCGGCATTTTACCGCTTGCCCCCGAACGAAGCGCGCATCAGCTTGGTCAAATCGGCGCAAGCAACGGTGTTTCCACCGAAGATCCAGTCAGAAGCCGGCCCCGTGACGGTCTTTGATCCGGGCTTTGCCGTGCATTGGCGCGTGCAGCCCTAATCCTCCCCCCAACCTTTCGGAGTAGCTTATGATCCCCGCCAATTTCCCCCCCGCTGGCGAAATCGCCCGCCTGACCGCCCGCGCTTTGCTGGAAATTGGCGCGGTGCATTTCAATGCGGCCACGCCGTTTACGCTGGCCAGTGGCTTGCCTTCGCCCACCTATATCGACTGCCGCAAGTTGATCTCATATCCGCGCATTCGGTCGGTCTTGATGGATTTTCTATGCGCCACCGTGATGCGCGATGCGGGGTTTGAAGCGTTTGACAACATCGCCGGTGGCGAGACGGCGGGCATTCCCTTTGCCGCGCTGGTGGCCGAACGGCTGGCCCTGCCCATGACCTATGTGCGCAAAAAACCCAAAGGCTACGGGCGCAATGCGCGCATCGAAGGGGTGATGACCGAAGGCCAGCGCGTGTTGCTGGTGGAAGATTTGACCACTGATGGCGGATCAAAACTGTCGTTTGTCGATGCCATTCGCGAAACGGGGGCCACTTGCGCCCATACGGCGGTGATTTTCTATTACGGCATCTTCCCCGAAACGGTGGGCCGCTTGGCCGAACACGGCGTGGCGCTGCATCATCTGTGCACATGGTGGGACGTTCTGGCCGAAGCACGCGCGCAAGGCGCGTTTGATGAGGCCACCTTGGCCGAGGTTGAAACCTTCCTGCACGATCCGCGCGCTTGGCAGGCCGCCCGCACCAAATAAGGTGCGCCAATGGGCACGGGAAAACGGGGGAGGATTTTGGGGATAGTTTGGGGATAACCTGTCGCGCGAATCGCAGGTTGGGGGATGTTCTCGCTATCAGGCGCAAAATGTGGTAGGGTTTGCGCCAAGTGCTCTTGGGTTTAGGCCGGCTTTAAGACTTATCCACAAAGTTATGCGCGGTTTGCTTTGCGGCAAAAAGCGGGTCTAAAGCGGGCTTAACAGGCAACGGGGAAGACCGATGAACGAAGTGGCCATGCTGCGGCAAACGATGCCGGCCCTGCCCGAAACCGAAGCGCTGCCGCATAATATCGAAGGCGAGCAGCAGCTTTTGGGCGCGATCTTAACCAATAACGAGGTTTACGACCGCATTGCCAGCGTTGTGCGGGCCGAGCATTTCTTTGACCCTGTGCATCAGCGCATCTTTGAACGCATGGCCGCGCGCATTCAAAAGAACGCATTGGTGTCGCCTGTGACGCTGAAGCCGTTTTTTGAAGATGATCCGGGCCTTAAGGAACTGGGCGGCACGTCGTATCTGGTGCGCTTGGCGGGGGCTGCGATCTCGGCCTATGCGGCGCGCGATTATGCGCAGATGATCTACGATCTGGCGGTGCGGCGCGAATTGATCGGGCTTGGCCGTGACATTTCAGCCCGCGCTGGCAAGGTCGAGGTGGATAGCGAACCGCGCGACCAGATCACCGAGGCCGAACAGCGCCTGTATAAGCTGGGCGAACAGGGCGTGGCAGAGCGCGGCTTTCAAAGCTTTCTCAAAGCCGTCACCGATGCCGTCAACATGGCCAACGCCGCTTATCAGCGCGATGGTGGTTTGGCGGGCATTTCGACGGGGCTGGTTGATCTGGATAAAAAGCTTGGGGGCTTACATCCGTCTGACCTGTTGATCTTGGCAGGGCGCCCGTCGATGGGCAAAACCTCGCTCGCGACCAATATCGCGTTTAACATCGCCAAAGCCTATAAACGCGGGCGTTTGCCTGATGGCAGCGAAGGGACGATTGAGGGCGGTTCGGTCGGCTTCTTCTCGCTTGAGATGAGTGCGGAACAACTCGCTGCACGTATCCTGTCAGAGGCGTCAGAAGTGCCTTCGGAACAAATCCGGCGCGGCGATATGACCGAGGTGGAGTTTCGCCGCTTTGTCGAAGCCGCCAAAGCGTTGGAATCTTGCCCGCTGTATATCGACGACACGCCCGCTTTGCCCATCAGCCAAGTTGCCGCCCGCGCGCGCCGTTTGAAACGCACGCATGGGTTGGACCTGTTGGTGGTCGACTATTTGCAGCTTTTGAAAGGGTCGAGCAAAGAAAACCGCGTTCAGGAAGTGTCAGAGATTACCCAAGGTTTGAAAGCCATTGCCAAAGAATTGAACATCCCCGTACTGGCCCTGTCGCAGCTGTCGCGTCAGGTCGAGAGCCGCGAGGATAAGCGCCCGCAACTGTCAGACCTGCGCGAATCTGGGTCAATTGAACAAGACGCCGATGTGGTGATGTTTGTCTACCGCGACGAATATTACAAAGAGCGCGAAAAGCCCGGCGATCACGAGTTGGAAAAGATGGCGCAGTGGCAGACCATCATGGAAAACGTGCATGGCAAGGCCGAGGTGATCATTGGCAAACAGCGCCACGGCCCGATTGGCACGGTAGAGCTCAGCTTTGAGGGCCGCTTTACCCGCTTTGGCAACTTGGCGCAGCGCTGGCAACAGGGTGCAGAGGTGGGGTTCTAAGATGGATTTGGGTTTACAGGGCAAGCGCATCATCGTCACCGGCGGCGGGGCAGGGATTGGGGCTGCCATCAGCCTGACCCTGGCCGAAGAGGGGGCCGTGCCTGTCATTCTGGCACGGCGCGCCCCAGAAGGCGACTTTATGGCGCAGCTTTTGGCCCTAGGGCCGGCAGAGTTCATTCAGGCCGATCTGGCGCAAGATGACGAGTGCCGCCGCGCTGTGGCGCAAGCCCAAGCGGGCGGGGCGATTTATGGGTTGGTGAACAATGCAGGGCGCAATGACAGCTTGGGGCTAGATGCCAGCCCTGATGCGTTTCGCGCCTCTCTCGACCAGAACCTGCTGCATTATTACACCTTGGTGCATCTGCTGGCGGTGGATTTGCGTGCTGAAGTCGGGGCGATTGTGAACATCTCTTCCAAAACCGCCATCACGGGGCAGGGGCATACGTCGGCCTATGTTGCAGCCAAGGCCGCACAACTGGGGCTGACGCGCGAATGGGCTGCGGCCTTTGCCCCAGACGGGGTGCGGGTGAATGCTGTGATACCGGCAGAGGTGATGACGCCCATGTATGCCAATTGGATCAAGACCTTTGCCGATCCGGCAGCGCAACTGGCCAAGATCACCGCCCGCATTCCGCTTGGCCACCGCATGACGCTAGACCGTGAAATTGCCGCTGCCACGGTTTTTGCCCTATCGCCACGGTCGGCCCATACCACGGGGCAGTGGTTGTATGTCGATGGCGGGTATACCCATCTGGATCGGGCACTGGATCACTAGGCTCAAACAAAAAGGGCGCAGCCACGCTGCGCCCTTTGCATTCGAACACACCAAGATTACTTGGCGCCGATCATCATCACCATCTGGCGACCTTCTAGGCGGGGCATGGATTCAACCTTGCCCGCTTCTGCCACATCTGCCGCCACGCGGTGCAACAATTCCAGACCCAAATCTTGGTGCGCCATTTCGCGGCCGCGAAAGCGCAGGGTCACTTTGACCTTATCGCCCTCTTCCAAGAACTTCAGCACAGAGCGCATTTTGACATCATAGTCATGCGTATCCGTACCCGGACGGAACTTGATTTCTTTGATCTCGATGATGTGCTGCTTTTTGCGGGCTTCAGCCTCGCGCTTTTGCTGCTCATACTTGTATTTGCCGAAATCCATGATCTTGCAAACAGGCGGTTCGGCAGTGGGCGAAATCTCGACCAGATCCAGACCCGCTTCCTCGGCCATAGCCATCGCTTGCGCGGGTGTCACGACACCCACGTTTTCCCCATCGGCCCCGATGAGGCGGATTTCAGGAGAGCGAATCCGATCGTTGATCCGCGGGCCAGTGTCGCGTTGCGGCGGAGCGTTGTGAGGGCGGCGTGCTATGGTTGTTGTCCTTATACCATCAGTGTTGGCGCTAAGATAACCCTAAGGCGCGCTGTCTTCAACCCGTAAGCGCGCGCCAAAACGCTGCAATGCAGCGCGGGCCTTTCCTTTGTTAACGCATTCTGTCATAGGGCGGGGCAGGATTAACCGTCATATGATGGAGAAATGACATGAACAGAAATCTGATCATCGCGATCATCGTGGTTTTGGCCGGCGCTGGCTACTACCAATTCAGCTACAAGCCCGCCCAAGAGGCCAAGGCCGTGGCAGAGCAAGCCGCAGCTGACCAAGCTGCCGCTGACAAAGCCGCTGCCGACAAAGCCGCCGCTGACGCTGCCGCTGCCGAAAAAGCTGCTGCTGACAAAGCCGCGGCTGATGCCGCCGCCGCCGCTGCTGCAACCGCCGCGATGGATGCCGCAATGGCCGCTTTGGATCCGGCTGCCTATGACGCGGCCAAAGTCACCGCTGTGATTGACGGCTCGACCCTGGATGATGCGACCAAAGCCAGCCTGAAATCGGCTGTCACCATGGCCGGCACCGACCCGATCAAGCAAGCTGACGTGATCGCACAGGTCAAAAAAGCTTTGGGGATGTAATCCCATCGGGTGGCATAACGCCACCCAAGCCAACAAAAGCGCCGCAACCTCAAGGATTGCGGCGTTTTTTATTGCGGCATTGGGGCAGTTAGATGCCGTCGCCGACAAAGGCCTTTTCGATCACAAACTGGCGCGGGTCGGAATTTGCGCCTTCGACCAGACCGAAGGCTTCCAGAATGACTTTGACATCGACGTTAAAGGCCAGCGAACCACACACCATGGCGCGGTCATGCACAGGGTCCATCGGGGGCAGGCCAAGGTCGGCGAAAACCTTGCCTGACGACAGGTTGTCGGTAACGCGGCCCATGTGATGAAACGCTTCGCGCGTGGTGGTGGGGTAGTATTTCAGCTTATCGCCGACCATCTCGCCAATCAGCGGATCGTCTTTCAGGCTTTCCACCAAGGTGCGACCATAGTCTAGCTCCGCCACTTCGCGGCAGGTGTGCATCATGATGACTTGGTCATATTTTTCATAGGTTTCCGGTTCGCGCAGCAAGCTTGCAAAGGGGGCAAAGCCCGTACCGGTTGACAAAAACCAGATCCGTTTGCCCGGCAAAAGCGCGTCATGCACCAAGGTGCCGACCGGCTTGGGGCGTAAGATGATCTCATCACCCACCTTGATGTGTTGCAGGCGAGATGTCAGGGGGCCATCGGGTACTTTGATCGAATAGAACTCTAGCTCTTCATCCCAAGCGGGCGATGCGATGGAATAGGCGCGCAGCAAGGGTTTGCCGGTGTCGCCCATCAGGCCAATCATCACAAACTCACCCGAGCGGAAGCGCAGCGATTGTGGCCGCGTGACGCGGAAGGAAAACAACCGATCCGTCCAATGGCGCACGGCGGTGACGGTTTGGGCATCGGGCAGGTGGGCTTTGGGGGCGGCTTGGGTCATCACGGTCGCTTCGCTATAGGATCAGGTGTGGGATACGTTAGGGCAGGGGCGCGCGAAAGCCCCGTTTTAGGCCTTAAGCCGCGCCAAGTAATCATGCGCTTGCCAATCAGCACGGGCCAGCCATTGCGCTTGGGGTTGGCGCGCGGCCAGATCGTCGGGAATTTCCACATCGTCAAACCCAACGCGCCGCGCCATGGCGTATTGGTCGGCAATCACCGGCCCCACGGCGCGCAAGTGGCCCGTAAAGCCCGCCATGCGCAAACGGCGCGCAATGGTAAAGGCCCGCCCGTCGTTGAAGGCGGGAAAGGCGACGCGGATCAGCTTAAGCGCGCCAAGATAGGGCAGCACCGAAGCCGGATCATCGGTTTGCGCCAAATCAAGCGTGCCTTGGTGGGCGGCGATGTCAGCCAATGTGACGGCAGAAACGGCGGCGGCGGGCTGAAAGCCCTGATCATTCACAATCACGCTCATGCGGTGGGCTCCTGATAGGGGGGGATGCGGGTGGCTATGCCATTCACAAAGTGAATGCCGCATTCGGTTTTTTCACTGTTGCGCCAACGCCCTGCGCGGGGGTCTTCACCCTCTTTCACTGGCGTGGTGCACGGCGCACAACCGATCGAAGGGTAGCCCTTGGCCACCAGCGGATGGCGGGGCAGGCGGTTGTTGACCATGTAGTCTTCAATATCCTCACGCCCCCAATGGGCAAGCGGATTGACCTTGATGCGCACATCGCCTTCGGCTTCGAAGAATTCCACTGTTTGACGGGTAGCACCCTGATAGCGTTTGCGCCCCGTGATCCAGCCGTCAAACTCGCTTAAGGCGCGTTCCAGCGGTTCAACTTTGCGCACATTGCAGCAAGCATCGGTGGAAAACTGGTGCAAGGTGCCATCGGGGTCTTCAAAGGCCACGCGCGGTTGGGTGGCGCGGATGGTGCGGATATCGCAAAGCGGCAAGCTTTCAGCCAGTTGGCGCTGATAGTCGAGCGTTTGTGTAAACAACATCCGCGTATCCACAAACAGCACCGGCGTTTGCGGGGCGATCACTGACACCAGATGCAACAGCACCACCGATTCCGCCCCGAACGACGACACCAGCGCCACGCGCCCCAAATCGGCATCGCTCAGCGCGTGTTCTAGCACTGCCGTGGCCCCGTGGTGACGGTAGCGCGCATTCAGCGATGCGACACGGTCCACCACAGGCCCGTGGTGCAGATCACGCGGCATCCTGATGGCCTTCGTCGCCGTAAAGGGCGCGCTTGAAGGGGTCCATGCCAACACGGCGATAAGCGTCTAGAAAGGTTTCTTCGGCGTGCAGTCGCAACCCAAGATAGGCGCGCAGAATGCGTTCGATGGCGGGCACAATTTCATCATAGGCAAAGCCCGGGCCGGTCTTTTCGCCAATGGCTGCGGTTTCGGTGGCATCGCCGCCCAGCGTGATCTGGTAGTTTTCCACCCCCGCGCGGTCTAGCCCCAGAATGCCGATATGGCCAACATGGTGGTGCCCACAGGCGTTGATGCAGCCCGAGATTTTGATTTTCAACGCGCCGATATCATGTTCCAGCTTAAGCGCTTCAAAATGCAGCGCGATTTCTTGCGCCACGGGAATCGAACGCGCCGTGGCCAGCGCGCAATAATCCATGCCGGGGCAGGCGATCATATCTGACAGCAGGCCGACATTGGCTGTCGCCAGCCCAACCTTGGCCAAGGCCGCATGAACGGCGGGCAGGTCGGCTTTGGCAACATGGGGCAGGATCACGTTTTGCTCGTGGCTGATGCGCAACTCGCTGTAGCCATAGGTTTCCGACAGGTCGGCAATCACGCGCATCTGTTCGGATGTCGCATCGCCGGGCGTTTGGCCGTGGGCTTTGATTGAAATCGTGACAATCGCATGGTCGCCCTGACGGTGTGCTGACAGGTTGGTATCAGCCCAAGCGCGAAAGACGGGGTTGGCTTGATAGGCGGCGTCATAATCTGCTACCGAACGGCTTTGCAGGTTGGGCTGCGCAAAGGCTGCGCGAATGTCAGCCAGCAGGGCTTGATCTGCGCCGCCAAACAGCGGGCGCACCTCGGCAAAGCGGTCTTCGATCATGCGGGCGATCTCGTCACGACCGGTTTCATGCACGGTGATCTTGATGCGCGCTTTGTACTTATTATCGCGCCGCCCCAAGGTGTTATAAACCGACAGAACCGATTCAACATAGGGCAACAGGTCTGCGATTGGCAGGAATTGGCGCACCAAATGGCCAATCATCGGCGTGCGGCCAAGGCCACCACCCACAAACACCTCAAACCCAGCCTCTTGGGCTGCATTGCGCGTCATACGCAGGCCAATGTCATGGGCGGCGGTGACGGCGCGGTCATTGGGCGAGCCTGTGATGGCAATCTTGAACTTGCGCGGCAGGAACTGGAATTCGGGATGGTCCGTGGACCATTGGCGCAGCAGTTCGGCATAGGGGCGGGGGTCTTCGATCTCATCCGCCGCAGCGCCTGCGAAATGGTCTGCCGTCACATTGCGCACGCAATTGCCCGAGGTTTGGATGGCGTGCATCCCCACATCGGCCAAAGCCGACAGAATGGCCGGCACATCGGGCAGTTTGGGCCAGTTGAACTGGATATTCTGGCGCGTGGTAAAGTGGCCGTAACCCTTATCCCACGTGTCAGCAATATAAGCCAACTGCCGCATCTGGCGCGGGTTGATCGTGCCGTAAGGAATGGCGACGCGCAGCATATAGGCGTGCAGTTGCAGATACAGGCCGTTCATCAGGCGCAAAGGGCGAAACTCGTCCTCGGTCAGTGACCCATCCAAGCGGCGCTCTACCTGATCGGTGAACTGCGCCACACGGGTGCGCACGAAAGCCTCGTCAAAGTCGGTGTAATCATACATTGGTCAGGTCCACTTGCTTGCCGTGGGCATAGTTTGAAGGGCCGCGCGTGCGAAAGGCTTCGCGAAAATGCACCGGTTCGGGGCCGTTTGGGCCAGCTTTGGCATCGGCCAAGTAAGCGCCCACCACGACCAGCTTTTGCCCTGCCGCGTGCAGCAGGCGCAACTGGGCATGCGCCTCATCTTCGATCAGCTCGGCTTCATGGTGATGCGCGGTCCAGTGGTTGTCTGCGGTCAGATAAACCACATCCCCTTCGCGCAGGCGGTTTGCGGTGACGACTTTGGGAATATACCGGCGGCTCATGCTTGGGCCTCTTTCAACTGAGACAGGGCAGGGAGGGCATGGCGCGGTGCCAGCCCGTACAGGATCACAGCGGGTCCGTTAAGGGTTTGGGCCGCCTCTGCCAAGGTGGCCAGCGTTGCAGCCACCACGCGCTGATTAGGGCGCGAGACGTTTTCCACCAAGGTGACAGGTGTTTGCACCCCAGCGCCGTGCATCATCAAGCGGCCCTGCACAAAGCGGGCCGATTTCTTGCCCATGTAAATCGCCGTCACTTCGCCCACTTGGGCCATGCCGCGCCAATCTTGGTCGGCAAATCCTGCCATATCATGGCCGGTGACGATGCGCAGGCTGGCATTGCGCCCCCGCCGTGTCAGGCTTTGGCCGACGTTTGCGGCCGCAACGCTGGCAGCGGTTAGGCCGGGCAGGATGGCATAGGTCAGGCCAGCGGCTTCCAGCGCGTCAATCTCTTCATCCAGCCGACCGAATATGCCGCAATCGCCCCCCTTCAAGCGCACCACCCGCGCACCCGTTTGCGCCTGCGCCACCAAGGTTTCATTGATCAGCGCTTGCGAGGTCGATGGGCCAAAGCCCTGCTTTCCCACATCAATCAGGCGAACATCGGCTGGAATAAGCGCCAAAACCTCTGCGCCCACCAAACGATCATGGATCACCACCTCTGCCCGTTGCAGGGCGTGATAGACGCCCAAGGTCAAATGCTGTGCACCACCAGGGCCAGCGCCGGCAAAGGTAACGGGGGGAAGGATAGGGTGTGTCATGGCAAACTCTCGTTTCTTGGCCCCTGTATAGAATATTTTCCCTGTTGACCGCCATCACCCTTTGCCAATAAGAACAATGGTTCTAGAATGGCAACGCATCAGAACATCGTTCTGAAAAAACGGGAAATGATGGAATGGCAGCCCAAGTCGACGAGTTAGACCGGAAAATCCTTGGCGAATTGCAGGTCGATGCCGAGCAATCCTTGGATGAAATCGCCCGCAAAGTGGGGTCTTCCAAGACACCCGTCTGGAACCGCATCAAGAGGATGCGCGACAGTGGCATCATCACGCGCACCACCGCCATCTGCAATCCCGAAGGGCTGGGGCTAGAGGCGTGCTTTTTCGTGCTGGTGCGCACAAGCGAGCATGAAATCGGCTGGGAGAAGCGGTTTTTAGACGTGGTGCGCCGCAGGCCAGAGGTGCTGGAAGCGCATCGCTTGGCAGGGGATGTGGATTATATCCTGAAAGTTTGGGTCAAAAACGCCCGCGCTTACGACGCCTTTTATCAGGCACTTATATCGGAAGTAAAGATTTACAACGTGACAGCGCTGCTGAGCATGGAAGAGATTAAGATGACCACGGCTTTGCCGCTGTAGGGGTTAGACCAACCAAAACACCCCAGCGCCCACAGCAATGCCCGCTAAACTCGGCCATAAAAAGCCAAACCCCACCACTTTGCGCCCAATAGAAGACGCCAGAACCGCCTTTGACGCCGAATTAACCGCCACCGCCAACAGAATAACCTGCGCAAGGTTTTGCGGATCACTTGTCATGCGGGCGGTGGAAATGGTGATGGCGTCAACATCGGCCAAGCCCGAAATCGCCGCCACCACATAAAGACCGGCAGAGCCGAAATAGCGATGCGCCAAGCCTGAGATCAAAATAATGAATGTCAAAAGTGCTGCCATGCGCAAAGCGCCCAACACATCCAGCGGGCTGCGAATGCCCAAATCAGGGCGGGCAGGGGCGGTTGTGGTGCGCGCCAGCCAAGCGGCCACACCCAAATAAGTTGCAAAGCCCGCAGCCATCGGGGGCAACAAAAAGGGCAGAAGCGATGGCTGTAAAACACCAGCAATAACAACAACACGCGCCAACATCACCGACGCCGCCACCAACATCCCCGCCACCAAAAGACGGGCAGGGGCAGCGCCCTGCGCAAGGCGGGCTAAACTAAGCGTTGTCGCCGTAGAAGAAGCCAAACCACCCGCCGCCGCCGTAATTAAAATGCCCCAGCGCGGCCCCAAAGAGCGCACCGCGACATAGCCCAAAAAGGAAACGCCTGCGATGAGCGTGGTTAAGATCCAAATCTCGCGCAGGTTTAAAAGGCCCCAAGGATCAACGGGTTTGTCTGACAAAAGCGGCAACAGCAAAAATGCCATGGCCAACAAGATCAACCCATCGCGCACTTCTATTTGGGTTAAGGTTGCGACCCAAAGGTGCAAAACCTGACGCAACGATAAAAGCGCTACCGACACAATCGCGGCAGAGACCGCCACCTGAATATCGCCCGTTGCAGCCATAGCACCCAGCAAGAAAGCCAAAATACCCGCCAAGGCCGTAGTGGCCGAGAAATCAAGCGAGTTTTGGCTTTCGCGCCACTGAAACGCCGCAAACACACTCGCAAAGCCCAAAAATGCAACGGCACTAAACACCATGCCCAATGTCAGGCCAAGCGCCGCCGAAGCCCCGCCAATCAATCCCGCCAAAGCAAAACTGCGCACACCTGAAGCGCGATCTTGGGTTTCAGGCGCCCGCAGCGTCCATCCACGTTCGATTCCGAACAAGATGCCGATGGCAAGGCTAACGCCCAGTCGCAAGAGAAGGTTTTGAGTGTCCATGCCTGAGTGTGGGCCGTTGCGGGGGGTAAGTCAAAGGGGTGTGAAGTGCCGATAACCAATATTATGTAAAATGCAGAACTATGCGCTTATGCTTTTCGCAGGATATAGATGTCCATAATCCAGCCATGCGCGGCGCGGGCTTTGGCGCGGGTTGCGATGATCTGCGCGCTTACTTCTACCAAAGGCCCAGCCATGATGATCTGTTCAGGCATGCCAACATAAGCGCCCCACCAAATAGAAATCCCTGTTGGATCAAGCGTTTGGAACGTACAGTTGCCATCCAGCATCACCGCCAAGGTCTGCGCGCCGTCAGGCCAGCCGTCTTGCAACTGCCGGCCTGTGGTGATCGTGACCGCTTGGCCAATGTCGTTGAGCGGAATGGCGTGCGCGGCCGTTAGCACTTGCAGGCTGGTAATCCCCGGCACCACCGTCACGCTGACATCGGCCAACCGTGCCGCAATGCGCAGCGTGGAATCATACAGCGACGGGTCGCCCCACACCAACAGCGCCACACGGCGCGCGGCATGGGCGGCCAAGGTTTTCACCCAAACCGCCGCTATCGCATCGTGCCAATCGTTCACACCGGTCTGATAATCGGCATGCGCCGCATCGCGCACCGGCAGATCGAATTCCACGATCTGCACGGCGGGATTGGTCACGACCTCGGCCAAGATGGCGTGGCGCAGTTCGGCCAGATCGGCTTTGCCGCTTTTCTTCGGGATCATCACCAGATCAACCGCATTCAGCGCCTTAACCGCCTGACGTGTCAGATGGTCAGGGTTGCCGGTGCCAATGCCAATCAGGAAAAGTTCAATCATTTTGCGGGGTCAGAGTGCCAAAGTGTCACAACCAAGCCGCCCAAGACCGCCCAAGTGATCATCCCCACCGCCAAACTGCGCGCGGCAAACGAGGCCGCAAGTTCCGGTGGTGCGATCCCGCCAAAGCTGGCCAATTCCGGTGCGCCCCAAATATGCGGTGCGGCCAAAACCACAAGCCCAGCCGCCCTTTGCCAAAGCCCCGTGCCATAAGCTGCAAACCACAGGCCCGCAACGGTCGCCGCAGCCGTGCCAGCCCACCAGATTTGACGCGCTGTCAGATCAGAGGCCGGCGTGCCGGGCAAATCAGGCTGCAACCCAAGCGCTGGCATCATCTGAAACGCCATAAATCCGGCCAAACCCCACAGAATGCCTTGGCTTAGCCCCAGTTTGACGCCCACCTGTTCGGCCAAATTCATGCCCGCAACCAAGGCTAGACCATAGCCGCAATAGGTTAGCACCGCAAACAGCACCGTCAAAGCCTGACGATGCGCCCCGCCCTCGGCCCCGTCCCCGTGCTGATGCCCCGCCTCTTCGCCCGACATATCCATGCCCGGCATCGACTGCGCCATGGCAGCGGCACGCTGTTCGGGGCTGGCAATGCCTTGAAAATGCACCAATTCTCCGCTTTCGTAGCGTTCGGCCAGAAGAATATTGGGTTGCACCAATAGGTATTGCAGCAGGGCGCACAGCAACCCCGCCGCAAAGCCAGCGAACAGCGCGCTGGACAGCATATGTCTCATGACACGTCTGCCTTAGTGGCAGGGAAATCCGGTGGAGTGGCGCATATCATGGGCCGCATCATGCAGGCCTTGGCTTTGCGCAAAGCCTGCGGCAAACACCAGGGTCAGGCCAACCAAAGCCACGAACAGCGTTTGCGCCAGCACGGTTGAACGTGCGGAAGTTTGGGTCAAGTTCATCGTCGTCTCCTGTAGCCGTCACACCCGACAGCCGTTGTTTCACCTTGCAAGGCCGGTCTCCTGACTTACGGATCATAGCGCGCCTTTCGCCTTCCCAATGGAACCCCATCAGTGGCAGTGAAAAGCCGCTACCGCTTACAGTCGCGGGGGCGGTTGAGGCATCGGATGCCCGTTCGGGTCCATCCTTCCTCATTCCCGTTTCAGTCCTGACGCTTTGCGCTTTGGACACCTTGCTTGATCATAAAGCCGTGAACTGCGCTTAGGGTCAAGGGCCGAATGCGGCACGCTGTGCGCATCTGCGACATATTAGCCCGGAATGCGCGCGATGGCCTTATGCCGCAACGCGCCAAATATGCGCGCATCGGGGAATGTGCCATCGTTTGACGCTTGGTAGGCTTTGGCAAAGGCAATCAAATCGCCCAAGTCATCAGCCGTAATCTGGCCAAACAGATAGGCCGTCTTGCCCACAGCGCGAAACGCCACGGTCGAGGGTTTGGTGCAGCCTGACATACAGTCTGTCAGCGTCACCTCATACCCCGTCACGGCCAAGTGCGCCGCAAAGTCGCCCTGCCCCAGCGGACAGGTCGCGCATAGCGTGATGATGTGGGTCATATCCCCTCCATCAACGGGCCGATCAAGATCAGCGCGGGGCCGTCATGCGCGTCAGCAAGGGCCGCGCCCAAGGTTGCCACGGTGGCGCGCGTTAGGCGTTGTTCAGGGGTTGACACGCTTTCGGCAAGCAAAGCGGGCATATCGGCGGGCAACCCTGCGGCGATCAGTTTAACCGACAGCGCTGCAAAGGTGCGCTTTCCCATGAAGATCACGGTGGTGGCCATCGGGTCGGCCAAGGCTTGAATGTTCAAATCATCCGGCAGCCCACCAGCCACATCATGCCCTGTCACAAACTGCACCCGCCGCGCGGTTAACCTTCGCGTCAGCGGAATGCCCGCCGCCGCCGCCGCAGCCGATGCCGAGGTAACCCCCGGCACAATCTCAAACCCGATACCGGCGGCGCGGCAAGCGTCAATCTCTTCCTCTAGCCGGCCAAAAAGCCCGCTGTCGCCCGATTTCAGCCGCACCACTTTGGCCCCTGTCAGCGCGTAATCCACCAACAGGCGGCTGACCTGATCTTGCTTGGGCGAGATGCGCCCTGCCCGCTTGCCCACACCGACCAAATCGGCCCCCGCGCGGGCATGGGCCAAGATCGGGCCTGCCGACAGATCATCAAACAACACCGCATCGGCCGCCTCGATCCGCTTTAAGGCGCGCAATGTCAGCAGTTCAGGGTCGCCGGGGCCAGAGGATACGAAAGACACAAAACCGCTCATGATGCCTCGGCAATCAGGTGAAAATACGATCCCGACACACGGCCCCGATGGCTGCCGCTTTCGGCCACGGCGTTGCCTTCGGCGTCTTGCACTTGGGCCAGCGGGGGGTCGGGTTGGTCTAGGATGGTGGAATAGTGAAACTCATGCCCGCGCAGGCGCGTGCCCGCACCCTGCCCCGGCATGGGGACAAGCAAAGTCGCCAAGCGGTAGCCCAAATGCATCTTGCGGCGTTCAAAACTGGTGACCAGCCCCAGCAGCCCCAGCATCTGATGCCGCACGCCTGCCTTATCCACCAAGCCTTCGCCCAGCACCATATACCCGCCACATTCGCCGTGAACAGGGCCAGAAAACGTCTGCATTCCGGCGCGAAACTTGTCAGCCGAAGCCAAAACGTCCGCATGAAGTTCCGGATAACCACCGGGCAGCCAACACACATCCGCCACGGGCGGCGCTTCATCGGCCAGCGGAGAAAACGTCACCACCTCGGCCCCCGCTGCCCGCCAGCCGTCGATAAGATGCGGATAAATAAACGAAAACGCCGCATCCCGCGCCAAGGCGATGCGCTGGCCGGGCGGAGTTATGCGCGGCATCGGGCCAAAGCGCAGCACGCCCGCGGCGGCGCGAAGGGCATCCAGATCAACATGTGCTGCCACCAAATCAGCGGCGGCGTTCAAGATCGCTTCCAGCTCTGGCAGTTCTTCGGCCTGCACCAGCCCCAAGTGCCGCTCTGGCAAGGCAACGCTGGCAAGCTTGGGCAAAGCCCCCAGCACCGCAATGCCCGCCTGCGCCATGCCTGCGCGTAGCAAGCGTTCATGGCGGGGCGAGGCGACCTTGTTCAAAATCACCCCCGCCAGCCGCAAGCCTGGCCGGAATTTGGCCAACCCCAGCGCCACAGCCCCCGCCGTTTGCGCCTGCCCGCCTGCGTCAATCACCAGCACCACCGGCCAATCCAGATGCAGCGCCAGATCGGCACTGGCCCCGTGGCCCCAAGCCCCCGCCTTGGCCACCCCGTCATGCAGCCCCATCGCCCCTTCGGCGATGACGATATCTGCGCCATCGGCCTTGGACAAAAGCCCCGCCACTTGGCCCTGCCCCATAGCCCAAGAATCAAGGTTAAAAGACGCCCGCCCCGTCGCCGCCCGATGAAAGGCAGGGTCGATGTAATCTGGCCCCGATTTGAAACATTGCACGGCCAACCCCTGCCGCACAAAGGCCCGCGCCAGCCCCAAAGTGACCAAAGTCTTGCCGCTGCCCGATGAGGGCGCTGCTATAATCACCCCCCCCGTCATTCGGGAAACCGCGGGTCAGTGCCGCGCGGGCGATAGCGGCGGTCGTAATCGTCAGCATAAAGGCGGCTTTCATCAAAGCCTTCTGCCGCCAAAGCACGCCCCACAAGGATCAGCGCCGTGCGGTCGATCTCTGGACCAACTGCGGCCACAATGGTTGCCAAAGTGGCGCGCACGATCCGCTCATCAGGCCAAGTTGCCCGCCACACCACCGCCACGGGGCAATCTTCTCGGTAAAACGGCACCAACTCCTCCACCACCTGCGCCAGCGCATGCACCGACAGGTGAATGGCCAAAGTCGCCCCCGTTGCGGCAAAAGCCGCCAACGTTTCCCCCTTTGGCATGGCCGATGCGCGGCCTGAGGTGCGGGTGAGGATCACACTTTGCGCCAACCCCGGCAGGGTCAGCTCCACCCCCAAAGCCGCGGCAGAGGCGGCAAAACTTGGCACACCAGGGGTGACATCATAAGGGATGCCCAAGTCACGCAAGCGCTTGAGCTGTTCGCCCATCGCCGACCAGATCGACACATCCCCCGAATGCAACCGCGCCACATCTAAGCCCTTGTCATGGGCCGCTTTAAGCGTGTCGATAATCGCATCCAACGACATCGCCGCCGTGTTGACAATGTCGCACCCTTCAGGGCAATGCGCCAAAACCCCTAGCGGCACCAAAGACCCCGCATATAGGCACACGGGCGAGCTTGCGATCAAATCGCGCCCGCGAAGCGTGAGCAAATCTGCCGCCCCGGGGCCCGCGCCAATGAAATGCACCGTCATGCTTGCCCCCTTGCATCCGCCTCGGCGAGTGCTGCCACCGCCATCCCATCCGGCCCGCTGCGCTTGGCCTGCACCAACCGTGCACCGGGGCCAGCGGCGGCCAAAGCGGCGGCTTCGGCAACCGACCCCGTGCCATAAGCCGCCATCACCCGTGCCGACCCTTCCACGCCCTGCGCGTGCAGATCGTGACGCGGCACACCCAAAACCCTAAGCCCCAAATCCTGCGCCAAGCGCACAAGGCCGGGTTCATGCACCTTATCCTCTGCCGTGGCCAAGGCTTCGCCCAAGCCCACCAAGGCAATAGCGGCGCGCAGGCTTTCAGCAGAAACGCCGCGCCGAAAGCCCAATCCTGTCACTTTCATCGCGTCACACTCCACTGCACCACGGGGCGCATCGCCTGCCAGCCGTGTTTGGCCCCCAAGGGGGCGACTTGCGCCATATCAAAGCGCCACAGATCGCCGCCGCGTTCGCCGTGGCAGGCGTACAGCAGCGCTTCACTTTCCAATGTGACCGCGTTCATCACCAACCGCGCCCCTTTGGGCAAGCGCGCCCACAGCGTTTCAACCAAGGCCCCATTCGCCCCGCCGCCGATAAAAACCACATCCGGATCAGGCAGTTGCGCGATCACCTCTATCGCCTTGCCCTGATGCAAATGCCACCGATGCCCCAGCCCGAAACCTTCCGCATTCCCAAGCGCGCGGTCCGCCCGCGTCGCATCGGCTTCGACCGCATGGGCCACACTGGCAGGCGCGGCCAGCAGAAATTCAATGGAAACCGACCCCGACCCCGCGCCCAAATCCCACAACACCTCACCCCCGCGCGGTGCCAAAGCCGAAAGCGTCAAAGCGCGAACGGGCCGCTTGGTAATCTGCCCGTCATGGGCGAACATATCGTCGGCCAAGCCTGACGCCCGCGCCATCCCCTGCCCCACGCAGTCAACCGCCACGGCCACAGGCGCAGCAAACCGACCGCTCACATCCTGCGCTAAGCCCTTGGTGACACGCGCGTTTGCGCCGCCCAAAGCCTCTAGCACATGCACGCTCGAACCCCCAAACCCCTGTGCTGTCAGATAGGTGCACAGCTCCCCCACCGCCGCCCCATCGCGCAGCAAACAGATCACCCGCTGCCCCCGCGCCAAAACAGGGCGCAACCGCGCGAATGGCGCTGCGTGCAGGCCAAGGCAAATCACCTCTTCCATCCGCCATCCCAAGCGGTTGGCGGCCAAAGCGAATGTTGAGGGGGCAGGATAACTTACCCACTCTCCTTCCCCCAAATGCCCCAGCAAAGACCCGCCCGCCCCATGCCAAAACGGATCACCCGAGGCCAAAACCACCACCCGCCGTCCGCGTTCGGCCAGCACAGGTTCCACCGAAAACGGCACGCCCCATGCGCGCCCCTTCACCCCCGCCAAAGCCAAATGCCGTGGCGCGCCAAAGATGATTTCCGCCTGTTCAAGCGCCTGACGGCTTGCCAAAGACAGCCCCGCCAGTCCATCCTCGTTCAACCCGATGATCGTTACCCAAGGCTTATCCATGACCCGCGTCCTTTTGCTTGGCGGCACGACAGAGGCTTCTGAATTGGCGAAATCCTTGGCCGATCAAAGCATTGACGCGGTTTTCTCTTACGCCGGACGCACCGAGGCCCCGCTGCGCCAACCCTTGGCCCAACGCATTGGCGGCTTTGGCGGGGTGGCGGGTTTGGTGCGCTATCTGCGCGAGCAATCCATCACCCACCTGATCGACGCGACCCACCCCTTCGCGGCGCAAATGAGCCGCAACGCCGTTCAGGCCGCAGCCACCACCCAAACCCCGCTGCTGGCCTTTGAACGCGCGCCGTGGCAAGCGGTGCAAGGCGACAACTGGCAAAGCGTGCCCGATATGGCGGGCGCTGTTGCGGCCTTGCCCGATGATCCGGCACGGGTTTTCTTGGCCATAGGTCGCCAAGCGCTGGAAGATTTCGCCGTAAAGACGCAGCATCATTACATTTTGCGGCTTGTTGACCAACCCGCCGCTTTGCCCTTGCCCCATGCCACCGCGTTGATTGCGCGCGGCCCCTTTACGCTGCAAGGCGATCTTAACCTGCTGCAAACCCACCACGTCACCCATATCGTCGCCAAGAACGCGGGCGGTATGGGCGCGCGTGCAAAGCTGGATGCGGCGCGTGAATTGCGCCTGCCCGTGATCTTGATCGACCGCCCCTATGTGCCCGACAGGCCAAAGGTTGACACCGTAGCGCAGGTTTTGGCTTGGCTTCATTCGGCAAACCGTGGCGTGTAAACGTATTTTCCAACGTGGCGGGTGGCGGAATTGCCCAAAATCACCACCGTGCGCATGTCGGCCATCTCTGGCACCGCTTGCCCCAAGGGCACGGTCAGCAGCGCCTGATCGGGAGTCGATACGGCACGACAGAACGAGATAAGCCTTTTATCCCCACAACTTGCGCGCAAAATCTCTAGCGCTTTGGCAAACCCCTCTGGCCTGCTGGCCGAGCGTGGGTTGTAAAAGGCCATCGCCAAATCTGCCTCAGCCGCAAGGCGCAAGCGCCGTTCGATCAACTCCCACGGCTTTAGGTTGTCTGACAGGTTGATACAGCAAAAGTCATGGCCCAAAGGCGCGCCCAAAGCCGCTGCCGCCGCCAGCATCGCAGTAATGCCCGGCAGAACGCGGATGTTTAAGGCCTGCGCTTCGGGCCAATCTTCCAGCGCTTCAAACACCGCTGAGGCCATGGCAAACACCCCCGGATCACCCGAAGAAACGATCACAACCCGTTGACCGTCCAGCACCATTTGCAAAGCGTGCCGCGCGCGGTCAAGCTCCACCCGATTGTCAGATTGGTGCAGCGTTAACCCAGCACGCGCCGCCACCCGTGCAACATAGGGGATATAGCCCACCACATCGGTCGCCGCATCTAACGCAGCGCGCACTTCGGGGGTGACCATTTCGTCAGCACCCGGCCCAAGGCCGACAATATCCAAACTGCCCGTCATTCCGCCACCTCGGGTCGCCTTCCTTGGCCATGCACCAGCACGATGGCGAAATAGGGACAGTCTTCGATATTCGCCTCGGTAAGGCGTTGAATACGTTGGTTCGGCATCGTGCCAGCTTCCACCAGCCACGCAGAGTCCAACCGCCCCGCAGCTTGTAAAGCACGCCTGATCTTGGGCAAATTGCGCCCTGTTTTCATCACCACCAGCGCATCGGCTTGTGTCATGAACCGCACCAAATCAGCCTCTGGTAGTGTGCCCATCAGCACCGACAGCACATCATCGCCCCACGTGATGGGCTGGCCCGTCGCTGTCCAACAGCCTGACATGCCGGTGATGCCGGGGATAACTTCCATCTCCACAACGCCGGATAAGCGGCTGTAAAGATGCATGAAAGAGCCGTAGAAGAACGGATCCCCTTCACACAACACCACCACATCCGACATCTGCGCAACCTCGCGCAAGCGTGAGGCCCAATCGTCATAGAACCGCGCAAGGGCGTCGTTATATTCCGGCCCGTCAAAGGGCAGTTCGGTGGTGACGGGATATTCCATCGCGTGTTCCACCGCATCGGTGCGCAAAAGCCCCGTCACAATGCGCCGCGCTTGGCCCGCACGGCCCGCTTTGCGGAAATAGGCAACTTGGGTGGCGGATGTGACCGCGCGGTGGGCACGCAGGCTCATCAAATCGGGGTCGCCGGGGCCTAGGCCGGTGCAGATGATCTTGCCCATGCTATTCCTTCCGGCTGGCAAGGGCATTCACCGCCGCCACCGTAATCGCCGACCCGCCCAAACGCCCCTCGACCACGACTGAGGGCACAAGCGGGTTTTCAATCAGCGCTGCTTTCGATTCCGCCGCCCCCACAAAGCCAACAGGGCAGCCGATGATGGCCGCAGGGCGCGGGCAGCTTGGGTCTTCCAGCATATTCAGAAGGTGAAACAAAGCTGTAGGCGCGTTTCCTATAGCAACCACCGCCCCCGCCAGATGCGGTCGCCACAGTTCCAATGCGGCGGCAGAGCGCGTGTTGCCCATAGCCTTGGCCATATCAGCCACGCGCGGATCGTTCAGCGTGCAGATCACTTCGTTGTGCACAGGCAACCTAGCACGGGTGATGCCTTCGGATACCATCCGCGCATCGCACAAAATCGGCGCGCCTGCTTCAAGGGCGGCACGCGCGGCAATCGCCATGCCGGGGGTGAAGCGCACGAACTTCTCTAGCCCCACCATCCCCGCCGCATGGATCATGCGCACCACGACCACCTCTTCTTCAGGCGAAAAGCAGCGCAGGTCGGCTTCGGCGCGGATCATGGCAAAGCTTTGCAGATAGATCGCAGCGCCGTTGGTTTCGTAAAGATGCGGCATTTACAGGGCCTTGCCTAGGGTTTCTAATGTAATGTCTTGTGGGGCCATAACCGGCCCCAGCCCCCCCGCCCGTGCTTTGGGCAGAATGGAAAATCCTAGGGCCGTGGCCGAAAGCGTTAAGTCAGCCGCGCTCGGATGGGCACAGCCCTTGGCACAGCCCGACACGTGCAGCAGTTTGCCCTGCGGGACAAAGGGGGCCAGCCTGCGGGCCAAGGGGCGGGTTTCTTGCAAGGCTTGCGGGCAATCGGGCGCCCCCGTGCAAGCCAAAACGCGCAAGCGCGGATCGTTGGGGGTGGTGATCAGGGCGGGATTATAGGGCAGGTTAGCGCCTTGCAGCAGCACCATCCGCCACGGCGTGATGCGAAGGGCGGGGGCAAGGCCTGCCAGTCCTGCCAGCAATTCTGCGCGCAAAATGCCAAACTCAAACCCCACCAGCGCGCCGTGCGGGGTCATTCCTGCCGCCGCTGCGGGGGCCTTTGCCGCCAAAGGCTGCGCGGTATCAAACGGCATATCCCCCTTGGGATGCGCCGCCATCCGCCCCCTGCCCTGCGTCATCCCGCCAGAGGCTACAAACCACTCCGCCATCGCCATCGCCTGCGCCACAGCGTCTTTTTGCGTCACCGCTTGCCCGCCCAAAGCACCGTCTGCGCGCAAGATCAGCCCGCCAGAAGCGCCCCGTTCAAGGCGAATGTCGCAAGAGGTATCGGCCAGCACCCGCAGATCGCCCAGATCAATCCCAAAGCCGAACTTGCTTGGAAGATCAGGCCCATGCCGCAGCGCGTGATAGAGCTCAGCCGCCAAAGCCGCCGTTTCGTCCCCCGCCCAGAACGGCGACAGCACCACATTGCGGTGGCTTTCCGTGACGGCATCGGGGTCAATCAGCCCCAGATCATCCAGCGCCGCAATCAACGGCGCATGGCTTTGCGAGGTCACACCGCGCAGTTGCACATTGGCACGCGCAGTCAGTTCAATGATCCCGTTGCCATGCGACAAAGCCGCTTCAGCAACCCCCAAAACCTGCGCTGCGGTCATCTGCGCCATGCGGGGCCTGATGCGCACCACCAGCCCATCGCCCGATTCCATCGGCCGCAACGCGCCGGGGCACCAGCCTTTGATGTCAAACTCAGCCATGGGCCACCTGCAATTCGGCGGCGATGGAATTGCGCCGTGTCACCCAAAGGCCCGCATCGCGCAAGCGCAAGAATGTGTCTTGCAATGCGGCCAAAGCATCGGGGTTTTCGCGGGCCAGAAAGTCGCGCAGATCGTCGCGCCCTAAGGTGGCTTCGTGATACATATCAAACAGATGCGGCGGCACCACTTGGGCCAGATGGGCGAAGGCGGCCATATGGTCCAAGGTGGCGGCAATTTCAGCCGCTCCGCGATAGCCGTGGCGCATCATGCCATCGGCCCACAGCGGGTTTGCGGCACGCGCGCGCACCACGCGGGCGATCTCTTCCGACAAGGTGCGCGCTTGGGGGGAATCGGGGCGTGTCGCATCCAGGTGATACAGTGTGGGCTTGGCTGCGCCCAACCGCGCCATGGCAGCGGCAAAGCCCGCCTCGTGCGAAGCATAATCTTGCGCCACCAGCACATCGGTTTCGACAAGGTCTTGCGAATGGATAAAGCTATCCGCCCCACGCAACCGCGCCTCTAGCGCTGCGCGGTCTGGCGTGCTTTCACCGTCTTGACCGATGGCCCAGCTAGAGGCGGCAAGCCACGCTTCCCCTGCCGCAGCACGCGCCTCGGTTGAGAAATCGTCCGTCTCTATCCCCAAGCCATAGCGCCCCGGTTCAGGGGCAAAGACGCGCGGAGAGACGGTTAGATAGGGGTTATCTTCAACCTGCTCTTCGCGCGCCGCCAGCGCCGCAGCGCCCGTTTCAAACAATTGCGCCAAGCCGGGGAAGATGTCGCGAAACAGGCCCGACACGCGCAAGGTCACATCAATGCGCGGGCGGCCCAACAGGGCCAGCGGGATCACTTCCACCCCTGACACCCGTGCGGCGTTTTCATCCCACAGCGGCGCTAGGCCCGCCAGATGCAACGCCATGGCGAAATCTTCGCCCGCTGTGCGCATTGTGGCAGACCCCCACAGATCAACCACCAGCCCTTTGGGATAATCGCCGTGGTCTTGCAAATGGCGGCGCACCAGTTCTTCGGCAAGCTTAATCCCTTGCGCATGGGCCGCACGCGATGGCACAGCGCGCGGGTCCACCGAATACAGGTTGCGCCCCGTGGGCAGCACATCGCTGCGCCCACGGTGGGGCGAACCCGCTGGCCCTGCCGCAACCCGCTGGCCGTTCAGCGCGGCAAGCAGCCCCAAGCGTTCGCCCTCGCCCTGCGGACCACGGGCGAAGATGTGCAACCCATCGCCATATTGGCTTTCTTTGATGTCGCAGACAAAGCGGTCAATCCGCGTAATCGCCTCGGCGGCCGAAGCATTGCTTGGAATGGCCAGATCGTCTTCAACACCCTGCGCCTGCGCCTCATCGCGAATGGCGCGGATCAGGCGGTCACGGCGGGCGGGGTCGATGCCGTCGGCGGTGGAGTATTCATCAAGCAGCCGTTCCAGCCGTGCAAGGGTGGGGGGTATCCCCGCCTCGGCCAAGGGGGGGGGCATATGGCCAAGGGTCACAGCGCCAATGCGGCGCTTGGCTTGGGCGGCTTCACCCGGATCGTTGACGATAAAGGGATAGATGACGGGCAAGGGGCCAACCAGCGCCTCGGGCCAGCAGGTTGCCGACAGGGCGACCGATTTGCCCGGCAGCCATTCCAGCGTGCCATGCGCGCCCATGTGGATCAGCGCGTGGATGCCTTGGGCGCGCAGCCACAGGTAGAAGGCGACATAGCCGTGGCGCGGGGTGGCTTGCAGGTCGTGATATTCCGCATCGCGCTGCAAGGCGCGGCCCCGTTCGGGTTGCAGCGCGATCAGCGCTTGGCCTATCCGCAGGCAGGGGAAGTGAAAGGCCCCGTTTTGCACCAAAGGGTCCGTTTCCGGCGCGCCCCACAGCGCCAAGGCATTCCGAAGGTCGGGCGGCAGGGTTTGCAGCGCTTGTATGTAATCGGCCACGGGCCAAGCTTTATGCGTGCTTTGCAGGGCATCAGTGCTAAGGGTGTGGGCGGGAATGGCATAGCCCGCAGCGGCCAGATCGGCCAGCACCGCTTGGGTCGAGGCCAGCGCATCCAGCCCCACCGCATGGGCCATCTGATGCGCGCGGCCCGGATAGGTTGACAAGATCAGCGCCAGTTTGCGCTTGGCCGTTGGGGTGCCCGCAAGGTCAACCCAAGCCTTCACCCGCGCCACGACAGCGGCGATGCGGTCAGCGTCGGCACGGTGCGCAAAGCGCGAGAATTGCAAATCAGGGTCGCGCTTGCCGGGGCTTTTGAAGCTGACCACCCCCGCTAACAGCCGCCCGTCAACCTCTGGCAGCACCACATGCATTGCCAGATCGGCGGGCGACAGGCCCCGTGCAGACCCCGCCCAATCCTTACGCCGCGCGGTGGAAAGCGCCACTTGGAACACAGGGCACTCCATATCCAAGGGCGATGTTCCATCCCCGCCTTTGGCCGAAAAGGCCGTGGCATTGACAACCGCCACCGGCTTTGCCGCCCGCAAACTGCGCGCCACCCATTGCGCAGATGCGCCTTTGAGCGACGGCGCAAACAGCCCAAAGGCCGCAAGCCCCGCCTCTCGCAACGCAGCGATCAGCGCATCAATCGGCGCGGTGTCGGCAGCGGTCAGGTAGGAACGGTAAAACACCACCGCCACACCGCCTGTGGCAGGTGCATCGACAAGCCCCTGCAAAGGTTCATAAAACCCGCAATCGGGCACGCGCTTGTCCCCCAACACCGGCCCCGCATAAAGCCCTGCGGCCAATGCCAATTGCGCAAGGGCCGCTTGCGCTGCCACAGCGCCCCCCGCATCGCACAAGGCTTGCAAGCGGCGCAGGGTGGAAACGGGAAGGGTTGAAAGCTGATCCAACCGCGCATCCTCGCGCCCATCGGCGGGCAGGATGGCAAGCGCTATGCCCGATTTGCGCGCAAGGTCGGAAAGTGAGGCTAGGCCATAGGGCCAATAGGCTTCCCCCCCAATCAACCGCACCAGAATGGCCTTCGCGCCATGCGCCGTGCGCTCAATATAGGTATCCACCGACACCGGATGGCGCAGCGCGATCAGGTTGCACAGGCGCAAACTGGGCAAAGCCCCCTTGGCCCGCTGCCAACCCGCGCCAAAAGCCCCAAGGTCGCTGTCAGAAAACGACAGCACCAGCATATCCGCAGGGTCTTGGCCCGGATCAAACGGCGCAGCCGTCTCCTCTAGCCCATGACTTTCGCGGAAGACGACGTGCATCTTAGATCCCCAGCGTCTGGCGAATGGCGGCTTCGTTCAGATCACCCTGCTCGGCGATCACCACCAGATGCGACGCGCGTGTCATTGTGCCCCAAGGCCTGTCAAACTGCGCACGCACCCGTTCGCCCACGGCCTGCACCAACAGGCGCATGGGTTTGCCCTGCACCGCAACATAGCCTTTGACGCGCAAGATTTTCTGTTCCCGCGCCAGCCGCGCGATCGCGGCGGTCAGCGCCTCCACACTCGCCACTTCGGGCAAGCTGATCACAAGCGAGTTGAAATCGTCATGCTCATGCCCGTCTTCGCCGTCATGGTGTGAGGGGCGCGCCAACAGATCATCTTCTGCCGCAGCCTGAAGCCCCAAGATCACCGAGGGGTCAATCACCCCTTCCGACAGCGTCAAAATCGGCAAATGAGGTCGGTTCTTTTCTGCGGCTTCCGCCTGCACCACGGCGCGGGCGGCGGCAATGCCTGCTTCGCCAGCCAGATCGGCCTTGGTCAGCAAAACGATGTCGGCACAGGCGATTTGATCCTCAAACACCTCGCCCAAGGGCGTGTCATGCTCACCCGCCGCAATCTGCGCTGCGGTCAATTCCCCCGCGAAATGGCCAGCGGCGACGGCTTCGGCATCGGCCAAGGTGATCACGCCATCGACGGTGATCAGCGAGCGAATGCCCGGCCAATCAAACGCCTTGAGCAAAGGCTTGGGCAAAGCCAACCCCGAGGTTTCGATCAAGATATGATCGGGCCGCTTGGGCAGGGCCAACAGGGCTTCGATCGTGGGAATAAAATCTTCCGCCACGGTGCAGCAGATGCAACCGTTCGCCAGTTCCACGATGTTTTCCACGGGGCAATTGTCATCGGCGCAAGATTTCAGAATGTCGCCGTCTACCCCCACCGTGCCAAACTCATTCACCAGCACCGCCAAGCGCTTGCCTTGCGGGTTGGCCATCAAATGCCGGATCAGCGTGGTTTTGCCCGCGCCCAGAAAGCCTGTGATGATCGTAACGGGAATTTTGGCAAGATCGGACATTAAGCCTCCAACGGGGGAATACGGGCGAGAGATTGTTTGCGAAAGATCGTCGGGCGGTCGCGCCATGGCACAAGACCGTCGGTGGTTTTGGCGTAAGCCTCAGCGCCGGCCAGAATATCGGCGGCGTTGTCTTCGGTCATGCGGCCATAAACATAGCCCCAAGCGCCCGCTTTCGATAGGCACACGGCAGCACCTGAATTGCACGCTGACAGGCATTCGATGGGCAGAACCTGCACCCCCTGCGGCGCAGGCAAAGCGGCAATCGCGGCGTAAAGGCGCGCACCAGTGCAAGCCTCGCCCTCGATCACGGGCAGGCCAGCTTTGCAGGTGGTGCAAATATGCAGTCTTGCGGTCATCGTCCTCCCAAGGGGAAATGCCGGCAAATGGGGGTAAACCCCCAACTCGCCACGGCACACCCCGTCCGTCAAAGTCACACGCGCTGGCAGGTCTCCCGGCTTGCGAAGCTGGGGTTTCCCCCCGGTCAGCCCCCTTCCCGGTTGCCCAGTGGGTGTGGCTGACCTCTTCGGTCACGGTCGCGGGGGCGGCTGCATCCCAGGCTTTCGCCTGTCGCATTCCCTTTTAGCCTGTCGTAAGACAAGCACCAGTGCGCCCTTACCTGTGGCAGGATGGGCCCCTAACGTCAAGGACACCCCCCGCCATGTCATCTGCGAAAACCGACACCGATACCGAAACCACCGCCAACCCCGATGCCCGCCACAATGCCAAGATGGCCAAGAAAAAGGCCGCGCGGGATAAGATCATGGCGGGCAAGGCGGGCGATCACGGGCTGATCATCGTGCATACCGGCACGGGCAAGGGCAAATCGTCCTCAGGCTTTGGCATGATCCTGCGCTGTGTCGCGCATGAGATGCCCTGCGCTGTGGTGCAGTTTATCAAAGGCGCGTGGGATACCGGCGAGCGGCGCTTGCTGACCGAAAACTTCGCCGACCTGTGCGAGTTTCACGCCATGGGCGAAGGCTTTACATGGGAAACCCAAGACCGCGCCCGTGACATTGCCGCAGCCCAAGCCGGTTGGGCCAAGGCCAAAGAGCTGATCCGCGACCCCGACATCCGCTTTGTGCTGCTGGACGAAATCATCATCGCGATGCGCTATGATTACATCGACGTGGCCGAAGTGGTGGCGTTTTTGAAGGCCGAAAAGCCGCCCCTGACGCATGTTTGCCTGACGGGTCGCGGCGCATCGGAAGCTTTGATCGAAGCCGCCGATCTGGTCACCGAAATGACGCTGGTCAAACACCCGTTCCGGTCTGGCATCAAAGCCCAACCGGGGGTTGAGTTTTGAAGCTGATCGCGTGGGATTTTGACGGGGTGCTGAACAAAGGCCATCAGGGCGGCTTTGACGCTTGGCAGGCCGAATTTGAGGCCGATTTGGGCGTTTCGGCTGGGCTTTTTACCGATTTTGTTTTCAGCGACGGCAAGTTCAACGCCGTTTTGAACGGGGAACGTGATCTGCTAGACCTGCTGACCGATTACACCGCCACCCACGCGGTCCCCCATGCGCCTGAGGCGGTTCTAGACTATTGGCTGACCAAAGACGCCGTGGTTGATCCCCAAGTGCTGGGCTGGCTGACCGCCTGCCCCATTCAAGGCGTGATTGCCACCAACAACGAACAGCGCCGTGCGGATTATATGTGGGATGTGATGGGGTTTAAGGCCCATATGGCGAAGATCTTTGCCTCTGGCCCTTTGGGGGTGAAAAAGCCTGACGGGCGGTTTTTTGCGGCGATTGAGGAGTGGTCGGGCTTGCCCCCCGCTGACATCTTGCTGATTGATGACGCCGAAAAGAACATCCATGCCGCAAGCGCGCGCGGGTGGCAGACGTTTCACTTCACCGATGAAACGCGCCACAATTTGCCCACCGTTTTGGGAGTATCCCCGTGAGTGCCATCATGATTCAAGGCGCAGGGTCGAACGTGGGCAAGTCGCTGATCGTGGCTGGCCTGTGTCGTGCTGCCAAGCTGCGCGGGCTGTCGGTTGCGCCGTTCAAGCCGCAGAATATGTCGAACAACGCTGCCGTGACAGTCGAGGGCGGCGAGATTGGCCGTGCGCAGGCCTTGCAGGCGCTGGCCTGCGGGCTGGAACCGCATACCGATATGAACCCCGTGCTGCTTAAGCCTGAATCCGAAGTGGGCTGCCAAGTCGTGGTGCAAGGCAAACGGGTGGCGACGGTGAAAGCGCGCGATTATGCACGGTTAAAGCCAAGCCTGATGCAGCCGGTGTTAGACAGTTTTCAACGCCTATCCGCGCAATATGATCTGGTCATCGTTGAAGGCGCAGGCTCTCCGGCTGAAGTCAATCTGCGCGCGGGGGATATTGCCAACATGGGCTTTGCGGCGGCTGCCCAAGTGCCCGTTGTGCTGGTCGGCGATATTGATCGCGGCGGGGTGATTGCGCAAATGGTGGGCACAAAAGCCGTGCTCGACCGTGACGATGAAGCCCGCATCAAAGGCTTTATCATCAACAAGTTTCGCGGCGACCCTAGCCTGTTTGACGATGGCTATGCGATGATCGCCGCCCAAACTGGCTGGCAGGGTCTTGGCGTTCTGCCCTATTTCCCTCAAGCGTGGCGTCTGCCTGCCGAAGACGCGCTGGATATTGCGCAAACGACTGGATCGGGTGCCAAGATCGCCTGCCTGCAATTGTCGCGCATCGCGAATTTTGACGATCTTGACCCGCTTAAGGCCGAACCCGGCGTGCAAGTGGTGATGATCGGTCCCGGCCAAGCCATTCCGGGTGATTGTACCTTGGTGATCATTCCGGGCAGCAAATCAACGCGCGGTGATCTGGCCTATCTGCGCGCCCAAGGCTGGGACATCGACCTTGCCGCCCACCATCGGCGCGGCGGGCGTATTTTGGGCATTTGCGGCGGCTATCAGATGCTGGGGCGAACCGTGGCTGATCCGGATGGGATCGAGGGGCCTGCAGGTGTCACGCAAGGCTTGGGGCTGCTGGATGTGGATACCACCATGACCAGCGATAAGCGGTTGACGCGGACTAAGGCGGTGCATGTCGGCACGGGTGAACCGATCGAGGCTTACGAAATCCACATCGGCCGATCAGACGGCCCCGCCCGCGCGCAGCCCTTCGCCATGGTGCAAGACCACCCCGAAGGCGCAGTGTCGCCCGATGGTTTGGTGATGGGCAGCTATCTGCACGGGATGTTTTCTTCCGACACCTTCCGCGCGGCATTTTTGGCGGGCTTAGGCGTGCCAACCCAAGTGCGCGACCACGGGGCCGAGGTTGAGGCGACCTTGAACGACCTTGCCGCCCATATCGAAGCCCATCTGGATGTGGCGGGTTTGTTGGCTTTAGCGCGCGGCTAAAGCCACCATCCGCGCCCATTCGGCCTGCGTGCCGGGCAGGCCAAGCCTGATCCAGGTTTTGGAATAGGGAAAAATCCTGCTCCAAATATGGGCGCGGGCGAGTTGCGCTTGCGCTTGGTGCGCATCTGGCGTGGCATAAAGGCGAAAAAGACATGTACCGCCAAGCGTTTGCCAGCCTAAATTCGCACAGATTTCATCCATCCGCCCCACCTCGCCCAACAACCGCGCCGTGGTGGCCTTGGCCCAAGCGTGGTCTTGCAGGGCAATCGTTGCAACTTCAATCGCGGGGCCGGATACGGGCCATGGGCCTGAGAACTCTGTCAGGCGGGCAATGTCAGCCGCAGCGCCAAGGGCAAAGCCCAAGCGCAGGCCCGCAAGGCCGTAAAACTTGCCAAACGAGCGTAAGATCAGCAGGCCGTCGATCCCCGCCATATCGCCAAGCGACTGCGCGGGCATAGGATCAGCAAAGCTTTCATCCACGACCAAAAGCCCAACCTGCCCCACCAATGCCAAAAGTGCTGCACGCGACCAATGCCGCCCGTCGGGGTTGTTGGGGTTCACGACAATGGCAATGTCAGCCCCGCTCAAAGCGTTCAGATCGCCAACCTCTTCAACCTGCCACCCACAGGCCCGCAGGGTTGCTGCGTGTTCGTTATAGGTTGGCCCCAACACCCGCGCCACACCCCTAGGGCGCAGCAAGGGCACCAGTTGAATAGCCGCCTGCGCACCCGACAGGGCAACCATCGGCGCATGCGTTCCATAAGCCTTAGAAGCCGCCTGCACCAAGCCAGCCATCGCGGCATGGGTTGGCAAGGCGCTGAACGCCTGTGCCGAGATCGCAGGCACGGGGTAAGGCACGCGGTTGATGCCGGTTGACAGGTCAATCCAGTCGTCGCCACCGTAAGTTGCGCGCGCCTGTTCCAGATTGCCGCCGTGATCGCGCAGCGTCATAGCGCCACCCCTGCCAAGATGCCGCACAGGGCCAGCATTGCCAGAACGTATAGCCGCAGGCCTTGCTGCATTTCGGCGGCACTTGGGTCATGGCCTGTGGCGTTCACCCAAGGCTCTAGCGTCACCTCGCCGTCATAGACCCTTGGGCCGGAAAGCCTGATGCCCAAAGCGCCCGCCAAGGCCGCCTCGGGCCAGCCCGCGTTGGGCGAGCGGTGGTGGCCCGCATCGGTCCACGTCACCGCCAAAGCCCTGCGCCACGCACGGCCAGAAGCGATAACAAACAACAAGGCCGTCAGGCGGGCGGGGATAAGATTTACCACATCATCCAACCGCGCCGCAGCCCAGCCAAAGGCGCTGTGACGCGGGCTTGGGTGGCCGATCATCGAATCCATCGTGTTGATCGCTTTATAAGCGGCAATCCCGGGCAAGCCAAAGACCAGCCCCCAAAACACCGGCGCCACCACCCCATCTGATGCACTTTCGCCCAAGCTTTCCAACCCCGCCCGCGCCACGCCAGCACTGTCCAGCGTCATCGGATCGCGCCCAACGATCATCGCCACAGCACCCCGTGCGCCCGCCAAATCACCTTGCGCTAAGGGCCGCATCACCCGTGCAACATGATCGTATAGCGAGCGTGTGGCCACCAAGGGCCATGCCAGAACACCTGTCAGAACAGCGCCAAACACTCCCTTGGGCAGCAGTGCAACCACACCCAAACCCAAACCCCAAGCCACAGCCGTGATGCCCAGACACACCAGCACTCCCAAAGCGCGGCGCAGCCAAAACGGATCGTTCTCGCGGTTCAACCGCAGATCGGCCCAGCGGATCAGCGCGCCTGCCCAAGTCACCGGATGCCCGATGCGGCGATAGACTGCATCAGGCCAGCCCAAAGCCGCTTCAACCGCCATTGCCACCAACATGGATAGTGCAAACATCAAAGCCCCCCGCAGCCAAACTGGGTGATCCGCGAAAACCCTGCCGCGCGCAAGTCTGCCGCCGCCGCTTGGGGCACAGTTCGCGGCGCAAAGATTAATCCGCGCGCGGCACCGGTATGGGCGATGCAAAAGCCCAAAGCGCCGTGGCGGCGGGCGAGGGCTTCGGTTGGGTCATTGGCAGGGCCGCGCAAGCCCAAGGTGCGGCGTGCCGATTGGCTGGCCAAATCAGCCATCGTGGCCAAATCTGGCCCGGGCCATGCCGCGACCAGATCGCTGACATCGGGAAAGGTATGATCTAGCGGATCGGTGCGCTGGCCTGCTCCGAAAAAGCCGCCCAACACCTCAAACCGTGGCAAAGCGGGCAGCTTGCCAAGCGCCACGCCAAGGCGCGATGCCCAAAGTACGCGTTCGGGATGTAAGCGCGCCAAGGGGTCTGATGCCCCCTCGACCGCCAAAACAGCCGCCTCTAACCGCGCATCGCTGGGCGCGCCTGCGGCCAAGGCCAAAGCCAACAGCGACGCGGTCGAGGCCCCTGCCCCACCCCCCAGCGGCATCGACAGGCGCAAGCTAAACTGGCCCCGCACGGGCAGGTCTAACGCCCGCACCAAACGCCGCAATACCGCGCGCGGCACGGCCTTTTGCGCTTGGTACAGCCCGAACCTGCCGCTTGGCACCATGCCGGCCTCTGCCCACAGCGCGGTGCAGGGCAAAGTCACCAAAGCCAGCGGCCCGCAAGGCCCGATCCTGCCTTGCAACAACTCGCCAAAATGGCCGTAAACCCGCGTCATCGCGCCCCCGCTTTGCGCGCAGATGTGCCAAGGGCTGCGGAGAGACACAAGGGCTGAAGCAACGCCGTGCCCCGTCACGGCGGTGATAAACCTTGATAAACCAAGTGCCGATACCGCCCTTTTGCCACAAATGTGACCGAAAGATGGCTTCGCTCTTGCGCCAAGAAACGCTAACATCGGTTAGGTTATAAGAAGGGGTTTGCCATGGGAACTGCAGTCGGTGTCTTGATCAATGGCCGTCCGACCAATGGCGCAAACCCCTATATCGACTCGCTGAACGGCGGATCAGCGTGGAGCAATGAAAGCGGCGCTTCGGGCACGGTTTTCATAACCTATTACCTGCAAAGCGGGGTTGATCCTTATGGGGCACTGGTGGGCGGTGGTTCCAGCACTGCGTGGGATCCCGCGTGGAGCGGGGCAATCAAGGCGGCGTTTGCCTCTTATGAAGCGGTTTGCAATGTAAAATATGTGGAAACCCAAGATCCAAACAGCGCTGACCTTTGGTATTGGCTGGCCTCTAACACCCAAGTGGGCAGCGACAGTTCCGGCACGATCTTGGGGTGGCACGAATTGCCGGCCTATGGGTCACAAGAACCGCTGTACGGCGTTTTTAACCGCGATTATTCCGCCACCGTCACACCGGGCAGCGTTATGTATGAAACGCTGGTGCATGAACTGGGGCACGGCTTGGGCTTGGCGCATCCGCATGACGGCGGGTATGATACGCTTGTGAATGGCAAACCCCAGATTTTCCCCGGCGTCACCAATGAGTGGAGCACGGGAACCAACGGGCTGAACCAGTCGATCTGGACGGTGATGAGCTATAACGACGGCTGGACGGGGTCGCCATCATCCCCAACCGATTACGGCTGTGCGATCACACCGATGGCGCTGGATATTGCGGCCTTGCAAGGCATGTATGGGGCCAACACCACCACGGCTTTGGGCGACAACACCTATCAACTGCCCACAGCGGCAGGGGCGAATGTGGGCTGGGCCTGTATTTGGGATTGTGGCGGAAGTGACACAATATCAAATGAGGGCAGTTCTGTCGCAGCCGTAATCAACCTGAACCAAGCCCCCCTGACAGGGCAAAACGCGGGCGGCTATGTGTCTTGGGACAAGTCGGTTCCGGGGGGATTTACCATTGCCAACGGGGTGACGATCGAAAACGCGGTCGGTGGCAGCGGCAATGATCTGCTGACAGGCAACGCGGCCAACAACACCCTGACGGGCGGTGAGGGGGCCGACACGCTGGTGGGTGGGGCGGGAACAGATACGCTGTACGGCGGGACGGGGAATGATGTGTTTGTCATCTCTGCACTGGCAGATTTCACGACAAATGACATGATCTTTGGCGCAGACGGTGTGGATGAGTTTCGCTTTGCCGCAACCTCAGCCGGAACCTTGGTCTTAACTGCCAATGTTTCGGTCGAGCGGGTGGTGATCGGTACGGGTACGGGGGCAAATGCGGTTAGCAGTGCCACGACGGCCCTAAGCGTCAACGCGTCAGCCTATAGCGATGCGAACGGGTTGACGATGGTTGGCAACGCGGGCGCAAACACCCTGACCGGATCGGGCTATGGCGATAGTCTGGATGGCGGTTCGGGCAATGATGTGCTGATCGGTGGCGGCGGGGTCGACCGGTTGATCGGCGGCGCTGGCAATGACAGCCTAACGGGCGGTGCTGATGCCGATACCTTTGTGTTCAATCTTTTATCCAGCAGTGACCGTGTCACAGATTTTGTGCATCTGAGCGACCACGTCGAACTGACAAAGTCGGTGATGACCGGCCTGAGCACTTTGGGCGCTTTGAGTGCGGATGCCTTTTATGCCGGCTCTGCCGCGCATGATGCGACAGACCGCATCATCTATAAGCAATCCACTGGCACGCTGTATTATGACGCTGACGGCAGAGGGGGCAAATCTGCCGTAGTTATCGCCGTCTTCGACACGCACCCCGTTCTAACCGCCGCCGACTTCTGGGTGGCCTAAGCGCGGGCATTGCGGCGCTATTTGGCAAGGGTGCATTTACACCTTGGCTGGCCTAGTTTTGCCCAAAATTTGCCCCAATTGAATGCCACCTTTGCCGATGGGCACAGGTCAACGGCGCAAGACCACCGAACTGTTTCCAGCAACAGGCCAGCCGCAACACGTTAAAGGTGGTGACATGGGAACAGCATATGGCGTTTTGATCGACGGCACCCCAACCAACGGCGCGAACCCTTATCTTGACACGCTCAACGGCGGCTCGGCTTGGCGCAACGAAAATGGCCAAAGCGGCACGGTCGTCCTAAGTTACGCACTGCAACAGGGGGACGATCCTTACTTCGGTCTTGTCGGGGGTGGCCCAAGCTATGCGTGGGATCAGACCTTTCGTGCCGCCATCACTGCGGCCTTTGCCAGTTATGAAGCGGTGTGCGGGGTGGATTTTCAAGAAACCTCTGCCGAGACGGCTGACCTGTGGTATTGGCTTGCATCTGACACCCAAGTGGGCAGCGACAGTTCTGGCACGATCTTGGGCTGGCACGAATTTCCGGCCTATGGCTCGCAAGAGCCGTTGTACGGCGTCTTTAACCGCGAGTATTCCAACGTTGTCACACCTGGCAGCGTGATGTTTGAAACGCTGGTGCATGAATTGGGCCATGGTCTGGGCTTGGCCCATCCGCATGACGGCGGCTTTGACATGGGGGCAACCCCCTTTCCCGGCGTCACCAACGCGTGGAGCACGGGAACCTACGGGCTGAACCAGTCAATCTGGACGGTGATGAGCTATAACGACGGTTGGACGCGGTCGCCGTCATCGTCTTACGATTATGGCTGTGCGCTCACCCCCATGGCGCTGGATATTGCCGCCTTGCAAGGCATGTACGGGGCCAACACCACCACGGCTTTGGGCAACACCACGTATAAGTTACCAACCTCTGCCGGATCAAATCTCGGCTGGGCCTGCATTTGGGATTGTGGCGGCGTTGACACGATCTCTAACCAAGGCAGCACCAAGGCCGCCGTGATCAACCTGAACCCAGCCCCTTTGACGGGCCAGAACGCCGGGGGATATGTGTCATGGGACCAGTCTGTACCGGGCGGGTTTACCATCGCCCATGGGGTAAAAATTGAAAATGCCGTCGGTGGTAGCGGCAATGATGCCCTTACCGGCAATGCGTCGAACAACACGCTGACCGGCGGCAATGGGGCCGATACCTTGGCGGGTGGCGCGGGGATGGACAGGCTGTTGGGTGGCAACGGAAATGATCGGCTGATCGGCGATGCAGGCAATGACACAATGACAGGTGGCGCGGGGGCCGATACCTTTGTGTTCACCCTGCGAACCGGCATCGACCATATCGCAGACTTTGGCCATCTGAGCGACCATATAGAGCTGTCACGAAAAACCATGGGCGCACTTGGCCCTTTGGGCGCTTTGAAAGCTGACGCCTTTTATGCCGGCCCTGCCGCCCATGATGCAAGTGACCGGATCATTTATGACCCCTCTCGCGGCGCGCTGTTTTATGACCCCGACGGCACTGGCACCAAGGCTGCCATTCAAATCGCCGTGCTAGATCGCCATCCAACCCTAACCGTGACCGACCTGTGGGTCGCCTAACCGCAGCCCTCGGCGCTGTTAGATCACTGCTTGGGAAATCTGGTGCACCCAGCACGATTCGAACGTGCGACCTTTGCCTTCGGAGGGCAACGCTCTATCCAGCTGAGCTATGGGTGCTTCGACCTTGTCTATAGAACGTAGTGCCTTTGGCTGCAATCTGAAACACGGGTTTAAGCGAACAGATCGTGGCACAGGTCTAGGGCTGAGATCAGCACATCGACCTCATCTGTCGTGTTATACAGCCCGAATGACGCGCGGCAGGTGGCATTTACGCCCAGATGCGCCATAAGGGGCATGGTGCAGTGGCTGCCTGCGCGCACCGCAACGCCGCGTTTGTCTAACACGGTCGAGATGTCGTGGGCATGGGCTGCGCCGTTTAGCGTGAACGAGAAAATAGCACCCTTCGTGGCAGAATTTCCTTGCACGGTCAGCCAGTTAAGCCCTGCCAGCTTGGCGCGGGCATAATCACGCAGCGACCGTTCGTGCGCGGCGATGTTCGCCATCCCTAGGCCCGTCATATAATCAAGCGCCACGCCAAGGCCGATCTGCTGCACAATGCCGGGGGTGCCGGCCTCGAACTTCATCGGCGGGTCGTTCCATGTCACCGCATCGCGCGACACTTCGCGGATCATATCGCCGCCGCCCATAAAGGGGCGCATTTCGGCTTGGCGTTCGGCTTTGATATAGATCGCGCCTGACCCGCTTGGGCCATACAGCTTGTGCCCCGTGATGGCGTAAAAGTCGCAGCCGATGGCGCGCACATCGACCGCCATATGCACCGCCGCTTGGCTGCCATCGACCAGCACGGGCACACCTTTGGCCGAAGCACCGGCACAAATCGCCGTCACATCGACAACGCTGCCCAAGACGTTCGACATATGGGTGACAGCGACCAGTTTGGTGCGCGGGCTGATGGCGTCAATCACCGCCTGCGGATCAAGATCGCCGTTCGCGTCACACTCGACCCATTTCAGCACCACGCCCTGACGTTCGCGCAACAGGTGCCACGGCACGATGTTGGCGTGGTGTTCCATAATGGAAAGAACAATCTCGTCACCTGCTTGCAGGCGCGGGGCGGCCCAAGCGTAAGACACCAGATTGATGCCTTCGGTGGCACCTGTGGTGAAGATGATCTCATCCTCGGCCCCGTTCAGGAACCGCGCAATCTTGCCGCGCACCGCTTCATAGCGGTCGGTGGCAAGGTTTGACAGGTAGTGCAAACCACGGTGAACATTGGCATATTCGTGGCTATAGGCTTGGGTCACCGCATCAATCACCACCTGCGGCTTTTGTGCCGAGGCCCCGTTGTCAAGGTAAACCAAGGGCTTGCCGTTGACCTGCCGGTGCAGGATTGGAAAGTCAGCACGGATGCGGGTTACGTCATACATTGGGCACCGGAAGAATGAACATCAGCGCGGTCGTGGCCAGCACCAACACCGCCAAAGCCGTGCCCAGAATGGCGAAGAAGGTTTTGGTCAGGGATGTAAACCCGTTCAGTGCGGCGGTGAAATTTGTCAGCAGATAGAAGAACGCAAAGACCGAGGCAAACCCCACAGGCAGCGCCAGAATGGGCAGCACCAGAAGCACCACCACCTCTGCCACTTGCAGCAAGATCAGCACCACCTCCAGCCACGCCACCAGCGATAGGCTTTGCGCAAAGCTGCCCTTTCCGCCAAACATTTGCCCCACACGCCACATCAAAGCCGCGCCCACGATCATCAGGGCAAACTGGCTAAGGGCCAGAATGAAGGGCCGGTTGAACAGGTCTTGCATGGCTTGGTCGTCAATCGGGCCCATGAAGGCTTGCATCAGGGCCGTCAAAAGCGTGGCGAGAACCGCCGTCAGGGCCAAGGCCATCAGCCCCTGCGCCACGCTTAAGCGCAGACCCATCACACCATGGGCTGCGGCTTTGGGGTCAACCAATGTGTCACGCACGGCGCGCAGCAAGGTGGGGGGGGATAGGTTCATTGGCCCTCTACCTCGCGCAGCATTAGGGAATATAGGGTGAGGAAGGCCACGAATAGACCTAGGCCCATGCCCGTGACAACAGGCCCATCGCCCATGAACGACCGCACCAAACCTAAGAACAACATCCCCGGTGTGCTGCACGCCAAGGCCCAGAACAGCGCCAAGCGGCCGTCGTAATAGCCCCCCGTGCCGCCCATCAATCGGGCGACCAAGTGGCCCAAAGCGGCCAGCAGGTAAAAGAACGGCACCAGCGCCAACAGCCCCAGTCCTGCGCCAAACAGGCGTTGGTAGAGGGTGACATCGGGGTTCAAGGCCGCTTGCCGCGACAGGTAGGGGGCCAGCGAGACGAAGGCCAGCAGCAAAAAGACGAGCAAAAACGTGAACACAAACGGCTCTGACCGCCCCGCCCCGCGCAAACGGCGCACCACACGGCGCGGGCTGTGCCAGCTTTCGACGATGTCAGAGGTCAGCGCCATCAGCTTTCATGCCTTGCAAGCCATGTTTCCAACCCTGCGCGAATGTCTTCGGCAATGGCTTCGTCTTCAATCTCGGCAATCGTGTCGGCCAGAAAGGCCAAGATCAACAGGCTTTGCGCCGCGCGCAACGGCACCCCGCGCGAGCGCAGGTAGAACAGCGCTGTGTCGTCAATCGCACCCGAGGTTGAGCCGTGGCTGCATTTGACATCGTCGGCGTAAATCTCAAGCTCTGGCTTGGCTAGGAACTGGCTGTCATCGTCCAGCAGCAGGGCTTGGCTGATCTGATAGCCGTCAGTTTTTTGCGCGCCCTTTTTCACCAAGATCTTGCCCTGAAACACGCCCACTGCGCCGTGTTTGAGCACTTTTTTAAACACTTGTCGGCTTTCGCACCGCTCGGCAGCGTGGGTCACAAACACCGTGTCATCGTGATGAAACGCCCCGTCACCCATCGCAGCGCCTGCGATGTGGGCTTTGGCATCGGGGCCGGCAAAGGTGATCACAGCCTCGTTTCGCGTCAACGCGCCATCTGCGGTGAGGGTGAAGGATTTAAACAAGGCTTCTGCCGCCAGATGGGCGAAGATGTGGGTCACTGCGTGGCGGCCCAAATCGCGGCCCTGCGCGCGGATGTGGTGAAAGCGGGCGGATGCGGCCAGATCAACCTCGATCACATGGTTCAACCGTGCGGCGGCGGGGCCTTGTTCCAGCAGCGTAAATTCAGCCCCAGCGTCCAGCTTGATCACATGGTGCAAGATTGCGTCAGCATGGGCAGAGCGGCGCAGATAGGTGATCGAGATCGGCTTTGCCGCCTTGCCTGTGACATGGATCAAAAACCCGTCCGTCGCATAAGCCGTGTTCAACGCCGCCCAAGGCCGCGCAATCGGGCTTTGCCCCAGCGCTTCCAACGTGCCATAAGAGGTTTCAGCCCAATGCCCATCTGGTGCACTTGCCAGCCGCGAGATGTTCACCCCCGCGAGTGCTAGATCATCTGACGCCGCAGCATCAAACATACCGTCGACAAACACCAGCTTCACCGCATCCAAGCCGCCAAACAGCGCAGCCTCGTCATCAGCCGCCAAAGCCGCAGGCTTGGCAGCGGCAGCATTCAGCGCCGCAGGGTCGGTATACTGCCAATACTCATCGCGCTTGCTGGGCAAACCCATGGCCGATAGCCGCGCCATCGCCGCCTCACGCGCCGCAGCCAGCGCGCTCGGCCGCGCCAACCCTGCCAAGCGCTGCATCAGCGCCTCGGCCTTGACCGACACCGCGCCCATCACTGCACCTCTGCCAGCAGGTCCGCATAGCCGTTGTTTTCAACTTCCAGCGCCAGTTCCGGCCCACCGGTCTTGATGATGCGGCCCGCAGCCATGATATGCACCACATCGGGTTTGATATGATCCAGCAGGCGCTGATAATGCGTGATCACCAAAAAGCTGCGACCGGCCGATCGTAGGGCGTTCACCCCTTCAGACACCAGTTTCATCGCGTCGACATCCAAGCCGGAATCGGTTTCATCCAAGATGCACATCTTGGGTTCCAGCATGGCCATTTGCAGGATTTCGTTGCGCTTTTTCTCGCCGCCCGAAAAGCCCACATTGACAGGGCGCTTGAGCATTTCGGCATCAATCTTCAGGCTTTTGGCCTTTTCGCGCACCAGTTTCAGAAAATCACCCGCCGAGATTTCCGGCTCACCGCGCGTTTTGCGCTGTGCATTCAAAGCGGTGCGCAGAAAGGTCATGTTGCCCACACCGGGAATTTCGACCGGATACTGAAACGCCAAGAACAACCCTTGGGCGGCCCGCAGTTCAGGGTCCATCGCCAGCAAATCAGCGCCGTCCAGCGTGGCGCTGCCATCGGTGACGGTATAGCCATCGCGGCCCGAAAGCACATAAGACAGCGTCGATTTGCCCGACCCGTTCGGCCCCATAATCGCGTGAACCTCGCCCGCGCCGATCGACAGCGAGACGCCCTTCAGGATCTGCTTATCCTCTTCTTCCAGTTTCACGTGCAGGTTCTTGATTTCAAGCATTCTTTTGGTCCTTAAGGCTGGGCAGAGCGGGCAAATGTTGGATGGGCTTAGCCCACCGATCCTTCAAGGCTGATGGCGACAAGGCTTTGCGCTTCCATCGCGAATTCCATGGGCAAGGCTTGCAGCACTTCACGGCAAAAGCCGTTGACCACCAAGGCCACGGCCTCTTCCTCGCTCATCCCGCGTGAGCGGCAGTAGAACAACTGATCTTCGTCGACCTTAGAGGTGGTCGCCTCATGTTCCACCCGCGACGAGGTGTTCTTGACCTCGATATAAGGCACGGTGTGCGCGCCGCACTGATCACCGATCAGCAGGCTGTCGCATTGGGTGTAATTGCGGCTGTCGGTGGCCTTGGGGTGCATGGAAACCAAGCCGCGATAGGTGTTTTGCGCGCGGCCCGCCGAGATGCCCTTTGACACAATGCGCGACTTGGTGCGCTTGCCAAGGTGGATCATTTTGGTGCCGGTGTCGGCCTGTTGGGCGTTGTTGGCGATGGCTATCGAATAGAATTCCCCTTGGGAGTCATCGCCGCGCAGGATGCAGGACGGGTATTTCCACGTGATCGCCGACCCCGTTTCAACTTGCGTCCACATCACTTTGGCGCGGGCTTCACGGCAATCGGCGCGCTTGGTGACAAAGTTGTAAATGCCGCCGCGGCCTTCTTCGTCGCCCGGATACCAGTTTTGCACGGTGGAATACTTCACCTCGGCATCCTCAAGGATCACCAGTTCCACAACAGCGGCGTGCAACTGGTGGGTGTCGCGCTTGGGGGCGGTGCAACCTTCAAGGTAGCTGACATAGGCCCCACGGTCGCAGACGATCAGCGTGCGTTCGAATTGGCCGGTGTTTTCGGCATTGATGCGGAAATAGGTTGAAAGCTCCATCGGGCAGCGCGTGCCGGGGGGGATGTACACAAACGACCCATCCGAAAAGACAGCGCTGTTGAGCGTGGCAAAGAAGTTGTCAGTGGGTGGTACAACCGAGCCGAGATATTTGCGCACAAGGTCAGGATGTTCCTTAACCGCTTCACTGATCGAGCAGAAAATCACCCCCGCCTTGGCCAGTTCGGCCTTAAACGTCGTGCCAACCGAAACGCTGTCAAACACCGCATCCACCGCCACCCGACGCTCGCCCTCGGGCGCTTCGACACCGGCCAGTAAAGCCTGCTCTTTCAACGGGATGCCAAGCTTTTTATAGGTCGCCAAAAGCTTGGGGTCCACCTCGTCCAGCGACTTGGGTTTGACGGCCATGCTGCGCGGTGTGGCGTAGTAATACTGATCTTGATAGTCGATCTTGGGATAGTTCAGCATCGCCCAATGCGGCTCTTCCATGCCCAGCCAGCGCTTGTAAGCGGCCAAACGCCATTCTAGCAGCCATTCCGGTTCGCCGTTTTTGGCGCTGATCAGGCGCACGATGTCTTCCGACAGGCCCTTGGGGGCATAGTCCATTTCGATATCGGTGGCCCAGCCGTATTTATAGGCCCCCATCGAGGCGACGGTTTCAATCGTCTCGCGGTCTACGCCGTCGCGCACCTGAGGAACGGGCAGGTCCAGTTCGACATCGGCCATGATCTTTTCCTTCACCCTCAAAGCCTTGCGGCGCGTTCTTCAAGCGACCTTTGACAAGATGCGCTTGTATTCCCGACCCCACGTTTGTGCAAAACGCAGAACCTCTTCTTGCGTATTGGTCGGCCCAAGCGAGATGCGGATCGCTTGGCCTGCCAAAGTCTCGTCATAGCCCATCGCCTGCAAGGTCCGGCTGGCCCGCACCTTACCGCTGGAACAGGCCGACCCCGCCGAGATGGCAAAGCCCGCAAGGTCCATCACCATCACCTGCGTTTCGCCTTTCCAGTGCGGCGCAATCAGGCACAGCGTGTTCGGCAGACGGGCTGCGCTATTCCCGACAGAAATAGTATTAAATCCCTGCGAGGACAACGCCTGATTTAGAGTATTTCTAAGTTCGCCCACCCACTCCCACACACCGTCGGCCAAATCACGCGCAGCAGCCTCTGCCGCAGCGCCAAATCCGGCGATGCCGATCAGGTTTTCTGTACCCGCGCGCCGCCCCATTTCTTGACCGCCGCCTTTGAGCACCGGGTCAAAATCCACCCCGCGCCGCAGCACCAAAGCGCCAATGCCTTTTGGGCCGCCCAGCTTATGGGCCGACACCAGCCCCATCTGGCAGCCCAACCAGTTGAACGCCAACGGCACTTTGCCAAAGGCTTGGGTTAGGTCTGACACGGCCAAGCCTTCGGGCAAGTCTTGCAAAATGCCGGTTTCCGAATTGGCCAGTTGCACCGCATTGCGGGCAGGGTCCGCCACAGCCACCCTGCCCTGTTGATCAGTCTTCAGATCAACGCTGCACCAAGCAGCCACCGCGTCATGCTCTACCCCTGCACAGTGTAACCCCCGCCCCGCGCAAGCCATCGCCGCCGCTTCCGTCGCACCCGAGGTGAAGACGATATCCGCCCCCTCTGCCCCCAAAGCCGCAGCCACCTGCGCGCGGGCACGTTCGATCAACCCCTTCGCGGCCCGCCCCTCTCCATGCACTGACGAGGGGTTGCCCACCACATCCATAGCCGCAACCATAGAAGCGCGCGCCTCTGCGCGCAGGGGCGTGGTGGCGTTCCAGTCAAGGTAAGCGCGGTTTGGCATTGATCTTGGTCCAAATAGGGTCAGGGGTGTGGGGGGCTTTTAAGGCCAGCGCTGTGTCAGTCTTCATCCACCACAGCAAACAACGCCGGAACGGCAGGGCAAGGCTGCATCTCGTTGCGGATCACGTCCGACAGGCGGGTTTGGTGCAAGAATACATAGACATGCGCCGAAAGCCCCTCCCACAGCCGATTGGTCAGGCTTTGCGCCCGCGTGCCCGAAACCCCACCATGTGCCCCAGCACCCGCGTGCATCGCGTCAACATTCTCTTCCACCGCCGTCAAAATCTCTGACACGCGAATATCTGAAGGCGTGCGCGCCAGCTTATACCCGCCCCCCGGCCCGCGCACCGCTTCAACCAAACCCGCGCGGCGCAGTTTGACGAACAGTTGTTCTAGATAGGGCAGGGAAATATCCTGCCGCTTGGCAATCTCGGCCAAAGACATCAGATCATCGCTTTTGTCGGCCTGCACCTCGGCCAAGGCCAGATCGGCCAAGGCCACCATGGCATAGCGCCCTTTGGTGGACAGTTTCATATATGTCTATTCCCATTGACGTAGGCCGTCCCTGACATTACCTCAAGCCGGAACGAAAGGTGGCGCTGGGTCACCTTTGGAATGGCCTTAGTTTATCTGACCGATTTTGTCAACAATCGGCCCGATGCACAGGCCCAAGACTGGACGTTGGACAATGCCCGAAGTGATTTTCGCAGGCCCGGAAGGGCGTCTTGAAGGCCGCTACCATCCGCAAAAAGACCGTGACGCCCCCATCGCCATCGTCCTACACCCCCACCCCAACTATGGCGGGACGATGAACAACAAGGTGGTCTATAACCTGCACTACGCGTTCTATCGCTTGGGCTTTTCCGTGCTGCGCTTTAACTTTCGCGGTGTGGGGCGCAGCCAAGGCGAATATGATCTGGGCATTGGCGAGCTGTCAGATGCCGCAAGCGCGCTGGATTACCTGCAATCCATGAACCAAAACGCCAAGCACTGCTGGGTTGCGGGCTTTTCGTTTGGCGCATGGATCGGGATGCAGCTGTTGATGCGCCGGCCTGAAATCACCGGCTTCATCTCGGTCGCACCGCCGGCCAATATGTACGACTTCACCTTCCTCGCCCCCTGCCCCGCCTCTGGCCTGATCATCAACGGCAGCGCTGATAAAGTTGCCCCGCCGAAAGACACGCTGACGCTGGTGAACAAGCTGCACGAGCAAAAGGGCATCACGATCACCCACGACGTGGTCGAAGGCGCAGATCACTTCTTTAAGGATGAAGAGGCGCATATGACCCCGATGATCAACACCGTCTCAACCTATGTCAAACGCCGCTTGGGCGAAGTGACTCGCTGATGTCTGGGGGCGGGGCTGACGCAGATACCCGTCTAACCGCCCAAATGGCCTTTCTGAACGAGGCCGATCGCCTGAAATCCGTGCTGCGCGCCACGACCTTGGTCGACGGCTCGCGGCGCGAAAACTCGGGCGAGCATTCTTGGCATTTGGCACTTTACGCCATGGCGCTGGCCGACCAAGCCGCCCCCGAGGTGCAGATTGATCGCGTGATCCGCATGTTGCTGCTGCATGATCTGGTGGAAATTGACGTGGGCGATGTGCCCATCCACTCGGCGGGCGGTCAAGCGCATGGCTCTACCAGCACCCAAGACGCCGAAGCCAAAGCGGCCGCGCGCATCTTTGGCCTGCTGCCCCCCGATCTTGGGCATGCGTTCTTGGCCCTGTGGCACGAGTTTGAAGCAGCCCAGACCCCCGACGCCGTCTTTGCCAAAGCGCTAGACCGCGTGCAGCCCGTCATGGCCAACCTGATGTCAGGCGGGGGCACTTGGGTAGAGTACAACGTAACCTCTGACCAGCTTGACACCCGTGTGGGCAGCAAAATCGCGCGGGGCGCGCCAAGGTTGTGGGATTGGGTACGGGGTAGGACGAGGCGTTATTTTGAGAAAATCTAATGATTGCGAATTTCTAGCTCTCTACTTTTTTCCATTTTGGCGCGCCAACCGGGCTGCTTGCATCACATCACCCAATTGCTGCACCATTGGTGCCACCATCATAGCCAACAGGTCTTGCGACGATTGAGGCAAAGTCCGGTCTGCCAACGGCGCATCGCGGTCTGGAACAGGCTCCGGAAACAAAGAATCGCGATCGAAATATCGCGTTGCGACGGTTCGGTTGCTTTGCGCATAATTGGCAAGTATCTCCAATCTTTGATCATAAGACAAAAGCAATTTCGACCCATTGCTGTGAATTTGTGCATCTACCGCAGCAAAAGCTTTTTCAAACATAGCACGCTCTAACCGATTGATCGTGTCCAAAGGCAAATGCCGCAAGAATTCCGTCATCATCGGGCTAAGGGACGAGTTTATGTTCAAGAATGGGCCAAACCCCGCTAGATCAGTGATCCCCAAGAGGTTCAGCAGAGCGACAATTGGGCCATCTGGCATTTCCGATTTTTCAAAAACCATTGCCAAAACAGAGCCTTGGCCGAATACTTCCTCATATTTGGTAAGACGACTAGCATAATCAATCCAGAAAAAACGCTCTTGTTGCTGCAAGAAATCATCAAAGGAAAGATGGGCTAGGCTGGGGTTCCATTGCCATTTAATGTTTTGCAAATACCAACTTTCCAGCCAAAGATCTTGCCGTCGCAAACTGACCACAACTTTGACGTCAAATTTTTCTTGCAAACCTGAAAAGACTTCCGGATTTAAAACACTAGAAATATCTTCATCACTCAACACCACTGAGTGTACGGGCACAGCTTGCCTCTCTACCTGCCGCAGCAACTCAGCAGAAAAGGCAGTGGCGGAAACCTTGTTATTGACCATCTGTTTTATTTGAAAGGCGTGGCGCTGCACTACAAAGGGGTAAAGGTATCCCTTGCTGAGCAAAACTTTATCATTGTCACGAAGGAACTTTTGGATCGACGATGTGGCTGTACGATGCACACCAGCATGCACATAAAGTGTCGGCATAAAAAATCTTCTCCGAAAAACCGCAGTGCTAGAGTTATGGCAGAACCGAAACCCACTGCCAAGATGGCGTTTCATCCGAACCTATTTTCAGTATACCTTCGCATACCGTCTTTTCATCTTCGCGGATTTCGGTTATGCCACCGCCAAACTTCACATGCGCAAAGGGCCTGAAATGACCAAAATAAAGGTGGCCAACCCCGTCGTCGAGCTTGACGGCGATGAGATGACCCGCATCATCTGGGACTTCATCAAGCAAAAGCTGATCCTGCCCTATCTGGATGTTGACCTGAAGTACTACGATCTGGGCATCGAAGAGCGGGATCGCACGAACGACCAAATCACCATCGATTCGGCGGAAGCCATCAAGACATACGGCGTTGGCGTGAAATGCGCCACGATCACACCCGATGAACAGCGCGTCGAAGAATTCGGCTTAAAGCAAATGTGGAAGTCGCCCAACGGCACCATCCGCAACATTCTGGGCGGCGTGATCTTTCGCGAACCGATCATCTGCCAAAACGTGCCCCGTCTTGTGCCGGGCTGGACCAAGCCGATCGTGATTGGCCGCCACGCCTTTGGTGACCAATACCGCGCGACCGACTTTCACTTCCCCGGCGCTGGCAAGCTGACGATGAAATTCGTGGGCAACGATGGCACGGTGATTGAACGCGACGTGTATTCCGCCCCCTCGGCCGGCGTTTACATGGGCATGTACAACCTTGACGATTCCATCATCGACTTCGCCCGTTCGTCGATGAACTATGGTCTGCTCAAAGGCTGGCCGGTCTATCTTTCAACCAAGAACACCATCCTGAAAGCCTATGACGGGCGCTTTAAGGATTTGTTTGCCAAGGTCTATGCCGAAGAATTTGAAGACAAATTCAAAGCGGCGGGTATCCATTACGAACACCGCCTGATCGACGATATGGTCGCTTCCGCGATGAAATGGTCGGGCGGCTATGTCTGGGCCTGCAAGAACTACGACGGCGATGTGCAGTCTGACACCGTGGCGCAGGGCTTCGGCTCACTGGGCTTGATGACCTCGGTTCTGATGACCCCCGATGGCAAGATTGTCGAGGCCGAGGCGGCCCACGGCACCGTCACCCGCCATTACCGCCAGCACCAAAAGGGTCAGCAAACTTCGACCAACTCGGTCGCCTCGATCTTCGCTTGGACGGGTGGCCTAAAGCACCGCGCCAAGCTGGATGACAACGCCCCACTGATGCGCTTCGCCCAAACGCTGGAAAAAGTGACGGTTGATGCGGTCGAAGATGGTTGGATGACCAAAGACTTGGCCCTGCTGGTCGGCCCCGATCAAAAATGGCTCACCACAATTGGCTATCTGGAAAAGGTCGCAGAATACCTCGACAAAGCTCTTGTCGGCTGACCCTTTCATTCGTGTCTAAATATCCCGGGGGGTCCGGGGGGCTGGCCCCCCGGCCTTTTCATTTGGAACAGCCTCTGGCTTTCCCAAGACAAACCCTGTAAGGCCCTCGCAACCGCAGAAAACTGAAAGAGACGCCCCGATGGAGCTTCGCAACATCGCCATTATCGCACACGTCGACCATGGCAAAACCACGCTCGTTGACGAGCTTTTGAAACAATCCGGCTCGTTCCGCGAGGGGCAGCAAGTCTCTGAACGCGCGATGGACAGCAACGACATCGAACGCGAGCGTGGCATTACCATTTTGGCCAAATGCACAAGTGTTGAACATGACGGCATCCGCATCAACATCGTCGACACCCCCGGCCACGCCGACTTCGGTGGCGAGGTGGAACGGATTTTGTCGATGGTTGACGGCGTGTGCCTGTTGGTTGACGCCGCCGAAGGCCCGATGCCGCAGACCAAATTCGTTCTGGCCAAGGCCCTTGCCTTGGGCCTGCGCCCGATTGTGGTGCTCAACAAAGTTGATAAGCCCGACGCTGAACCCGAACGCGCCTTGAACGAAGTGTTCGACCTGTTCGCCAACTTGGGCGCGTCTGATGAACAGCTTGATTTCCCGCATATCTACGCCTCGGGCCGCAATGGCTGGGCTGACGATTCGCTTGATGGCCCGCGCAAGAACCTTGACGCCTTGTTCAACCTGATCGTGCGCCATGTGCCGCATCCCAAGCAAATCTCGCGCGTGGATGAACCTTTCCAGATGCTGGCAACCACCCTGTCGGCTGACCCGTTCATTGGCCGCATCTTGACGGGCCGCATCGAAGCGGGTCGTTTGACGGTTGGCACGCAGCTCAAAGCAATGACCCGCACCGGCGAGCGGATTGAAGCCTTCCGTGTGACCAAAGTTCTGGCCTTTCGCGGTTTGAACATGACGGCCGTCGATGAAGCCTTGGCCGGTGACATCGTGACCGTGGCCGGCATGACCAAAGCCACCGTGGCCGATACTTTGTGCGATCCGTCGATTGATGTGGCCCTGCCCGCCCAGCCGATTGACCCGCCCACCATCACCGTCACCTTCGGCATCAACGATTCGCCCTTGGCTGGCAAAGACGGCAACAAGGTGCAGTCGCGCGTGATCCGCGAACGTCTGATGCGCGAGGCGGAAGTGAACGTGGCCATCAAGGTTGCTGACACCCCCGGCGGCGATGCATTCGAAGTGTCGGGTCGTGGCGAATTGCAGATGGGCGTGTTGATTGAAAACATGCGCCGCGAAGGGTTTGAACTGTCAATCTCGCGCCCGCGCGTGATTTTCCGCGAAGAAGGCGGCGTCAAGCAAGAGCCGATTGAAGAAGTCACCATCGACGTTGATGACGAATACACCGGCGCTGTGATTGAAAAGCTGACCGGCCCGCGCAAAGGCGACATGATCGAGATGAAGCCCGCAGGTGTGGGCAAAACCCGCATCATCGCCCATGTGCCCTCGCGTGGTTTGATCGGTTATCACGGCCAATTCATGACCGACACGCGCGGCACAGGCGTTTTGAACCGCGTTTTCCACGGTTGGGCTGCGCACAAAGGCCCGATTGAAGGCCGTCGTCAGGGCGTTCTGATCTCGATGGAAACTGGGGTTTCGGTGGCCTATGCCATGTGGAAACTCGAAGATCGCGGCCACTTCTTCATTGGTGTGCAAGAACAGATCTACGGCGGCATGATCATTGGCGAACATAACCGCGACAACGATCTGGAAGTGAACGCGCTGCGCGGCAAGCAATTGACCAACGTGCGCGCCTCGGGCACCGATGAAGCGGTGCGTCTGACCACGCCGGTGAAACTGTCGCTGGAACAGTCGATTGCCTATATTGACGATGATGAACTGGTGGAAGTGACGCCGAAAAACATCCGGATGCGCAAACGCTTCCTTGACCCCAACGACCGCAAGCGCCAATCGCGCAGCGGGCAGTAAACGAAAGGCCGCCCAAACGGGCGGCCTTTTGGTTTTGCGGGGTGGGAAGGGCTGCTTATTCCGCCTCTTCCACCACCATCAATTCGCGCTCTGCGGCCCCTTTGGCGAAAGACATCGCCTCTTGATAAGCGGGCGAATGGTAGCATTCGACGGCCTTTTCTAGGCTTGGAAACCGCGCCACGACATTGCGCGCGCGGTCTTTGCCTTCAAGTTGCACATAACGCCCTGCGCGGGCCAAAAACACCCCACCGTGCGCTGCGATGGCAACCGTGGCGCGTTTGGCATATTCGCCGTAAGCCACAGGGTCGGTGACGGTGACATGGGCGATCCACAAAGCGCTTGGCATCTTACGCCCCCAACACGGCGTGAACCGCTTTTAGCGCTGCATCGGCCAAGGCAATATCCTCGCCCCCCGCTTGCGCCATATCGGGCCGCCCGCCACCGCCCTTGCCCCCCAAAGCCGCCGAGGCAGCTTTGACCAGCGTTACAGCGCTGATGCGCCCTGTCAGATCGGCGGTAACACCGGCAGCCACAGCGGGCTTTGCGCCGGTGTCAGCAATCAACACCACCGCACCTGAACCAAGCTTGACCTTCATCTCGTCAATCAAAGCGGGCAAGTCTTTGCCCGAAACGCCTTGCAGCACTTGGGCGATCAACTTGATGCCGTTGATTTCCACAATCTCTGGCCCGCCCGATTTGCCGCCCATCGCCAATTCACGGCGCAGCGTTGCGACCTCGTTTTGCAAAGCACGGCGTTCATCGGCCAGTTGCTTGACGCGCTCGGCAAGTTCGACGGGTGAGGCTTTCAAAATCCCCGCCACTTCCATCAACTTCGCATCCTGCGCGCGCAGGTGATCTAGGGCGGCTTGCCCCGTCAAAGCCTCAAACCGGCGCACGCCAGCCGATGACGCACTTTCCGAAAGCGCCACAAAGGCCCCGATATCGCCGGTGCGCGCCACATGCGTGCCGCCGCACAGTTCCAGCGAATAGGTTTGCCCATCCGCGCCCTTGCCCGATCCGGCCAAACTGCCCATAGACACCACGCGCACTTCGTCGCCGTATTTTTCGCCAAACAGCGCCTGTGCGCCAATCGCGCGGGCGTCATCTGGCGTCATGATGCGGGTATCGACGGGGCTGTTCTGGCGGATGTATGCGTTCACCTCCGCTTCCACCGTGGCGAGTTCGGCGGCAGTCATCCCCTGCCCATGGCTAAAGTCAAACCGCAACCGATCTGGCGCGTTCAAGCTGCCACGTTGGGCCACATGATCACCCAAAGCGCGGCGCAGCGCTTCATGCAACAGGTGCGTGGCCGAGTGGTTGGCGCGAATTTGCGCGCGGCGCGTGCGGCTGACATCTAGCTTGGCGGGTTGGCCCTTTAGGAGTGTGCCTTCGACCACTTTGGCCACATGAATAAACACCCCCGCCGCTTTGCGGGTATCACTCACTTCGGCAAGGCCGGTTTGCGTGCGAATAAAGCCGTGATCGCCCACTTGGCCACCGCTTTCGGCGTAGAATGGCGTTTGGTTGACCACGATTTGCACCGTTGACCCCAGTTCCCCAGTGCCAATGGCGGCACCGTCACGGACAAGTGCTTTAATCTCACCTTCAGCCGTTTCAGTGTCATAGCCTAGGAATTCTGTCACACCATGCGCTTCGGCCAATTCGAACCAGATGTTGGCATCAGACGCCTCTCCCGAACCCGACCAAGCCGCGCGGGCTTTCTTGCGCTGCTCGTCCATGGCCACTTCAAAGCCTTGCACATCCACCTCGCGCCCTTTTTCGCGCAGGGCGTCTTGGGTCAGATCCAGCGGGAAGCCGTAGGTGTCATAGAGTTTGAACGCCGCAGCGCCCGGTAGGGCCGAGGCCTCGGGCAGGCGTGCGAGTTCGTCATCCAGCAGGCGCAACCCACGATCCAGTGTGGTGCGAAAGCGCGATTCTTCAAGGCGCAGCGTTTCTTCAATCAGGCTTTGCGCGCGGGTGAGTTCTGGGTAGGCCCCGCCCATTTGGCGCACCAAAGCGGGCACCAAACGGTGCATCACCGGGTCTTGCGCGCCCAGCATATGCGCATGGCGCATCGCACGGCGCATGATGCGGCGCAGCACATAACCGCGCCCTTCGTTTGACGGCATCACGCCATCGGCAATCAGGAAAGAGGTCGATCGTAGGTGGTCGGCAATCACGCGGTGGTGGGTTTTGCCCGAACCGTCAGGGTCGGTGCTGGTGGCATGGGCCGAGGCTTCGATCAACGACCGCATCAAATCGGTGTCGTAATTGTCATGCTTGCCTTGCAACAGCGCGCCGATACGTTCCAGACCCATGCCGGTATCAATCGACTGCATTTCCAGCGGAACCAATCGCCCATCGGCGAATTGTTCGTTCTGCATGAAGACGTTGTTCCAAATCTCGATAAAACGGTCACCGTCTTGATCGGCACTGCCGGGGGGGCCGCCCCAGATGCTTTCGCCGTGGTCAAAGAAAATCTCGGTGCACGGACCGCAAGGGCCGGTCGGCCCCATGCGCCAGAAATTGTCATCCGATGCGATGCGGATGATGCGGTGATCGGGCAGGCCCGCGATTTTCTTCCAATAGCCTGCGGCTTCTTCATCGGTGTGATAGACGGTGACGCACAGCTTATCCTTGGGGATGTCGAAATCTTTGGTCAACAGCTCCCACGCGAAGGTGATCGCTTGTTCTTTGAAGTAATCGCCAAAAGAGAAATTCCCCAGCATTTCAAAGAACGTATGGTGGCGCGCCGTATAGCCCACATTGTCCAGATCGTTGTGCTTACCGCCCGCGCGCACCGATTTTTGCGCTGTGGTGGCGCGCTTGTAATCGCGCGTTTCAACGCCGGTGAAGCAGTTCTTAAACTGCACCATGCCCGAATTGGTGAACATCAAGGTCGGGTCGTTGCGCGGCACCAAGGGTGAACTGTCGACCACCTTGTGACCATTGCGGGCGAAAAAATCGAGGAAGGTCGAGCGGATGTCGTTCAGCGTGGGCATGGCGAAAATCGGTCCTATCACAAGGGCGCAAGGGGGTTGACCCCGTTTAGCCGCAAGGGCCTGCCCTGTCCATTCTGAATGCGAAAGGGCCGCCCGTGGCGGGGCGGCCCTGTTGTCAATGTGGCGAAAAAATCAATCGTCCAGCACGGCTTCTTGCTCACCCGGGGCCATCGAAAAATCAAGGCCAGATGCCGAGCGGATCTTTTCTTCAATATCCGCCGCCATCGCCGGATTGGCCTTTAGGAAGGTCTTGGCATTTTCACGACCCTGCCCGATGCGTTCGTCTTTGTACGAATACCACGAGCCCGACTTTTCCACGACGCCGCATTTCACGCCCAGATCGACGATTTCGCCGATCTTAGAGATGCCCTCGCCAAACATGATGTCAAACTCGACCTCTTTGAAGGGCGGTGACACTTTGTTCTTCACCACCTTCACGCGGGTAGAGTTGCCGATCACCGTATCACGGTCTTTGATCGACCCGATCCGGCGAATATCCAACCGAACCGAGGCATAGAATTTCAGCGCATTGCCGCCCGTGGTGGTTTCGGGCGACCCGAACATCACGCCAATCTTCATGCGAATCTGGTTGATAAAGATCACCATGCAGTTCGACCGCCCAATGGAAGCGGTCAGCTTGCGCATCGCTTGGCTCATCAAACGGGCCTGCGAGCCCATTTGCATATCGCCCATGTCGCCTTCGATTTCCGATTTCGGCACCAAAGCGGCAACCGAATCTACCACGATGGTGGTCACAGCCCCCGAGCGCACCAGCGTATCAACAATTTCCAACGCCTGTTCGCCGGTATCGGGCTGGCTGATCAGCAACTCGTCAAGGTTAACGCCCAGTTTTTTGGCATATTGCGGGTCAAGTGCGTGTTCGGCATCAACAAAGGCGCAAACCCCGCCGTTCTTTTGCGCTTCGGCCACAACGTGCAGCGTCAGCGTGGTTTTGCCCGAACTTTCCGGCCCATAAATTTCAATAATCCGGCCCTTGGGCAGCCCGCCAATGCCAAGGGCAATGTCTAGCCCCAGCGATCCGGTTGAAATCGCTTCAACATCCATGACAGCGTTGTTCTGGCCCAGCTTCATGATCGAGCCTTTGCCGAACTGCCGTTCAATCTGTGCCAGCGCAGATTCCAGCGCCTTGGCCTTATCGGCGTCTTTTTTATCCATTGTGCGCTTTCCGTCCAGTTCGAAGAGGGTTGCAACAGTCATTCATCTTCCCCTTATTCCATGGCCGCGCCTCTGCGGCAATCGCCCGATGTGTTCTTACTTTGTTTCCTCTTTGTGAGATCAAAGCAAGAACATTTCAAGTTAATTCGTCATACCCCCACCCTGCCCGCTGTTGGTTAACAAAGCCTGAACGCGGCAAGCAATCTTGGCCCGCCCCAAGCGCATTGGGCTTTTCCAAGCCCTGCTAAGGCGCTAAGAGGCTGTCAAACCACGACAGGATGCGAAAATGCCCATGGAAAAGACCTTCAACGCGGCCGAGTCCGAGGCGCGCATTTCAAAGCTGTGGATCGACCAAAAGGTCGGGCAAGCGGGGGCGAATGCCAAAACGGGGGCCGAGGCGTTTTCCATCATGATTCCCCCGCCCAACGTGACAGGCTCGCTGCACATGGGGCACGCGTTCAACAACACGCTGCAAGATATTCTGATCCGCTGGCACCGGATGCGCGGCCACGACACGCTGTGGCAAGTGGGCACTGACCATGCCGGCATCGCCACGCAAATGGTGGTCGAACGCGAACTGGCCAAATCCCAAGCCCCCACCCGCCGCGAAATGGGGCGCGAGGCGTTTTTGGCCAAGGTGTGGGAGTGGAAAGACCAATCTGGCGGGACGATCATCAACCAGCTCAAACGCCTAGGTGCGTCATGTGATTGGGACCGTGAGGCGTTCACCATGTCGGGCAACTTTCCCGACGCGGTGATCAAGGTTTTCGTCGATATGTACAACAAGGGCCTGATCTACCGCGGCAAGCGCTTGGTCAACTGGGACCCCCATTTTGAAACCGCGATTTCCGACCTAGAGGTCGAGAATATCGAGGTGAAGGGCCATATGTGGCACTTCAAATACATCCTCGCCGGTGGAGAAACCTATGAATATGTAGAGAAAGACGCCGAAGGTCAGGTGATCTTGCGCGAAAAGCGCAACTACATCTCTATCGCCACCACGCGCCCTGAAACCATGCTGGGCGACGGCGCGGTTGCCGTGCACCCGTCAGACGCGCGCTATGCGCCCATCGTGGGCAAAATGGTGCACCTGCCGCTGTGCGACCGCCTGATCCCGATCATCACCGACGAATACCCCGACCCAAGTTTTGGATCGGGCGCGGTGAAAATCACCGGCGCGCATGATTTCAACGATTACCTAGTCGCCAAACGCGCCAACCTGCCCTGCTACCGCCTGCTGGACACACGCGGTGCCATGCGATCTGACGGCGCGCCCTATGACGTCGCCGTAGCCCGCGCGCGTGAGATTGCTGCGGGGGCTGCGGCAAATGAAGCGGAAGTGGATAGCCTGAACCTTGTGCCCGAAAAGTACCGTGGCCTTGACCGGTTCGAAGCGCGCAAGCAAGTGGTGGCCGATATCACCGCCGCGGGCCTAGCCGTGACCGTGTTGGTGAAAACGATTGACGAAGAAACGGGGTCAGAGGCGCTGCATCTGGAACCTGTGGTGGACGCCAAGCCGATCATGCAGCCCTTTGGCGACCGCTCTAAAGTGGTGATCGAACCGATGCTGACCGACCAATGGTTTGTCGACACCGCCAAAATCGTAGGCCCCGCCCTTGATGCCGTGCGCAACGGCGACACCGTGATCATGCCCCAATCGGGCGAGCGCACCTATTTCCACTGGCTAGAGAATATTGAGCCGTGGTGCATTTCGCGCCAATTGTGGTGGGGCCACCAGATTCCGGTTTGGTACGGGCCCAATTTGGCTAAAGGTTTCCAAGATGATGAAGGTAAATGGCAAATCTCAAAGCATTGGGTTGCCGGCAAGGATGTGATTTTCTGCGCAGCTAACGAAGCAGAAGCGATTGCCAAGGCCGAAGCTCACTATGGCCTCCCTGTTCGCATAATGGCCGCTGACCAAGAGGAGCATTTGCTTGATCTGGAAGAAAAAGGTCAAGCCGTACTGATCGACCGCGATCCCGACGTTCTTGACACATGGTTCTCCTCCGGCCTTTGGCCCATCGGCACATTAGGTTGGCCCGATAAGACACCGGAACTGCAACGCTATTTCCCAACCTCTGCCCTGATCACCGGCGCGGATATCATCTTCTTCTGGGTTGCGCGCATGATGATGATGCAACTGGCCGTGGTGAACGAGGTGCCGTTCAAAACGGTCTATCTGCATGGGTTGGTGCGCGATGCCAAGGGCAAGAAGATGTCCAAATCTTTGGGCAACGTGATTGACCCCTTGGAAATCATCGACGAATTCGGCGCTGATGCGCTGCGCTTTGCCAATGCGGCGATGGCATCCCTCGGTGGTACGCTGAAGATGGATACGCAGCGCATCGCGGGCTATCGCAACTTTGGCACCAAACTGTGGAACGCCTGCCGCTTTGCCGAGATGAACGGGGTGTGGGAAGGCCATGCCACCCAAAGCACCCCGCCGCAGGTCACGGCCACGGCCAACCTGTGGATCATCGGCGAAACGGCCAAAACCTTGGCCGAGGTGGACGCCGCCTTGAAAGACTACCGCTTTGATACCGCAGCGGATTCGCTTTATAAATTCGTCTGGGGCAAGGTTTGCGACTGGTATGTCGAATTCGCCAAACCCCTGTTTGACGGCCCCGCCGCCGCTGAAACCCGCGCGACGATGGCTTGGGTGCTGGATCAGTCGATGATCCTGCTGCATCCCATCATGCCCTTTATCACCGAAGAGCTGTGGTCCACCACGGGCACGCGCGCCAAACTGTTGGTGCATACCGATTGGCCGACCTACGGAGCCGATCTGATCACCCCCGAAGCCGACCGCGAGATGGCCTTTGTCACCACCCTGATCGACGAAATCCGCTCTGCCCGCGCCGAGGTGCATGTGGCGGCTGGCTTGAAGGTTGATCTTGTGGCCACCGCCCTGTCACCCGACGCCCGCGCCGCTTGGGCCCGCAACGACACCCTGATCCGCCGCTTGGCGCGGATTGACGGCTTTAGCGAAGGGGCCGCACCCAAAGGCGCGATCACCCTTGCGCTGGAAGGGGCGGCCTTTGCCATTCCGCTCGCTGGCCTGATCGACATCGCCGAAGAAAAAGCCCGCCTAACCAAGACGATGGAGAAACTGGCCAAAGAAATCGGCGGATTGAAGGGGCGGTTGAACAACCCCAGCTTTGTGGCATCAGCCCCTGAAGACGTGGTCGATGAAGCCAAAGCCAACTTGGAAGCGCGCGAGGATGAAGCCGCCAAACTGAACGCGGCTCTGAAGCGGCTGTCCGAACTCGGGTAATCCTTGCGCGGCCGTTGATCCAGCTGAAGCACTTTGCGGTTTGGCGCAAATGCGCCGAGCCAGCAGAAGGCGCGCTGCTTTTTGGCCAACCTGTGCGATACTTGCCCAAAGGGAGGTCAAGATGTCTTGGTTGTCACGCATGGCCGAACGCCAGATGACCAAAGCCCGGCTGCAAGGCCAGTTGCAGGGGCTGGCAGGCGAAGGCAAACCTTTGCCCGACCGCACCGGCGATGCCTTTGTGTCAGCCGGTGATGCGATTGGCTTTCGCATCATGGCCGAGGCGGGGGTTTTGCCCGAAGAGATCACTTGGAAAAAGCAGGCCGCAGCCCTGCGCGCCACTTTGGCCACGCTCACCGATGCGCAGGCCATCAAGGCAACCATGGCCGAACTGGCCCGTGTCGAGATGCGCCAATCTATGGCCGAAGATGCGCGCCGCGCGTTCTTGAAAGGGTAGCGGTCCAACCTGCCCCCTTGCGCTTGCGCCTTGGGCAAGGTTGACTGATCCCAAACAAAGGACAGTGCCATGACCCAGCTTTCCCCCCTGAACCCTGCCATGGCCGCAACCGAGCTGCCCCCCGTGATGGAAGCCCGCCGCTGGATTGCGGGCGTGACCTTTCCCGCCAACCGCCCCCTGATCAACGTCAGCCAAGCCGCCCCCATCGACCTGCCGCCCCTTGGCCTGCGCCAAGCCATTGCCGAGGCATCGCTGAACGACCCCAACGCCCATCTTTACGGCCCCGTTCTGGGCCTGCCTGAGCTGCGCGCCGAAATCGCCCAGCAGTGGAGCCGCGCTTACGATGGCACCATCACGCCCGATCAAACCGCCATCACCCAAGGCTGCAACCAAGCCTTCTGCGCCGTGCTCTCTACTTTGGCAGGCGCGGGGGATGAGGTGATTTTGCCCTGCCCGTGGTATTTCAACCACAAAATGTGGCTTGATATGGCGGGCATCACGACCGTGCCTTTGTCCAGCGGGGCTGATCTGATCCCGTCAGCCGCAGCGGCAGAAGCGTTAATTACGCCCAAAACCAAGGCCATCGTCCTTGTCTCGCCCAACAATCCCGGCGGGGTGGAATATCCGGCCCAAACCCTAAGTGATTTTCGCGATCTGGCGCGGCGGCATGGGCTGGTCTTGATTGTCGATGAAACCTACCGCGATTTTGACAGCCGCTCGGGTCGCCCGCACGATCTGTTCACCCAAAGCGATTGGGGCGACGGGTTCATTCAGCTTTACTCTTTTTCCAAAGCCTATCGGCTGACAGGTCACCGCGTGGGCGCAATTGTTGCGTCAACCGCCCGCTTGGCGCAGGTGGAAAAGTTTCTAGACACGGTGGCCATCTGCCCCAGCCAACTGGGCCAAATCGCAGCCCTTTGGGGGATGCGCAACTTGGGCCCTTGGGTCGCCGAGCAGCGCACCGAGATTCTGGCGCGCCGTGCTGCCATGATCGAAGGTTTCGCCGCCCTGCCCGCTTGGACCCTGCTGGGGTGCGGTGCCTATTTTGCCTATGTCGAACACCCCTTTGACCTTACCTCGACCGAGGTGTGCAAGCGCGCTGTCGACCAAGCCTCGATCTTGATGCTGCCCGGTTCGATGTTTCAACCGCAAGGATCAAAGACTGGCCAACGCCAGATCCGCATCGCCTTTGCCAATATCGACCGCGACGGCATTGCAGAATTCTTCGCACGATTGGCAACCTTCAACCCATAACAGATCAAAGCGCCAAGATTTTTCGCAGAAAAATCGTTCCCCCCCGCCCTGCCCTTGCCCCTTGCCTGCCTTTCAGCTTAAACCCGTGCCACTTTGCAAAGGACGCACGACATGGCCAAATCTCCGACGCCCCCCGACGCTGATGCGATTGAACCGCGCAAACGGTCAAAGGCCGGCGGTCATGTTCTGTCTTTGATTCTGCTGGGCATGATCGTTGTGGGCCTTGGCGGCTACGGTGTCAGCAACTTTGGCCATCAGGTTGATACGGTGGTGACCGTGGGCAAGGTCCAGGTCAGCACCAACCAATATGCGCGCGCGCTCAAATCCCAAATCGCGCAGTTTTCCAAGCAGTTCGGCTCGCAATTCACCTTTGCCCAAGCCCAGATGTTCGGCCTTGATGCGCAAACCCTGCAAAACCTGATCTCCAACGCCGCCCTTGATAACGAGGCGCTGCGTTTGGGCCTATCGGCGGGCGATTTGCAAGTGGCGCAAAAGATTGCCACCAACAAAGCGTTTTTTGATACCGCGGGCAAGTTTGACCGCACCACCTATACCCAATTGCTCGACCAAAACGGCCTGACCGTCAAAGACTTCGAATCCAGCCTGCGCGATGATCTGTCGCGGCAAATGCTGCAAGCCGCCATTGTCGGCGGAATTCAAACACCCCCCGCCGTGACCGATGCGCTTTATGCCTATCAGGCCGAAACACGCAGTTTGACCGTGCTGCAACTGACCGAATCCAGCTTGCGCGAAAAGCTACCCCCCCCCAACGATGCGGAGCTTGAGGCCTTTTACAAAGACCACATCGCCGATTTCACGCGGCCCGAAGCCAAGCGCGTCGCCTACGCCCTCTTGCAACCTGCCGATCTGGCCAAAGATCAAACCGTCGCCGAGGCGGATATCAAAGCCGCCTATGATGCGGCGATTGACACCTTTAACATCCCCGAAAAGCGCTTGGTCGAACGTTTGGTCTATCCCTCTGACGCAGACGCCAAGGCCGCCAAGGCCAAGCTCGATGCTGGCACATCGTTTGAAGATCTGGTCAAGGCGCGCGGCTTGGGCCTTGGCGATATCGACATGGGCGATGTCACCCAAGCCGAACTGGGCGCTGCGGGCAAGGATGTGTTTGGTCTGACTGCCCCCGGCGTGGTGGGCCCCCTGCCCTCAGACCTTGGGCCTGCGCTTTACCGCATGAACACCATTTTACCGGCGCAAGCGACCAGCTTTGACCAAGCGCATGATAAGCTGAAAGGCGATCTGCAATTGGCCGCAGCCACAAAAGCCATCGCTGACACGTTCGAGCCGATCAATGACCTTCTGGCCGGTGGTGCCAGCATTGCCGAAACCGCCAAAGATCAGGGCATGACCGAAGGCAGTACCGATTACGCCAAAGGCGCCGATGACAACGACCCCGTCACCCAAGACGCGCAATTCACCAAAGCGGTGGAAGCGATGGAACCGGGCGATTTCGCCCAAGCCATCAGCCTGTCAGATGGCAGCGTGATGGTGCTGCAAGTGACCGAAACAGTGCCGCCCACGCCGGTTCCCTTTGATAAGGCGCGCGAAAAAGTCACCGCCGCCTCGCACGCCGAAGCCTTGGCCAAGGCTTTGACCGCATTGGCTGACAACCACCTTGCCGCCGCCAAATCGGGCGCAAAGCTGGAAACCCTCGGGATCACCGATAACGTCGCCGCTGCCACCCGCAACGCCAAGCTGCCCGCCATTCCCGCCGATGTCTTGGCGGCCGCCTTCACGCTGCAACCGGGCGATGTGGTAAAGGTCGATGCAAACGGGGTCGTGGCGCTGGTGCGTTTGGATAAAATCACCCCCGCCGATCTGGCCAGTGATACCTCTAAGGCCGATGTCGACAAGCTTGCGACTCAGGCCGCGCAATCTGTGGCGCAAGACGCCTATGACCTGTTCTCGACCGCGATGACGACCCAAGGCGGGCTGACGATTGACCAAGCGGCGATCAACGCCGTTCAGGCGCGGATGAACTGACCATGACGTTGCAGCCCGATTTTGCCACCTTCGCGGCGGCTTGGGCCGAAGGCCGCAATCAGGTTGTTTATGCCCGTTTGGCGGCTGATCTCGACACGCCGGTTTCGTTGATGATGAAACTGGCCGAAGCGCGCACCGACACGTTCTTGCTGGAATCGGTGACGGGCGGTGAAGTGCGCGGGCGCTATTCTGTCGTGGGCATGAAGCCCGACCTGATCTGGCAGTGCCACGGCACATCGGCGCGCCTGAACCGCGAAGCGCGTTTTGATGCGGCAGCCTTTGTGGCCGAGGCGGGTGATCCGCTCACCTCGCTGCGCGCCTTGATTGCCGAAAGCCGCATTGACCTGCCCGAAGGCTTGCCGCCGATTGCCGCTGGCCTGTTTGGCTATCTGGGCTATGACATGATCCGCCTTGTTGAACATTTGCCCCATATCAACCCCGATCCCTTGGGCCTGCCCGATGCCACGCTTCTGCGCCCCTCGGTCGTGGCCGTGCTGGACGGTGTGAAGGGCGAGGTGACGGTGGTGGCCCCTGCATGGGTATCCTCGGGCCTGTCAGCGCGTGCCGCCTATGCCCAAGCGGGCGAGCGGGTGATGGATGCTTTGCGCGACCTTGACCGCGCCCCCCCCGCGCAGCGCGATCTGGGCGAAGCGGCCGCCGTGGGCGCGGCTGTGTCAAACTTCACCCCCGATGGCTACCGCGCAGCGGTGGAAAAGGCCAAAGACTATATCCGCGCCGGTGACATCTTTCAGGTCGTTCCCAGCCAGCGCTGGACCCAAAGCTTTGAACTGCCGCCCTTTGCCTTTTACCGCTCGCTGCGGCGCACCAACCCGTCGCCCTTCTTGTTCTTTTTCAACTTCGGCGACTTTCAAGTGGTGGGTGCCAGCCCCGAAATCCTTGTGCGGTTGCGCGAAGGTGAAGTGACAATCCGCCCCATCGCGGGCACGCGCAAACGCGGCGCTACCCCCGAAGAAGACCGCGCCTTGGAAGCCGACCTGTTGGCCGACCCCAAAGAACGCGCCGAACATCTGATGCTGCTGGATCTGGGGCGCAACGATGTGGGCCGTGTGGCAAAACTTGGCACTGTGCGCCCGACCGAACAATTCATCGTCGAACGCTATTCGCACGTCATGCACATCGTCTCGAACGTGGTGGGCCAAATCGCCGAAGGGCAAGATGCCCTTTCCGCCCTTTTGGCAGGTATGCCCGCAGGCACGGTGTCCGGTGCCCCCAAGGTGCGCGCGATGGAGATTATTGACGAGCTTGAACCCGAAAAGCGCGGCATCTATGGCGGCGGCATCGGCTATTTCGCCGCCAACGGCGAGATGGATTTTTGCATCGCGCTGCGCACAGCGGTGCTGAAAGACGAAAAACTGTATATCCAAGCTGGGGGCGGTGTCGTTTATGACAGCGACCCCGAGGCGGAGTATCAAGAAACGGTCAACAAATCCAAAGCCCTGCGCCGCGCCGCCGAAGATGCAGGCACCTTCGCCCATCGGCGCAACAGCTAGGCTAACCTACAGGCTAGGTTGCACGGCGGTGGGATAAAGGCTTTGTCGCAAATCGCTGCAACGGCTCGGCTTGCTTACGCCTTGCCCTCAAGCGCCCATTTGTTGCAAATCGCTGCAACGGTTCGGCTCGATTATGCCCTGCCTACAAGCGCCGCGCCATCGCCAAACGGCGCAGTGGCAAGGCACTGTCGCGCGAAACCCGCCGCGCGTTTGGAGATGCAGTCACGTTCGCAACCCTCCGCCACAGCTTGGCACACTTCCCCTGCACGCCCGCGAAGGCAAGCCCATCCGCGAACTCATGCAGGTGTTCACCGCCGCCCCGCCCCGCGTCCTGCGCCAAAAAATCCCGGCATCTTCCGCCCAAACCCGCAGAGCGTAAACGCAAATTCACCTTGCCCCCGCGCGCGCCCTAAAACTTCCACTCAAAACTCATCCGCCCGCTGGTGCGCGTTTGCCCGTCGATCCAATCTGACAGGATTTCGGCCCTAAAACTGCCGTGTCCGTCGGCACTGCGCGATTGCAGGCCAATCTCAATGCCATGACCGCAGGCTTTAGAGTGGTTTGTCTTTTGGCACAGCAGGCGCGGCGCATAGGTCAGCAGATGCTGGCTTTTGGCCACGCTGCCCCCGCCCAAGGCAACACGCACCTCGGGGCGGAAGGTCAGGTTGATCACGGATATTTGGCCGGTATCAAGGCTTAAGCTGTTGTCGGTCATGGCATTGGCCGTGCCGGTAAAGCCCACCGGATCAACCCACGTGCGCGCCGCTGTCAGGCCCAATTCGGGCCAAATCTCATAGCCCTGTGCTGCGATCACACCGCTGATGGCCGCGCCAAAGCTGGCCCCGCGTGTCGAATAATCCCCCTTAAGCGCAAGATCGTTGTCGTGCATCGTCACGCTATCGCGCCCCGCGCTGAGGGTCACAAAACCGTCAAGGTAGACTTGGTCTGCCATCTGGTGCACCGCATAGCCACCCACAGATAACCGCAGGTGATCCTGACCGCCCGTAAAACTGCCGTTTAGCGTAGAATGCGCGACATCGCCGCCGATGAAATACCCCAGCAAGGTATCTTGTGACACCGCCCGCTCAAATGCGATTTTGCCGCTGAATGTGGCGGTTTTGCTGCCACCGTCATCGTCGCGTTGCACATCAAAAGCGCCAAAAATCAACCGCCGTGCGCCACCTTCGCGGACGGTTTGGCCATAGAACGTGCCCATCGTGCTTAGTCCGACCGGATTGGCGGTAAAACTGCCGTCGACATCCAGGGCCATTGCTTGATCGTCGCGCGACAAAAAGCGCTCTTTGGCATCTTGCACCATCGCTTGGTTGGCCGCCAAAGAGCTGGTCATATGGTGAAGTGTCGTGTCGGTTAACGTGTGGCGAATGGCGTCGGCCTTCTGGGCAAAGGCGCTGGCAGGGGTTGTGTCGGGCGGTTGCACCGTCACCGACACCGTATCCGCCGCGCTTTGCAGTGTCCGGTCATATACCGTCAGGGCGAACACCAGCGTGATCGGTTCGGCCCCCACGTCAAGCACTGGCGCGGTGAAGGTTGGCTGCGGTACCGCCTCGTTGGAAAGATCAACGCTGGTGCCGGCGGTCTGCGTCCAGCGACACGCGAGGATTGGGTCATCAGGATCTGACGAGCCCATGCCGTCAAGCGTCACCTCTGCGCCTGAATCCACAATTTGCGGATCTCCGGCGTCAGCCGTCGGCGGCGGGCTTGCCACGGTTGGCGTGACAGCGGGCGACGGCGCCGAGTCGATTTGCTCGCCCGCCGCAGTTGTCGCTGTGACGGTGAAGGTATAGCTGACCCCGTTGGTCAGCCCCGTCACCACGATGGGCGAACTACTGCCCGTGGCGGTTGCACCACCGGGGCTGGCAGTCACCCTATACCCCGCAATCGCCGCCCCACCACTGCGCGCCGGCGCCGTGAAGCTGACGCTGGCCTGCGCATCGCCCGCCGTCACCGCCCCAATCGTCGGCGCATCCGGCGCGATGGCCGTGACCTCAAAGCTTTGGCTGACGGTCGGCGCTGCGCTATAGCGGGCGTCGCCCGCCTGATCGGCGTCAATCGTGCAGGTGCCTGTCGCTGCAAAGGTTAATGCCCCGTCCGAGGTGACGCTGCACACCTCAGGCGGTGTGGCGGTGAAGCTGACCGTCAAGCCTGAGGTTGCGGTGGCTGTCAAGGTCGGGCTGGCCCCGAAGCTTTGCGCGCCGGGGTTTTCGAAGGTGATGCTCTGGCTGGCCACAGGCGTGACCGCGTTTGACGCAGCCGAGGCCGCCCCCGTCCCCGCCGCATTGCTCGCCGTGACGGTGAAGGTGTAGCTGACCCCGTTGGTCAACCCCGTCACCACGATGGGCGAGGCGCTGCCCGTGGCAACAATCCCCTCGGGCGACGAAGTCACAGTATAACCCGCAATCCCCACCCCGCCATCGCTGGCCGGAGCCGTAAAGCTGACGCTGGCCTGGCCCGCGCCACCCTCTGCCGCCCCAATCGTCGGCGCATCTGGCGCAATCGGAGCGACGTCAAAGCTTTGGCTGACGGTCGGCGCTGCGCTATAGCGGGCATCGCCCGCCTGATCGGCGTCAATCGTGCAGGTGCCCGCCGCTGCAAAGGTTAATACCCCATCCGAGGTGACGCTGCACACCTCAGGCGATGTGGCGGTGAAGCTGACCGTCAAGCCAGACGAGGCGCTGGCGGTCAAGGTCGGGCTGGCCCCAAAGCTTTGCGCGCCGGGGTCATCGAAGGTGATGCTCTGGCTGGCCACAGGTGTGACCGCGTTTGACGCAGCCGAGGCCGCCCCCGTCCCCGCCGCATTGCTCGCCGTGACGGTGAAGGTGTAGCTGACCCCGTTGGTCAACCCCGTCACCACGATGGGCGAGGCGCTGCC
>CAIQOV010000013.1 GCA_903873585.1 uncultured Rhodobacterales bacterium
CCCTTGGCGCGGCGGATTGCTTTGGAAAAGGGGCTTGATCTGACAGGTGTCGCAGGATCAGGCCCGCATGGCCGGATCGTGAAGGCCGATGTCGAAGGGTCAAAAGCCGTTACACCCGCCAAGGTGGAAGCCTCAGGCGCCCCTGTCGCCGCAGCACCGGCCAAGGCATCTATGCCCACCGGCATGACGGCAGACACCGTGATGAAGATGTATGCCGACCGCGCCTATACCGAAGTCACCCTTGACGGAATGCGCCGCACCATCGCCGCCCGCCTGACCGAGGCCAAGCAAACCATTCCGCATTTCTATCTGCGCCGCGAGGTGCGTTTGGATGCGCTGATGGCTTTCCGCGAGCAGCTGAACAAAGGCTTGGAAACGCGCGGCATCAAGCTTTCGGTCAACGATTTCATCATCAAAGCCTGCGCTTTGGCGCTGCAAGCCGTGCCCAATGCCAATGCGGTTTGGGCAGGGGATCGTATTTTGAAGCTGAAGCCATCCGATGTCGCCGTGGCAGTCGCGGTGGACGGCGGGTTGTTCACCCCCGTTCTGCGCGATGCGGACAGCAAGACCCTGTCGGCCCTGTCGGCTGAAATGAAAGACCTTGCCGCACGGGCCAAAACGAAAAAGCTCAGCCCGCACGAATACCAAGGTGGCAGCTTTGCGATTTCCAATCTGGGGATGATGGGGGTCGAGAATTTCGACGCCGTGATCAACCCGCCGCATGGCGCCATTCTGGCCGTGGGTGCAGGGATCAAAAAGCCGGTGGTGTTGAAAGACAATTCCATCGGCGTGGCCACCGTTATGTCGATGACCTTGTCGGTCGATCACCGCGTGATCGACGGCGCTTTGGGGGCAGAGTTCCTGAAAGTTGTGGTCGAGTTGTTGGAAAACCCCATCGCCATGCTGGCCTAAAGCCAAACGGCAGATATGAAAAAGCGGCCAGAGCGCAAGCTCTGGCCGCTTTGCATTTGAAAGGCTTAAATCTCGCCCGAGATCAACTGATCCATCGTGATCGACGGCTGCGAACACCCCGCCTCGCCAATCACCCGTGCGGGCACACCCGCCACAGTGGTGTTATGCGGCACATCACTTAGCACGACCGACCCTGCGGCAATCCGGCTGCAATAGCCCACTTCGATATTGCCCAAAACCTTGGCCCCTGCCCCGATCAGCACACCGTTGCCGATCTTGGGGTGGCGGTCGCCGTCTTCTTTGCCCGTGCCGCCCAAAGTCACCGAATGCAGCATGGACACATTGTCGCCCACCACCGCCGTCTCACCAATGACAATCGCATGGGCGTGGTCAATCATAATGCCCTTGCCGATGCGCGCTGCGGGGTGAATGTCAACCGAGAACACCTCTGACACCCGCATTTGCACGAAATAGGCCATGTCTTGGCGGCCATGTGTCCAAAGCCAATGGCCGATGCGGTAGGCTTGCACGGCGTGAAAGCCCTTGAAAAACAAGATCGGCTGCAAAAAGCGGTGGCAGGCGGGGTCGCGGTCATAGACCGCCATGATATCGGCCCGCGCCGCTTGGCCCAGTTCAGGGTCGTTGGCATAGGCCTCATCCGCGATTTCGCGCAGGATTTGTTCGCTCATCTCGGATGACGCCAGCTTTTGCGAAAAGCGGTAGGCCAAAGCGCGTTCTAGACTGGAATGGTGCAGCAGGCTGGCATGAATCCAACCGCCCAACAGCGGTTCGGCGCGCACAGCTTCGGCGGCTTCGTCGCGCACGCGCTGCCAAACCGGATCGACAGAGGTGAATTTTGCTTTGGGTTCGGCCATGATTTTATCCTCTTGAACCCTGACTTTACCACAGGTTTTTGCTACTTCATACCCCCGCGCCCCCGCATCAGCCAATGGAGACCTGTTTGGCCGGCCCCGCCCCAAAGCGGCCCGACATCTGGGCCACCGACAGGCGAAAGCCCGCCCCCACCCCATCTTGCGCCTGCATCGCTGCGCTGTAGGTAAAGCGCGGATTGGCCACCAATTCTTGCCGCACCACCCGATCATCGTGCAAAACCTGCACCTGATACAGTTCTGCATCCTCGCCCAAGGGCACATCCATGCCCAGCCAGCTATCCCCCTCAACCCGCGTGCGGCGCACCCAGCTTAAGCTGATCGGCCCGCCCGCAGCACCCTGCGCACGCAGATGCGCCACCGAATAGGGCCGCAGCCCGATCCCGGCAAAGGCGATAGACTCGCTGACAACTTGGGCATTACCATAGCCCAAATCCGCCTGCCCCACGCGGTAATTGCGCAGCAAGCCCCGCGCCGCCGCCCCTAGTTCAATCTGCGGCACAGCGCTGTCGATCAGCAGGAAATAGCTGCCCACCGGCCAGACATCCGGCATCACCCCATCGCTGCCCGCTTGGCCGCGCAGGCGCAGGCGAAGCTCGTAAGTCTTGGGGGCGACAAGTTCAGCCTTCACAAACTGAAACACCTCCCAATTCTCTGCCGAGCCGTCGCCAATCACCGCCAAATTGCCACCGTTCAACACATCGCTCACCGTACCCGACGACAATTCCCCCACCGACAGCTTCACCCGCAGCGCCGCCCCCCTATCCCAAACCGGAGCAGGGCTGGCGCGCATCGCGGTTTGCGTGACGCCCATCACAGCGGGAATTTCCAACTGTTGGTTCAGACTGAACCCATTCGCCCCGCCCGCACTCCACACCCCCACCCGCCCCGGCCAAGGGCTGGCGGTGGCGGCAATATGCGGGGCGTGCGGCACTTCAGAGCCGGTCAGCAAGGGCAAGTCCATGAACAAGGGAAACACCGGCAAAGCCACAGCCGGAGAGGCGCGGTTCGTGCGACCCGCCAAATCCTCAGCGGGCAGGTAGGCCCCCGCATCCACCCGCACCGCATCGACCAGCAGGGTGTCGCCGGTTTCCACACGGTCAATCCGGTAAGACAGCCCGCCCACGTCGACCACATCCCCCGCCCCAAGGCCCAGCGCCGACTTGGGCAAGGCAAAGCGCGCCCCGTCCCGCCCCACGCGCGCCTCAACCAACCAGCGTTCCGCCACGGCGCGGGCCTCTGCGTTGGTCAGTTGCAGCGCCACCTCGCTTTGCGTCACGCTGACCGAGGTTTCATCGGGAAAAATCGCCTCTGCCGTGCGCACTGCAAAATCGTTCTCGGCCTCGACATAGGTCAGCCGCACCCGCCCCGCCGTCTCTGCCTCGGCGGCGCGCGCTGTTTCCAGCCCGCCGTCAATATCGCCCACCTGCGCCATGCGCCCTACATCCAGCGCAGCTTTGGCCACACCGTCACGGATCTGAAAGGTCAAAGCGCCTTCCCGCTCGGCCACATCCATTCCACAGGCCGTCATCAACGGCTGCAACGCGCTGCGGGCCGTGCCGGTATCGGTCACGCTATAGCCGCGCACCAGCCCATAGGCGGCCGTCACATCGACCGCCCCCACCCCCGCCGCATCACAAATATCTTGCACCACCGCCGACAAAGCCTGCCCCGTGCTGCGCCCGTTCAGCCAATGGCCACGGTCATAATTCGCCCCGTCCCCCCAAACATCCGCATTTGCCGGAAACTCGGGAAAAGGCCGCGCATCCCATGCCCAAGCATGGCAATGCGCCCAATCCACCATGCGCCCCGCATAAAAGGTCGCAGCAGGGTTATGCGCCGGATCAGACCAAAACTGATGCATGGCGCGAAAGTATTGCAGTTGCAAAAAGTCGTCCCGCCGCCCGTTCGAAGCGCGCGGCAGACCCGATTCCGAAGAGGCCGCATCCAAAAACCGGTTCGGCTCATTCGTGCCCTTATCCAATGCAGCACAACCGTATTCGGTGAAGCGAATAGGCTTCATCCCAGCGCGCCACTCTGTCGCGGCAGAAGCCCTTACCCCGCCGATCCGCTCATGATGCGCATTGCCCCACCATCCCGCCAAATCCTTGGGCCGATAAATCCAATCCTCGCCGTAATCCCCATCCACAATCGGGCGGCGCAACTGCGCGGCGGCGGTGGCGGGGGAGTCGTAATACCATTCAAAACCCTCCCCCCCCGCAATATTCGCCTTTAGATACTCTAGATTGTAAATCGACCCCCAAGCCGCATCCAGATGCGCGGTCCCATCCCGCCAATCCGACAGGGCCATGTAATTGTCGATGCCGACAAAATCTATGTTGGGGTCCGCCCATAAGGGATCAAGGTGGAAGTAGTGGTTCCCATCCGCCTGATAGCCAAAATATTCTGACCAATCCGCCGCATAGCTGATCTTGGTCGTAGCCCCCAAAACCACCCGCACCTCTGCCGCCAATTGGCGCAGGGCCGCCACCATAGGAAAGCTGTCCCCAGCCCCGCGCACCTGCGTCAACCCGCGCAGTTCCGACCCGATGCAAAACGCATCCACCCCCCCCGCCAAGGCGCACACATGCGCATAATGCAGAATAAAGCGTCGAAATCCCCAATCCTGCGGGCCGTTGTAAATCACCTGCCCATTGGCCCGCCGAAAATCACCCGCCAAAGCCTCCCCCATAAACGCGGCAATCTCAGCCTCGGCCAAAGCGCTGCGATCAGCACTGCCCGCCTGCCCCGGCGCTTTGGCCAAGGTAATCCGCCCACGCCATGGCAAGACAGGTTGATCCGCCGCATCCGACCAAGGATCCGCCAACCCATTCCCCGCCATCTGATCCATCAGCACAAACGGATAAAACATCACCTCTTTGCCACAAGCCCTAAGCGCGGCAATCGCCTCGACCACAGAGCGATCTGCGGGTGTGCCGCCATAAATCGCCCGCCCCTCGCGTTGCGCCAAGACCTGTGCTGCCTTGCGGTTCACCCCCGCAACCAGCCAAGGCATCTCAACCCCGTCCTGTGTGTTCTGGTCCACCTTGGGCCGCACTTGGGCCTGCGCGCAGCGCAAGTCGCCCGCAAACCAACTCACCACCAAGGAAACCGACCCGCAACGTGGCAATTCTGCGCCCAAATGCTGCAACGATAGGCTGAAATCGGTCTTATCCTCAACCGAATGCACATTCGCCGCTGTGCGCACCCCCGGCCCGTCTTGAAAGCTGACCTTGGTCGTGGCCAGCGCATATTCCCCCGTCCCCGGGATCAGCGCCACAGCCTGCACGCAGGCGGCTATATCGCTGTCAGCGCTTTGCGCTGAAACCGCCCGACAGATCACCTCAAAACTGAACTGCGGCACGCGGTTGCCAAAGCGCGACAGGTCCAGATCCTCGATCACCACATAGGCCACACCACGGTAGCTGGGCGCTTGCCCCGCCCCCTCTACCGCCTCAATCTTGGGGTCAGGCATCTGGCTGTCATGGCCGGAGTAAAACCGCAGATCCAAACTGCCCACCGCAATCTCGATCCCATCCGCCCAAACCCGCCCCACCCGCAAGGCTGGCCCCTGACACAGCGCAATCGCCAAACTGACCGAGTAGCTATAGCTGGTCGAGGTTGATCGCGGCGCACCCTTGCCCCCGCCACCAGACCGCTGTGCGGTTTCCTGAAAGCGGCTGGCCCAGATCACTTGGCCACCCACCCGCATCCGCCCCCAAACCCGCGCCACCGCCGCCCCGTCGCTGGCGCCTGTCACCTGAAAGCGTGAAACCCGCCCCTGCTCGACCGCTTCAGACCCGCCCCCCAAAATGCGCTGGTCGATTGACCGCCCAATCGTGGCCCCAACCGCACGGCCAATCACCGCCCCCGACAGGCCCAAGACCGACCCGCCAAAGCCCGCGCCCACCGCAGCCCCTGCCGCCGACAAAACCAGAGTGGCCATCTTCACGCTCCTTTGGGAAATTCAAACCGTCCAACAATCCGCCGCGCCCAAGGCTCGGTTAGCGCGTTTTCCACCACACCGTGGCCGGTGTAGGCATGGATAAACCGCGCCTGCGGCCCCGCTTCACTCACAATGCCCAAATGCTTGGCCACCATCCCCGCCCGCATCCGAAACACCACCACATCGCCCGCAGCAAGCCTACCCACGGGCAAGGGCACCAACCACCGCCGTGCTGCGCCAAGCATTTCTTCGCAGCCCTCCGCCTCGCTCCAATCCATCGTATAGGCCGGCACGCGTTCCGGCTCTGGCCCCAGCACAGCGCGCCACACCCCGCGCAGCAGCCCTAGGCAATCCGTCCCCGCCCCAAGCCGTGACGCCTGATGCACATAAGGCGTGCCCAGCCAAAGCCGTGCTTGCGCCACCACCTCCAACCGCCCGCTCATTTGGATAGACTGCCGCCGTCATTGCCCTTGCCCGACACCGGATAAGACGTCATCCAATCCTCCCCCGGAATATGGGGAAAACCGCGAAAGTTGGCGAAATTGGCGAACCTGTCGCGGCAGGTGTCGGCACTTTTGTCACACCCCGCCTCTAGCCTGATCACATCCCCCACGGCGGCAGAGCGCGCAAAATCCACCCATAAATCCAACCGCCGCAGCACGCCTTCGGTTTGGTCAAACTTCACCAAACCCACCAACCCCGCCGCATCACCGGTCATCATCCGTGCGCGCCCCCGCTGAAACCACCCTTGCGCAAAGCCCGCCACAGCCGCCACACTGTAAACCCCCGCCCCCCCCTTGGCGACAATCGGCACTTCCAACGCCAACCCCGCACGCGCCAGATCCACCCCACACCGCGCATCGCCCAACACCGCCGAACACGCCCGCTGATAGGCCAAGCCCTGCACTTGGTTCAGCCCCTCGCTCAGCCCGCGCAATTCAGCGCGAAACGCCCCGCCTGCCCGTGTCACCTCGCCAAAACTGCCGCGAAACTGCATCAGGCGCTGGCCCACATCTTGCCAATTCACGATCCAGTTGCGCACCTCTGCCCCGTCAAACCGCCCTGCCATAAGGTCAGCCTCGCTGACACAGGCATCGCTTAACGCCCCCACCGCCTCGCTGTTATCAACCGCAAGCCCCGTGCCCGTTTGCAACGCCCGCGCCGTCATCCCGCTTGCCGCGCGAAACACGATCCCCTCAAAGGCCAGATCACGGTCATGGTCGGTAAAGCCCAACACCACCCCATCGCGCCGCGACACCGCCCAGCATTGGCACACCGAAGTCGCCCCCGTCGCCAGATGTGCCAAAAACCCCGCAGACAGGCTCATATCCGCACCTCAATCACCGGAACCGCAGGAATTTCCCCCGCCTGAAAACTGCTGATCGAGGCGTTGATGCGATCGGTATCAAACCGCACCGGCACATCAAACTCGCACCCCGCCGTCACCGCCACGCCCAGCGCGGGGGGGCGGTTGAACACAACAATCCCGTTCGTTTCTTCAAAGGTAAACGCGGCGGGCGCGGTCTGCACCACCCCCGCCACCGCCACCGTCACGCTGCCCGCCACAGGCTTCACCAAATCGCGCACATAAACCGAACCGCCCGAGGCATAGGTCTTTTTCAACTGAAAAACCGTTGTAACCCCGTCGCCTAGACCAATCTCTTGATCCAAGGCGCTGACAGATTGCGAGGGCAAACACGTCTTGTAATCCGCCCAATCCTTCCAGCGAAACCCGTGCAACTGCCCGCGCCGCGCTTCAAAAAACGCAATCAGCGCCGCCAGATCGTCCAAAGAGCGCATCCCCGCCCCCGCATCATAGCGGCGGCGCGAATGCGCCCAAGGGCTGTTGCGCTCTTCAAACCCGTTCACCAGCGTGACGATTTCAGTGCGCCGCTCCGGCCCGCCGGAAGAGCCTAGGCTCAACCGCACGGGGTATCTCACCTCATGAAACGACATCGCCTTCTCCTTACCGGTTGCGCTGGCCGCGCGCCAAAGCCCGCATGGCTTGCGCTGCGATCTGCGATTGGCTGCGCGCAAAGCCCGCCACATCGGGGGTGGCGATGTTCATCACCACAGTGACAGCCTGCCCCCCGCCCGAAGCGCGAACCCCCAAACTGCCATCCGCCCCCCGCGTCAGCGGCATAATCGCCTCTGGCCCCGCTTCGCCCATCAGCCCCGTGCCACCGCGCATCGGAAAGGTCGTGGGCTGCGACACCACGCCGCCGCGCGCAAAGGGCATCACCTGCCCCTGCACAAAGGCCCCGCCCTTGGCAAAGCCCTGCCCCAAAAGCCCCGTCAACAACCCGCCGAACTGATCCGTCACGGGCTTTAACGCCGCGTTAAACACCGTGTCGGCCATGCTTTTGGCCAAGCTGCGCAAACTGTCGCTTAACTTGGTGCCATCCACCACCACACCTTCAAACGCCCGCCGCAGCCCGTTGCCAAACCCGTTGGCCAAGGCACCCACCTCTTTTTCGGTATAGGCCAGATTGCCCTGCAACTTGCCCAATTCCGCATCAAAGCTGGAAACCATCCCCGCCGTGCCGCCCAAGGTCGTCTCAAGGGCTGCAATCTGCTCTGTCAGGTCTGCGATACTCGTCATCGGTCCTTGCCTTTCTGCCATCGGGAAAAGCGGCCACCAGCTCGTCAAGGCGGGCGCGCGAAAGGCTAGGGGCAGCACCATCCGCCCCCAGCATCAGCTTCAATTCCAAAGGGGTTAGGCGCCAAAACACATCCGGCGTCAGGCGCAAATCGCACAACCCCGCCCGCATCAGCCCCGCCCAGTCAAACCCGCTCATCGCGCCGCCGGGGTCGAGAATGCCCGCGTCAACAACTGTGCCGCAATCAGCGCCGCCCCCATTGGTCCGCCGCCAATCTCTACCCGCAGCAAATCGCCTGCCGTCCCCTGCCACCCGCCGCCACGCAATCCGGCAACCACCAGCGCCAGCACATCGCGCGTTGATACCTGCTGCGCTTCAAACCGGCTGATCAGGTCCACCAATGACCCGCTTTCCAACGCCGCCTCTAACTCGGCCAGCGCACCCAAGGTCAGCTTGGCCAGATGCGGCACACCGTCCAAGCTCACACTCACTTCGCCTGCAAAAGGGTTCCCCATCACAGCGCCGTAAAGGTCAAAGCCCCGGCCGAGGCGAGCGATAGGTCAAACGTCGCCTCGCCGTTATAGGTGCCCACATAGTCGATCGAGGTGATTTGAAACGCGCCCTGCACTGTGCCGAAACTGGGGATCACCACCTGAAATTGCGGCATCTCGGCATCAAAGAAAATCTGGCGCGCACGGGCATCGGTATTGGCATCGCGAAACACGCCCGATCCCGAAATGGCAGCCGTTTTCACCCCCGCCCCCGCCAGCAACTCGCGCCACCCGCCTGTGCTTTCCAAACTGGTGACATCGACCGTTTGGGCGTTAAAACTCAACCGCGTGGCGCGCAGCCCTGCGAGCGTGACAAAATCTTCCTCCCCCGTCTGATCCACCTTGATCAGCAGGTCCTTGCCGTTTTGCACAGCCATCATAACTCTCCATCGCTTTAAGCATTAAAACGTGATCCGCGCCCGAAAGGTCAGATCAATCCGTCGGCTTTCGCCCGTGTTCAGCCGCTTGGCCACCGCGCGCACAAAGGTCAGGTCCACCAAAGACCCCACCGCCAACACCAACTCCGCCTCACACAGCGCCAAAGCCACTTCCGCCCCCGCCGCCTTCGCCGCCATAAACCCCGCCGCATCCGAAATGATGCTGACGACAAACATATGCGCCACCCCATAGCCCGAGCCGTCACTTTCATCATTGGCCTGTTCCGGCCCCAGCAAAATGAACGTCCCCGTCCCCGTGCCGGGCGGCACAGCATCCACCACCGCAACGCCGTTCAACCCCGCCCAAGTGCTTAAGCGCTGATAAACCGCCCCCTGCAAAGCCGCCGCTGCACGATAGGTCATTGCGGGCTCTCCTCTCGGGCAAAACAGGTCAGGTATTGGCCATTTGGGTCACGTTCGGTGACAGCCAGAATGATGAAATGCCGAGCCCCATCTTCAAACCGCTGCTCAGGACGCGGCCGCTGCGGCGAGCCTACCGCAGCGCCCCGCACCGTGATCCTGTAAGGCACCTTGGCAAGGCTCACCTCTACCCCCGCAGCCTCACTGCCCGCCCCTGCGACAACCTCACCCCACAAAACCCCTTCCGACACCCAAGCCAGCACAAAGCCCCCCGCGCCGTCGGCCACCCGTGTCGGCGTTTGCAGCACCAAGGGCCGGTTCAAATGCACGTTCATGCCGCCCCCCCGCCCAAAACCCGCACCGTGCGCCAGCGCTCGATCAGGGCCTGCACCGGCTGCGGCAATCCCGCCACAGCGCCCGTAAAATCATTGCGCTGTTCGTAATACTGCCCCGCCAGCAGCATCACCGCTTGCTGCAAATCGGCTGGCACCTCGGCCCAAACCGCGCCAAAGCCTGCATCAAACACAATCTCAACCCGCCCATCCGTGGGCACATCGGGCAACAAATACCCCACCGCCGCCAACTTGGGCCGCTGGAAATCTGCCGCCAACCGATAGGCCGATGGCTGCACCACCGTGCTAGACCCATCCACCGCAACCAGCGTCACGCTGACAATCGCCACCACAGGCGCCACCGGCAATGCCTGCTCTTCGGCACTGCGCCATTGGTCCAACACCAGCTTAAAGCGCCGCTGCAAAATCGCCTTGCCCGTGCGCCCCTCAATCGCGGCCAAAGCCGCGCGCAGGTAGCTTTCCACCAAGCCATCCTGCATCGCCCCATCGGCAAACCCCGTGCCCAACCGCAAATGGTCTTTCAAGCCCTGCACCGGCAACGCGCCCAAAGCCACGCCGCTTACTTCGGTCAAAATCATGTCACTCTCCCCAGCTTGGCCGCAAAAAAGCGCGCGGGCCCCAAGACCCGCGCGCATAGCGCTTTACGAGGCTGCAACTTTCAAAAGCTTGATCGCCGCATAATCCGTGATATCGCCGCCCACGCGCTTGGAGGCATAGAACAGCACATTGGGCTTGGCCGAGAACGGGTCGCGCAAAATGCGCAGATCAGGGCGTTCGGCAATCGTATAGCCCGCACCAAAATCGCCAAAGGCGATCGGATAGGCATTCGCCGCCACATCCGGCATGTCTTCCGACACCAGCACACGGTAGCCCATCAACGTCGCCGGTTGCCCCGCCGTCAGCGAATCCGTCCACAAAAAGCGCCCGACCGTGTCCTTGAACTTGCGCACCGCGCCAGCAGTTTTCGAATTCATGATAAACGCCGCATTGGCCCGATAATCCGCCGCCAGCGCGTAAACCAAGGTCACAAGGCAATCGAGCGGGTTAGAACTGGCAAAATCGCTCGCGGCCCCGGTCGCGACATAGCCCAAACTGCCCCAAGCCCAAGACGCATTCGCGACCTTGGCAGGCAGCATGATCCCCTTAGGCTGATCCACCCCGGTGCCGTTGATGAACGCCGCAGCCTCGGCGCGAATAAAGCGCGTCGCAATCTTCTGGCTCAACCAGCTTTCCACATCAAAAGCTGCATCATCCAGCAAACGCTGGCTGGCCTTGGGCATCGCCGACAGATCGTTCAGCTTGATCGAGATGCGGTTGATATTGGGCGAGGACGTTTCCGAAAGCGTCGAAAGCTCCGATTGCCACCCCGACCCGACATCGCTGTTGTCTACGATCACGTCATAGGTCGTGGCCTCCACCTGCACCACATTCGCCAAAGAGCGCAAAGATGCGGTGGAAGACAGCATCGACTGTATAGTGTCCGACATCTGCGGGTTCACCAAATACCCGCCATCCGCCGAAACAGCCGTCGACATCGCCTTGCCCTCAAGGGTCAAGCCGCGCAGCCCGTCGTCATCGCCGGTGCGCAAATAGGCCGCAAGGGCGTTCTTATGCGACAGATCGTCTTCAACCGCCGTCGACAAAGCGGGGCGGGCATAGGTCATGGTTTTGCGGTCCAACATGGTCATTCGCTCTTCTTGCTGTTGAAATGAGATCTTCACATCATCCTGAAAGCCTTTGAAAGCGTTCAGAAATCCCGCCACGGCAGATTTCGCCTCTGCCACAGCCGTCTTGGGCGCAGGGTGTTCTTCCCCGACCCGAGCTTTCGTCTCGGTCATATCCTTCTCCCTAGATTTGCTTGAAATGTCACGCGTTCAGCGCGCGGCCAAACTCACCCGCGCCGCCTCAAAAGCCGCAGCCAAGGCGCCCCAAACCTCGTCATCCAGCGCGTCGCTCTTGGCCGATACCCGCGCCTCGGGCAGCATGGGAAAGGTCACGAGTGACACTTCCCACAACTCCACTTCCGCCAGCAGCCGCTGCCCCTTGCCATCGCGCTGCGCCTTTAGGGTGCGGTAGCCAATCGACAACCCGTCAATCGCCCCCGCAGCCAGCAAAGCCACAGCCTCGCGGCCCTTTTCCACGTCCGTCAGAATGCGCCCCTTAACGAATAGGCCCGTGGCATCCTCGCGCACCTCGTCCCACACGCCAATCGGCTGGGCGGGGTCGTGCTGCCACAGCATCTTGATCCCCCGCCCCGCCTTCGCGCTGGCAGCCAAACTCGCCGCATAAGCCCCCTTTTGCACAATATCCCCGCCTTGGTCCTTCGCGCCAAACAAGCTGGCATAGCCCGAAATCACCGCGCCATCCGTGACCTGCAACGCAGGCCCCTCGGCTTTCAGAAACTTGCGCTCAGGCGCGCCTGGAATGCTCCACATCTGGTCCCTCATTTGGTTGCAGCCGTAATGATCGCCTCGGCCATCTGGCTGAGTAAAAAGGCCGCCACGCCGTAAACCCCCACCCAGATGCGCTTTTCCAACCGCTCTAGGGCGGCGTCGATCTGGCCAAGGCGAAACTCCAAGCCTGACCAGCGTTCCTCTGCCACCCGCTCGCTGGCCTCCAGCCGCATCGACGTGGCATCGAACCCTTCGTACAAATACCGCGACCCTTCGCCGCCTCGCCGAACCGTCATACCGCAGCCCCAGGCTGCAAACCCAACAGCGAACGCTTTTCGTCTTGGCTTAGGAAATCCGCCGCCCCCACCCGCGCCCAAAGCTGATCACGCTCGCCCGCCAAGGCCGGCACCTGATCCAGATCAGGACGCAGCTCAATCTGCTCGCCGGTGAACCCCGACAGCCATTGGCTCAGTGCCGCCGTCACGCGCGTTGCCAGCGGCAACACCGTCAAGCGAAAGAAGGCACGGTTCGCTTCTTGATAATTGGCATAGGTCGCATCACCCGGTATCCCCATCAGCATCGGCGGCACGCCAAAAGCGATAGCAATATCGCGCGCCGCAGCCTCCTTGGTTTTCTGAAACTCCATGTCCGAGGGAGAGAACCCCATAGGCTTCCAATCCAAGCCCCCCTCTAGCAGCATAGGCCGCCCCGCATTGCGCGCGCCCTGATGGTGGCTTTCAATCTCGCCCACCAAGCGCTCGTATTGCTCGGCGGTCAGCGTGCCTTGCCCATCCGCCCCCTTAAACACCATAGCACCTGAAGGCCGCGCGGCATTGTCCAGCAGCGCCTTTGACCAACTCGCCGCCGACCCATGCACATCCACAGCCACCGCAGCGGCGTGCAGGGGCGACAGCCCGTAATGGTCATCTTGCGGATGAAAGGTCTTGATGTGGCAAATGGGTGCTGCCCCCTCACCAACCGCAAAGCGGTGCGTGCGCCCGCCCACCACATAATCATAAGCCGCAGGCCAGCCATCCGCACCCGGCACCACGTTCATGCGGTCCGAGCGTAGAACGTGCAACTCTGCGGGCAAAGCCCCCGCGCCCGCCACCGCTTCCACATAGGCGTTGCCCGTTAGCAGCAGATACCCATAGATCGCCTCAAACAACTCCGCCCGCCCCTGCGCGCCATTGGGCTTGCGGATCAAATCCCACACGGGGTGCAGATCATACCGCGCATTGGCGTCTTGCAGCACCAAAGGCAAAGCCGCCGCCGCTTCCGAAATCACCTTGACCGCGCGAAACCCGATGGGATTGTTCAAAAACCCCGTCTTGGTCAAAGACACCGCATCGCGCGGGCTCCACGCCACACGCCCCGATGACCCCCAAGCCACCACCCGCCCCACCGCCGAGGCTTTGTGCTCCACCCCAACCTGCGGCCCCCGCTTCAAAAACCCAAAGACCATTGCGCCTCTCCCTGTTTGCTACGGGCAAAGTTTCACCGCCCGCGCGCCCAAAGCCCGCAGCGATTGGAAGTACCGCCCCAAGCGGCCCACCCCTTTCATACTTGCTCAAATATCCCCGGGGGTGCGGGGGGCTGGCCCCCCGCCTTCGCTCCCCGATCCGGCCCTAAAGCCCCCGCACCTGTGGCCGCCGATAGGCAAAGGCCGCATCCAAAATCAAATCCGTCAGCGCCCAAACCAGCGCGTCCAACCGATCCGGCGATCCTTTGCCCTGATACCCCGACCGCGTCATCAGGCACATCTGGTCCTCCAGCTTGCCCAATCCCGCCACATGCGCCACACGCCCCTGTTCATACAACGCCGCCACAGGCTCGGCGCGCAGATGCTTGCCGCGTGTCGCGTGCACCTTGCGCAGCGCCACCAGCGGGTCCACCTGCCGCACCACGCTTTCCACCATATCCCCGCCTTGGTTCACCTCTACCACCAAGCGGTCGGCCCCGTGCCGCTCCATCGCCGCCACCGCCGCACGCGCCCATTGGTCGGGCGAAGCGCCGGTGACACTGGCATCTTCCAACACCACCGCCCGCCAAGACTGCGGCGGCCCCTCGGTGAAAGCCCCCACCACCACAATCCCGCAGGCATCCGACCCCTTGGTGCCCGTCACAGGCGGGTCCACCGCCACCACGATCCGCCCAAACGGCCCAACAGCGGCAGCGTCAACACGGTAAGCATCCAAAGCCAGCCTTTGCCACAAGGCCCCCTCCAGATCCTCCACCAACAGCCCGTCCAACTCTTGCAAGCCCAAAGACCGCCCCGCATAGCGCGCCGTCACCTCTTCAAGGAAGCTCTTGGCCAGATAGGCCCTATTCGCCGCTGTCGGCGCATGGGTGCTAACGGTTGAAGGGTTCTTCATAATCGCCTTCAACACCTCCACATTCTGCGGCGTGGTGGTGACGACTTGCTGCGGGTTATCCCCCAAGCGCAGGGCAAATTGCAGCATATCCCACGTCTCTTGCCCCTTCTTCCACTTGGCCAGCTCATCCACCCAAGCCGCATCAAACTGCGGCCCGCGCAAACTGTCTGGATCATGGGCCGAGAATACCTGCGCCACCGCGCCATTGGGCCAAACCAACTGCCGCCGCCCCGCTTGCCACTCTGGCCGCCGGTCGGGCGGAGAGCAGGCCAAGATCCCGCTCTCGCCAAACACCATCACCTCGCGCACCTGATCGACCGTCTCGCCCACCAGCGCGATACGCTTGGCCCTGCCCGCATCCGCTGGCAAAGCCCCTTCCACCTGCGCGCGCACCCATTCCGCCCCAGCGCGGGTCTTCCCCGCCCCGCGCCCGCCCATAATCACCCAGGTTTTCCACGCCCCATCGGGCGCTATCTGATGCGGCAGCGCCCAAAATTCGAACATCCACGGCAAAGCCAGCAAAGCGTTCTCGCTTAATCCCGCCAGAAACCCGTCAACCTGCGCTTGCGTCGCGGAGGCGAGCCAGCCTGCGCCCGATTTCAAGGCGTGCGGCGTCAAAGTCCAGCTCTCGGGTTCCGACAGTCCCGGCAACCTGTTTGCGGAGTTTATCAAAACGGCCCCTTTCCAACTGAACCAGTTCGAACGCGTCTTTCACGTTACGGGTCAAAGCCGGCGTGGCTTTGACCTCTTCCATCTGTCCTGCGCGGATTTTCTTAAGCACCCGCGCCAATTCCTCGGCCGCCTCTCGCAACAGGCTTTCGGTCACCTCTGCCAGATCGACAGAGCCGTCATCTTCGGCCAAGTGGTCTATTGTCATGCCTGCTCAACCCTGCCCCTCCGGTTGGCCGGGAAATGAAAAAGCGGCCACAGGTTGCCCTGTGCCGCTTACCCACCTCTTCCAGCATGCCCAGATCTATAGACCGGACCGGACGCAAAGTCAATCCAAAAATCGTTTGGTATCAGCGCCTTAGCGTGCGCTGTCTTTACCAAATCTTAACCAGAACCTCAGTTCCCCGTCCCCGTAGCCGTGCCATCGGTCGCCTGAAGCGCGCGGTACTTGGCCACGTTTTTGTTGTGATCGGCCAAGTTGGCCGCAAAAGCGTGCCCGCCCGTGCCATCCGCCACAAAATATACGTAATCCGTCGCATCCGGATGCAAAGCCGCCTCAATCGCATCGCGCCCCGGATTACAGATCGGCGTCACCGGCAAACCGGCGATAATGTAAGTATTCCAAGGGGTTTCCTTCTTAAGCTCACTCACCCGCAAGCCACGCCCAAGCACCCCTTGCCCTTTGGTGACGCCGTAAATCACCGTCGGGTCTGTCTGCAAGCGCATGCCTTGCGCCAAGCGGTTCAAGAACACCGAAGCGACCTTGGCCCGTTCCGAAGCCACGCCGGTTTCCTTTTCAACGATTGACGCCATAATCATCGCCTCCTCGGGCGACGCATAGGGCAACCCATCCGCCCGCTTGGCCCACAACTCGGCCAAAGTGGCGGCTTGATCTGCTTGCATCTCATCCACCAAGGCTTTGCGATCAAAGCCTTTTTCCACTTCATAAGACCCCGGTGCCAACGCGCCCTCAAGCGGAACCGCCTTAAGATCCCCGCTTAGAAAATCCGCAGCTTTCAGCGTTTCCACCACCTGCCACGAAGTCACACCTTCCGCCAAAGTCACCCGCCAGCGCAAATCCGCATCCGTGGCCGCGTCGATATAGGCTTGCGGCACAGGCCCCACAGCAGGGTCAAACTTCGCCACCTCGGCATAGCCATCCACGCTGGCATCATAAGCGCGCAGCACCACTTCCGCGCCTGCCACGCCTATGCGCAGGTTCACATCCTGCCCACAGGTTGACTGGCCCGAAGTCGTCAGCAACGCCACCACATCCTGCATCGAGCTGCGCGGTGCCACCAGATACGAGCCGAATTTCAGCAACCCGCTCTTGCCCGTATACTCAGCCCCAATCCGCATGACCCGCGCATCGCTGACCGCCCCTTGCTGTTGCAAAGCGGCGCTGACAGCGCTCATCGTCGCCCCTTTGCCCACCTTAAAGCAAATCGTCTGCGCCAAAGGCCCGGGCGCCACATAGCTGCGCTGCCCCCAAGCGATGATCCCCGCCACCAGCACAAACAGCACGATGAACAACGTCAGCGCGTTAGAGGCAACCGCGCGCCACATCAGCCTTTAACCTTGCCCAAAACCAAGCTGGCATTGGTGCCGCCAAACCCGAATGAATTCGACAAGGCCACATCAATGTTGCGCTTCACGGGCGCATTCGCCGCCAAGTTCAGCTTCGGCGCAACCGCAGGATTGTCTAGGTTGATCGTCGGCGGCGCTATGCCGTCGCGAATGGCCAGCACACAGAAAATCGCCTCAACCGCGCCCGCAGCGCCCAGCAAGTGCCCGATAGAGGATTTGGTCGACGACATCACAGCCTTGCTGGCCGCATCGCCCAACAACCGCTCTACCGCGCCCAGTTCAATCGTGTCTGCCATGGTCGAGGTGCCATGCGCGTTGATGTAATCCACATCCGCCGGCTGCAACCCCGCCCGCTTCAACGCCATCTGCATCGACCTAAAGCCGCCATCGCCATCTTCCGACGGCGCTGTGATATGATAAGCATCGCCCGACAGGCCGTAGCCCAGCACTTCGGCATAAATCTTGGCCCCGCGCGCCACGGCGTGGTCGTAGTCTTCCAACACCACCACGCCCGCGCCTTCGCCCATCACAAACCCATCACGGTCTGCATCATAAGGGCGCGACGCCTTGGTCGGATCATCCGCGCGCTTGGTCGACAAAGCCTTGCACGCGTTAAAGCCCGCAATGCCAATTTCCGAAATCGGCGCCTCTGCCCCGCCCGCCACCATCACATCGGCATCGCCCCATTGGATCAACCGCGCCGCATCCCCAATGGCGTGCGCCCCCGTTGAACAGGCCGTCACCACCGCATGGTTCGGCCCCTTAAACCCAAAGCGGATCGACACCTGACCCGAGATCAAGTTGATCAGCGATCCCGGAATAAAGAAGGGCGAAACCCGCTTTGGTCCCTTTTCCTTGATCAAAATCGCCGTCTCGGCAATCGAGGTCAGCCCCCCAATCCCCGATCCGATCATCACGCCGGTGCGGCAACGGTCGTCCTCAGTCTCAGGCACCCAGCCAGAATCTTGCACGGCCTGCACAGCGGCGGTCATGCCGTAGATGATAAAATCATCAACCTTGCGCTGATCCTTCGGTTCCATCCACTGGTCAGGGTTGAACGTGCCATCGCTGCCATCGCCGCGCGGTATTTCGCAGGCATATTGGGTCAGCACATTTGACGCGTCAAACCGCGTGATCTGCCCTGCGCCCGATTGTCCCGCCAGCAAGCGCGCCCAAGTGGCCTCAACCCCGCATGCCAGCGGCGTGACCATGCCCAAACCTGTGATAACCACTCGACGCAAATGTGCCTCCATAGCGCAAACTCTGCCCATATCCGCACCCGTCGCGGCTTGGCTTTCCCTTCAGGTGATACACGCCCCTCCCACAGCCTGCAACAGCCCCCCTTGACGCCTGCGAGAATCAGTCTATTTCCCTGAATGAACGTTCATTCACACTGGATTGCCGCGCTTCATGCAAATGACCCTGACCGCCCCTGCCCCAAGCCACGCTGACATCCGCTCGGCGGGCATTTTGGCATCGGTGCGCCAAGCCTTTCTGGACAAGGGGTTTGACGGGGCCTCGATGCAAGATCTCGCCCGCGCGGCAGGGATCAGCGTGGGGAATTTTTACCGCTATTTCCCGTCCAAAGCCGCCATCATCCAAGCCTTGATCGAGCATGACGCCGATATGGTGCAACGCGACTTTGCCGCGATCCTGACATCTGATCAACCCATGGCCACCCTGCGCCAAGTCATCCGCGCCCGCGTTCTGGGCGATGCCTGCGCCGACGATCTGGCGCTTTGGACCGAGGTTGAAGCCGCATCGCGCCATTCCGCCGAAATCGCCCAAGCCGCCCAACGGATGGAGACCGAGGTGTTGGGCAACTTCCTCGCCGTCTTTGCCGCCGAAACTGGCCTAAGCCTTGCCCAAGCCCACCAGCGCTATTCCACCACAGCGTCCTTTGTGCTTGTGATGGTCAAAGCCGCCTCGTGCCTGTCTTGTGGCGCGCACATCGACCACACCGCCGTGCGTGCCATGATCTTGGCCAGCATCGACCAAGCCCTAGGTCAGGTCGCGCCATGACCAAACCCATATCGCCCATCCGTCCCTCCTCCCAAACCGTTTCATTTGAAAGACCCGCCATGCGTTTGTCCTTGAAAGCCGTTCTGCTTGCCTCTGCCCTGACGGGCCTTTTGCTGCCAGCGGTTCAGGCCGAAACGGCAGCCCCCCCCACGCCAGAAATTGTTCTGCCCGCGATCACCGTGACCAAAGTTGCCACCCGCACCGTCGAAGATCACATCCTCGCCTCGGGCCTGATTGCGCCGGTGGAACAAGTGGCGGTTGTGCCCTTGATTGAAGGCCAGCCCATCGAAAGCCTGAACGCCGAAGTGGGCGATACAGTCACTGCGGGCCAAGTGCTGGCCAAGCTGTCGACCGCCACGCTCACCTTGCAGCAAAGCCAGTTGCAAGCCACCCTCGCCGCCGCCCAATCCAACGCGGCAGAAGCCAAACGCACCGCCCTGCGCACCGCGGCCCTTTTGGCACAAGGATCAGCCTCTAACGCCGCCAATGACCAAGCCCAAGCCGCCCTGACGGCGGCTGATGCGCAGGTAACATCCGTGCAAGCCCAGCTTGATACCGTAAACCTGCAACTTTCGCGCACCGAGGTGAAAAGCCCCGTCGCTGGCCTGATCACCGCGCGCAACGCCCAGATCGGCGCGCTGGCATCGGCGCAAAGCGGGCCGATGTTCCTGCTTACCCGTGACGGCGCACTTGAACTGCGCGCCGATGTGTCAGAAGCCGATCTGCCCCGCGTCCAAACGGGCCAAACCGCCACGATCACCCTTGCCGCAGGCACCCCACCGCTGAGCGGCACGCTGTCCTTGGTCGAACCCAGCATCGACCTTGCCACCCGCTTGGGCCGCGCGCGCATCACCCTTGACACACCCGACCAAGTCCGCGCCGGTATGTTTGCCGAGGCGGATATCCTTGTCGCCTCTCACACCGCCATCGCCGTGCCTGTCACGGCTGTCGGGTCAGAAGGCGATGAAACCACCGTCATGACCGTCAAAGACGGCGTGGTACACCGCACCGTCATCACCACCGGCATTCGGGATGGCGGCTGGGTAGAGGTGTTAACGGGCCTTGCCGAAGGCGATCAAATCGTTGCCAAAGCCGGTGCCTTTGTCACCGACGGCGACAAGATCAACCCAATTTCCGCCGCAACGAATTAAGGGGAACGCGATGAACTTTTCCGCATGGTCCATCCGCAACCCCGTAGCCCCCTTGCTGGCCTTTGTGCTGCTGATGGTCTTGGGCTACCAAAGCTTTTACGCCCTGCCCATCACGCGCTTTCCCAACATCGACGTGCCCTTGGTGCTGGTTTCCGCCAGCCAACCCGGTGCTGCCCCCGCCGAGATGGAAACCCAAGTCACCAAAGTGATCGAAGACGCCGTGGCAGGGATCACGGGGGTTAAGAACGTCACCTCTAACGTCAGCTCTGGCCAATCCAGCACCGCCATCGAATTTCGCATGGAAGTGCCGACCGACAAGGCCGTCACCGATGTCAAAGACGTCATCGACCGCATCAAAGCCGACCTGCCCGCCGATGTCGAAGCCCCCAATGTGACGCGCATTGATGTGGAAGGTCAGGCGATCATGACCTTTGCGGTCTATGCGCCCAACATGACCTTTGAAGAACTGTCCTTTTTCGTTGACGATACGATCAAACGCGGCCTGCAAGGCAAACCGGGCGTGGGCAAGGTTGACCGGTTCGGCGGCGCTGACCGTGAAATTCGCATCGCACTTGATCCAGTCAAACTCGGCAGCTTTGGCGTGACCGCCCAAGCGGTCAGCCAACAGTTGAAAGTGACCAATATCAACTTGGGCGGTGGCCGGTCAGAGTTTGGCGCAGGCGAACAGGCAATCCGCACCATCGGCGATGCCACCAGCGTTGCAAGACTCTCTGCCACCCCGATTGCCCTGCCGTCAGGCCGCCATGTGGTGCTGTCAGACTTGGGCACTGTGGTTGATACGTCGGAAGAACTGCGCTCTTTCTCGCGCGTGGGGGCTGACCCTGTTGTGACCTTCTCGGTCTTTCGCGCCAAGGGCGCGTCAGAGGTGTCGGTGGCCAACACCGTCAACGCCACCTTGGATAAAATCCGCGCCGATCATCCTGAAACCACCATCAAGATGATCGACGACACTGTGTTTTACACCGAAGGCAACTACGAAGCCGCGATCCACACCTTGCTGGAAGGCGCGCTTTTGGCGGTGATCGTGGTGATGATCTTCCTGCGCAACTGGCGCGCCACGCTGATTTCGGCCATCGCCCTGCCCCTTTCGGCCATCCCGACCTTTTGGGTGATGAACCTGCTTGGCTTCTCGCTGAACCTTGTCAGCTTTTTGTCGCTGACCCTTGCGACGGGCATTTTGGTCGATGACGCGATTGTTGAAATTGAAAACATCGCCCGTCACATCCGCATGGGCAAAACCCCTTTCAAAGCCGCCATTGATGCCGCCGATGAAATCGGTCTGGCGGTGATTGCGACCACATCCACCATCATCGCGGTCTTTGTGCCCGTGTCGTTCATGCCGGGCATTCCGGGCCAGTATTTCCGCCAATTCGGCATCACAGTCGCTGTGGCTGTGGCCTTTTCCCTGCTGGTCGCGCGCCTGATCACACCGATGATGGCCGCCTATCTGATGCGAACATCAGATGCAGGGTCAGAACATGGTAACCGCGATGGGTGGATCATGCGGGGCTATATCTGGTTTGTCTCCGCCAGCACCGGCACTTGGCACATCGGCAAGCTGCGCTTTGGCCGCTATTACCTGACCTTGGTCGCCGCGATCTTTGCGGTCATCGTGTCGGTTGGCTTGCTGATGCAAGTCCCCGGCTCGTTCATCCCGCCCGAAGATGCCAGCCGCATCACCGTATCGGTCGAACTGCCCCCCGGCACCACCTTGGCCGAGACGGATAAAGCCACGGCCGTGATCTATGACAAGATCAAGGACATTCCCTATATCGACCAGATCTTCATTCTGGGCGGCGCATCGCCCACCGGCGATCTTGATGTGCGCCGCGCCACCGTGACCGTGACGTTGCAGAAACTTGACCACAGCTTGGCGCTGAAACTCAGCCAACTGGGCCGCCGGATTCCGCTTTTGGGCCTGCTTGTGCCAGAGGTTAAAGACACCGGCCGCCCCGTACCGCAAAACCAGATCGAGGCTGAAATTTTCAACCGCCTCGCCACAATCCCCGACATCCGCGCCTTGAAGTTGGGGGATCGCGGGTCGCGTGACATCAGCTTCTCGGTGCTGGCCGACACCCAAGCCGACCTTGACGCCGCCGTTCGGATGCTGCTGGTCGCAACCCAAGGCAACCCCTATCTTGCCAACGTCTCGGCCGAAGGCGCTTTGCCCCGCCCCGAGGTGCAAGTCACCCCCCGCGCCGCCGAAGCCGCACGCCTTGGCATCACCGCCCAAGAAATCGCCGCAGCCCTGCGGGTGGCCACGATCGGCGACTATGACGCGGCCTTGGCCAAAGTGTCGATCGACAACCGCCTGATCCCGATCCGCGTGCGCCTGAACGACACCAGCCGCGAGAATGTGAACCGCATCGCGTCGCTGCCACTGCGCACCAACTCGGGTGCAATGGTCCCCCTGTCGACCGTCGCGGATGTGCGACTTGGCGAAGGCCCCTCGTCTATCAAGCGCCTGAACCGCTCAAAACTGGCAGAGATTGGCGCGAACTTGCCCGTCGGTGTGGCATTGGGCACCGCCACCGAGGCGTTCACCAAAGCCGCAGCCACCGTTACCCTGCCGGGCACCGCCCGCCTGCAAGCCGGCGGTGATGCCGAGGTGCAGGCCGAATTGATGGGCTCTTTTGTCAATTCAATGCTGTTGGGGCTGATGCTGATGCTGTCGGTGCTGATCTTGCTGTTCGGCTCTGCCATCCAACCCTTCACCATCCTTTTGTCGCTGCCTTTGGCGATTGGCGGTGTGGCCACAGCGCTGCTTCTGACAGGCTCTGCCCTGTCCATGCCCGTGCTGATCGGCTTTTTGATGCTGATGGGCATTGTGGCGAAAAATGCCATCCTGCTCATCGACTTCGCCATCGAAATGCGCGTGCGCGGCTTTGCCCGCGCCGCTGCGGTGGTCGAAGCAGGCCACAAACGCGCCCGCCCCATCGTGATGACCTCGATCGCCATGTCGGCAGGGATGCTGCCCTCGGCGCTTGGAGTGGGCGAAGGCGGGGCCTTTCGTGCGCCGATGGCGACAGCGGTGATCGGCGGGATTATCGTATCGACCGTTCTAAGCCTTGTCGTCGTGCCTGCGTTTTATCTGATCATGGACGACCTAAGCTGGGTCTTGGGCAAGCTGTTCGGCCGCCTGCTGGGCCAAAAGGAAGAGGAAGCTCAAGCCCCCGCGCCCGAGGTCTTGGCCGAACGCTTGGCCCTGCTGAGCGCCGACCAAGCCGATCTGCGCCAAAAACTGGCCACCCTTTCGCCCGCACACCCAAGACAGCATCCGGGGCTTGCGGCAGAATAACGGTCCCCCAAAGCCCAAAATAAGGCCCCGATGCAGCGCTGCATCGGGGCCTTTTTCCTTTGGTGCAACGGCACAAAAGCAAAAGGCACCCCAAAAGGTGCCCTCGCCTATCAAATCAGCCTATGACCGATCAGGAAGCCTTGGTGATAAAGCCCACGGCATCGCCAAAGGTCTGGATGGTTTCAGCAGCGTCATCAGGAATTTCGATGCCGAATTCTTCTTCGAAAGCCATAACCAGTTCAACGGTGTCAAGGCTATCCGCCCCCAGATCATCAATGAACGAGGCATTCTCGGTCACTTTGTCGGCTTCTACACCCAGATGCTCGACGACGATCTTCTTCACACGATCAGCGATGTCGCTCATAATACTTCCTCTGTCGTTGGGGTCGCCCCCGTTAGCTGTACCCCAAGGGGCGTTTCACCCGGATCGGGCTCCCCTTTTCGGGGCTCCGGGAAACTCTACCCGGTAAATCCTGCCGCGCCTATAGCAAGGGTCGCGCCACAAGGCAAACTCTTTCCGTAGCCAATCGCGGCCTTTAGATCATCGCCATCCCGCCGTTGATATGCAGCGTGGCCCCCGTGACATAGCCCGCCTCAGCCGAGGACAGGTAAAGCACGGCGGCCGCTATTTCCACAGGC
>CAIQOV010000014.1 GCA_903873585.1 uncultured Rhodobacterales bacterium
AATGAGACTTGAAGCCCTCAGTCTCTGACGGGCGGGTTGGACCGCAAACCTGCGTAAACGCCTTTAAAAGTCAATTTTCGCAATTATACTAGGGACTTCACTTCTCCCCGCCCAGAGAGTTCGCTGCCAGGACCTCTCCCTCCGCCAATACACCTTTCAAACAACTGCCCCCCTCAATTGAAAATATGCCCCGCGACGGCACCTCACCTAAGGGGGCGCCCCGCAATCGCGGGCGGCACAGGGCGCTCTTGTTGAAGGGGGACATTTCATCAAAGCGCTGCGATGGGTCGCAAATCCCAACGGCGCTTGCGGTCTATAATCCCGCCAGAAAGAGGTCGGCAGATTGGGTGATCTGTGCGCGCTGCTCTTGCGGCATTTTTGACAGGGTTACATAGGGCAGCGACATGCGTGGGTTGGGCTTTAACGTCGCTTCGTTCTTTATCAGAAAATTCCAGTACAGATAGTTGAACGGGCACGCCTTGGGCCCCAGTTTAACCTTGGGGTCAAAAGCACAGCCTTGGCAATAATCTGACATGCGGTCGATATAAGCGCCCGAAGCGGCATAGGGTTTCGATCCGATCCGGCCGCCGTCAGCGTGCAAGACCATGCCGTGCACATTGGGCAATTCAACCCACTCGAAGGCGTCGGCATAGACGGCCAGATACCACGCTTCAATCTGCGCTGGTGCAATTGCGGCCAGCAGCGCGAAGTTGCCCGTGACCATCAGGCGCTGGATGTGGTGGGCATAGGCATGGCGGCGCGTGGTGCCAATACATTCGGCCATGCAGCGCATCGGTGTTTGCCCCGTCCAATACAACGCGGGCAGATCGCGGGTGGCGTTCAGGTGGTTTGTTTGGGCGTAGTCGGGCATTTCCGCCCAGTAGATGCCGCGCACAAACTCGCGCCAGCCAAGGATCTGGCGGATAAAGCCCTCAACCGCGTTGATCGCGGCCGCGCCCGCGTGATAGGCCGCTTCGGCCCGCGCACAGACTTCGCGGGCGGTCAGCAGGCCGATGTTCAGATAAGGCGAGATCAGGCTGTGATACATGAAATCCTCGCCCGCCTTCATCGCGTCTTGATAATCGCCGAAGTTGGGCAGGCAGTCGGTGATAAAATGGTCTAGAGCGTGCACGGCATCGCCGCGTGTTACCGCCCAGCCGAAGGGTTCAAGATCGCCGAAGTGATGGCCGAAACGGGCAGCGACAAGGGTTAGCACATCGCGCGTGATGGCGTCGGGTACAAAGCGGCGGCGGGGCGGTGGGCGCAGGCCGCGCGGCAGGGCCTTGCGGTTGTCGGGGTCAAAGTTCCATTGCCCGCCTTCGGGGCCATCGTCGCGCATCAAAACACCGGTGCGGCGGCGCATCTCACGGTAAAAGAACTCCATCCGGCCCGTCTTGCGAGCCTTGGTCAGGGCGGCAAAATCTGACCGCGCGCAGAAAAAGCGGTCATCCTGCCGGATATCAAGTGCTGCCCCCGTTTCCCACGTTTGCATCATCTGGCGCACCCGCCATTCGCTTGGCTCGGTCACGATGATGGATGCGGGCCTGTGGCGCTGCACGGCGCGCGCCAGTTCCGTGCCAAGGTCTTGGCTGTTTTCCGCCGCATCCATTTGCACGTAATCAACCTTCACCCCCTCATCGCGGAGGGATTGGGCGAAATGGCGCATGGCTGACAGCACAAAAGCGATCTTTTGCGGGTGATGGGGCACATTGCTGGCTTCGGCCGCGGCTTCAACCATCAAAACAACGTCTTGCGCGGGGTCAAGATCGGTCAAGGCTGACACATCACGGGTCAACTGGTCGCCAAGGATAAAGCGCAGATGGCGGGTCATGGCTTGGCCCTTGCGGGGGCGGCTTTGCCCCCTGCGCGGCAGCGGTCAGAGCAATGGGTGACATTTTCCCAATCGCGCTGCCACTTTTTGCGCCATGTGAACGGCAAACCGCAGACCACGCAGGTCTTAAAGGGAAGGTCGGATTTCTTGCGCATCTTGGGCATTGGTCGGTCCTGCGGCGTTCTGGTGCTAGGCTAGCTAGTGCAAGTTTCTTAAGCTGCCAGCCAATCCCTTGATATGGCAACTTTGCCTTGCGCGCTGCACCCGTCATACTGCGCCAAACTGGAGGTGGCGATGAACAGGCTTGGGCCAGAGCGGATGTTTCTAACGGTGGTCGAAACCGGCAGTTTTGCGGCGGCGGCGGCACGGTTGGGCACGGGATCGGGGCAGGCGTCAAAGCTGGTGGCGCGGCTAGAGGCTGACTTGGGCGTCAAACTGCTCAACCGCACCACGCGCGCCTTGTCTTTGACCCAAGCAGGGCAAGCCTATGCCGACCGCCTGCGCACCTTGGTCGAAGCGTGGGACGATCTGCAAACCGAGGTGCAAAATGCCGCCGTCGCGCCGCGCGGGCTGATCCGGCTGACAGCGCCCTTAAGCTTTGGCACCACGCGCCTTGCGCCGCTGCTGGCCCGCTTTGCGACAGAGTTCCCCGAAATTGCGCTTGAGGTGCACTTTGCCGACCGCGTGGTGAATTTGGTGGAAGAGGGGTTTGATGCCGCCATCCGCGTTGGAACCCCCACTGACACAACCTTGACCGGACGTAAGCTGTGCACGGCGCGGGTGCTTGCGCTGGCCGCACCCGCCTACCTTACCACCCACGGCACGCCGCAGACGCCCCAAGATCTGGCCAACCACCCCTGCATCATCGACCTGAACTTTCGCGAACCGCATCGCTGGCCCTTTCGCACGGGCAAGGTTGCTATCAGCGGGCGGCTGGCCTTTTCCAACGCCAGTGCCTGCCTTGCGGCGGCAGAGGCGGGATTGGGCATCGCATCAGTTCCCGATTTTGTGGCGGATGCGGCTTTGGCTGACGGGCGGGTTGTGGCGATCTTGACAGACTTTGATCCCCCGCCTTTGGGGGTTTTCGCCCTGTACCCGTCAGGCCGCCATTTGCCTGCCAAGGTCAGGGTGCTGGTGGATTTCATGGCAAAGGCTTTGCGATAACTTCCAAAACGGAAGCAATAACCTTCCTTGATGCCAGATTGCGGTGCGAAATGGAAAGGCGCAAATTGGCGTCAGTCAAGATCACTGAAAGGATCAGCGCCATGACCACCGTCACCACCAATATTCCGTCCAAGAATTCTGAAACCGCCGCCGCCTTGTTGCGCGTTGTCAACGGCGGGTTGTTCACCTTCCACGGCCTGTTCAAGGCCTTTGTCTTCACCTTTGCAGGCACCGCTGCCTATTTCCAATCTATCGGCCTGCCAAGCTTTTTGGCCTATCTGACCATCGCGGTTGAGGTTGTGGGCGGTCTGGCGCTGCTTGCGGGCTATAAGACACGCCTTGTGTCGCTGGTGATGATTCCGGTTCTGCTGGGCGCTGCGTATTTCGGCCACGGCGCGAATGGTTTTGTGTTTTCGAACCCCAATGGTGGGTGGGAATATCCCGCGTTCTGGGCGGTTGTGATGGCGGTTCAAGCGCTGCTTGGCGCTGGTGCCTACGCGGTTGACAACCGTTAACCTGCACTTGGGGCGATGCGCCATGTGCCGCCCCTTCCTTTTTCGGAGACTGCCATGTCCACCGCCTCTGCCCCTGTTGAAATCGCCTCGATCACGCTGACGGTTCATGATCTGCCCAAGGTCGCCGCCTATTACGAAAAGCTTCTTGGCCTGCACCGGCTTTCCAGCGACGCGTCCGTGGTGCGCTTGGGGCTGGGAAGTGAGGTGCTGATCGAATTGCGCGCCGACAAAGCCGCCCGCCGCAGCGACCCGCGCGAGGCGGGGTTGTTTCACACCGCGTTCCTGATGCCCACGCGGGCGGCTTTGGGATCGTGGCTGATCCATACGGCTGACAGCAAGATCCAACTGCAAGGCGCATCTGACCATCTGGTGTCCGAAGCGATTTATCTCGCTGATCCCGAAGGCAACGGGATCGAGGTCTATGCCGACCGCCCCCGTGTGGCTTGGTACAACAAAGACGGCAGCATCAAGATGGCGACCGAGGGGCTTGATCTGAACGATGTCGCCCGTGCGGCCCAAAAGCCCTATGCCAGCGCCCCTGATGGGCTGACGATCGGCCACGTTCACCTGCAAGTCGGCAATGTGGGCGAGGCGGAAAAGTTCTACCGTGACATCATAGGCATGCCCGTCACCTCGCATTATCCGGGTGCGGCCTTTTATGGATCGGGCGGGTATCACCACCACATCGCCACCAACATCTGGAACAGCCGCAACGCCAAAGCGCGGGCCTTTCCCGCGACCGGCCTTGCCGAAGTGACGCTGCGGGCTGACGCGGGCGATTATGCCGCAATTGTGGCGCGGGGCGGATCGGATCGTCTGACAGACCCTTGGGGCACGCCGATTGCCGTGGTCAGGAAATAACATGCTGATCAACGGAATATGGCAAGAAGACTGGCAACCGGTTCAAGCCAAAGACGAAAAGGGCGGCTTTGTGCGCCAAACTTCCAGCTTTCGCAACTGGGTCACATCTGACGGCAGCAGCGCCTTTGCGGCCACGGCGGGGCGGTATCATCTGTATGTCGCGCTGATCTGCCCTTGGGCCAGCCGCACGCTGATGGCGCGCAAGCTGAAAGGGTTGGAAAGCGTGGTGTCGATGTCCATCGTCGAACCGGCCCTAACCCCGCAGGGCTGGCGCTTTGGCACCTATCCGGCGGCCACGCTGGATGAGGTGAACGGCGCGACCTATCTGCACCAGCTTTACACCGCCGCCGACCCCGCCTTTACGGGCCGCGCGACCGTGCCCGCGTTGTGGGATAAGCAGACCAAAACCATCGTTTCCAACGAATCCGCCGATATCGTGCGGATGTTCAACGCGGGCTTTGGCACACTTGCCTCTGGCCCCGATCTGTACCCCGCCGATCTGGCGACCGAGATCGACGCCCTGAACGATGTGATCTATGCGGGCCTGAACAACGGCGTTTACCGCGCTGGCTTTGCCACCACTCAACTGGCCTATGACGAGGCTTTTGCCGCTGTATTTGCCACGCTGGATTTGCTCGAAGCCCGCCTGTCTGACCAGCGCCCCTATCTGCTTGGCGCGTGCTTCACCGAAACCGACATTCGCACCTTTGTCAGCCTTGTGCGGTTTGATGCCGCCTATCATGGGGCGTTCAAATGCAACCTGCGCCGGATTGTCGATTACCCGCATCTGCAAGCCTATCTGGAAAGGGTCTATGCCCTTCCCGATGTGGCCGCGACGGTGAACATTGACCATATCAAACAGGGCTATTATTCGATCAAAACGCTTAACCCCAACGGCATCGTGCCGGTCGGACCCGATCTGCCTTGGGTGAAAGCATGACAACGCTTGTGTTGATGCTGCACGGTGTCGGGTCAAACGGTGCGGATCTTGCAGGGTTGGTGCGGTATTTTCAGCCTGTCGTGCCAGACAGCGTTTTTGAATCCCCCGATGCGCCGCATGTGTTCGGCACATCGGGAAACGCGCGGCAGTGGTTTTCGGTTTCAGGCATCACAGAAGCCAACCGCCCTGCAAGGGTCGTGGCGGCGCGGGCGGGGCTGGATGCGCTGATTGACGCAAGCGTGGCGCAGACCAAGGCGCGCGACGTGGTTCTGATCGGGTTCAGTCAAGGCGCTATTATGGCGCTTGATGCCTTGGCCCGTGGCAAGGTGGCAAAGGTGGTGGCATTTGCCGGACGATTGGCCTTTGACGGCACCCCGACCCCAGCCCTCAAAGCCCGCGCCCTTTTGATCGGCGGCACGGCTGATCAAGTCATGCCGCACCACTTCAGCTCCGAGGCGGGGGCAAGGCTTGCTGCGGCAGGCGTCAAAACCCAAGTCGTGAGTCTTCCTGACGTTGCGCATACGATCACGGCCCAAGGCATCACCCTTGCGCAGGGGTTTCTGGCCAAGGATTGATTCCCCTTTGCCCAAGCCCTGCCTGCGACCCATCGCGCGGATGCGTGACTTCGGTCGCCTTGCACAGTGCGCAACCTATCTTATGGCCGATTTTTTCGGCGAGCCTAACTGCGCCTTGCAGTCGCGGCCAATAAACCTTGGCAATACACTTTTAATCTTGATCAAAGCCATGAAAAACCCTGAACTTTCCTGCCTTTCGGCAAGCGAGTTCAATGACTTAGCTTAATTTTGTGATTTTGCCGAAATGGCAGCCCGTAGGGGAGTCGAACCCCTCTTACCTGGTTGAAAACCAGGTGTCCTAACCGATAGACGAACGGGCCACTGTCGGTGAGGGGCTGTCTAATCAAGGTCTTCGCGGGGCGCAAGAGGAAATTTTCATCTTATGCAAAGGCCGCGTCTTCCAATCGGAATTGTGGTTTTGACTTGCCGTTCCAATGGTTGATCTCCAAGCGTCCCGCCAGATGCAGGTGGCGGTGGCCGGCCCCTTCCAACGCATCGCCAAGCGGCGTGTCAAAGGCGTTGAACAACACGCCGTCCACCCGCGCGCCAAGGCTATCGCCAAAGGTCACGCGCAGATGGCCCGTGCCCATGCGGCGGGTGGTGACGCTTTGGTCGGCAAAGGCAAAGCGCGGGGCAGGCGAGGATGCGCCAAATGGCCCTGCCTGTTCGATCTGTTCGATCAGCTCGACCGTGGCGGCGGTGGGCATCAAAAGCGCTGTGATGTCCAGATCACCCGCCCCTTGCGTGCCCGCCCCTTGGCGCGCCAACAGCGCCTCTAGCCGCTGCATGGCGGGCAACAGTTGCGCGCGCGTCAGCGTTAGGCCCGCGGCCATCTTATGCCCGCCGCCTTTCACAATCAGCCCTTCGGCCGCAAGGCGCTGGATGGCGGACCCCAGATCAACCCCCGTCACCGAGCGGGCCGAGCCTTTGCCAATATCGCCTTCAAACCCGATCACCACGGCGGGTTTGTGCAGCGCCTCTTTCACACGGGCGGCGACGATGCCGACCACGCCGGGGTGCCAGCCATCTTCGGCGGCCCATGCCAGCGCGCCTTGGGTTCCGTGCGCGTCAACCTGTGCAAGGGCAAGTTCGCGCACCTGCGCCTCGATCTCGCGCCGTTCGGTGTTGAGCGTTTCCAGCCGCGCGGCCAAGGCTGCGGCCTCGCTCTCTTGATCGGTGGCAAGCAGGCGCGCGCCCAGATCGGCTTGGCCGATGCGCCCGCCCGCATTGATGCGCGGCCCCAGCACAAAGCCCAAGGCATAAGAGGTGGGGGCCTGATCCAGCCGCGCACAATCAGCCAGCGCGCGCAGGCCAACACGGTCACGCCGCGCCATCACCTTAAGACCCTGCCGCACAAAGGCGCGGTTCACACCGATCAGGGGTGCCACATCGGCCACGGTGGCAAGGGCGACCAAATCCAGCAGCGCCATCAAATCCGGCCCTTGCTGGCCCTGCGCTTTTAGGCGGCGGTTGGCTTCCACCAAGGTCAAAAACACAACCGAGGCGGCGCACAAATGCGCCAGATCGCCGCTTTCATCCTGTCGGTTCGGGTTCACCACGGCAAAAGCCTGCGGCAGGGTTTCGCTGCCCAAGTGGTGATCTAGCACGATAACATCGCAACGGGCCGCGGCAATGGGTTCGTGGCTAAGCGTGCCACAATCGACGCATAAGATCAGATCATGTGCCGCGCCAAGAGACGCCATAGCGGGCACGTTGGGGCCATAGCCTTCGTCAATCCGGTCGGGGATGTACAGCGTGGGCGTCAGCCCAAAGTGCCGCAGCCACACGATCAGCAGGGCCGCTGACGATCCGCCGTCCACGTCATAATCGGCAAAGATCGCAATGCGTTGGCGCAAAGTGATCGCCTGCAACAGACGCACCGCCGCCCGTTCCATATCGCGCAGCGACAAGGGGTCGGGCAGCAAGTCACGCAACGCTGGCGACAGATAAGCGCCAGCCCCTTCGGGCGACACACCGCGCAACACCAGCGTCTGGCACAGGGCGGCGGGCAGGCGGGTGATTTGGCCCATAGCCTCGGCCAACCGCGCGGCCTGTGGTGCCGGGCCCGACCAGCGCCGCCCGGTGAGGGAGAGATCGACGTTCAAAAATGCGCTCATATCGCAGGGATGCCGCAAAGTGCTGGGGGGCGCAAGGGTGGGGGCGGGGCACTTTGCCAAAGTGCTTGCACGCCTGTCGGTGCCGGTTCAGAAATAGCGATAAAACGCCAGTCCGGTCAGCCCGCTGGCCCAGATCAAAATCGCCAGACGCACCCAAGCCGCTGGCAGGCGTTTGGCGATGCGCACCGCGATAAATCCGCCCGCCACCGCCCCCGCCATCATGATCAGCGATGGCACCCATCGGATCAATCCAGAGTGAATAAAGATCGCAATCGCCACCAAGCTTGACAGGCTGGTGGTGATATTGCGCACCGCATTGCCTTGGTGCAGCGTCATTTGCGAAAAAATGCCGTAGATGGCGAATAAGATAATCCCCATGCCAAGGCCGAAATAGCCACTGTAGATGTAAACGCAAAACTCTAGCGTCAGTTGCAGCCATGCCCATTGGCTGCGCTCAAAATGCGGATAGGTTTCGATCTTGGCCTTTACGCGCGGCCCTAGGGCAAAGCTGGTGGTGGCAAACAGCAACAACCAAGGCACCGCCGTTTGGAACGAGGCTTGGCCCGTCAGCGTTAAGATCAACGATCCGATCAACCCGCCCGTGGCTGCCATCACAAGCCTTAGCCCCAGATGTTTTTGCACGGATTTCAGCTCTTGGCGGTAAAGATAGGTGCCCACCAGATTGGCCGGCAAAACCGCCACAAAGTTAGAAGCGTTGGCCTCGATCTCTGTCATCCCTGCCGCCATAAGCAGCGGAAAGGTCATAAACCCCGCGCCACCGACGATCACATTGATGATCCCCGCCATCAGGCCGCCGCAAAACAGCAAGATGATTTCGCCTAAGCCCATGATCGCCCCTTAGATGCCCGCGCGCACCATGAAAGCGTCCGAGGGCGTGCGCAAGGGCTGGGATGCCCTTTGCAAAAGCTGTCCGGCAGGGTCTATTACGGCGCAACATTCGCGATTCCAAAGGGGCTGTCATGACCACCACCGACCTGTTGCGCAAAGCGCCCTTTGGCTTGGACCAAGCGGCGATGGATTGGGTGGTTGCCACCAAGGCCCAAATGACGCTGGCCGAAAAGATCGGGCAGTTGTTTGTCTTTCATTCGATGGGCCAAGACCCTGATGAGTTGGCGCGGTTGGCCCAACTGAAACCTGCGGGCATCACGCGCAATTTCTCGGCCGATGTGGCCTATGAGGCGCAGTTCATCGACACCCTACAGGCTACGGCCAAAGTGCCCCTGTTCATCTCGGCCGATCTTGAGGGCAGCCGGATGTCTTTGCCCCTTGGCACCGAAGTGCCCAATCCGCTGGCACTGGCTGCGGTGAATGATGTGCAAGCCAGCCGCACCATCGCCCGCATCATGGCGCAAGAGGCGCGGGCCATCGGGATCAACTGGTCGTTCACGCCGGTGATTGACATCAACCACGCCTTTCGCAGCGCCATTGTCGCAACGCGCGGCTTTGGGTCGTCGGTTGATGCGATTGAAGCGCAAGCCCTTGCCCAGATTGATGAATTTCAGTCAGTAGGCGTTGCAGCCACCGTCAAACATTGGCCCGGTGAAGGCTATGACGACCGTGATCAGCATTTGGTCACCACGATCAACCCGCTGTCGATGCCCGAATGGGAGGCGCATTTTGGCCGCCTTTACCGTGCCGCCATTGCCCAAGGGGTCATGTCGGTTATGTCGGCGCATATCGCCTTGCCCGCCTTCATTCTGGCGCAAAACCCTGATGCCGGGGTCGAGGCGTATCGCCCCGCCGCCGTGTCGCGGGCGCTAAACCTTGATCTTTTGCGCGGGCAGTTGGGCTTTAACGGGCTGATTGTGTCGGATGCCACACCGATGGCGGGCTTTGGCTCTTGGGCGTCGCGCGATGAAATGTTGCCTGAAGTGATCGAAAACGGCTGCGACATCATCTTGTTTTCGCGCGATGCGGCGGCGGATGTGGCGTTGATTACGGCAGCGGTCAGTGATGGGCGCATCAGCGCTGCGCGGCTGGATGAAGCCTTGACGCGCATATTGGGGCTAAAGGCTTGGGCGGGGCTGCACAAAGGCGCGCCTAAGGTGAACAAGGCCGCATTGGCGCGGGCTGAAAATGCGGTGGCCGCACAGGAAATCACCCAACGCGCGCCGACCTTGGTGAAGGATGTGCAGGGGCTGTTGCCGCTGTCGGTTGCCAAGCACAAGCGGGTCTTGGTGGTGACGTCGGGCATCGTGGTGCCCTTCTTCCCCCAGCCCATCCCGTTTGATCTGCCCGATATGCTGCAAGCCGAAGGCTTTGAGGTGACGCTGCACACCGCAGGCACACAGCCTTCGGCTAAGGATTACGACCTGATGATCTATCTTTTCGGCGAAGAAACCCTGCTAACGCGGGGGCGGATCTTCCTTGATTGGCTTAAGATCACCGGCAATTTTGGTGCAGCTATGGCGCGCCATTGGCATGAGATTCCAACCCTGATGGTGTCGTTTGGCTATCCCTACTACCTTTATGATGCCCCCCGCGCGCCGACTTACGTGAACGCCTATGCCACGATGCCCACGATGCAGCGCGCCGTGGTCGAGTGTTTGTTGGGCCGCAAGCCGTGGAACACGCATAGCCCCGTCGATGCGTTTTGCGGCCTGCCTGACGCGCGGTATTAAGGGGGCGTTATACCGAGACTTCGGCCCGCAACGCCTCTTGCGGGATCTGCGCGCGTGATCCGTGCAGGGCCACGGCCCCGCGCCGCAGCACATAGAACTGGTCGGCCAAGGCGTAAGCAAAGTCGAAATACTGTTCGACCAGAACGATCGCGATGTCGCCCTTGGACTTAAGGTATTCGATCACGCGCCCGATTTGCTGGATGATGTTGGGCTGAATGCCCTCGGTCGGTTCATCCAGCAGCAAGACGCGGGGCTGCATGATCATGGCGCGCGCGATGGCCAGTTGCTGTTGCTGCCCGCCCGACAAATCGCCCCCCCGTCTGCGGGTCATGTCGGCCAAGACGGGGAACAGGTCATAGATTTCATCGGGGATCTTGTGAGCTGATTTGGGCAGCAAGGCAAAGCCGGTTTCCAGATTTTCCCTCACCGTCAGCAAGGGAAAGATCATGCGGCCCTGCGGCACCACGGCCACCCCGCGCGCGGCCATGTCTTGGGGGCGCAAGCGGCCAAGGCTTTCGCCGTTCAAGATCACCTCGCCGCCTGATCGGATATGCGTGCCCGCCAGCGCCTTGAGCAGGCTGGTTTTGCCCACACCGTTTGTGCCCATGACACAGGTAACCTCGCCCAGTTTGGCTTCAAAATCAATCCCGTGCAGGATTTGGCTGCCACCGTAGTGCAGCGTTAGGCCCTTGGTTTGCAGCATCATCCCCGCCCCAGATAAACGTCGATCACATCAGGATTCTTGGTCACATGGTCAAGCGAGCCTTCGGCCAGAACCGACCCTTCGTGCAGCACGGTGACGCGGCACCCTAGGCGGCGCACAAAGTCCATGTCGTGTTCCACCACCACGACAGCCCGCGTGCGCGCGATGTCAACCAGCATGGCGGTGGTTTGTTCGCGTTCGGCCAAGGTCATGCCTGCGGCGGGTTCATCGACCAGCAACAGGCGCGGTTCTTGGGCCAGCAGCATGGCAATTTCCAGCCATTGTTTTTGCCCGTGCGATAATTCCCCCGCCTTGCGGCTTAGGTGATCGGCCAGCCCCACGTTTTGGGCCAGCGCGTCCACCCGCCCGCGACCGGCGGCGGACAGCACAAAGAAAAGGGCGGCAAAAGGCCCACGCTTGGATTTCAGCGCCAAGATCAGGTTTTCGGCCACGCTTTGGTCTTCAAACACCGTTGGCCGCTGAAACTTGCGCCCGATGCCAGCACGCGCAATCGCGGCTTCGGACATTTTTAGCAAGGATTGCCCCTTTTCGCCCCACAGCACCGTGCCGGAATCTGGTTTGGTCTTGCCGGTGACAATATCCAAAAAGGTGGTCTTGCCCGCCCCGTTCGGCCCGATGATGGCGCGCAACTCGGCCGGACCGATGGAAAACGACAGGTTGGTGATGGCCTTGAACCCGTCAAAGCTGACCGATACGCCCGAAACTTCTAACAACGCGCTCATTCCACCGCCTCTTGCTCTTGCAAAGCGCCCTCGGCTGGCCCCAAGGGCGCGCCCTTGCGGTTGGGCGTGTGCAGGCCCAAGGCGCGGTCAAACAGCCCGCCGATGCCTTTGGGGGCCAACAGCGTGACCGCCACAAACGACAGGCCCAGCAGCACTTGCCACCAATCCACCCAGTCGATGGTGTAAAAGCCCAAAGGCACCGCAGGCGCGCGCCCACCTGTGAACCACGACGACAGCAGCGACACAAACGCCGCCCCGATCACCGCGCCGTAAAGCCGCCCCCGCCCGCCGATGGCGACCCAAACCGCAAGGTAGATTGACGCGATGGGGGCAAGTTCTGCGGGGTTGATGATGCCCGCCTGCGGATAATACAGCGCCCCCGCCAGCGCGCAGATCACCGCCGTCAGGGTAAAGACGAACAGCTTATACACCTCGACCGGATAGCCCAAAAACCGCACCCGCGCCTCGTCATCACGAATGGCGCGCAGGACCGATCCGAACTTGCCCGAGATGATCCACGTCAGGCCCAGATAGGCCAGCGCTAAAGCGAGGGCAGAGGCCCAAAAGAACCAGATCGACAGAACGTCTTGAGTAACAGCGCCCAACCCCGGCACGTTTTGCAACCCCGACAACCCGTTGTTGCCCCGCAACCCGCTGTCGTTTTGAAACAGATACAGCGACAGCGCCAAGGTCATGGCTTGGGTCAGGATCGACAGGTAAACCCCCGTGACGCGGCTGCGAAAGGCCAGCCAGCCAAAGACCAGCGCCAGAAGGCCCGGCACCGCGACAACCAGCGCCAGTTGCAGGGGCAACGAATAGGCAAAGCCCCAGATCCACGGCATATCCGACCCGCCGACCACGCCGAAAATCTGGGTCGCAACGCCCTGCGCCACCTCTGTCGCGGTGGCAGGGATCGGGGCCGAGGACAGGGCCTGCACCACGATCTCTTCGGTGCGCGCATACATCAGCCATTGGCCGATCATATAGCCGCCAAGCGCAAAAAACGCCATGTGCCCTAGCGACAAAATGCCGGTGTAGCCCCACACGATATCCATCGCCAAAGCAGCTAAGCACAGGCACAGCGTCTTGCCCAAGGTCTTAACGAACGATGTCGACATCTCCCCCAAACCAAAGGCGGGGCTTAAGAGTGTCACCGCCACACTCAGGATCACCAGCACAGCCAGAACCCAAAATGTTGAGGGCAAACGGCTAAGGCGGCGGGTGGCCAAGATGCGGGGGCCAGACCCCGCACCGCCGGAGTGTTTAGACCCTGATGAACGGGCGGGGATTTGGTCGAAGGGATGTGTCATATCAGTCACCTGCCGCGCGGCCCTTAAGGGCGATGATCCCGCGCGGGCGGAATTGGATGAAAAGGATGATGAAGAGGATCATATAGGTTTGGGCGGCCAAGGTGTTTGACGGGTTCAACCACTCAATCGCCTTTTGCAGCCCGCCGATCATGGTGGCGCCCGCCAAAGCGCCCCAGATATTGCCAACGCCGCCCACGACCACAGTCATGAAGGATTGCACAATATAGTCGGTGCCAAGTTCTGACGTGACCTTGGCAAACAGTCCGATGGCCACCCCCGCGATGCCCGCTATGCCAGAACCTAGGCCGAAGGTCAGCATATTGATGCGGTCGGGATTGATGCCCATCGACGCCGCCATAGCAGGGTTTTGCGTGACAGCGCGCACTTCTAGACCAAGGCGGGTGCGCTTCATCAGGTATAAGAAGAAGGCCAGAAACATCAGCGCCAAGGCGAAGATGGCAATGCGGATGTAGCTGATTGACAAGACATCGTTGAACGTCAGCGCCCCGTCCAGCCACGGCGGAGAGGTCAGCGGGCGGGCTTGGGTGCCGAAGATGTTCTTGAACAGCTGTTGCAAGGCAATCGAGATGCCAAAGGTGGCCAGCAAGGTTTCCAGCGGGCGTTTGTACAGATGGCGGATCACCAACCGTTCCAGCGCCACGCCTGCCGCGAAGGTCAGCGCGAAAGCCAAGGGAAAGGCGACGACCAGCGACGCCGTGTAACCCGGCACGATTTGCTGCACGACATAGCCGGTATAAGCGCCCATGGTGATGAACTCGCCGTGCGCCATGTTGATCACGCCCATCACGCCAAAGGTGATGGCAAGACCGATGGCGGCCAGAAAGTAGATCGCGGCCAAAGATAACCCATCCAGCGTCAGGTCAGCCACCTGCATGGCCCCCACCGCAAGCGAGATTTTGGCCAAGGCGGCTTGGGCGGCGGTTGTCACGCTGCGGTTGGGTTCGGCATAGACTTCGTAAAACTGATGCGCTGCGATGGCCGCTGCCACTTCATCATCGGTTGCGGCGGTCGGCACGGTGCCTGCCGCTTCAAGGTCTGTATAGGCGCGGTCGCGGGCGGATTGGTCGGTTAGATCGGCCACGGGCACAGTGCCGACTTTGCCGTCAACAATATGTGCCGCGAGCGCTTTTTTCTGCGCTTCGTGGGTCAGGCGGGCAGGGGCTGCACCTGCGGTGACAAGCAGATCATAGGCGTCAGCCGCCGCCAGATCATGGCCCGGATGCAGGGTGCGGGCGATGTTCAACTGGCTTGCGTCACCTGCGCTGGCCACAAGGGTTGTGGCAAGCAAGGGGTTCAACGCGCCGCGCAGATCAAGCCCAAGGTCAGCGCCAAAGCTTGCGATGGCTGCAACACGCGCCGCAGGGTCGGGGTCAAAGCGCAGGATCAAAAGCCGCTCTAGCCGCTGCTTTTGCGCCTTCAACTGCGGGTCGGTTTCGGTTTGAACTGAAGCGCGCAGAGGGGCCAGACTTTCGGCCTTGGGGTCTTGCGCGATAGAGTCCAGCGCTTGGGCGCGGCGCTGCGGGTCGGGGTCCGACAGGGTAAATTGCACCAAAGCCGAGGCGATCAGCCCGCGCACGCCGGCGTTGGGTTTCAATTCTGTAATCTCAGCCTTGGGGGCAGTGCCCGCATCAGCCCCCGTCAGATCGGTCAGGGCATAGCCTGCCGCATCGGGGGCCAACACGAAGAACGCCTTGTCGGATTTGCGCTGGCCAAGCGCCTTGTTCCCCCACGCTTCCAACAGCTTTGCGGCCATCGGGTCGCCCGAGGCGGCAAGATCGGCAATCACCGGCCCGATGGTTTGGCGCGAGGGTTTGGCCAAATCCGCCGCATGGGCGTTGGCAATCTGGGCCACGGTGTCAGCATGGGTTTGCAGGCCAAAGCAGGCCAGTAAAACGGCAAGAAATAGGGCGCGCATCGGGGAACCTTGGGTTTGGAGGGGCCAGCCTTGGCCCCCCCAGTGAAATGAAAACGGCTGCGATCAGTAGTTAGAGGTCAACTGGACGCAGGTTTTGGTTTCTTTGTTGTACATGCCGCATTTCAGGTCTTTCCAATCCGACTCCAGCACAGCCGACTCGGGCAGATAGTCTGTCCACGCATCGCCGGGGACCGGTTCGGTCTGGCTGATGATGTCAAACTGGCCATCGGCACGGATTTCGCCGATCAGCACCGGCTTGGTCAGGTGGTGGTTGGGCAGCATCTCGGCGACAGTGCCAGTCAGGTTGGGGAACTTCTGGCCGATCATCGCATCAGACACCGCATCCACATCAACCGTGCCTGCGGCTGTCACCGCGTTCACCCACATATTAAAGCCGATGTAATGGGCTTCCATCGGGTCGTTGGTGGTGCGTTTGTCGTTCTTGGTATAGGCGTGCCACTGGTCGATCCACGCTTTGTTTTCCGGCACATCCGCGCTTTCGAAATAGTTCCAAGCGGCCAAGTGACCCACGAGGTTCGAGGTATCAAGCCCCGACAACTCCTCTTCGCCAACCGAAAAGGCGCAGACGGGCAGGGTGTCGGCCTTAACGCCAGCGGCCGCGAGTTCTTTGTAAAAGCCGATGTTCGCATCGCCGTTGATTGTCGACAAAACGCCAACCTTCTTGCCATCAGCGCCCAAAGCCACCACGTCAGACACGATCTTGGACCAATCCGAATGGCCAAAGGGCGTGTAGTTGACGAAGATGTCTTCTTTGGCGATGCCCTTCGAAATCAGATAGGCTTCCAAGATGTTGTTCGTCGTGCGCGGGTAAACATAATCGGTGCCCAAAAGCGCGAATTTCTGGATGCCCAGTTCGTTCAGGTAATAATCGGTCGCGGGAATCGCCTGTTGGTTCGGCGCAGCCCCCGTGTAGAACACGTTCTTGGACGATTCTTCGCCCTCATATTGCACGGGGTAGAACAGCAAGCCGTTCAACTCTTCAATCACCGGCAGCACCGATTTGCGCGAAACGGAAGTCCAGCAGCCAAACATCACGGCGACTTTGTCGACCGTCAGCAATTCGCGGGCCTTTTCGGCAAACAGCGGCCAGTCAGAGGCGGGGTCAACCACCACGGCTTCCAGCTTCTTGCCCAAAACGCCGCCCTTGGCGTTTTGCGCGTCAATCAGCATCAGCATCGTGTCTTTCAGCGTGGTTTCCGAAATGGCCATGGTGCCAGACAGCGAATGCAAAACGCCGATCTTGATCGTGTCTTCCGAGGCAAAGACCGGACGGGTCAAAAGCGGGGCGGCAAAGGCGGCGACGCCTGTGGCCAAAAGCATGCGGCGAGATAGTTTCATGGGTCTAGTCCCTTTTTGGGCTGCCACTGGCCCTTTCCAAGCGGAAAGGAACCACCCATATTGGGCGGGCAGCGTATGTTGCACCCGTGCGGTGGGGGCTGGGTTCCAAAACAGGTCGCCACCGCACATCTTCACCCCGAGATCACCCGAGTGACTTCACAAGGCCGAATGTCGCGCGCCCCTGCAACGCTGCGCCGGTCGTAGCTTTAGGCTAACAGCGCATTTGCCTGAGAATTGAGCGGAAATTCATGCCGCAGCGCAGAAATTGAGCATGACACGCGCCGAATGGGGCAGGGCATGGCGCAAAGTGCATCAATTCTGGCGGAATCGCGGTGTTTGAACCCTTGACCGGCTCTTTCGTTGTCCATCGCCCCGTCTGGGGAATGAGATTCCAAAAACACGACAAAAAAGACCGTTATTATTCCTTTGCAATACACGACAGACTGTGTCGATAATAAGGGGTAATCAGGGCCAAAGCGCGGGGAAGGCAAGTGTTACGCCGCCGAAACTGCCAAAGGCCCCCATGTTCGAAAGGAACGACCGATGCTGACAAAGATCAAACAGGCTGGACAGACCTTGGCCCAAGGTGGCCTTTTGGCCGCTGCGGTGGCGGGTGTCTTTGCCTTTGGCGCGGCCCCGCAAACGGTGCAGGCGCAAACGCTGCTGAACGTCAGCTATGATCCGACGCGCGAGTTGTACGAAGACATCGACAAGGCTTTCGTCGACTTCTGGGTCGCGCAAGGCAATCCCGCGCCTGAAATTCAAGCCTCGCATGGCGGATCAGGCGCACAGGCCCGCGCGGTGATCGAAGGGTTGGACGCGCAAGTTGTCACCCTTGCCTTGGCCGCCGACATCGACAAAATCGCCAAAGAGGGCAAGTTGCCCGCTGATTGGCAAAGCAAACTGCCGCACAATGCCTCTCCTTACACCTCGACCATCGTATTCTTGGTGCGCCACGGCAACCCCAAGGGGATCAAGGATTGGGGCGATCTGGTGAAGGACGGCGTGGAAGTGATCACCCCCAACCCCAAAACCTCTGGCGGGGCGCGGTGGAACTATCTGGCGGCTTGGGCTTGGGCGGAAAAGAACGGGCAAGACCCGCAGGCGTTTGTGAAGTCGCTGTATGAACACGTTCCCGTGCTCGACAAAGGCGCGCGCGATGCCACCACCACCTTCACCCAGCGCGAAATCGGCGATGTTCTGCTGGCTTGGGAGAATGAGGCTTACTTGGCGCAAAAAGAACTTGGCGCTGATGCCTTTGACATCATCGTCCCGTCAATCTCGGTTCTGGCCGAACCCCCCGTTGCTGTGGTGGAAGCCAACATCCATGACGATGCGCAGCGCAAACTGGCCGATGCCTATCTGAACTTCCTGTATACAACTGAAGCCCAAGCGATCATCTTCAAGGATTTCTACCGTGGCTGGGATACATCCAAGGCTGATCCGGCCGATGTGGCGCGCTTCCCCAAGCTTGAGCTGGTCGATATCGCCCACTTTGGCGGCTGGGCCAAGGTTCAGAAAGAACAATTCGCCGATGGCGGGGTGTTCGACCAAATCTACACGGCGAAATGACGCTGTGATGCGCCAACCTTTCGTCCACAAATCCCCCATTCCCGGCCTTGGGCTTTCGGCCGGGATTACCCTTTCCATGCTCAGCCTGATGGTGCTTTTGCCGATTGCGGGCTTGCTGGTGCAGGGCTTTTCGGCGGGTATTCCGGCGTTTCTGGCGGCGGTGAACACGCCGCGCACTTGGGCGGCGTTGTTCTTGTCGTTCCGGCTGTCGCTGGTGGCGGCCCTGTTCAATCTGGTCTTCGGGCTGGTGCTGGCTTGGGTTTTGGTGCGCTACCGCTTCCCGTTTCGCAAAGTGCTCAACGCCGCCGTTGACCTGCCCTTTGCGCTGCCCACCGCCGTGGCAGGCATTGCCCTAACAGCACTTTATGCCCCCAACGGGGCCTTTGGCCACATCGCCAAAGATTGGGGCTTCAAGATCGCCTATACCCAATGGGGCATTCTGATTGCGTTGATCTTTGTGGGCTTGCCCTTTGTCACCCGCACCGTGCAGCCCGTGATCGAAGAAATCGCGCGCGAGGTGGAAGAAGCCTCTGCCACGCTTGGGGCCACCCGTGCCTATACCTTGCGCCGTGTGATCTGGCCGATGCTGGCCCCTGCGGCGCTTACGGGCTTTGCGCTGTCTTTGGCGCGGGCGGTTGGCGAATACGGCTCTGTCATCTTCATTGCGGGCAATATCCCGTTGAAAACCGAAATCGCGCCCCTGCTGATCGTGATCAAGCTGGAAGAATACAACGAACCCGGCGCTGCGGCGATCGGGATTGCGATGTTGGTCATGTCGTTCGGAATGCTGTTTGTCATCAACGCCGCCCAAGTGCTAAGCCGCAAAAGGAGGGGCAATGTCTGACCTTTCCCACCCCGTGCCCGCAAGCCCCTTTCGCCCCGCAGCAACCGAAGCGCCGTGGCTGCGCATCACCCTGACCATCGCAGTCGTGGCTATCTTGGGCGTGCTGCTATTCGCCCCGCTGATCGCCGTGTTCTACGAGGCGTTGCGCGAAGGGGTAGGGGCATCCTTGGCCACCCTAGCCAACCCTGAATCGCAATCTGCCATCCGCCTGACGCTTCTGGTCGCCGCCTTTGCCGTGCCGTTGAACGCGGTGTTTGGCGTCGCTGCAGCGTGGTTGATCACCAAATACAGCTTTCGCGGCAAGGCGATCTTGATCACGCTGATCGACATTCCCTTTTCCGTGTCGCCCGTGGTTGCGGGCTTATGCATCGTGCTAACCTTCGGCGCGAATTCTTGGGCCGGATCATGGCTTGTGGCCCATGGGTTGCCCGTGGTCTTTGCCGTCCCTGGCATCGTGATGGCCTCGATGTTCGTGACCTTCCCGTTTGTTGCGCGTGAACTGATCCCCGTCATGGTCGAACAAGGCCGCGCTGCCGAAGAGGCGGCCTTGACCTTGGGCGCATCAGGCTGGCGGGTGTTTTTCACCGTGACCTTGCCCAACATCCGCTGGGCGCTGCTGTACGGTGTGCTGTTGTGCAACGCCCGCGCCATGGGTGAGTTTGGCGCTGTGGCCGTGGTGTCGGGCAAGATCCGTGGCCTAACCGCCACGATGCCCATCACGATCGAGATGTTGTATAACGAATATTCCTCGGTCGCGGCCTTTACCCTCGCGGCGGTTCTGGCCCTGCTGGCCCTTGTCACCCTTGCCCTGAAAACGCTGCTGGAATGGCGCTATGCCGACCAGTTGGCCGCAACCCATCGTCATTAGGAACCCGATATGCAAATCGAGATTGATGAGATTTCCAAAGAGTTCGGCACAACGGCAGCCCTTACGCCTGTGTCACTGTCGATCCCCTCAGGCGCTTTGGTGGCGCTTTTGGGGCCATCTGGGTCTGGCAAAACCACCTTGCTGCGCATCTTGGGCGGGCTAGAATTTCCAACCGCGGGGCGGGTTCTTTTCGACGGGTCCGATGCCACGCGCCTGACCGTGCAAGAGCGCCGCGCAGGGTTTGTGTTTCAAAGCTATGCGCTCTTCGCCCATATGACGGTGTTTGAAAACATCGCCTATGGGTTGCGCGCCCGCAAACGCGCCACACGCCCCCCTGCGGCTGAAATCGCGCGGCGTGTTACCAAGCTGCTAGACCTGATCCAACTGCCCGACATCGGCGCGCGCTATCCCAGCCAGCTTTCCGGCGGCCAACGCCAGCGCGTCGCCTTGGCGCGGGCCTTGGCGATTGAACCGCGTATGCTGCTGCTGGACGAACCCTTTGGCGCGTTAGATGCCCGCGTGCGCAAAGACCTGCGCCAAGGTCTGCGCGATATTCACGACACCACCGGATTGACCACGATCTTTGTCACCCATGACCAAGACGAGGCGATGGAACTGGCCGATCTGGTCGTTGTCATGTCGATGGGCCGCATCGAACAAATCGGCCGCCCGCAAGACATCCGCGCCCGCCCCGCCAGCGCCTTTGTGCGCGACTTTATCGGGGCATAGGATCATGGAAAAAGACCTAGACCAGATTGATCGCAAAATCCTGACCGAATTGCAGCGCGATGCGACCCTGCCCATCGCCACCTTGGCCGATAAGGTGGGCCTAAGCCAAACCCCGTGCTGGAAGCGGGTGCAAAAGCTGGAAGCCGCAGGCATCATCACCAACCGTGTGGCGCTGGTCGATCCGCGCAAAGTGGGCCTTGGCCTGACCGTGCTGTGCGAGATAGAGGCCATGAACCACACCCCCGCGTGGCGCGACAAGTTCATGGCCGTGGTCGCAAGCTTTCCCGAAGTGGTCGAGGTTTTGCGCCTTGGCGGGTTGTCAGATTACATGCTGCGCGTCGTTGTGCCCGATATGACGGCCTATGACGCCTTTTATCAACGCCTGACCGACGGGGTAGAGCTGAAAGGCGTGCGCTCTCGCTTTGTGATGGAAGTGGTGCACCGCAAGCTGGCCCTGCCCTTGGGCCGCTAAACCCCGTAGGGTGCGTATTCACTACGCACCGCTGTGCGCCAAATCCGCAGGTTCACCCCAAGTCTATCCTGTCGCGCTGCCCCAAAGCAAAGCGGCGCAAGACCTGCGGGTAAAGGCGATGTTCTTGCACCAAGACCCGTGCGGCCAAGGTGTCTGCCGTGTCACCGGGCAAAACCGCCACACGGGCTTGGCCAAGGATCGGGCCTGCATCCAGCTCTGGCGTCACCTCGTGCACCGAGCACCCCGCTTGCGTATCCTCCGCCTCTAGCGCGCGTTGGTGGGTGTGCAGGCCGGGGTATTTGTGCAAAAGTGACGGGTGGATGTTCAGCTTCTTGCCCGTAAAGGGACCGATGAAAGCGGGCGACAAAATGCGCATGAAGCCTGCAAGGCATAGAATATCGGGTGCAGCCGCCAAGATCGGTTCCAGAAGTGCCGCTTCAAAAGCCGCACGGTCGCCCCCAAAAGCCCGATGATCAACCGCTGCGGTCGCAAGGCCCTGTTCTGCCGCCCAAACCAGCCCCGACGCCGTAGGGTCATTCGAGGCAACCAAGACAGTCCGGCACGGGTGATCCCCCTGCATCGACCCAACCAAGGCCCGCATGTTAGAGCCACCCCCCGAAATCAGGATGGCAACGCGGATCACAAAAGCTTACCTTGGTAGATCACGCCTTCTCCGGCGACGATTTGGCCCAACTGAACAACGGTTTCGCCCAACTCGGCCAGAAGCGCGCTGATCGCTTCAGCCCGTGCGGGGTTAACCACCAAGATCATCCCGATGCCACAGTTGAAGGTTTTCAACAGTTCCGCCTCGGCCATGTTGGCTGTGCTTGCCAGCCAGCGAAACACTGGCGGCAGGGCCCAAGCGCCAAGGTCGATCTGGCAGGCAAGGCCCTCTGGCAGAACGCGGGGCGGGTTCTCGGTCAGCCCGCCGCCGGTGATATGGGCCAGCCCATGCACCCCACCCGCCCTGATCGCCGCCAGCGCCTGTTTGACATACAGCCGCGTCGGCGTCAGCAGGGCCGCGCCCAAGGTGCCGTCGCCAAAGGGGCAGGGCGCGTCCCAGCCAAGGCCCGACAGCTCTACCACTTTGCGCACAAAGGAATAGCCGTTGGAATGCACCCCATCCGAGGCAAGGCCGATCAGCACATCGCCCGCAGCCACCCCGCGCGGCAGATCGCAGCCCCGCTCCATAGCGCCCACGGCAAAGCCCGCCAGATCAAAGTCGCCGCCGTGATACATCCCCGGCATCTCAGCCGTCTCGCCGCCAACCAGCGCGCAGCCTGACCGCTCGCAGCCCACAGAAATGCCCTCGATGATCGCGGTCGCTTGGTCGACATCCAGCTTGCCCGTGGCGAAGTAGTCTAAGAACAGCAGCGGCTCGGCCCCTTGGCAGACCAGATCGTTCACGCACATCGCGACAAGGTCGATGCCGATGGTCGATACATTGCCCGTGTCAATTGCGATGCGCAGTTTGGTGCCCACACCGTCGGTGGCGGCGACCAGAATAGGGTCGTTGTAGCCTGCGGCCTTGAGATCAAATAAAGCGCCAAAACCGCCCAAACCCCCCATGCTGCCCGACCGGAGGGTGCGCTTGGCGGCAGGTTTGATCCGATCGACCAAGGCGTTGCCTGCGTCAATGTCAACGCCCGCGTCTGCATAGGTCAAGCCGTTGTGCCCAGATGCCATCATTTCCCCCGCGTTTCGGATTTGCCGCCCGCATAAAGCATCCCGCCCCCCCCCGCAACCGCACTTGGGGCCCCCAGCCTGCCGGACTGCGCAAGCCTGCCGGACTGCGCAAGCCTGCCAGACTGCGCAAGGCTGCTTGACCCCAACCCCCACCATGGCCTAATCAAGCACAACGGTGGCCCCGTAAACGGCGGGCCTGTAGCTCAATGGTTAGAGCAGGGCGCTCATAACGCCTTGGTTGGGGGTTCGAGTCCCTCCGGGCCTACCACTTCTTCGCAATTTCAGCAGATTAGGCGCAGCCCGCGGCTAATTTTGCAACTCTGGATAAAAGCACGGCACCCAATGCTCGCGCAGCAGGGTTGTTGTGGCGGCATCCGGATTGTCAAGATTATAGGCCCCTTCGCACAGCCCGATGTCGTGCAGTTGCACCGTCAACAGGTTTCGCGCGCTGCACGCTTGTGGCCCCACCGCCGGATCGCTTGACTCGCGACATGTCGCGTTGGCCTCGGTCCAGTCGGCAATCAACCAGTCCATCGCGTCCGCCTGATCCGACCGCGCCCCCGCTGCCCAATAGCTGTAAAGGGCCTGCATCAGCACGTCTGCGATACACTCCGCATCCGCCCCGCAATCGCGCCGCGCTTGTAGGGCAGGGCGGGCGATGGCTTTGGCCGCCGCCGCGTGGTCGATGCTGACCTGCGCAAAAGCCTCCGCCCCCGCCGCTTCGAGCGTTGACAGGTCGGCGCTGTCGCAAATCGCCAGTTCATAGGGCTTTGTGGCCTGCGCGCAGTCAAAACTCGGCTCTTGCGCCCAAACGGGTTGTGCCAGCGACAGGGCCAAACCAAATATCCAAACGGCTTTCATGATACGCTCGCAACTTAGGGCGCTTGATACAGGCGCAAATACTAACGCCGCCGAACCTTTTGGAAAAGATGATTTACCCCTGCCGCAGCGCAATCCATCATTCGCATGATTTGGAAAGTGGAGGCGGGTATCGGAATCGAACCGATCTACATGGATTTGCAATCCAGCGCATAGCCTGCCTGCCCACCCGCCAGAGTGGTCGCATTCACCTAATCCAACAGCTTTGTCGGTGCAAGAGGGGAACGCCACAAAAGCCCGACGCACTCCATCCAGCCAACATAGGCCAATGGTTGGTCTGCGGGGGTGTGAAGCCCGCGCCGACGTTGGGCCCACGCGCGGTGCTGGACAGATGGGTGCGAAGGCCCGATATAAGCGTCATGTCCCTACCGCCCGGCTTTCTTGATGAGGTACGCTTCCGTCTGACCCTGTCGCAGGTTGTCGGGCGCAAAGTCACGTGGGATGCGCGCAAGTCGAACATGGCCAAGGGCGACTATTGGGCGCCTTGCCCCTTTCACCAAGAAAAATCGCCTTCGTTCCACGTTGATGATCGCAAGGGGTTTTACTATTGCTTTGGCTGCCACGCCAAAGGCGATGCGCTGACCTTTGTGAAGGAAACCGAAAACCTGTCCTTCATGGAAGCGGTTGAACTTCTCGCCCGTGAAGCCGGCATGGTGATGCCCGCACGCGACCCGCAGGATGTGCAACGCACCGATACCCGCAACCAGTTGACCGATGTCATGGAAGAGGCGGTCAAGTGGTTCCGCCTACAGCTTAAGACCTCTGCCGCAGCCGAAGCCCGCGCCTATCTGGCCAAGCGTGGGTTGACTGAAGCGGCACAAGACCGCTGGCACCTTGGCTTTGCGCCTGACACCCGTCAGGGCCTGTTTCAGGCGCTGACCCAAAAGGGCATCGCCGCCGCCCGTGTCGTCGAGGCGGGCCTGTGCATTCAGCCCGAAGACGACACCGCCCCTTACGACCGCTTTCGCGGCCGCATCATCTTTCCCATCCGTGACGGGCGGGGCAGGGCGATTTCGCTGGGCGGGCGCGCGATGGACCCGAACGCGCGGGCCAAGTATCTGAACGGCCCCGAAACGCCGCTGTTCGACAAAGGCCGCAACCTGTTCAACATCGGCCCCGCGCGCGAAGCGGCGGGCAAGGGCCAGCCTTTGATTGTGGCCGAAGGCTATATGGACGTGATTGCCCTGTCCGAGGCAGGTTTCACCGCCGCCGTCGCCCCCTTGGGAACGGCCATTACCGAAGATCAGTTGCGCCTGATGTGGCGTGTGTCGGATGAACCGCTGATTGCGCTTGATGGCGACACGGCGGGCATACGCGCAGCGTTGCGGTTGGTTGACCTTGCCTTGCCGCTGTTGGAAGCGGGCAAGGGCCTGCGCTTTGTGCTGCTGCCGGGGGGGCAAGACCCCGACGATCTGATCAAATCCCAAGGCGCGCCCGCCATGAAGGCGCTGCTTGAGGCCGCCCGCCCCATGGTCAACCTGTTGTGGCAGCGCGAGACTGAGGGGAAGGTGTTCGATTCCCCCGAACGCAAAGCCGCGCTCGACAAAACCCTGCGCGCCCTGATCGCCCGCATCGCCGATCCGTCGATCCGCAGCCATTACACCGAAGAAATCCGCCGCCTGCGCGCCACGCTGTTTGGCCCCGCTGTCAAACCCTTCCGCCCATGGACTCCGCGCACCAAGGGCCAAAAGGTCGAGGTTGATGCCCAGCCCCTATCTTCCACCCGCGCCTCATCTCTTGTGCGCGGCGATGATGCGACGGACGAAGAACTGCGCGAGGCGGTTATTCTTGCCATCCTCATCACCCACCCCAGCCTGATCCGTCGCTTTGAATCTGATCTAGAGCGGTTGGATCTGTCAAACGAAGACCACCGCACCCTGCGCGCAACGCTTCTTACCTCGCGTCCTAATGAACTGCGCGCCAATCTTCAGGGCCTGAGTGCCCTTGAAGATGTGATGGCGCGCCCCCATGTGCTGATTGCACCCCCCGTGCGCAATCAAAAGGACACAGACCTTGCCCTGATGTGCTTGGCCGAAGAATTCGCCAAACTCGACGCGCGTCGCGGTGCGCGGCGCGAGGTGGAAGAGGCGGTCGAAGACCTGACAGGCGTGGCCGATGAAGGGCTGACATGGCGCTTGGCCCAAGCCGCATCGGCCCGTCACCGCGCCGATCACCCCAACCGCGACGATACAGCCGATCTGGGCGAAGACCGCAACGCCCTGTCAAACCACCTGCAAAGCCTGATCGATTCGAAGGTCTGGGAAAAGAAACGTTCCTAAGACCCTGCAACTCCCCCGCGATTCGGAGTATTAGACCGAACCTGCGCCTGATTCGTAACTGATTCGCCCCCCTGATTCGCATCCCTCATCGGAGTCCCCATGGCCCCCAAAGACAATGACGACGTGAAGCCCGAAGGCGAAGAGCAAGATGTCTCGCTTGACCTAAGCCAAGCCGCCGTCAAACGGATGATCGCCGACGCCAGAGAGCGCGGCTATATCACCTATGATCAGCTGAACTCTGTCATGCCCCCAGAACAGGTGTCGTCCGAGCAGATCGAAGATGTGATGTCGATGCTGTCGGAAATGGGCATCAACATTATTGAGAACGAAGAGGGCGAAGAGGCCGAGGTAGAGGGCGGCGAACTGGTCGAAACTTCCTCCTCTGCGCGCGATGTCGCCGTGGTTACCTCGACGACCGAGGCGCTTGATCGCACCGATGACCCGGTGCGGATGTACCTGCGCGAAATGGGTTCGGTTGAACTTTTGTCGCGCGAAGGCGAAATTGCCATCGCCAAGCGGATTGAAGCAGGCCGCAACACGATGATTGCGGGCCTGTGCGAAAGCCCGCTGACCTTTCAGGCCATCATCATCTGGCGCGATGAACTTCTGACCGAAGACATTTTGCTGCGCGATGTGATCGACCTAGAAGCCACCTTTGGCCGCAGCCTTGAGGGCGAAGAAGGCATCGTTGGCGCAGAAATCGACGGGCTGGATATTGACGGCGTCTCTGCCGCCCCGCGCCGTGCGGCGGGCGACGAACCCGAACTGGACGCTGACGGCAACCCCCTGATGGGCGCTGTCGAAGATGACGAAGACGACGAAGACGGCGTGGCCATGTCTTTGGCCGCAATGGAAGCGGCGCTAAAGCCGCAGGTCTTGGAAACGCTGGACAAGATCGCCGAAGACTACGGCAAATTGGAAGAAATGCAAAACCTGCGCATGGATGCCGCTTTGACCGTGAAAACCCAGTTCTCGGCGGTTGACGAGGCGGCGTATCAGCAGCTGCGCTCGGAAATCGTTAAGCTGGTCAACGAATTGCACCTGCACAACAACCGCATCGAAGCGCTGATTGACCAGCTTTACGGCATCAACCGCAAGATCATGGTGATCAATTCCGGCATGGTGAAGCTGGCCGACGCCGCCCGCATCAACCGCCGCGAGTTTATCGACGAATATCAAGGCTACGAACTTGACCCGACATGGGTTGACCGCATGGCCGCCAAAGCTGGCCGTGGCTGGCAGGTTTTGATCGAAAAAAGCCGTGCCGCGATTGACGATCTGCGTGGCGAAATGGCCGACGTTGGCAAATATGTCGGCGTCGATATTTCCGAATTCCGCCGCATCGTGAACCAAGTGCAAAAGGGCGAGAAAGAGGCGCGGCAGGCCAAAAAGGAAATGGTCGAAGCCAACCTGCGTCTGGTGATCTCGATTGCCAAGAAATATACCAACCGTGGTTTGCAATTCTTGGACCTGATCCAAGAAGGCAATATCGGCCTGATGAAAGCCGTTGATAAGTTTGAATATCGTCGCGGCTACAAGTTTTCGACCTATGCCACATGGTGGATCCGTCAGGCCATCACACGCTCGATCGCCGATCAAGCCCGCACCATCCGCATTCCGGTGCATATGATCGAGACGATCAACAAACTGGTGCGCACCGGTCGGCAAATGCTGCACGAAATTGGCCGCGAACCCACGCCAGAAGAATTGGCCGCCAAGTTGCAAATGCCTTTGGAAAAAGTGCGCAAGGTGATGAAAATCGCCAAAGAGCCGATTTCCTTGGAAACCCCGATTGGCGATGAAGAAGACAGCCAACTGGGCGATTTTATCGAAGATAAAAACGCCATCCTGCCGCTGGATTCGGCCATTCAGGAAAACCTGAAAGAAACCACAACCCGCGTGCTGGCCAGCCTGACCCCGCGCGAAGAACGCGTGCTGCGGATGCGCTTTGGCATCGGCATGAACACCGACCACACGCTGGAAGAGGTGGGCCAACAGTTCAGCGTCACCCGCGAACGCATCCGCCAGATCGAAGCGAAAGCGCTGCGCAAGCTAAAGCACCCCAGCCGCAGCCGGAAGTTGCGCAGTTTCTTGGATCAATAATGTGCGGTGCGTGCAAGCACGCACCCTACCAACGGGGATTGAGAAGGTAGGGTGCGTGCTTGCACGCACCGCCTCGCCCCCGCGCAAGGGTGCGTGAAATCACGCACCCTACCCACTGAAGCATCCGATCAGAAGCCGGAAGTTGCGGAGTTTCTTGGATCAATATCGTAGGGTGCGTGCTTGCACGCACCACCCCGCGCCATGGGTGCGTGAAATCACGCACCCTACCCACTAGATTTGTGGACGAAGTCCGCGAAAGGTTGGATCGCGCAACAAACTGGAGGAGGTGGTAGGTACTCCTGCCCCCCCCTTGACTCCATGTACGCAATCACGTACATTCCCCCTCATGAAAACCCTCTCCTCCACCGAACTGCGCGCCAATCTTTCCGCTGTCATGGACCGCGTGAATGATGATCATGAACCCGTCATCGTCCACCGCGCCAAGGGCAAGCCTGTGGTCATGGTCAGTCTGGAAGACTGGGCCAGCATGGATGAGACGACTTATCTTACGTCGTCTCCCGCCAACAAAGCCGCCCTCGACGAGGCGATCCGCGGCCTGAGCGCGGGCGAGCCGGCCATCGTTAAGACGATGGAAGAGTTGGAAGCGATGGCGCGGGATTGAACATCGTCTTTCATGCCTCCGCGTTTGACCAATATGTCGAATGGCAAAGGATTGATCGCACACTTCTGGCCAAGATCAACCGCCTGATTGCCGAATGCCAGCGCCATCCGTTTGAAGGCACGGGCAAGCCAGAACCGCTGCGCGGCGATTATTCCGGATGGTGGTCGCGCCGGATCGACCGTGAGCATCGCTTGGTGTACCGTGTCTCAGGAAACGTGCTAGAAATCGCCCAGTGCCGCTATCACTACCAAGGTTAAGGTGCCCCCATGTCCCTGCTCTCTCGCCTCTTTTCCAAATCTTCCCCCAAGGCCCCCGAACCCATTGTGCACAAAGACTGCCGCATCTTTGCCCAGCCAGTGGCGGCATCGGGCGGCCACCGCATCGCGGCGCGCATTGAAAAAGACATTGCAGGCCAGACCAAGACCCACCTGATGCAGCGCGCCGATACCTGCACGTCGCTGCAAGAGGCGAGTGACCTGTCGATCGCCAAGGCCCGCCAAGCGATTGACCAGTTGGGCGACACACTCTTTGTCTAAACCCATAGACGCCGCGCGCCCATTGGCCTAAGGCCGTGCCATGCCCCCCCTTGCCGGAGCCTGCCATGACCGAACCTGAAACCACCGTCACGCCCCTTACCGCCCAACGCGCCCGCGCCGCGATCCGCATCGTGGGCCAAGCCCTGCAAGCGGGTGAGATGGCTGTGACCTATTCCGAACTTGCCCGCCGCTTGGGCATGTCGAAGGTGAACGGGCAGGGGCTGAACGCCTATCTGATCGAAGCCGCAGCGATTTGTGCCGAACTGGGCCTGCCCAATATTGGTGTGCTGGTTGTATCACAAGACTCTTTGGCCGCAGGCACCCCGATGCCAGCCGAAGGGTCGCTTTCGGCCACGTTCTACGCCAAGACCGGCCTTGACCGCGAGGATGTTCCCGCCGAACAGGCTCGCCTGCGCGCGGTGGATTGGGCCGCCGCTTTGGCCCGCCTAGACGCCTGACCTGATCGCGTGCTGCCACAGTCTATATCTAGCGGGCGCATATTCCCCCTAGCCTAAGGCTGCGCTCTGCCCCTATACTTATCCACAAGGGGCGGGTGAGCCGCTATGACAAGCTTTGGCAGGTAACAACAAAAAGGTGCAAGCCCATGCGCTGCCCATTCTGCGGCAATATTGACACGCAAGTGAAAGACTCCCGTCCAGCCGAAGATCACGTTTCGATCCGGCGCAGGCGCTTTTGTCAGGCTTGCGGCGGTCGCTTTACCACCTATGAACGCGTGCAACTGCGCGATCTGGTGGTGATCAAATCATCGGGCAAGCGCGAGGATTTTGACCGTTCCAAGCTGGAACGGTCCATCCGCATCGCGATGCAAAAGCGCCCGATTGATCCAGACCGGATAGATCAGATGATTTCCGGCATCGTGCGGCGTTTGGAAAGTTTGGGTGATACCGACATTCCGTCAAAAACGATTGGCGAGATTGTGATGGAAAGCCTCGCACGGATCGACACCGTCGGCTATGTGCGCTTTGCCAGCGTTTACAAGAACTTCCAAGCGGCAGATGACTTTGACCGCTTTGTTTCCGAACTGCGCCCGATGCCCAGCACCGATGACTGACGACGACCACATGGCCCATTCCCTGCGCCTTGGGGCGCGAGGATTGGGGGCCACTTGGCCCAATCCGGCGGTGGGCTGCGTGATCGTGAACGGCGCTGTGGTGGGGCGCGGCTGGACGCAACTTGGCGGCAGGCCCCATGCGGAAGCGATGGCCTTGGCCCAAGCGGGCGATGCGGCGCGGGGGGCTACGGCCTATGTCACGCTGGAACCCTGTGCGCATCACGGTAAGACCCCGCCCTGTGCGCAGGCGCTGATTGATGCGGGGGTTGCGCGGGTGGTGACAGCCCTAACCGACCCCGACGCGCGCGTGGCAGGCCGTGGTCACGCCATGCTGCGGGCGGCTGGCATTGCTGTGACAGAAGGGGTGCTGCATGACGCAGCCCGCCAAGCCAATGCGGGCTTTCTGAAGCGCATCACCCAAGGCCTGCCGCTGGTAACGCTGAAAATGGCCGCAACGCTTGATGGCCGCACGGCCACCGCCAGTGGTGAAAGCCGTTGGATCACCGGCCCCCAAGCCCGCCGCGCGGTGCACGCTTTGCGCCTGACCCATGACGCCGTGCTGGTGGGCGCAGGCACGGCGCGGGCGGATGACCCTGATCTGACGGTGCGCGACATGGGGGCCACCCGCCAACCCGTGCGCATTGTTATCGACGCAGCGCTGTCCCATGCGCCCGACAGCAAACTTGGCCGCAGCGCTCAGCTTTCCCCCGTCTGGATGTTGCATGGCCCCGCCGCCGCCCAAGGCGCGCGCAAGGCTTGGGAGGCGACCGGCGCTAAGCTCATCGAACTGCCCGCCAGCCCCCACATCTCGCTGCGTTCAGCTCTTCAGGCGCTGGCCGCCCGAGGCATCACGCGTGTTTTGTGCGAAGGGGGGGCGACACTGGCTGCTCTAATGGTCGCAGACGATCTGGTTGACCGCGTGGTGCTGCACACCGCAGGCGCTTTGATCGGGGCCGAGGGTGCGCCTGTGTTTGGCCCCTTGCGCCTAACGCAGTTGTCCGACGCCTCACGCTGGGCCCGCCTATCGCTGCGCGCGCTTGGCGGCGATGTCGAAACCATCTGGCAGCGCTTGCCTGCCTGAACCCACCCCTTGTTCTGCTGGCCCACTTGCGCCATCGTGGCACAAACTTGGGGGGTGCTATGCATATTCTGATCTTGGGCGCTGCGGGCATGATTGGCCGCAAACTGGCGCAGTCTTTGTCCGCCGACGGCCACCGCCTGACGCTGGCCGATGTGGTGCCGCCGCCCAACTTGCCCAACGCCACGGGCCTAACGCTTGACTTGACCGCCGCCGCCGCGCCAAGCCTGATCGTGGGGCGGCCTGACGCGATCATCCACTTGGCGGCGATTGTATCGGGCGAGGCTGAGGCCGATTTTGAAAAGGGCTACGCCACCAACCTCGATTCCACCCGCGCTTTGCTGGAAGCTATTCGCGCGACACCGGATTATGTGCCCAAGGTGATCTTCGCCTCGTCCATCGCGGTGTTTGGCGCGCCGTTTCCCGCCAAGATACCGGACGATTTTTTCACCACGCCGCGCACATCCTATGGCACGCAAAAGGCCATCACTGAACTGCTGATTTCCGACTACACACGCCGTGGTTTCATCGACGGCGTATCTATCCGCCTGCCCACCATCTGCGTGCGACCGGGCCTGCCGAACAAAGCCGCCTCGGGCTTCTTTTCGAACATCATCCGCGAGCCTTTGGCGGGCAAGCCTGCCATCCTGCCCGTGGCAGACACGGTGCGCCACTGGTTCGCCAGCCCCGGCGCTGCGGTGGGCTTTTTCCGCCACGCGCTGGCGCTGGATCTGACCCGCCTCGGCGACCGCCGCGCTGTGTCGATGCCCGGCTTGTCGGCGACGGTGGCAGAGCAGATCGAAGCGTTGCGACGGGTGGCGGGGCAAAAGGCGGTGGATTTGATCACGCGCCAACCCGATGAGATCATCACAAAAATCGTTGCCACTTGGCCCAGCGACTTTGACACGGCCCGCGCCAATGCTTTGGGCTTTGTGGCCGAAACCCGCTTTGATGACATTATCGCAGCCCACTTAAAGGACATCTGATGGCGCGCCCCATACATCCCACAGCCTTGGTCACCGGCGGCAATCGTGGCATTGGCTATCAAATCGCCCAAGGCCTGATCGCCCAAGGTGTGGCCGTCACCATCGGCGCAAGGTCTGAAGCCGAGGGCCACACCGCAGCCGAGGCCTTGGGTTGCCGCTTCACCAAGATCGACCTGCTGAACCCCGACAGCTATTTTGACGCCTATGCCAAATCGGGTGGCTGGGATATTTTGGTCAACAATGCGGGCATCTTAAAGGATGTCTCGCTGCTCGACAAAGGATCCGACTTTGACGAGGCGATGGAGGTGATGGTGGCCGCCCCCCTAGACCTGATCCGCCTGAACACCCCGCATTGGCGGCGCACGGGCTGGGGGCGGATTGTGAACCTGTCGTCCAGCCTTGGCGCGCATGAACGCGGGTTGCAGGGGCCGGGGGCCTATTCGGTGGCCAAGGCGTCTTTGAATGCGCTGACACGCGTTTTGGTGCGTGACCTGCCTGCGGGGGTGAAGATCAACTCTTGCGATCCGGGCTGGGTCGCCACCCGCATGGGCGGCCCGACAGCGCCTGTGACGGTAGAGGAGGGGGCCGACACCCCGCTTTGGCTGGCCCTATTGCCCGACGATGGCCCGACTGGCGGGTTCTTTCGCAAGCGCGAAGTTGCGGCGTGGTGAAAGCGGGGGGCCAGCCCCCCGCACCCCCCGGGATATTTGAGCACGTATGAAAGGAGAGGCGGGTCAGGCTTCGACGGGCACCGAATACAGGATGAAGTCTGATTTCGGGCGGTAGGTGTCGTACAGCCTGCGGCCGGCATAGTTGAACTCTTGCGTCAGCCAGCGGACGTTGGTGAAGCCGTTTGATTTGGCAAAGCCCATCACATGGTCAATCATCGCCCGCCCGATGCCGCCGCCACGCTGGCCGGGGCGCACGTAAAGGTCTGACAGGTAGACAACCTTGGCACCCGAAAGTGAGCGGTGCATCAGTTGGTATTGGCACAGCCCCACCACCTTGCCGTCTTGCAGGGCAAGGTCGGCCCAAAAATCTTCGGCGCTGAAAATCCACTCCCACGTGGCTTGCTTGCCTTCGGGCGTGGTGGTGGTTTTGTAAAAGGCGGCGTAGGCGTCAAACAGCTCTTCCCAGACGGCGCGGTCACTGGGGTGCAGGGGGCGGATTTCGATGGGCATGGCGTTCTCCAAGGTTGCGCAACCCTCGCGCCCCAAGTGGTCAGCGTCAAGCGCTTGCGGATGGCCCCCGCCTTCAGGCATGGTCGCCGCTGCACAAGTGGGGGCGAAGATGATTCCAGTCATTGGCTATAAGGGGCACAAGGTGGCCGTGTTGGGCCTTGGCCGGTCGGGCCTTGCCACCGCAGCAGCGCTTGTGGCCGGCGGGGCCGAGCCTTTGTTGTGGGACGAGTCTGCGCAGGCACGTGATAAGGCCGAAGCCGCGGGTTACACACTGACCGATCTGTCACGTGCTGCGGCCTTTGACGGTGTTGCAGCCCTGATCACCAGCCCCGGCATCCCGCATCTATACCCCGCCCCCCACCCGATCATCGCGCGCGCCATGGCGCTGGGCATTCCGGTGGATAACGACATCGGCCTGTTCTTTCGCAGCTACGCCACGCCGGAATGGGACAATTTCGAAACAGCCCCCCGTGTGATCTGCGTGACCGGATCAAACGGCAAGTCAACCACCACGGCGCTGATCCACCACATCTTGGAAGAATGCGGCCGCCCCACCCAGATGGGCGGCAACATCGGGCGCGGCGCGCTTGACCTTGACCCCGCCACTGACGGCGAGGTGGTGGTGCTGGAACTGTCGTCTTACCAAACCGACCTTGCTCGCTGCCTGACCCCCGATGTCGCCATCTTCACCAACCTGTCGGCTGACCACCTTGATCGCCACCACGGCATGGGCGGCTATTTCGCCGCCAAGCGCCGCCTGTTTGCCGAAGGTGGCCCCGACCGTGCGATTATTGGCGTGGATGAGGTTGAGGGGCGCTATCTGGCCAACCAAATGGCCGAAGGTGCTGGCGATGATCGGGTGATCCGCATCTCGTCTGGCCAAAAGCTGGATGGGTTTGGCTGGACGGTCTTTGCCCGCAAAGGCTTTTTGTCAGAATGGCGGCGCGGTAAGCAGGCGGCCTCGATCGACCTGCGCGAGGTGGCGGGCCTGCCCGGCGCACACAACCACCAAAACGCTTGCTGCGCTTATGCCGCTTGCCGCACGCTGGGCTTTTCGCCCAAGCAAATAGAAGCCGCCCTGCACAGCTTTGCAGGCCTTGCCCACCGCGCCCAAGTGATAGGCCAGCGCGGCGGGGTGCGCTTTATCAACGACAGCAAGGCGACCAATGCCGATAGCGCAGCCAAGGCGCTGCAATCTTATCCCAAGATCCGCTGGATCGCGGGGGGCATGGGCAAAGAGGGCGGGATCACGGGGTTGGTGCCCTTCTTAGGGTCGGTGCAAAAAGCCTACCTCATCGGGCAATCCGCCGCCGACTTTGCCGCCGAACTGGGCGATACGCCCTTTGAGATTTGCGAAACGATGGACCGCGCCGTGACCGCCGCCGCCGCCGAGGCGCAAGAGGGCGAGGTGGTGCTGCTTTCCCCCGCCGCAGCCTCGTTCGACCAATACCCCAATTTTGAAAAACGCGGCGAGGATTTCACCGCCCGTGTCCAAGCCCTGATCGGAGGCTAAGATGGAAGGTTCGTGCACCTGCGGCGCTGTCAGCTATCAGCTGACCCAACGCCCCCTTTTCACCCATTGCTGCCACTGCACATGGTGCCAACGCGAGACGGGCAGCGCCTTTGCGCTGAACGCGATGATCGAAACCGAAAACCTGCAAGTGTCGGGCGTGGTCGAGGAAATGGCGATCCCGTCAAACTCTGGCAAGGGCCAGACCATTGCGCGCTGCCCCACCTGCAAAGTGGCGCTTTTTAGCCATTATGCGGGCGCTGGGCGGCTGATGGCCTTTGTGCGCGTGGGCACGCTGCGCGACCCCGCCGCTTGCCCGCCGGATATTCACATCTTCACCTCGACCAAACTGCCGTGGCTGGTTTTGGATGATAAGGTTCCCGTCTTGCCAGAGTATTACGACCGCAAAGCCCATTGGCCGCAAGCAAGCCTTGACCGCCGCTTGGCGCTATTGGCAAAACACGCCAAATAACCCTTACCCTTTGCCTTAGGGCGCGCGCCGCAGGCAAAGGCTGGCCAAGGGCGACCCGGTCTTGTGTCGATGCGCGCCGTGGTTTGCAAGACCGTGCAAATCTGGCTAGCCAGCCCACCGCATTTGGGCTAGTCTTGCTTTTGATCCGGGATCAACCCGGACACATCGGCAGTCAGGCAAGCAGGCGATCCATGACAGAAATGGTTTACGGTTCGATGCCCGCACGGGTGCAAGAGCCGGTTCTTTCGCGTTGGTGGCGCACCATCGACAAATGGTCTTTGACAGCGATTTTGGTGCTGTTTGGCATCGGGTTGCTGCTGGGGCTTGCGGCCTCGGTGCCCTTGGCGTCACGCAACGGGTTGCCGCCGTTTTATTATGTGCAGCGCGAGGCGGCCTTTGGCGTGATGGCGCTGATCGCGATGTTTGGCTTTTCGCTGTTGTCGCCCAACGCCATCCGGCGGGCGGGGGTGATGGGCTTTGGGCTGGCCTTTGTGGCCTTGGTGTGCTTGCCGGTTTTGGGCACGGATTTTGGCAAAGGCGCTGTCCGCTGGTATTCTTTGGGATTTGTCTCCTTTCAGCCGTCAGAGTTTCTCAAGCCCGGTTTTATGATCGTCGCCGCATGGCTTATGGCCGCCTCGACCGAGGTGGCGGGGCCACCGGGCAAGTGGATCTCGTTTGGGGTGCTTTTGGTGATCGTGGGCTTTTTGGCCACCCAGCCCGACTTTGGCCAAACCATGCTAGTGATCTTTGGCTGGGGGGTGATTTACTTTGTCGCGGGCGCGCGGATGACATGGATCGCCCTGATCTTCGGGATCATCGGCGTTTGCGGCAATTTCGCTTATCACCATTCGCAACACTTCGCCCGCCGCATTGACGGCTTTTTGAACGCCGATGTCGATCCGCGCAGCCAGATCGGCTACGCCACCAATGCCATTCAAGAGGGCGGCTTTTTTGGGGTGGGCGTGGGCAATGGTCAGGTCAAGTGGACCCTGCCCGATGCGCATACCGATTTCATCATTGCGGTGGCGGCTGAAGAATACGGGCTGATCTTGGTGCTGGTGATCTTGTCGCTGTATGGACTGGTCGTGATCCGGTCGCTGCTGCGGTTAACCAAAGAGCGCGACCCTTTCGTGCGCTTGGGTGGCACGGGGTTGGCGTGCATCTTTGGCGTGCAAGCCATGATCAACATCGCCGTCGCGGTGCGCCTGCTGCCCGCCAAGGGCATGACGTTGCCCTTTGTGTCTTATGGCGGATCGTCGGTCATTGCGGCTGGCATCACGGTGGGGATGCTGCTTGCGCTGACCCGCAGCCGCCCGCAGGGGCAGATCAGCGACTTGTTCCGGCGGGGGCGCTGACATGGCCAAGCGCCCTTATCTTTTGATCGCAGCCGGTGGCACCGGCGGCCATATGTTCCCCGCCCAAGCCTTGGCCGAGGCGATGGTGGCCAAAGGCTGGCGCGTGCGTCTTTCGACCGATACGCGCGGCGCACGTTATGCGGGCGGCTTTCCGGCACAGGTCGAACGGATTGTGGTGTCATCTGGCACCTTTGCGCGCGGTGGTGTGGCCGCACGGATTTTGGTGCCGTTCCAGATTGTCGGCGGTGTGCTGTCGGCGCTGGTGCGCTGTGCGTGGGATAGGCCCTCGGTCGTCGTGGGGTTTGGCGGCTATCCGTCTATTCCCGCGCTTACGGCGGCGTGGATGCTGCGCGTGCCGCGCATGATCCACGAACAAAACGGCGTTTTGGGCCGGGTGAACCAGATCTTCGCCCGACGTGTCGCCCATGTGGCCTGCGGCACTTGGCCCACCAAGCTGCCCTCTGGCGTGCAAGGCCAGCCCGTCGGCAACCCTGTGCGCCAAGCCGTGCTTGACCGCGCCTCTGCCCCCTATATGCCGCCCGGAGATTACCCGATGAGCGTTCTGGTCATCGGCGGCAGCCAAGGCGCGCGTGTGCTGTCAGATGTCGTGCCCGCCGCCCTTGCAGCGCTGCCTGCGGCGTTGAAATCTTTTCTGCGCATCGCCCATCAAGCCCGCGACGAAGACCATGCCCGCGTGGTCGCGGCCTACGATGCGGCGGGCCTGAAGGCCGAGGTTGCCGCCTTTTTCACCGACATCCCCCGCCGCTTGGCCGAGGCGCAGTTGGTCATCTCACGCGCGGGGGCGTCATCGGTTGCCGATATCTCGGTCATCGGTCGCCCTGCCATTCTGATCCCCTTTGCCGCCGCGACCGGCGATCACCAAACCGCCAACGCACACGGCTTGGGCGAGGCGGGTGCCGCCGTTCTGTGCGCCGAAAATGGCCTTGATGTGGCCCGCCTGTCGCGTGAGATCGAGGCCATCCTGTCTGCCCCCGAACGCGCCGAACACATGGCCGCCGCAGCCCACGCCCAAGGCCGCCCCGACGCCACCATCCGCCTTGCCGCCATGGTAGAGGCCCTTGCCGGACCGAAAACATGAACGCTGCTGCGACCAAACTGCCGATGGAACTGGGGCCGATCCACTTTGTGGGCATCGGCGGCATCGGCATGTCGGGCATTGCCGAGGTTTTGATGACCTTGGGCTACGCCGTTCAAGGATCAGACGCGCGCGCGTCTAAGATCACCGAGCGGTTGGTGTCGTTGGGCGCTACTTTCTTCGAAGGGCAGGCGGCCGCCAACATCGCCAATGCGGCTGTGGTTGTGATCTCTTCCGCCATCAAAAAGGGCAATCCCGAACTGGAGGAAGCCCGCCGCCGCAAATTGCCTGTGGTGCGCAGGGCCGAGATGCTGGCCGAATTGATGCGGCTGAAATCCAACATCGCCATTGCCGGAACCCATGGCAAAACCACCACAACCACGATGGTCGCGACCTTGCTGGATAAGGGCGGCTTTGACCCAACCGTGATCAACGGCGGGGTGATCCACGCCTATGGGTCCAACGCGCGCGCGGGCGCTGGTGAGTGGATGGTGGTTGAGGCGGATGAATCTGACGGCTCGTTCAACCGCCTGCCTGCCACGATTGCCATCGTCACCAACATCGACCCCGAACATATGGAGCATTGGCACACCTTCGATGCCCTGCGCAAAGGCTTCTTCGATTTTGTGTCCAACGTGCCCTTCTACGGGCTGGCCGTCTGTTGCACCGACCACCCCGAGGTGCAAGCCTTGGTGGGCCGTGTCACGGATCGCCGCATCGTGACCTTTGGCTTTAACGCCCAAGCCGATGTCCGCGCTGTGAACCTGCGCCACGATCCGGGCCGCACGACCTTTGATGTGGTGCTGCAAGGCGAAGCGGGCGCACCCGTGATCGAAAACTGCACCCTGCCGATGCCGGGGGATCACAACGTATCCAACGCTTTGTCGGCCATCGCCGTGGCGCGGCATCTGGGCATGAAGCGTGCCGAAATCCGCGATGCTTTGGCAAGTTTCGCCGGTGTGAACCGCCGCTTTACCACCGTGGGCACTGTGGGGGGCGTGACGATCATCGACGATTACGGCCACCATCCTGTCGAGATTGCCGCTGTTCTCAAAGCCGCCCGCCAATCCATCGCCAAAGTGCCCGGCGCCAAGGTGATCGCCATCCACCAACCCCACCGCTACACCCGCCTTGCCAGCCTGTTCGAAGACTTCTGCACCTGCTTTAACGAGGCCGACGTGGTCGCCATCGCCGACGTCTATGCCGCAGGCGAAGACCCCATCGCAGGGGCTGCCCGCGACGATCTGGTCGCCGGCCTGATCGCCCACGGCCACCGCCACGCCGAGGCTTTGATGGGCGAAGCCGATCTAGCCCGCCTCGTGCGCCAAAACGCCCGTCCGGGGGATTTGGTGGTATGCTTGGGGGCAGGGTCAATCTCGGCTTGGGCCAACGCGCTGCCGGGGAAGTTGGAGTAAGCCCATCTTGCACCCGATTTGCCCGCCCTATACCACCCCCTCATGACCTTGCTTCCCACCCCTCGCGGTACGCTTACGCCGCAGCGGTCCTTGGCGGACCTGACTTGGCTGCGCGTGGGCGGGCCGGCGGATTATTTGTTTCAGCCTGCGGATGAGGATGATCTTGCACAGTTTCTGGCGGCACTTGACCCCTCGGTTGCGGTGTTTCCCATGGGTGTCGGTTCGAACCTGATCGTGCGCGATGGGGGTATTCGGGCTGTCGTGATCCGGCTGGGGCGGGGGTTTAATGATATTGCGGTGCAAGGTGACCGTGTGGTGGCGGGGGCGGCGGCCCTTGATGCCCATGTGGCGCGCCGCGCGGCAGAGGGTGGGTTGGACCTGACCTTTTTGCGCACCATCCCCGGCACAGTGGGCGGTGCTGTGCGGATGAATGCGGGCTGTTATGGGTCTTATGTGAAGGACCATCTGATCGAGGTGCGCGCGATCACGCGGCAGGGGCAGGCGGTGACGATCCAAGCCGAGGATTTGCATCTCGCCTACCGCCAATCGACCCTGCCTGACGGCTGGGTGATCGTGCAGGCCACCTTTGGCGCGCACCCCGCTGACCCCGCAGCGCTAGAGGCCAAGATGGCCGACCAAATCGCCAAGCGCGATGCCAGCCAGCCGACCAAAGACCGCTCGGCCGGATCAACCTTTCGCAACCCGATCGGGCATTCATCGACCGGTCAGGCCGATGACAGCCACGAATTAAAGGCGTGGAAGGTGATCGACGATGCCGGTTTGCGCGGCGCGACCCTAGGGGGGGCGCAAATGTCGCCCAAACATTCCAACTTCCTGATCAACCTTGGCCACGCCACCGCCGCCGATCTGGAAAATCTTGGCGAAGACGTGCGAAAGAGGGTTTTGCAAAACGCTGGGATCAGGTTAGAGTGGGAAATCATGCGCGTCGGCGAACCGGCGGCAGAGAAAAAATAATAAACCGGCAAAGTCCGGATGAGGCAGTGATGGTGGGCAAGCTTGCAGGCGCAGGCTCTCGCGTGGTGGTGTTGATGGGGGGGCTTTCCGCCGAACGGGAAGTGTCGCTGTCATCGGGGCACGAATGTGCCAAAGCCTTGCGGGTGGCCGGTTATGACGTGGAGGCGCTAGACGCTGGCCGCGATCTGGCCGCACGTTTGCACGAGATTAAGCCCGACTGTGTGTTCAACGCCTTGCATGGCCGTTTTGGCGAAGATGGCTGTGTGCAGGGGATGCTGGAATGGTTGGGCATTCCCTATACCCATTCGGGGGTTTTAGCCTCAGCCCTTGCGATGGACAAAACCGCCACCAAGGCGGCTTATGCCGCGGCGGGGTTGCCGGTGGTGGCTTCGGTTCTGGCAAGTCGCGAAGATGTTGCGCGCGGCCATGTGCTGCCGCCGCCCTATGTGGTGAAGCCCAACAACGAAGGTTCCTCGGTCGGGGTTTACATGGTGCGCGCGGGCGAGAATGCGCCGCGCTTGGCGCAAACGATGCCGCAAACCGTGATGGTCGAAGCCTATGCTCCGGGGCGTGAGATGACCGTGGCGGTGATGGGCGAGCGTGCTTTGGCTGTCACCGATATTGTGACTGACGGCTGGTATGACTTTGATGCGAAATACAAACCCGGCGGCAGCCGCCACGAAATCCCCGCCCGCTTGCCCGATGAGATTGCAGCCGCCTGCATGGATTACGCCCTGCGTGCGCACCGCACCTTGGGCTGTCGGGGGCTAAGCCGCACCGATTTTCGCTGGGACGAAAGCAAGGGTTTGGCGGGGTTGATCTTGCTGGAAACCAACACGCAACCCGGCATGACGCCCACATCGCTTGCCCCCGAACAGGCGGCGTATTGCGGCATATCCTTTGCCGAGCTGTGCGACTGGATTGTAAAGGACGCCTCATGCAATCGTTAAGCCGCGCCGCGCCCTATCGCCGCGATCCGGCCCCGTCGCGCTGGGCCTACAAGATGCAGCGCTTGTGGCTGACACCGGCGTTTCGCGGCTTTATGCGCTTTGGGGTGCCCCTGTTGATGGTGGCGCTGGCTGTGGGTATTTTCTTGGCCAGCCCCGCGCGGCGCGAAAGCCTGTGGGGCATGGTGGCTTCGGCCAAAGAACAGGTGACAGAGCGGCCGATGTTCATGGTCAATCTGGTGTCGATTGACGGCGCCTCGCCCGAATTGTCTGACGCGGTGCGCGCCAAGTTGAACCTGCGTTTGCCACAATCGGCGCTGAAACTTGACTTGGATGCGATCCGCGTCACCGCCGAGAATTTTGACGCTGTGGCGCGGGCCGTGGTGCGGTTGGGTGCGGCCAATGTGTTGCAAATCACCATCACCGAACGCCAACCCGCTTGGGTTTGGCGCACCGAGGGCGGGTTGATTTTGCTGGATGACACCGGCCACCGCATCGCAGGCTTGGCCGCGCGCGCTGACCGTGCTGATCTGCCGTTGATAGCGGGCGAGGGGGCCAACCAAGCCATCGCCGAGGCGCAAGCCGTGCTGCAAGCCGCCAACCCCTTTGCCAACCGCCTGCGCGGGCTGGTGCGCATCAGCACCCGCCGCTGGGATCTGGTGCTAGACCGCGACCAACGCATCTTGTTGCCAGCCGAAAATCCTGTCGCGGCGGTTGAAGGGCTGATTGCCCTGAACACCGCCGAAAACCTGCTTGCGCGTGATCTGACCTCCGTTGATCTGCGCAACCCGCAACGTCCCGTCCTTCGCCTTGCCCCGGCAGCCCTTGATGCCATGCGCGCCGCACATGGCATCACCGTTCCCACGGAGACAAAATCATGACCGACCTGTACCAGTCCCAACGCACCATGCGCCACCTGCGCAAGACGGCCCTGCAACGAGGCATGATTGCGATTTTGGATGTGGGAACGTCAAAAATCGCCTGTTTGATCCTGCGCTTTGACGGAATTGAAGAACCCGGAGAGGCGGATGGCATGGGCTCTATGGCGGGGCAATCGAACTTTCGCGTGATCGGCGCTGCCACCACCCGTTCGCGCGGGGTGCGCTTTGGCGAGATCAGTGCGATGAACGAAACCGAACGCGCCATTCGCACGGCGGTGCAGGCGGCGCAGAAAATGGCCAATGTGCGGGTGGATCATGTGATCGCCTGTTTCTCGGGCGGTGAACCGCGCAGCTATGGCTTGGCGGGCGAGATTGAATTGCAAGACGCCTTAGTGCGCGAAAACGACGTGGCGCGGGTTCTGGCCGCCTGCGATGCGCCCGACATCGGCGAAGGCCGTGAGGTGCTGCACGCCCAACCCGTCAACTTCGCCCTAGATCACCGCACAGGTCTGGCCGACCCGCGCGCACAAAGCGGCAACCGCTTGGCCTGTGATATGCACCTTTTGACGGTGGATGCCGCTGTGGTGCAAAACCTGCTCTATTGCATCAAACGCTGCGACCTTGATCTGGCGGGCATCGCCTCGTCAGCCTATGCGTCGGGCATCGCGTCGCTGGTGGAAGATGAACGCGAGTTGGGGGCCGCCTGTATCGACATGGGCGGCGGGTCGACCGGCATGTCGATCTTTATGAAAAAGCACATGATCTTTTCGGATTCAGTGCGCCTTGGCGGCGATCATGTCACCGCTGACATCGCGCAGTGCCTGCACGTGCCCTTGGCCGTGGCGGAACGGATCAAAACCAAACACGGCGGGGTTCACGCGACCGGCATGGACGACCGCGAGATGATCGAGATCGGCGGCGACAGTGGCGATTGGGAAAAAGACCGCCGCCAAGTCAGCCGCACAGAATTGATTGGCATCATCCGCCCGCGGGTTGAGGAAATCTTGGAACAAGCCGCCGAGCGACTGGACGCAGCAGGTTTTTCGCACTTGCCCAGCCAGCAAATTGTGCTGACAGGCGGGGCCAGCCAGATTCCCGGCCTCGACGGTCTGGCCAGCCGCATTCTTGGCCAACGCGTGCGCATGGGCCGCCCCTTGCGCGTGCAGGGCCTGCCGCAGGCCGCCACGGGGCCATCTTTCGCATCCACCGTGGGCCTGTGCCTGTTCGCCGCCCATCCGCAAGACGAATGGTGGGATTTTGACATTCCCGCCGAACGCTATCCGGCGCGGTCAATCAAACGGGCGCTGAAGTGGTTCAAAGACAACTGGTGATCCCCAAATCTCGCGATTTGGGCGAGATGACGGGCTTAGGTGAAATTTATTCACCACATTTTGTGGTCAGGATGCGGTTTTTTAGTGACGTTTGTGCGCAGTGGGTCTAGGTTTATCGTTAAGCCTAATTGCGGCACGGCAATAACAAAGCGCCGCTGCGACAGGCTAAACGGTCAAGGCAGCGCGGGGCCGCTGCTTCACAACTAAAAACGGCGGGACGTGATATGGCTTTGAACCTTACACTCAATGCAGAGCGCGAAGACCTTAAGCCGCGCATAACAGTGTTTGGCGTCGGCGGCGCTGGGGGCAATGCGGTCAACAATATGATCGACAAGAAACTCGAAGGGGTCGAGTTTGTTGTGGCCAACACCGATGCCCAAGCGCTGCAACAAAGCCGCTCGGAACATAAAATCCAGATGGGCATGAAAGTCACCGAAGGGCTGGGGGCGGGGGCGCGCCCCTCGGTCGGGTCAGCGGCTGCGGAAGAATCCATTGAACAGATCGTCGACCATCTGGCCGGCGCGCATATGTGCTTTATCACCGCCGGCATGGGCGGTGGCACGGGCACGGGCGCTGCCCCCGTCATCGCGCAAGCGGCGCGTGAATTGGGTGTGCTGACAGTCGGCGTGGTGACCAAGCCCTTCCAGTTCGAGGGCAACAAGCGGATGCGTCAAGCCGAAGAGGGGATTGAGGCGCTGCAAAAGGTTGTCGACACGCTGATCGTCATTCCCAACCAGAACCTGTTCCGCCTTGCCAACGAACGCACCACCTTTACCGAAGCCTTCGCCATGGCTGACGATGTGCTGTATCAAGGCGTTAAGGGTGTCACCGACCTGATGGTGCGCCCCGGCCTGATAAACCTTGATTTCGCCGACGTGCGCGCCGTGATGGACGAGATGGGCAAGGCGATGATGGGCACGGGCGAAGCGTCGGGCGATGATCGCGCCGTTCAGGCCGCCGAAAAGGCGATTGCCAACCCGCTGCTGGATGAAATCAGCCTGCACGGTGCCAAGGGCGTGTTGATCAACATCACCGGCGGCTATGATCTGACCCTGTTTGAACTGGATGAAGCCGCCAATATCATCCGCGAAAAGGTTGATCCTGATGCGAATATCATCGTCGGGTCTACCTTGGATACCACGATGGAAGGCGTTTTGCGCGTGTCGGTTGTGGCTACCGGCATCGACATCAAGAATGCCCGCGTTGAACCGCCACACGCGCGCCGCTCAATGCAAGAGCCGCTGAAACCCGCGCCGGTTGTGCAAGCCACCGCAGCGCCGGTGGCAGCACAGCCAGACCCTGCGCCTGCGGCCCGGCGTGCGCAATTCGAACAACCCCGCGCCTTCACGCCCCAGGTGGATGACGTGCCAGCGCCCGTCTACCGCCCCGCGGCCGCAGAAGCACGCCCCGCGCAAGCCGCGGCCCCTGCGGGTGCTGATGCGGCAAGCTTCATTGCGCCGCGCCCCCGCCCCATGGGTGCCCCCTCGCCCGAGGCTATGGCCCGCCTGCAAGCCGCCGTCAGCAAAACGCCTGCCCAAACGCCCGTAGCGCGGCCCGCAGCCCCCGCCGCAAAACCCGCGCGCTTTGGCATCGGGTCGCTGATCAGCCGCATGTCGGGTGGCGGCAGTGCTGCCGAAGCCGCCCAACCGCAACGCGCCCAGCCCCCCGTCACCAGCTATGACGACGAGGCTGAACCAGCATCGGATGCAGACAGGTTGGAAATCCCCGCATTCCTGCGCCGTCAAGCCAACTGATCCTTTCGCTACAATTGCAAAAGCCCAAGCACAGCGCTTGGGCTTTTTGCATTCATAACAAGGCGTTGCGCCGATATTGCCATTGTTACATGACGTCACAAAGCGTGAATTGAGCTTGGGCGGTCGGATCGTTAGATCATTCTCAAGAGTGGGGCTTTACGCCTTGCGTGATTTTTCAGAGGTCTTGGTGCAAAACACAGTCAAATCGGCGGTTAGCTTTAAGGGCACGGGCTTGCACAGTGGCAAACCGGTGCGCTTGGTTGTGCGCCCCGCCTCGGCTGACTATGGCATCTGGTTTCGCCGCACCGACCTGAACGGCGTTGACCCTTTGGTGCCCGCGCGTTGGGATGCGGTTGTGCCCTCAAAGCTGTGCACCCAGATTGCCAATGAGGACGGCGTGCAGGTCTCGACCATCGAACATCTGATGGCGGCTTTGGCTGGGTTGGCGATAAACAACGCCCTGATCGAGATTGACGGGCCTGAAGTGCCGATCCTTGACGGCTCTGCCGCGCCCTTTGTTGCCGCGATTCTGGCCAAGGGCATTCAACCCCAAGCCGCCCCCGCCCGCGCGCTGCGCGTTCTTCTTCCGGTGGAAGTGCAAGACGGCGCGGCAATCGCCCGCCTAGACCCTGCCGAGATGCTTGAGATTGATTTCCGAATCGACTTTGCTGAAGCCAGCATTGGCCAGCAATCGCGCCACCTGAACATGTCAAACGGTGCCTTTGTGCGCGAGTTGTGCGATTCGCGCACCTTCTGCCGCCAGTCAGATGTCGATGCGATGCGCGCTGTGGGCTTGGCCCAAGGTGGTACTTTGGACAATGCCGTGGTGTTTGACGGCGATAAGGTGCTGTCACCGGGTGGTCTGCGCTATGCCGACGAACCTGTCCGCCACAAGATGCTTGACGCTTTGGGCGACCTTTCCTTGGCTGGCGCGCCGCTTTTGGCCCGCTACACCGGCGTTCGCGCCGGTCATGCGCTGACAAATCGGCTTTTGCACAAGCTTTTCACCACGCCCGGTGCCTTTGTGATGGACAATTGCGATGCTTTGGCCGGTGGCAAGCTGCCCGGCGTTGGCGTGCACCGTGGCGATCTGCCGCTTTACGTCTAAGTTGGCCCTAAGCGGTGAAAGCCGTTTTGCGCAGCCGATTTTTATGTGTTAGGAAACGCTCAAGGATAGCGGGGCACGGGTTGTGTCTTGCTGCGTTTGGTTGGGGATAGGCAAGACGATGGCAATCGCAAGATCAAGCTTACGGCGCGGTCTGGGAATTGCGCTGATATTGGCCACGATGGCCGCTTGCAGCCCAAAGACCCCGGAAGCCAATCCGTTAGACGGGATGACGGCCGAACAAATCTATATGAAGGGCGAATTGGCCTTGGATGGCAAAGGCGATGCCAAGACCAATGCCAAAGAAGCGCTGACCTATTTCCAAGATGTCGAACGCCTGTATCCCTACACCGAATGGGCCAAGCGCGCCGTGATCATGCAGGCGTTTACGCTGCATAAAAGAAAGAACTATGACGAATCGCGGGTGGCAGCCCAACGCTACATTGATTTTTATCCCGCTGGCGAAGACATGGCCTATGCGCATTATCTTGTCGCCCTGTCATATTACGACCAGATCGACGAGGTTGGCCGCGATCAGGGCCTGACCTTCCAAGCGCTGCAAGCCCTGCGTGTGGTGATAGAACAATATCCTGACAGCGAATATGCCAAATCGGCCATGCTCAAGTTTGACTTGGCCTTTGACCATTTGGCCGCCAAAGAGATGGAAATCGGGCGATATTACCTCAAAAAGCGGCAATACAGCGCCGCTTTGAACCGGTTCCGCAACGTGGTGCAAGATTACCAAACCACTGCCCAGACCGCCGAAGCGTTAGAGCGTTTGGTGGAATGCTACCTTGCCCTTGGTTTGCCGCAAGAAGCGCAAACCGCTGGGGCGATTTTGGGCTATAACTACAAATCCAGCCCCTTCTATGTCGATGCGTTTAACCTGCTTAAAAAGCAGGGTCTGGCACCCGAGGCGAAGGGCACGGGCTTTTTGTCCACGATCTACCGCCAGATGATCAAGGGCCAGTGGCTGTGATCGCACGGCCCTGCGGATGGCGTGATGCTGCGCAGTCTTGAAATTCGCGATGTGCTGATCATTGATCGGCTTGACCTGTCGTTTCAACCGGGCCTGAATGTGCTGACGGGGGAAACGGGGGCGGGCAAGTCGATTTTGCTGGATGCCTTGGGCTTTGTGTTGGGCTGGCGCGGTCGGGCTGATCTGGTGCGCACAGGTGCCGCACAGGGCGAAGTGACCGCCGTGTTCGATCTGCCCGAAGGGCACGCCGCCCGCGCTGTGCTGGATGCGGCGGGCCTGGAACCGGCGGACGAGCTGATCTTACGCCGCACCAACAGTGCCGATGGCCGCAAAACCGCCTATATCAACGACCGCCGCGCCTCGGGCGAAGTGTTGCGCGATCTGTCCGACACCTTGGTTGAATTGCACGGCCAGCATGACGACCGTGGCCTGCTCAACCCGCGCGGCCATCGCCAGTTGCTGGATAGTTACGCAGCCCTTGATCTGTCTGGCCTGCGCAGCGCATGGCGTGCGCGCTCTGATGCGCTGCGCGATCTGTCGGTGGCCGAAGCCGCCCTTGCCGCCGTTCGGGCCGAGGAAGACTTTCTGCGCCACGCCGTGGCCGAACTGAACAAGCTTGATCCCAAAGCGGGAGAGGAAGCGACCCTAGATACCCAACGCCGCGCCATGCAGGGCGCAGCGCGCATCCGCGAAGATATAGCGCGCGCGCTTCAGGTGTTAGGGCAGGGGGCCGACCCCGCCATGCAAGACGCGCTGCGGTGGCTGTCTGGTGTCTCAGACAAGGCCGAAACCCGCCTTGATGCACCCTTGGCCGCGCTAGAGCGTGCCATCTTGGAACTGGGCGAGGCGCAATCCGGTGTGGAAGCCTGCCTTGATGCGCTGGATTTTGACGACTCCGCGCTGGAACGCTTGGAAGAACGCCTTTTCGCCATCCGCGCCCTTGCCCGCAAACACGGCGTTTTGCCCGATGACTTAGGCCCCCATGCCGATGTGCTGCGCGCAAGGCTGGAAGCTTTGGACGGTGGCGAGCGTGGCTTGATCCGCCTGCGCCAAGCCGCCGGCATGGCCGAGGCCGATTACACCCGCCGCGCCGAAGCGATGACCCAAGCGCGCCGAGTTGCAGGCTTGCGGCTGGATGCCGCGATGCAGGGCGAACTTGCCCCCCTTAAGATGGAACGCGCGGTGTTTCGCACCGATCTGGCCCCGCAACAGCCCGGCCCTGACGGCCAAGACGAAGTGACCTTTACCGTCGCCACCAACCCCGGCGCGCCTGCGGGGGCTTTGAACCGCATCGCCTCGGGCGGGGAACTCAGCCGGTTTTTGTTGGCGCTGAAAGTGTGCTTAACCGGTCAAACCCCCGGCCTGACGATGATCTTTGACGAGATTGACCGCGGTGTGGGCGGGGCCACCGCCGATGCCGTGGGCCGCCGTTTGGCGCATCTGTCGCGTGAAGCGCAGGTGCTGGTTGTCACGCACTCTCCACAGGTGGCAGCGCTTGGGGCGCATCATTGGCGGGTGGAAAAGCGGGTGGAAAACGACGTCACCCTGTCAACCGTGGTGGCGCTGAACCCGCAAGCGCGGGTCGAAGAAATTGCGCGGATGCTGGCGGGCGATACGATCACCCAAGCCGCCCGCGACGCCGCCCGCGCCCTATTGGCCGGTGGCTGAGAAGGTCAGGCTGACCGCCTGCCACCCCGTGCTGCGCGCCGTTAAGACCGCCGTCAGCACCGCGCTAAATCGCGGCAGTTCTGCGCCCTGCTCATCGCGCGCGCCGCTGACAACAAAGCGCTGTGTGACAATCGCCGCCCCCGGCCCCAGCACGCGCAGACGGTTTCGGCCCGAAACCAAGCGTGCCGTGGCAAAAATGCCGGAAAATTCTTCCGCAAAACTCGCCTCTGCCAAAGCGGCACTGTCGACCATAGAGCCGGTCAGCGTCAGCACATCGGCATCTTCGGCCAGAAACTGCGCCATTTCGGCGGCATCTTGCCGCCCGAAGGCACCGGCAAATTGTTTGGCAAACTCTTCTGGGCCGGTCATTGCGCGAAACGCTCCATCGTTGTGGCCAGATCGCCGTATCCAGTGAAACGGCGTTCATAGGCAAGGCCAAGCCGCTGTGCACAGTCTGCGGCTTTAATATCCAAGGCAGGGTCATTCGTTTGCGCTTGATAAACCAATTTGGTGTAATTGGCAAAGTATGTGTCGCGCAATTGCGGATAGCGGTCTAACCCCATTGGCTTCCAAACAAAGGCGTCAAACTGGCGCACCAGAAAGTCGGTCAGATAAAAGGCGGTGATTTCACTATCAAGATGCGTGGCAAAGGTCGCGTTGCCTTCGAAGAACGAATAGCAATGCGGGCCTGCGATCATCTCTACCCCCAATTGCGCGCATTTGGCGGCAAGCAACCCACCCGTGCCACAATCGGCATACAGCACGAAGATCGACTGATATTGGTCGCGGTGGTCTTCCACGGTGCGCGCCACCTCGGCGGTGATCTTTTCGGGGTACAGATGCAGCTTGGCGGGCAGGCATTGCACATCCATGTGCTGCCAATTGTTGACCTTGATCAGGGCCAACACCTCATGCGCCAAAGCGCCGCAGGCGATCAGCAGGACTGATCCGCTATGGCGCGGGGCAAGGCCGGTTTCGGTCAGGTCCGTGTCGTTTGGCTGTTCCATGCGCCCTCTTAGATGGCCGCGCGCCAAAGCCCAAGGCGCAAATGCAAACCCCGGGCACTTGGCCCGGGGCTGCGCGTGGTTCCGAAGCGATTAGGCCGAGGCGCGGTTGTGCTTGCGCAGCATAAACGCCTTGGCGGTTTCCACAGCTACGGCCGCATCGCGGCAATAAGCATCAGCGCCGATCGCCTTAGAGAATTCTTCGTTCAAGGGCGCACCGCCCACCAGCACGATGTAATCATCGCGCATACCCTTTTCTTTCATCGTGTCGATCACGACTTTCATATAGGGCATTGTGGTGGTCAGCAGGGCCGACATGCCCAAGATATCGGGCTTGTCGGTTTCAATCGCTTCAAGATACTTCTCGACCGAGTTGTTGATACCAAGGTCGCGCACTTCAAAGCCTGCGCCTTCCATCATCATGCCGACAAGGTTTTTGCCGATATCGTGAATGTCGCCTTTAACGGTACCAATCACCATCTTGCCCATGCGCGGCGCGCCGGTCGCAATCAGCAGCGGTTTTAGAATGGCCATGCCACCCTTCATCGCGTTTGCGGCCAGCAGCACTTCGGGCACAAACAAAATGCCGTCACGGAAGTCAGCGCCCACAATCGTCATGCCCGCCACCAAGGCTTTGGTCAAAACGTCATAGGGCGTCCATTTGCGGGCGATCAGGATATTGACGCCTTCTTCGATCTCTTCTTTCAGACCGTCATAAAGGTCGTCGTGCATTTGCAAGACAAGTTCATCGTCAGACAGTTCAGACAGGATGATATCTTCGTCGTCGGCCATGCTGATGCTCCTTCTCGCGTTTCTTCGTCAATGGGGCCAAAGCCCGATTTGCACTTTTCCTTTAGCGACATGCCCCGCATGAAAGCCGACAGCAAGGGAAATTGAAAGGGCGAAATTGCGAAGGATTTTGGCGGTTTGGCTTTGTGGGCGGGTTTGGGGTGTTCGGGGGGGAATGCCGCGTTTGCGACAGGTCGTGGCAAAGTCCTCTTGCGATGTTCCTAATATGTTCTAAATTGGCGGCATGGATTCGCCCAAGCCCCACCCCAACCCGCGTCAAAAACTGCGTGCGCGCGGCGCTGTCAGCAATGACGCGGGGCGGTTTGAACCCACCGCGCGGATGGCTTTTGATGACGGTTGGGATTTGGCCGAAGACCCCCGCCTTTTGCGCACCGAGGTGCGTGTGGAAGAGCCGCGCTCTGCCATCACCTATAACACCTCGCCCGACCTGCCCTTTGACCGCTCGATCAACCCCTATCGCGGCTGCGAGCATGGCTGCATCTATTGCTTTGCGCGCCCGACCCATGCTTTTTTGAACCTGTCACCGGGTCTAGATTTTGAAACCAAACTCATCGCCCGCCCCGGCATTGCCCAAGTGCTTGACCGCGAACTTAGGGCGCGGTCTTACAAGGTCGCCCCCATCGCGCTTGGCACCAACACCGACCCTTACCAACCGATAGAGGCAGAACACCGCGTGATGCGCGATGTTTTGACCACGCTTTTGGCCTTTCGCCACCCTGTCGCGATCACCACCAAAGGCACTTTGGTCGAGCGGGATTTAGACCTGCTTGTCCCCCTCGCCGAACAGGGGCTGACTCGGGTGGGCATTTCGATCACCACGCTGGATCCCGTCTTGTCGCGCAAGATGGAACCGCGCGCCCCTAGCCCTGCACGGCGGTTGGCGGTCATTGCCAAGCTCGCACAGGCGGGGGTGTCGGTGCGCGTGATGGTGTCGCCCTTGGTGCCGGGCCTGTCGGATCATGAGCTAGAGCCGATCTTGGAAGCCGCAACCGCAGCAGGGGCCACGGGCGCAAGCTACATCAACCTGCGCCTCCCGCGTGAGGTGTCTGCGTTGTTTCAAGACTGGCTCGCCACCCATTACCCCGACCGCGCCGCCAAGGTCATGGCGCGGGTGCGCGAAATGCACGGCGGGCAGGATTATGATGCCGATTGGGGCAAACGCTTTCGCGGCACAGGGCTTTGGGCCAACCTGATGCAGCGCCGCTTTGCCGTGGCCGTGGCGCGCCTTGGCCTAGACCAACCGCTGCCCGCCCTGCGCTGCGATCTGTTTCGTCCACCGACGTCAAACGGGGCGCAGATGGGCTTTGACTTGTAAGGGCGCGAAAGCGCGCCCCGCCAGATCAGCCCCGCTTATTGCGCCGTTCGCGTGTTGGCTGGCCCGAGGTGTCACCCGTGCCGTCATTGGCCGATGAAAACGCGCCAAGCTTAGCCTGAATATCATCCGGCGAGGGTTTCGGCCCCTTGGGGCGCGTTTCCAAAGCGTGGCGCATGGCTTTAAGATGTTCCGGCATCGTGCCGCAGCATCCGCCGATGATCTTCACCCCCGCATCCCGCGCCAGAACGGCATATTCTGCCATCAGTTCGGGCGTGCCGTCATAATGGATGTGGCCATCGTGATACTTTGGAATGCCCGCATTGCCCTTGGCAATGATCGGGCGGCTGGTGTTTGTCATCTCAAACCCCAGAACCGTGCGCATCAAATCAGCAGCCCCGACACCACAATTCGCCCCAAAGGCCAGCGGCGGATGCGCCATCTTTTCGACCAGTGCTGCCATTTTGGTCGATGTCAGGCCCATCATCGTATGCCCTGCGGTGTCAAAGCTCATCGTGCCGCACCACGGCAGGCCCGCCAAGGTCGCGGCTTCGGCGGCAGCGGCGTATTCTTCAAAGGCTGACATGGTTTCAATCCACAACACATCCGCGCCGCCAGCTTTCAGCGCCGCCGCCTGTTCGTGGAAAATCTCGACCGCAAGGGCATGGGTCATCGTGCCCATCGGTTCAAAAATCTCACCCGTCGGCCCGATGGATCCTGCCACCACCACAGGGCGGCCTGCGGTATCGGCAATCTCGCGGCCCAAGCTGGCCGCCACACGGTTCAACTCGCCCACGCGCCCTTGGGCGTTGTGCAGTTTCAACCGCGCAGCATTGCCGCCAAAAGAGTTGGTCAGGAACAAATCCGACCCCGCCTTAACCGCGCTGCGGTACAAGGTGCGGATGTTGTCGGGCTGTTCAATGTTCCAAAACTCGGGCGGTTCACCCGAAGATAGGCCCATGTTAAACAGGTTCGTGCCGGTGGCCCCATCCGCCAAAAGCCAGTCTTGCGTCGCCAGCAGGCGGGACAGAAGGTCTTGTGCCATGGGGCCCCCTAGGTCAAAGTTCGGTCAGAAGTTGCGCTTTGGCTTCGGGCAGCAGGGCTGCCAGCTTAGCGCGCACCGCTTCGGCGCTGGAATGTGCACCCAGATCGCCCGCGACCTTTGCCACCAAATCCTCGGTTCCCGCTTTCACAAGGTCAGAATTGACCACCTCTAGCGCATAGGCCTCGGCCTCGGCGCCAGATTTGCCCAACAGACCCGCGGCCCACAGGCCCAAAAGCTTGTCGCGCCGCGCTTCGGCGCGAAACTGCATTTCAGAATCATGGGCGAATTTGGCTTCAAAGGCTTTTTCGCGGTCATTGAACGTGGTCATGCTATGGCCCTCGGCTGCACGTTGCTTTTCCCCCTCCATATGCCTTTCCCAAGGCTTTACCGCAAGGGCCCCTTAGCACTTTCCGCCCGATGCCCCTGCAAGGGCCGATGCGTCTTGCCGCAGCGCGGGCCATGGCGTATAGCGCGCTGAATGGGTCGGTGCCCACGGTGCCGCTTATGGCCCGCAGCACCCCCTAGAAGGTTTTCGGAGCTTTCATGGCACGGCGCAAAAAGATCTACGAGGGCAAGGCGAAGATCCTGTACGAAGGGCCAGAACCGGGCACCTTGGTGCAGTATTTCAAGGACGATGGGGCCGCAGGCCCGACGGCTACGGAAGGCGAAAACCTGTCTTCCGAAGGCAAGGGCGTGTTGAACAACCGCCTGTCAGAATTCTTCATGTCGGGCTTGAACTCTATCGGCGTGCCCACCCACTTCATCCGCCGCATCAACATGCGCGAGCAGTTGGTGCGCGAAGTTGAAATCGTGCCGCTAGAGGTTGTCGTGCGCAACTTCGCCGCAGGTGATCTGTCAGCACGCCTTGGCATTCCCGAAGGCACCGCCCTGCCGCGCCCGATTGTTGAATATTTCTACAAAGACCCGCGCCTGAATGCGCCCTTGGTCAGCGAAGAACATATCATCGCTTTTGGCTGGGCCAGCCAGCAGGATTTAGACGATATCATCGCCCTTGCCCTGCGGGTGAACGACTTTTTGTCGGGCGTTATGCTGGGTGTTGGCATCCGCCTCGCTGATTTTCGCATCGAGGTGGGCCGTGTCTGGGAGGGCGATTTCATGCGCCTGCTTCTGGCCGATGAAATCAGCCCCGACTCGTGCCGCCTGTGGGATATGCGCCGCCCCGAAAGCTCTGCCGCTGTGGCCGAACCCGGCCCCTTGGCTGATGTTTACACCGAACTCGCACGGCGTTTGGGGGTTTTGCCTTCCAACGTCACCCACGCGCCCAAACCATCCCTGATCAACTGATCCTGCAAGGAGCCTGCCATGAAAGCCCGTGTCACCGTCATGCTGAAAACCGGCGTTCTGGATGTGCAAGGTGAAGCCGTGCGCTTTGCCTTGGGCACTTTGGGCTTTGCCGGTGTGAACGGCGTGCGCCAAGGCAAGGTGATCGAACTGGACTTGGCCGAAACCGATGCTGCGGCGGCTGAAACCGCCGTGAAAGCCATGTGCGAAAAGCTTTTGGCCAATACGGTGATTGAAAGCTACAAGGTCGACATACTCTAAGCTGCTTGACCTTCGCGCCGCCCTGCGCCACCCCTTAGGCGCTAAGGGAGAATGACCATGCGCGCAGCCGTTATCCGACAGTATCGGGCCGATCTCAGCCTTGAAACCGTGTCCGATCCGGTATGTGAGCCCGACGGCGTGGTGGTCAAAGTGCTGGCCTGCGGCATTTGTCGCAGCGATTGGCACGGGTGGGTTGGCGAACATGCCAAGGTCAAACCCGGCGCAATTCCCGGCCACGAATACTGCGGCGAAGTGGTCGAGGCTGGCCCTTTGGCGCGCTGGAACGTGGGCGAGCGGATCATCGCGCCCTTCATCCTCGCTTGCGGGGAATGCCCCGAATGCCGATCAGGCCAAACCACCACCTGCCGCGCCCAGCGTGTGCCGGGCTTTGGTGAACCGGGCGCTTATGCGGAATATGTATCCGTTCCCCACGCCCATAACCTGACGCGCTTGCCCGATTTTCTAACCCCCGCGCTGGCAGCGGGCCTAGGCTGCCGTGTCACCACCGCCTACCACGCCCTAACCGGTCGGGCGGGGTTGCAGGCGGGCGAGTGGCTTGCCATTCACGGCACGGGTGGCATTGGCTTATCGGCGCTGCTGATCGGCAAAGCCCTTGGCGCGCGGATTGTGGCGGTGGATGTGGTGGCGGGCCGCTTGACCCATGCCCTGTCTTTGGGCGCTGAACACGTGATCAACGCCGCCGAAGGCGACACCGCTGCGCGCATCCGCGAGGTGACAGGGGGTGGCGCGCATGTATCCATCGAAGCCTTGGGGATCGAGGCGACGGCGAACGCCTCAATCGAATGCCTGCGCCCCTTGGGGCGGCATGTGCAGGTGGGCTTGCCCACGGGGCACACGGCCACGATGCAGATCAACATGAACGCCGTTTACATGAAGCAATTGGCGCTGTTTGGCACGCGCGGGATGCCCGCTTGGCGCTATCCATCGCTGCTGTCGCTGATCGAAACCGGCCGTGTCGATGTGCGCCCGATTGTGGCGCGCCATGTGGGCCTGTCACAGGCCAGCGCCGAACTGCGCGCCTTTGACGGCCCCATGCCCCCCGGTGTGGCGGTGATCACCGATCTTTTGGGTTGACTTAGCGCGCTTTGGGCGCATGCCCCTTGGTCAGGTCATAAAACCCATCGCCCGCCACCTTGGCCCAGTCCGATGCGCTGCCATCGGGCCAAATCACCCGCACTTCGGCTTGCGGGTCAGCCCCTAGGCCAAAGTGCCACCAGCCCAACTGCCCGCCCGCATGGCCGCCGCCGGATGTGATCTCACGCTGTTGCACGCGCGCGCCTTGGCGCAGTTCAATCCAAGCGCCAATCGCATCACGGTTGGCCCCGTCTTGATGCAGCGCCAGTTGCAGCCAGTGGCCCTTGGGAGCGCCTTCATTGCGCCACACCTCGGCCCCTGTGTTGCGGTTCACCACCACGATGTCCAACTGCCCGTCGCCGTTCAAATCCACCACCGAAGCGCCCCGCGCTTGGGCAAAGCTTGCGATCCCCGTCTTATCCCCCGCCTCGGTAAATGTGCCATCGCCCAAGCCCAACAGCAGGTTGTTGGGGTCTTTCATCGCGAAATCTGGCATGGCCGACACATTGCCTTTGGCCACAAACAAATCCTGCACCCCATCGTTGTTCACATCCTGAAATTCGGCGTGCCATCCGGTCGAGGGGCGAAAATCGCCGCCCGTGTAGGGGCGCTGCGCAATGGCATGGCTGGCAAAGGCGATGTCTTTGTAAGTGGCCTTTTCCGGCCCCGCCGCCAGCACTTGCAACTTGCTGTCTGACATCGAGGTCATGAAGTAATCGGGAAAGCCGTCGCCATTCACATCGGTGCTGGCAATGCCCATTCCCCAGATTTTCAAGGGTTTCCACCCCTCTGCCGCCGTGTAAAGCGCGGGCGCTTGGTTGGGGGCAATGTGCCACATCTGCTCGCTGCCGCCCTTGTAATACTCGCGGTCGTTTGACACCCGCAGCGATGGCGTGCCAGAGCGGTTCCAGTCGGTGAACAGCATCGACAGGCTGCAAAAGCTGGGCTTCAACTCTAACGGCGCGGCAAATCCCTGACCCTTGGGGCGGTACAGCGCATTGGGGGTACACGATCCCCACGGGAAAGCATCCTGCGTGCGGTCAATATAGGTGCCGATGGCAAGTGTCGGCCAAGCCTGCCCCTTTTCCCACGTCGCGGCAAAGGCGGTTGACCACAGATCGCGCCCGTCAAAGCCCCAATCCTCGTTGGCGCGGCTGAATTGGCAATGGCCCAGACCGCGCATCACCACATCTTCGCCCGACCGCAGCAGAACAAGGTCAAGGATGCCGTCGCTGTCAATGTCCAACGGATAGGCCCCCGTCACGCGGTCAAGCTCAACCCCAGCGGTCAGCGCGGTAAACTTCAACGCCCCGCCGGTCAGGCTGTCATTGCTGTATAACGTGGCCTTTTGCGTGCCCCCCGCCATCAGCAATTCTGGCTTGCCGTCGCCCGAACAATCAAAGGCCGCAACCCCGCCGCCGGTCATAAACTCCCACTCGCCGGCATAAACGCTTGCAATGCCAGCGCTGGCGGTTTCGTTGACATAGCGCGGAATTTCGACATCCGCGAAAGCAGGGGACGCCAGCAAAGCCAAGGCAAACCAACGCATCTTACGCCCTCGTCTTCAAAGCTATGGCATAGGCGGCAATGCAGCGCCCTTGGTCTTGGCCGTGTTTGATGGCAGGCATAAAGTGAATGCCGCCGTAAAGCCGCGATATCGCCGCCTCATCCGCCGCAGCCCAGAAGCTGGCAAAACTGCGGGTCGGCACGCCGTCAGGGGTGGGGCTTTCATCGGTGAAGTTGTAACTGTCGCCAAACAAGGCCGTCAAAACCGAAGCCGCCGCCGCCGATTGGGTGGAATGGCCCGAGGGGTATTCCGGAAACGGCGGGGTGTTCAGCAGCGGTTCCCACTTGGGGTCGATCACCTTTTTGATATAGCTGATCGGGCGGATCAGGTCGTATTGAAACTTGGCCGACCAGCAGCCAATGAAGGCATCCGCCATCGCCACACCCATCCGGGCCAAGGCTTCGACTTGGGCGGTCAGGTCCAGCCCCTTTTCAACCGCCACCTGCGTCATAATGGCGATCCAATGGCCGGGCGGGGTGTAAGACAGCATCGCATCATCCGACCAGAACCGCGCGATTTGCTTTTGTGCGTCGGTCAGGGACCCGCTGGTTGTGTAAACCTCCATCGCTTCGGCGTAGAACGGCGAGGCTGGGTCTTCGGAATAGTCTGTCGGCGGGGGCAGGGTGCAGGTCTCGCCTGCGGGCATGGCAAAGGGGCGGTTCTTGCCCCAATCGGGCAGCAGGGGCGCCTGTTGCAGCACGATTTTCGATGTTGGCACCCAATGCCCCGGCGCGGGGTTCAGGGTGTAGGTGGCAGGGAAACCCATGTTGTCGATCACAGCGCCGCCATCGCTGCGGGCCCAGTCCAAAACCGCCGCCGCCAAAGTCGCCCCGTAAGAGCGGCTGGCAGCCACCACATCCGCAGCCAAACCCGTCGCCGCCTGCTCGGCCAAGCGTGCGCTCAAGGTTTGCACCGCGTGCTGGCCTGTTGGGCCGGTGTTGGCGAAAAGGTCGCGGATCAACCCTTCCATCACTGCGGTTAAGATCACCGCCGTGTCATAGCCTTGCCCCGTTGCGCGGTCGGGCAGGGCGGACAGCCCGTTCAACTGCCCGATCAGGCTGTGCAACCGCGCATCGCCACTTGCCAGCGCTTCAAAGGCCGCAACCCCCATATAGGCCAAGGTGCGGCTGGCCACGGGCGGGGTATAGGTGGGCGTATGGCGCACCAGTTCCAGCGCCAAGCGGTACCACGTCGCAAGCACCTCGGCGGCCACCGTCTCACGGTTGTCGCCTGACGCCTGTGCCGTGCCCCCCAGCAGCGCCAAAGCGACCCCTGCCGTCAAAAACGTGCGCCGTTGCATCCCCGCATCTCCTATTTGCCCCAATCCTTCGGGGTCGGGGGCTGGCCCCGATCTTGGCTGTTCACCCTGCGCGTCGTTTTCAGATCAAACGAAGCGGTTCCACAGGTTTTCCAGCCGCTCTTGTCGGCCAGATTTCGGCTGCGGTTCCAGCCCTTCGGCGGTGACACGCGCGGCAGCCTCGGCAAGGCCGCCTTTTAGCATCGCTTGCGCTTTGGGGGTTGCCCAACCGGCGTAACGCTCTGCCCGCGCCTTTTCCAAGCCGCCATCTTCCAGCAAAGCCGCAGCAGCCTTCAAAGCCCGCGCGCAGGTATCCATCCCGCCCACATGGCCTAAGATCAGATCTTCGGCATCAAGGCTTTGACGGCGGATTTTGGCGTCAAAGTTTGTCCCACCCGTGTGCAAACCGCCGCCCTTCAGGATCTCGTAATAGGCCAGCGCCATTTCGGGGGTGTTGTTGGGGAATTGGTCAGTGTCCCAGCCTGATTGGTAATCGTTGCGGTTCATGTCGATCGACCCAAGGATCCCCAACGAGGTCGCCAGTGCGAGTTCATGTTCAAACGAATGGCCCGCCAAGATCGCGTGGCCCTGTTCGATGTTGACCTTGACCTCTTTTTCCAAGCCAAACTGCACCAAGAAGCCATAAACCGTTGCGACATCATAGTCATACTGGTGCTTTGAGGGTTCTTGCGGCTTCGGTTCGATCAGGATCGTGCCCTTAAAGCCGATCTTGTGCTTGTACTCGACCACCTGCTGCAAGAAGCGTCCGGCGTGTTCGCGTTCGGCCTTAAGGTCGGTGTTGAGCAGCGTTTCATAGCCTTCGCGCCCGCCCCACAGCACATAATTGGCCCCGCCCAGCTTGTGGGTGGCATCCAGATTGGCTTTCACCATCGCCGCTGCGTAAGCGTAAACGTCAGGGTCGGGGTTGGTGGCAGCGCCGCTCATCCAGCGGCGGTTGGAAAACATGTTGGCGGTGCCCCACAGCAGCTTGGCCTTATGGGTCGCCTGTTTCTCGGCCAGATAGTCGACAATCGCTTCAAGGTTGCGATTGCTTTCGGCAAAGGTGGCACCTTCGGGGCGCACATCGGCATCGTGGAAGCAGTAAAAGGGCACGCCCAAGATATCAAACATCTCAAAGGCGGCGTCGGCTTTCAGCTTGGCCAGTTCCATCGTCTCGCCAAACCACGGGCGCAGCAGGGTTTGGCCGCCGAAGGGGTCGTGGCCCTGATAGGCGAACGAATGCCAGTAGGCGACGGCAAAGCGCAGATGGTCTTCCATCCGCTTGCCCATGACCATTTCGTCGGGGTTGTAGTGGCGAAAGGCGAATTCGTTGGAGGAATTGGGGCCTTCGTACTTCACGGCGGGGATATTTTTGAAAAAGTCGGTCATGATGGGCCCTAGTGTGAGAGTTTCTGGATCGCCGCCGCAGCGGCGCGGTAGCGGGCGTGAGCGGCATCAAAGGCGGCGGTCAGTTTAGGGTCGGGGTCGATCGTGCGGGCAATCGGGGGCATCGTGGCAATCTCGGCCCCTGCACCCGTCGCGGCCATCATCCCCAAGCGGGCCGCCCCCAAAGCGCCGCCAAAGTCACCCGCTGCGGGCACCAGAACGGGGCAATCAAGGGCTGTCGCAATGGCTTTGAGCCAATAATCCGATTTGGCCCCCCCGCCCACGGCAAGCAGGCTTTCCAGCTTGGTGCCGGTGGCGGCCAGCGCATCGCGGCTGTCGCGGAAGGCGAAAGTCACACCTTCCAGCACAGCGCGGGTGCCTGCGGCGCGGTCGGTTTGGTGTTCAAGCCCCAAGAAAGCGCCGCGAATGGCGGCATCGTTCAAGGGCGTGCGCTCTCCGCCAAGATAGGGCAGGAACAGCGCCTTGCCGGGGGATTGCAGCGCGCCAAGTTCACCGGTCAGGGTCGCGGCAGCTTGGCCCACCAACCCCGCATACCAGTTCAGCGCATCGGTCGCGGCCAGCACCACACCCATCTGGTGCCAAGTGTTGGGCAAGGCGTGGCAGAATGTATGCACAGCGGTCGCAGGGTCAGGCTGATAGCCATCATTGGCCGCAAACAACACGCCCGAGGTGCCAAGGCTGACAAAGGCTTGCCCCGCCTTCACCACACCCACGCCCACGCCAGCGGCGGCATTGTCACCCGCACCACCCGCCACAACCACACCGGCGGGCAGGCCCCAGCGACCGGCCAATTCGCCGCGCACTTGGCCCGAAACCTGCGAACCTTCGACCAGCCTCGGCATTTGCGCGCGTGTTGAGCCCGTTGCGGTAAGCAGATCATCCGACCAATCGCGCAGGCCCGTGTCAAACCACGCCGTGCCCGCCGCATCCGACATTTCGCTGACATGCTCACCCGTCAGCCACAGACGCAGGTAATCCTTAGGCAGCAGCACTTTGGCAACCTTGGCCCAAACGGCGGGTTCGTGCTTTTGCACCCATGCCAGTTTCGGCGCGGTGAAGCCCGGAAAGACGATGTTGCCCGTCACACGGCGAAAGATCGGGTCGCCGTCCATCTCGGCCGCTTCTTCGTGGCTGCGCGTGTCGTTCCACAAGATGCAGGGCCGCAGCACGTCATCGGCCTTGTCCAGCAAGGTCGCGCCGTGCATATGGCCCGACAGACCAATGCCGCGCACCCCGCCCAAACCGCGGGCGGAGAGCTTGTCAAACACGGCCTCGGCGGCGGTGATCCAGCTGTCGGGGGCCTGCTCGCTCCACCCGTCATGGGGGCGTTGCACGGTCAGGGGGGCTGTGGCCTCGGCCACAATTTTCTGATCGGCGTCGATCAGAATGCCCTTTAACCCCGAGGTTCCCAGATCAAGCCCGATGTACATTACGCAGCCTTTGCGGGTTTCTTGCCAAGAATGATCATCGACAAGATGTCTTCGTCTGTCACTTGGTTCACATCGACCGTGCCAACCAACTGCCCGTTTTTCATCACCGAAGCCCGATCACACAGCTTCATCACGTTGTGAATGTCATGTTCGATCAGGAAAATGCCCAAGCCTTGCGCCTTTAGCTCTTGGATCAGTTCGGAAACCATTTGGGTTTCTTGCGGGCCAAGGGCGGCGGTGGGTTCATCCATGATCAGGATCTTGGCGTTGAAATAGACCGCGCGCGCAATGGCGACCGATTGGCGTTGCCCACCCGACAGGGCTGACACCGGCACGTTGAACTTGCGAAAGTTCGGGTTCAGGCGGCCCATGATCTTGCGTGTTTCGGCCTCCATCGTGCTTTCGTCAAGAAACCCGCGCGAGGATACCAATTCGCGGCCCAAAAACAGGTTTTGGGCGGCGGTCAGGTTATCGGCCAAGGCCAGCGTCTGATAGATCGTTTCGATGTTTTGCGCGCGCGCATCGCGGGGCGAGTTGATCGAAACCGCTTGCCCGTTGATCAGGATCTGCCCGCTGTCGGCATGATAGGCCCCCGACAGGCATTTGATCAGCGTCGACTTGCCAGCACCGTTGTGGCCCAAAAGGCCCACAACTTCACCGGGGTGCAGGTCGACCGAAACGTGGTCAACAGCCTTGATCCCCCCGAAGGCAATCGAGATGTCACGCATCTCGACCAGAGGTGTTCCCTTGTTCATGGTCAAAACCTCACTTTGTCCGCTTGCGGTAGATGATGTCTAGATAGACGGCGACGATCAGAACAAGGCCTACGACGATGTTTTGCACCGCCGTGTCAAAGCCGATCAGCACCATGCCGGTGCGCAGGCTTTCCATGACCAAAGCGCCCAGAACCGCGCCGTAGATCGTGCCCACGCCGCCCGCCAATGACGTGCCGCCGATCACGGCAGCGGCGATAACGTACAGCTCGTCAGTCTGCCCCAAAGCGTTGGTGGCCGAGGTCAGGCGTGCCGAAGAGATCACCGCCGACAGACCGGCCAGCATCCCCATCAGCGCATAAATCTTAACCGTCATCCAGCGCACGTTAATGCCCGACAGCGCCGCAGCTTCTGGGTTGCCGCCAATGGCAAAGACATAGCGCCCAAAGCGGGTGCGGGTCATCAAGACCGTCATCAGCAGGGCCACTGTCACCAAGATCAGCACCGGATAGGCAAAGCCAAGGCTGATGAACAGGCCTTCTGGGGGAACGATGATGTTGTTCGCCTCGGCATAGGCTTTCACGATGCCCTTGGGCCAATAATAGCTGTCAACCACCAAAACCGCGCCAAGGATCAGCGCGCAGCCAAGCGCGCCCATGAACACCTCGGCCCAGATCGGGCGTTGGGGAAAATCATGTTTCTGGCGGTTCTTGCGGCCCGCAAGCAGGCCGTACAGCACCGCAGCGCAGGCGATGATCCCGATGATCCACGATCCCGTCGACCCGATTGATCCGTAAGGCCCGCCGCCCAACAGTTGGAAATTCGTATCCACTGGCGAAATCGTGCGCCCGTTCGCCATCAAGAAGGCCGCACCGCGCCACGCCATCAGGCCGCCCAGCGTGACGATGAACGACGGAATGGCAAGATAGGCGATCAGCACGCCGTTCAAGGTGCCAATCAGCGCGCCCAACGACAGGCCCACCGCCACCGTGATGATCCAAATCGCCGGATGCCCCAGCCCCATCGAGGGTGGCAACCATTCGACCTGCAACAGGCCCATCACCATGCCGATGAAGCCCAGTAAAGAGCCAACCGACAGGTCAATATTGCGTGTGACGATCACCAGCACCATGCCCGTGGCCATCACGCCAATCGAGCACATCTGGACAGACAGGTTCCACAAGTTGCGCGGCGTCAGGAAAAAGCCTTCGCCGTTAAAAACAACGCCGTAAAAGTGAAAGCCGAACCAAATCAGCAGCAAAGCACCGGCCATGCCCATCAGGCGGGTGTCAATTTCGGTTGCCGCAACAAAGCGGGCAAAGGGGCTGCCCTTCAGATCATGGCTGGCATGAGCGGGGCGGGGGGCTGTGGTCATGTGGTCAACCCTTGGAATGTCGGAGGGAAACGCATTGCGCGCAAAAGCCGGACCTTGGCCCTATGCCGGATCGGCAAGACGAAAAGGGCCGGCGAGGTGTCTCGCCGGCCCGATTTAGCTTATTGGCAGGCTGCGACGTCAGCCAAAGCGCCTTCACAGGCTTGCTCTTTGGTGATGTGGCCGCCGTCAATCGCCAGATTGATGGTTTCCTTGGTGATCGCTGTCGGCGTCATCAGGATAGCGTTCATTTCAACGCCTTTTTCGCCACCAGAGAACTTGGCCGCGCCTTCGATCTTGTCCATCGCAACACCGTCAGCCAGTTGGCCAGCGATTTTGCCGGCTGCATCACCCAGTTGACGCGAGTCTTTCCAGACCGAAACGGTCTGCAAGCCACGGGCCACACGGTTGATCGCAGCAAGGTCGCCGTCTTGGCCACCCAGCGGAACGGTCAGGCCTTGTGCGGCCAAAGCTGCCGAAGCACCGCCAGCCATGCCGTCATTTTCAGCCAGAACAGCGTCGATCGCGTTGTTGTTCGCGGTCAGGATCTGTTCCATGTTCTTTTGGGCGTTGTCGGGCTTCCAGCCGTCGGTGTAAACTTCACCAACGATCTTGATCGTGCCGGCTTTGACCGCTTCGCCGATCACTTCTTCCATGCCAGCGCGCAGGAAGTTGGCGTTCGGATCACCGGGGTCGCCTTTGATGATGGCATAGTTGCCATCGGGCTTGGCCTTCATCACTTCTTGCGCGATGATTTTGCCAACGCCGACGTTGTCAAAGGTCAGGTAGAAGGCGCGGCTGTCTTCGATCAGACGGTCGTAGCCCAGAACCGGAATGCCTTCGGCAGCGGCTTTGTCAACTGCAGGCAGGATCGCGTCCTTGTCCCAAGCGTTGATGATCAAAGCGTTCACGCCTTGGGCGATCAGCGCGTCGATGTCATTCAACTGCTTTTCCGACGAGCCTTGGGCGTCAGCCGAGATATACTCGTCGCCATTGGCTTCAATCGCAGCTTTCATCGCGGCTTCGTCGATCTTCCAGCGCTCTTCTTGGAACTGAGCCCAAGACACGCCGATTTTTTTGCCTTCTGCATAAGCTGCAGTGGAAAGGCCGGTAGCTGCGATGATGGCAGCCAGAAGTACCTTACGCATGTAAATCCTCCCAATGGATGCGGCCCTGCGATGGCCGTCCCCGCAGATTCGCAGGGATTTGCGGAAATTGCCCCTAATAAATTCAGTTGTCAAAATAAAAATGATGCGGCAAGCTGGATGTGTTGATAAAACAGGCGCTAAATATGCTGCAATGCAGCATTTGCGGCGGAATTTAGGACGATTTGAACGATCTTTCGTTCGGGATGTGAAGAAATGCGCAAAGACCTTGTCGAGGTGCCAGACGAAGGCCGCATGGGCTGCGGCCCGCTGATCACGCCGTGGTCAGAGCAAATGCGCCCGCTGCGCCAGCAAGTGTTTGACAGGGTCCGCGCACAAGGCTTGGTCGCACGGGTGCAGGTGGCCAAGGATTTGGGCGTCAGCCCTGCGACTGTGACCACGATCACATCAGAACTGATCGACGCGGGCCTGATCGAAGAGGTCGCGGTGCCGCGCGACACCGACCTTGGCCGTGGCCGCCCTGCCGTGGCTTTGGGCGTGCGGGGGGCGGCGCATTATGTGGTGGGCATGAAACTGTCAGACCGCGAACACACCGCTGTCGTGGTGGATTTTGCCGGCAACAAACTGGCAGATGACGCGATTGCCCGCGATCCGGGCCCAGCCTTGGTGGCGGATATGCTGGATGCGGTCGAGCATCTGCTGAACCGCGTTTGCGCTAAGGCGGGCCTGTCGCGCGGCGATCTGTCTGGCGTGGGCATTGGCCTGCCGGGGTTTGTCGACCATGATGACGGGATGGTGCATTGGTCTTCAACTTTGGTCGAACGCGCTGTGCCCTTGGCCGCCGTGGCGCAGGCGCGGCTGGGCCTGCCAGTGTCCATCGACAATGACGCCAACTTGGTGGCCTTGGCCGAGCTGTGGTTTGGCGCGGGGCGCAGTTTGGCCGATTTTGCTGTGGTCACGATTGAACACGGGGTGGGGATGGGCTTTGTCATGAACCACCGGATCTATCGCGGCGCGCAACGGCTGGGGATGGAACTTGGCCATATCAAGGTCGAACTCGACGGCGCTTTGTGCCGCTGCGGTCAGCGCGGCTGTCTTGAAGCCTATGTTGCCGACTATGCCCTTGCACGCGAGGCGGTGACGGCGCTGAACCTGAACGCCAGCCAAAGCCTGTCGATGCCGGTTTTGCTGGAAAGCCTGTTTGACCACGCCAAGGCAGGCAACGCCACCGCGCGCAGCATCTTTCGCAGGGCAGGGCGCTATCTGGCGATGGGCTTGGCCAATGTGGTGAACCTGTTTGACCCCGCACTGATCATCTTATCAGGCGTGCGGATGCAATATGATTACCTTTATGCCACCGAAACCTTGGCCGAGATGCAGGATTTGGTGATCAACTCTGGCCGCCCGCGCTTGCCGATTGAGATTCACGCTTGGGGCGATCTGATGTGGGCGCATGGAGCGGCGGCTTTGGCCCTTTCGGCGGTCAGCGAAAAGGCGCTCAGCGCGCCGCGAGACATTGCAGCACAGTAGGGGCAGGGCTGGATTGCTCAAAGCGCTAGGCAATCCTGCTGAAGGCTGAAGGGTTTCACACCCTCCAGCCCTCCCATGGAGTACGGTGAAGGCAAAGAGCCTTTGGCCTTTAAGCGGCTACAACCTGATAGCCCGCCGCCGCCATCACGCGGTGCAACTCTTTGTTGCCCTTGGTTGACCATTCCAGCGGCGGGGCTTTTTTGGGGTCTTGTTCGGCTTCCACCACAAACCAGCCTTCGTACCCATAGCTGGCAAGGCGTTTCACGATGGCTTCAAAATCCAGCGAACCATCGCCCGGCACGGTGAAAGCGCCTTTCACCACAGCGTCAAGGAAGCTTTCCTTGCTGCGGTCCAAGGCGTTGATCACCTCCATCCGCACGTCTTTGGTATGCACATGGGTGATGCGGGCATGGTGAGTGTCGATGGCGCGCAGCACATCGCCGCCAGCAAAGGCCAAGTGGCCGGCATCAAACAGCAAAGGAATGCCAGCGCCCGAGTGTTTCATGAAAAGGTCAAGCTCGGCTTCGGTTTCGATCACCGCCGCCATGTGGTGGTGGTATGACAGCGGCATCCCTTGGTCAGCGCACCATTCGCCAAACTTGGTCATGTTGCGGGCATAGGTCTTGATCTGCTCTTCATCCAGCTTCGGCTTGCTGGCCAAGGGTTTAGAGCGGTCGCCCTGAACCGAGCGCGCCACTTCGCCGTAAACAATGCAGGGTGCTTTGGCGGCAATAAACAGATCCATCTGGGCGCGGATGCGGTCTTTGTTCTCTTCCAGATCACCTTCCAGAACGGTGCCAGAAAACCACCCACCGCAGACCGAAATGCCGTATTTGTTTAAGATCGGGCCAAGTTCGGCGATGTTCATCGGAAAGCGGCGGCCGGTTTCCATCCCCGTGTAGCCCGCTTGGGATGCCTGCCGCAGGCATTCTTCAAGGCTGACATCGTCAGACAGTTCCACCAGATCGTCGTTCCACCAGCAGATCGGGGAAATCCCCAGTTTGGCTTTCAGCATCGCATCACCTTTGGGTTTGGCTTTGGGATTTGACTAGCCAATCTGCCCCGTTTCGGCAAGGGGTTTGGAATGAAAATTCCAAATCTGGCGTGATGCGTTACAGATATGTCAAAGCCCAATTCCCGCTTGCGGCTTGGGCGCGCAACCCTATGGTCGCGCTTCACCTTGCAGGAGATTCCCATGGCCCCGTCCCGCCCGATAGACCAGATCATTGCCGCTGAAATCGGTGCTGCGGCCGCGCAGGTTCAAGCGGCGGTGGCTTTGCTGGATGCAGGATCAACCGTGCCCTTCATCGCGCGCTACCGCAAAGAGGCGACCGGCGGCTTGGATGACACCCAACTGCGCAACTTGGCCGAACGCTTGGTGTATTTGCGCGAATTGGCAGATCGGCGCGGGGCGATTGCCAGTTCGATCGAGGGGCAGGGCAAGATGACAGACGCTTTGGCCAAGGCCATTGCGGGCGCTGTCACCAAGGCCGAGCTTGAGGATTTGTATCTGCCCTACAAGCCCAAGCGCCGCAGCAAAGCGATGATTGCGCGCGAACTTGGGTTGCAGGGTCTGCATGACGGCATTTTGGCGGACCGTGGCGCTGATCCGGTCGCCATGGCTGCGGGCTATGTGACCGAAGCGGTGCCCGACACCAAGACAGCCCTTGAAGGGGCGCGCGATATTCTGGCGGAAGGCTTGGCCGAAAACGCCGCGCTGCTGGGCCGCTTGCGCGCGCATCTGAAGCAATCAGGGCAGTTGGTGGCCAAGGTGGTTGGCGGCAAAGAGGCCGAGGGGGCGAAGTTTTCGGACTATTTCAGCCATTCCGAGCCGTGGTCATCTGCCCCCTCGCACCGCGTGCTGGCAATGCTGCGCGGACAGAACGAGGGGTTTCTTGCGCTGGATTTGGGGGTGGATGCCGATGCGCCCAAGGGCGAAAGCCCTTCCGAGCGCGCCTGTGCGGCGGTGCTTGCGGCGAGCGGGCAGGGCAAGGGCGACGCTTGGCTGCGTGAGGCGGCTGCTTGGGCGTGGCGCATCAAGCTGCGCACCAGCCTGTCGCTGGATTTGATGGCCGAGATTCGCACGCGCGCCGAAACCGAAGCGATCCGCATTTTTGCACGCAATATGAAAGACTTGCTTTTGGCCGCGCCTGCGGGGGGCAAGGCCACGATGGGTCTTGATCCGGGCATTCGCACGGGGGTGAAGGTGGCGGTCATTGATGCCACGGGCAAGGTTCTGGCAACCGATACGGTCTATCCGTTCCAGCCCAAGAACGAGATGCGCGCCGCCCAAGCCAGCCTAGCGCGGCTGATTGCAGCCCACGGGGTGAAGCTGATTTCGATTGGCAACGGCACGGCCAGCCGTGAAACCGAAAAGATGGTGGCCGACCTGCTGGCGGTTTTGCCGGGGGAAAAGCCTGTGAAGGTGATTGTGTCAGAAGCGGGGGCTTCGGTTTATTCGGCATCGGAACTCGCGGCGAAAGAGTTTCCTGATCTGGATGTGTCGTTGCGCGGCGCTGTCAGCATTGCGCGGCGCTTGCAGGATCCTTTGGCCGAACTGGTCAAGATCGAACCCAAGGCGATTGGCGTGGGCCAATACCAGCACGATGTCGACCAATCGCGCTTGGGGCGCAGCTTGGCCGAGGTGGTGGAAGATGCGGTGAACGCGGTGGGGGTCGATTTGAACACCGCATCGGCCCCGTTGCTGGCGCAGGTGTCGGGGCTTGGTTCGGGCTTGGCTGCGGCAATTGTGGCGCACCGCGATGCAAAGGGGCCGTTTGCGACGCGCAAAGACCTGCTGAATGTGGCGCGTTTGGGGCCCAAGGCCTATGAACAAGCGGCGGGGTTTTTGCGCATCAGGGGCGGGGCCGAGCCGCTGGATGCGTCCTCTGTGCATCCCGAAGCCTATGACGTGGTGCGCAAAATCGTTACCGCCTGTGGCCGCGACATTCGCACTTTGATGGGCGATGCGGCGACCTTGTCGCGGCTAGACCCGCAGCGCTTTGTCGATGCGCGCTTTGGGCTGCCCACGGTCAAAGACATTCTGGCCGAGTTGGAAAAGCCCGGCCTTGACCCGCGCCCCGAATTCAAGACCGCCACCTTTGCCGACGGGGTGGATGAGATCAAAGACCTGCGACCGGGGATGCTGCTCGAAGGCACTGTCACCAATGTCGCAGCCTTTGGTGCTTTTGTGGATATTGGCGTGCATCAAGATGGGTTGGTGCATGTCAGCCAGTTGGCCGACAAGTTCGTCAAAGACCCGCACGAGGTGGTGAAAGCCGGTGACGTGGTGCAGGTGCGTGTGGTTGAGGTGGACGTGGCGCGCAAGCGCATCGCTTTGACAATGAAGAAAGACAGTGGCGAAGCGCGCGAACGGATGCGCGAACGGGGTGCCCCGTCGCCCAAGGGCAAACCTGGGCCAATGCAAGCTCAGCCGCAGCAGGTGCAAGGGGCTGGAGCCTTTGCCGAGGCGTTGAAGGGCAAGTTCTCGCGCAATTAAAGTTGGAACGGCCCGAATTTTCTGCGAAAATTCGACTTGCACCTGTGAACAAAGGCTTAGGATGAATTTTCGCAGAAAATTCGGGGCAAAGGCAGCAACCCTGCCCAAATCCGAATTTTCGCCGAAAATTCGCTGGCCAAGTTTGCCGCAAAACCGTGCGGCGGCTTAGCCCGCTGACCCACCCACTGTCAGCCCGCCGATCAACAAGGTCGGCTGCCCCACCCCCACCGGCACAAACTGGCCCGCTTTGCCACAGCTGCCGATCCCCGGATCCATCTGCATATCGTTGCCAATCGCGCGGATGTGTTTGAGCGCCGTGGCCCCATCGCCAATCAGCGTTGCCCCTTTGACCGGCGCGCCGATCACGCCGTTTTTCACCCTATAAGCCTCGGTGCAGCTAAAGACGAACTTGCCGTTGGTGATATCGACCTGCCCGCCCCCAAAGCCCACGGCATAGATGCCGTCTTTCAGGCTTGCCACGATGCTTTCAGGGCTGTCTTGGCCTGACAGCATATAGGTATTCGTCATGCGCGGCATGGGAATATGCGCAAAGCTTTCGCGCCGTCCGTTGCCGGTGGCCGCGACCCCCATCAATCGGGCATTTTGGCGGTCTTGCATATAGCCGACCAAAATTCCGTCCTCGATCAACACGTTGCGCGCCGAAGGTGTGCCCTCGTCGTCGATTGAAAGGGAACCGCGCCGGTTGGGGATTGTGCCATCATCCAGCACCGTCACCCCTTTAGAGGCAATGCGCTGCCCCATCAGCCCCGCAAAGGCCGAGGTTTTCTTGCGGTTGAAATCACCCTCAAGCCCGTGGCCAATCGCTTCGTGCAGCAAGATGCCGGGCCATCCCGGCCCCAAGACCACGTCCATCATCCCCGCAGGGGCGGGTTCGGCGTGCAGGTTCACAAGGGCGATGCGCAGCGCCTCGCGCAGTTGGGCTTGCCAAAAGGCGGGTTCCAGCAGTTGCGCCAAGCCGTGCCGCCCGCCACCGCCGGTGCCGCCTTGTTCGCGTTTGCCCTGTTCTTCAACGACAACCGACACATTCAACCGCGCCATGGGGCGGATGTCTGACAGGCGCAGCCCTTCGGGGCGCAGAATTTCAACCTCTTGCAAGCCCGCAGACAGCGTGGCCGAGACTTGGATCACCCTTGGGTCCAGCGCGCGGGCATAGGCGTCGATCTCTTTCAAGATGTCGATCTTGGCGGCAAAGACCGCATCGCCCATGGGGTCGGCATCGGTGTAAAGGCGCACATTGGTGCCCTTGGGCGATGGGGCCATCACGCCGCCGCCGTCGCCCACAGCCAAGCGCGCGGTTTCGGCGGCGCGCAGCATGGCTTTTTCGCTGATCTCGGTCGCATGGGCATAACCTGCCACCTCGCCGCGCACGGCGCGCAGGCCAAAGCCTTCGGACGCATCATAGCTGGCGGTTTTGATCCGCCGGTCATCCAGCACAATCGCTTCTGAGCGGCGGCGTTCCAAGAACAGCTCGCCGTCATCCGCCCCCGCCGTGGCATCGCGCAGAATGCGCAGGGCTGCGGCTTCGTCCAGATGGGTTTCAAAGGGGCGAAAGGGGGCGTCTGTTTGGCGGTCGGGCATTTTGGGGCTTTCTATCTGTTGGGCAGAACCTAGGCGCAGCAAGGGCCACTCGCAAGGCGGGGTGGGGCTTTTGTGATCTAAGCGGGTCTTGCGCGGCCGAAAATCAGACGCTCCACCCGAAAGTTCTGCCAAAAGGCGCAATGTGGTGGGCCAATCGGGCAAGATCGCGCGCAGTTTCTCTTGTCGTGGCGCGCCGAATATGGTTTCAGATGCCGCAGAACAAACGGGATTCTGCCTGAACGGGGCCGGATCGAAAAAGCGGCGAAACGGCCGCCCAGGCACGGGAATTGAACATGGCTCTTCTGACCTCCATTCGCGGTCTTACCACTTCAGCACTGTCGGCTGTGGCTGGCCTGATGTTGACCGGCACGGCTTTTGCCGAGGCCCTTAAAGAAATCGGCGTGCCGCAGTCTGGCAAGATGGGCTTTCAGCCGCCGTCGTCGACGGTGGCGGTAGAAGCCCAAGGGCTGGAAACCATGGTGATGTGGATCATCACGGCCATCACGATCTTTGTGTGCTTGCTGCTGCTGTATGTAATCTTCCGCTACAACGCCAAGCGCAATCCGGTGCCCGCCAAGTTCACCCACAACACGCCTATCGAGATTTTGTGGACGCTGGTTCCCGTTCTGGTGCTGGTGTTCATCGGCTCTTTCTCGCTGCCCGCACTGTTTGACCAGATGGAAATTCCGCCCGCCGATGTGACGGTGAAGGTTACGGGCAACCAGTGGTATTGGTCTTATGCCTACCCCGATGCGGATGTATCGTTCGATTCTGTCTTGCTGGAAAAGAAAGATCTGGCCGCCGCTGGCTATGCCGAGTCTGACTATCTGCTGGCGGTTGACAACGCGATGGTTGTGCCGGTGAACAAGGTGATCAAGGTCGAAATGACCGGCGCTGACGTGATCCACGCTTGGGCGGTGCCTGCCTTTGCGGTGATGCACTCTGCCGTGCCGGGCCGTTTGGGCGAAACTTGGTTCAAAGCCACGCAAGAAGGTGTGTACTTTGGCCAATGCACCACGCTATGCGGTCAAGGTCATGCCTATATGCCGATCGCTGTGAAAGTCGTCTCTGACGCCGCTTACGCCGCTTGGCTAGAGCAGGCCAAGGGCGGAAATTACCAACTGGCATCGAACTAAGGCCGAAGCGCCCTATATCTGGCGCTGGCGGAATTGGCGTTGGCCCCCTTTGGGGCTTTCGTCGTCAAAGAGTTCAACGAAAGCGAGTGCCATGACCGACATCGGGTCTGACGGCGAAATGGTGGGGCCTGTTGCGGCAGAGCCGGGCTTTTCCGACTTTGTGCAATTGCTGAAGCCGCGTGTCATGTCACTGGTGGTCTTTACCGCCCTTGCGGGGATGATCGCAGCACCTGTGCATTTGCCGCCTGTGGCCTTCTTTACGGCGATTTTGTTCATCGCTTTGGGGGCAGGGGCGTCGGGTGCGTTGAATATGTGGTGGGATGCCGACATTGATGCGCTGATGAAGCGCACCGCCCGCCGCCCGATCCCCGCAGGCATGATCCTGCCCGGAGAGGCGTTGGGCTTTGGGATGGCGCTGTCGGTTGGGTCGGTTATCATGCTGTGGCTGGCCACCAACTGGGTCGCCGCGGCCCTGCTGGCATTCACGATTTTCTTCTACGTGGTCGTCTATTCGATGGGCCTAAAGCGGTTAACGCCGCAAAACATCGTCATTGGCGGTGCTGCTGGGGCCTTTCCGCCCATGGTGGGGTGGGCTGCGATGACCGGCTCAGTCTCGCTGGAAGCGTTCTTGATGTTCGCGGTGATCTTCATGTGGACACCGCCGCATTTCTGGGCCTTGGCGCTGTTCATGAAGGAAGATTACTCCAACGCCGGTGTGCCGATGCTGACCGTAACGCATGGGCGCAAATCAACGCGGCGGCATGTGCTGGTGTATACGCTGCTGCTGGTGCCGGTGGCTTTGGCCTTGGCGTTCACGCCCGTGGGGGGGCCGGTCTATCTGACCGCCGCCGTGGTGATGAATGCAGGCTTTGTCTGGGGCGCGTGGCGTATCGTGACGCGGGATGAGGCGATGGCCGAAGCCGATCGCTACAAGGTTGAAAAGAAGGTCTTCTCATTCTCGCTGCTCTACCTATTCGTTCTTTTTGGCGCAATTTTGGTTGAGGCTGGCTTGCACAGTTTCGGCTATGGAGCACTGTGATGGCACTACGCGCTGAACATGAAATCTACCGCCGCCGCTTTTCGCGCAATGTCGGGGTGGGTGTGGTCTTGGGGGCCTTTGTGCTGCTGTCATTCTTGCTGACGGTGGAAAAAGTCACCCACGGCGACCCGATGCACGCCATTAAGGGCGAGGGGGCTGTGAACCCCGATGGCACGCCGATTGCGGCCCAGCCCTTGGTCAAGGACACCAACTGATGGCCAAAATGAGCCCGCAAAACCGCACGGCTGGCTGGCTGGCGCTGGTGGCGCTGGTGATGGTCAGCTTGTCGTTTGCGGCGGTGCCGTTCTATTCTTGGTTTTGCAAGACCACGGGGTTTGGCGGCACAACCTCGGTTTCGGCAAAAGCCCCGGATAAACCGTTGGATCAAGTGGTGACGGTGCGCTTTGATGCGTCAAAAGACCGCGATATGCCTTGGATTTTCAAGGCCGCCCAACCCAGCATGAAATTGCGCATCGGCGAGACGGGCTTGGCCTTTTTTGAAGCGACCAACCCCACCGATCAGCCCGTGGCGGGCCAAGCCAGCTACAACGTCACGCCAGACGGGGCGGGTGGATACTTCACCAAAATCGCGTGCTTTTGCTTTAACGCGCAAATCTTGCAGCCGCACCAAACCGTGCAGATGCCTGTGACCTTCTACGTCGACCCCGCCATCGCCCAAGACCGCGAAGCGAAATACATCACCGAGATCACGCTTTCTTACACTTTCCACCAAATCCCGCTGGATGTCGCCGAGGCAGCCCTTGCACCCGCCGCCACCAAGCCGATAAACTGACACGAGAAAAACGAGGGAGCCCGCCCCATGGCGCACGCCAAGAACCACGACTACCACATTCTTCCGCCGTCGATCTGGCCCTTTGCCGGGGCGCTTTCGGCCTTTGTCATGCTGTTTGGCGTGGTGATGTGGATGAACCATGGCGCCGCAGAACGCGGCACGCCGTTTATCATGCTGATCGGCCTTTTGGGCGTGTTGTACACGATGTACGCATGGTGGTCGGCGGTGGTGCATGAAGCCAACACAGGCGATCACACGCCGGTGGTGCGCATCGGCCTGCGCTACGGGTTCATCATGTTCATCATGTCGGAAGTGATGTTCTTTGCCGCATGGTTCTGGACCTTCTTCAAACACCGCATGTATCCGATGGGGCCGATGAGCCCGATCCAGGATGGTGTCTGGCCCCCTGCCGGGATTGAACTGTTTGACCCGTGGCACCTGCCGATCATCAACACGTTGATCCTGCTCTGCTCGGGCGCGGCGGCGACTTGGGCCCACCATGCGCTGGTGCATGACAACAACAACCGCCGTGATATCAAGAACGGTCTGATCTTGGCTGTGGCCTTGGGTGTGATGTTCACCTTCTTCCAAGCCTATGAATATGCCCATGCCGGCTTTGGCTTTGCCGGCAACATCTACGGCGCGTCGTTCTTTATGGCGACGGGCTTTCACGGCGCGCATGTGATCATCGGGTCGATCTTCCTGCTGGTCTGCCTGATCCGCACCTATAACGGCGATTTCACCCCCGAAGCCCATGTCGGCTTTGAAGCCGCCGCTTGGTACTGGCACTTTGTGGACGTGGTTTGGCTGTTCTTGTTCGCTGCTGTCTATGTTTGGGGCGCTGGCTGATTACGGGCGTTCTGCGGCACAGCGGGGGGTTTCACACCCCCGCACCCCCGTGGGATATTTAAGCACATATGAAAGGGGGCGCGGTGTTGCGCCCCTTTTGCTTTGGAGGATGCAATGCGGCGGATGATCGGGCCAATCTTGGTGGGGGTGTTCGGGGTGGTGATCCTGATCGCTTTGGGGTCTTGGCAGGTGCAGCGGATGGGCTGGAAAGAGGCCAAGCTTGCGGCGATTAACGCCATGCTGGTGGACGCGCTGGTGGCATTGCCAGAACAGGTTTCGACTGAGGTGGACCGCTACCGTGGCGTGACGCTGGCGGGGGCCTATACCGGCGAGGTGGCCTTGAAGCTGGACAGTCTGGAAGATCAAGGGCCGGGCAAGCGGGTGATTGCGGTGTTTGTCACCGCTGCGGGGCGGCGCGTGCTGGTCGATCGCGGCATTTGGCTGGACGGCAGCGCTGCCACGCCGACCCTTGCGCATCCAGCGCAAGTGGTGGGCAACCTTGATTGGCCGCAAGAGGCGGACAGCTACACGCCCCCCCCCGATCTCAAGACCGGTCTGTGGTTTGCCCGCGATGTGACCGCCATGGCCAAGGCTTTGAACGCAGAGCCGACACTTATTGTCGCGCGTGAACCGACCGGTGACGGAATAATACCGGTTCCGCTCGACACCTCGTCTATTCCCAACAACCATTGGCAATATGCCGTGACGTGGTTTTCTTTGGCCGCTGTCTGGTTCGTGATGACAGGCTTTCTGTTGTGGCGTATCAGGCAGCAAAGTTCGAAGGCTGTATGATGCGCTATATCTCGACCCGGGGGACGGCCCCCATTTTGTCCTTTGGCCAAGCCATGATGACCGGGCTTGCCCGTGACGGCGGGCTTTATGTGCCCCAAACCGTGCCGCAGTTCAGCAAGGCTGATTTTGCAGCGCTGGCGGGCAAGTCTTATGAAGACATCGCTTACGGGGTGATGAAGCCCTTTATGGGCGACACGTTCAGCGATGACGAGTTTCGCGGCTTGATCGCCAAGGCCTATGCGGGCTTTGGTCATCCAGCGCGCGCGCCATTGAAGCAACTTGCGCCCAACCATTTCCTGCTAGAACTGTTTCACGGCCCGACCTTGGCGTTCAAAGACTTTGCCATGCAGCTGATCGGCCAGATGATGCAGGCCGCTTTGGCCAAGACGGGCGAGCGGATCACCATCGTGGGGGCCACCAGTGGTGACACGGGCAGTGCCGCCATCGAAGCCTTTCGCGGCTTGGCCAATGTGGATGTGTTTATTCTGTTCCCACATGGCAGGGTGTCAGACGTTCAGCGCCGCCAGATGACCACACCCGTGGAAAGCAACGTGCACGCTTTGGCGATTGAAGGCTCGTTTGACGATGCGCAGGCGCGGGTCAAGGATATGTTCAACGACTTTGCGTTCCGCGACGGGGTGCGCTTGGCGGGGGTGAACAGCATCAACTGGGCGCGGGTTCTCGCACAGGTGGTTTATTATGTGAGCAGCGCGCTGTCCTTGGGTGCGCCGCATCGCCCTGTCAGCTTCACCGTGCCCACGGGGAATTTCGGCGATGTCTTTGCCGGCTATATCGCCCGCTCGATGGGTCTGCCCATTGCGCAATTGGTGATTGCCACCAACCAGAATGACATTTTAGACCGCGCGCTGCGGTCGGGGTCTTATGCGATGGATGGGGTGAAACCTTCAATCTCGCCCTCGATGGATATTCAGGTGTCGTCGAACTTTGAGCGGGCTTTGTTTGACGCTTACGGGCGTGACGGGGCAAAGGTTGCGGGGCTGATGGGCGAGTTGAAGGCGGGCGGGTTCAAGATTTCTGACAGCGCTTTGGCAAGTCTGCGCGGCACCTTCGCCTCTGGCCGGTGTTCAGAGGCCGAAACGTTGGCCACCATTACCCGCACCTTTACCCAGACGGGTGAGCTTTTGTGCCCGCACGGTGCTGTCGGCGTTAAGGTGGCCGAAGAGCATTTGGGCCAAGTGCCGATGATTACGCTGGCCACGGCCCATCCGGCCAAGTTCCCCGATGCGGTGCAACAGGCCAGCGGCATCCGCCCAGCCCTACCGCCGCGCATGGGCGATTTGTTTGAACGGCCCGAACGGGTCACCCATGTGCCCAACGATCTGGGCGCCCTGCAATCTTTGGTTCGCGAAAGGATCGCCTCGTGACGGTCAAGCTAACGACACTTTCCAACGGATTGCGCATTGTCACCGAGGATATGCCGGGGCTGAAAAGCGCCTCGGCCGGGGTTTGGGTGACGGCGGGCGGGCGGCATGAACGCCCCGAGCAGAACGGCATCGCGCATTTTCTGGAACATATGGCGTTTAAGGGCACCGAGCGGCGCAGCGCCTTGCAGATTGCCGAAGAGATTGAAGATGTCGGCGGCTATATCAACGCCTATACCAGCCGCGAGATGACGGCCTATTATGCGCGCGTGTTGAAAGACGATGTGGGCATGGCGCTGGATGTGATCGGCGACATCGTGCTGAACCCCGCCTTTGACGAGGCCGATATCGAAACCGAACGCCATGTGATCTTGCAAGAAATCGGTCAGGCTTTGGATACGCCCGACGACATTGTGTTTGATTGGCTGCAAGAGGTGTCATACCCCGACCAATCCTTTGGCCGCACCATATTGGGGCCGGAGGAACGTGTCAGCGCCTTTACCCGTGCCGATTTGCAAGGCTTTGTGGCCGAGCGTTACGCGCCGGGGCAGATGATCTTGGCCGCGGCTGGCGGGGTGGATCATGACGCGATTGTAGCACAAGCCGAGGGGATGTTTGGCGCTTTGAAAGCGCGCCCAGCCTTGGGCTTTGAATCGGCGCGCTTTGCGGGCACGGAACGGCGCGAGGTGAAGGATTTAGAACAGGTGCACTTTGCCATGGCCTTTGACGGGCCGGGGTATCGCCATCCCGACGTGCATGTGGCGCAGATCTATGCCACGGCGATGGGGGGCGGCATGTCAAGCCGCCTGTTCCAGAAGATCCGCGAAGAGCGGGGCCTGTGCTATTCGATCTTCGCGCAGGCAGGGGCCTCGGAGGATGCGGGGCAGATTACGGTTTATGCCGGCACCTCTGAAGATGAGATCAGCGACCTGATGACGCTGACCATGGACGAGATGAAACGCGCAGCGGAAGATATGTCAGACGCCGAAGTGGCCCGCGCACGCGCCCAGATGAAGGCGGGGATGCTGATGGGGCTGGAAAGTGCTTCGTCGCGCGCGGAACGCATCGCGCGGATGCTGGCGATCTATGGCCGTGTGCTGGATGTGGACGAGGTGGTGGCCAAGATTGATGCCGTCACCACCGCCGATGTGCGCCGCTTTGCCGGGGCCTTGACCGAGGCGGGGTCGGCCTTGGCCCTTTACGGCCCCGCAGGCGCTGCGCCTGACCTAGACACGATCCGCGCGCGGTTGCGCGGCTGATGTTCGGTCTGCGCAAAAAGCCCAATATCGAAAGCGAACGCATGACGCTGCGCTTGCCAGTGCATGCCGATTACCGCGCTTGGGCGGACCTGCGCGAGATGTCTGCCGATCACCTGATCCCGTGGGAACCGTTGCGCGCGCATGACCATCTGTCGCGCAAGGCCTTCACCAACCGCGTCTATTGGGCGGGGCGGGCCGATGCACAGGGCACAGCGCTGCCTTTGATGATGATGCGCCGTGCCGACAATATGCTGCTGGGGGCGATCACGCTGGACAATATTCGCCGTGGTCCGGTGCAGGCGGGCACTTTGGGCTATTGGATAGGCGCACCCTATGCGCGCCAAGGCTATATGCGCGAGGCGATTCAAGCGGTGGTGCATCACGCCTTTCAGATCATGGACTTAAGCCGGATTGAAGCGGCCTGTTTGCCTGAAAACGTGCCCTCACGCGGGGTTTTGGAAACTTGCGGGTTCAAATACGAAGGTGTCGCGCAAAGCTATCTGCAAATCAACGGGCGCTGGCGCAACCATGTGCTTTACGCCAACCTGCGCTCTGATCGGCGCGGGCGGACGGATGTGGGTTAGGCCCAAGCGCGGGGGGCTGCG
>CAIQOV010000015.1 GCA_903873585.1 uncultured Rhodobacterales bacterium
AATCCGGTTTCATATGTGTAAAAATATCCCCGCCGGAGGCTGCAAGGTTTGGCATAGGGGCCGCATGTGTCAGGATCATCGCATCCCCCCTAGTGCAAGTTATGTTGGCTGCCGGTGCCTTCTTCGTCCATCACGTGGCCGGTGCGGAACCGGTCAAGGCGGAATCGGCGGGCGACCTCGTGGCTTTGGCCGGTGGCCATCAGGTGGGCCATGCACCAACCGGATGCGGGGGCGGCCTTGAAGCCGCCGTAGTTCCAGCCCGCATCGACAAACAGCCCGTCGATATGGGTCTTGTCGATGATGGGCGACCCGTCGGGCGTCATATCCATGATGCCGCCCCAAGACCGCAGCACGCGGGCGCGCGCCAGCATGGGCATCAGGGTCATCCCCGCCTCCATCACGTGTTCGACCATGGGCAGGTTTCCGCGTGAGGCGTAGCTGGAATACATGTCGATATCGCCGCCAAACACCAAGCCACCCTTGTCGGACTGGCTGATGTAGAAGTGGCCCATGCCGTAGCTGACGACATGGTCGATCACGGGTTTCAGCCCCTCGGTGACGAAGGCTTGCAGCACGTGGCTTTCGATGGGCAGGCGCATGCCTGCCATGGCCGCGACTTGGGAAGAGCGCCCAGCCACCACCATGCCGACCTTTTTCGCACGGATCGGGCCGCGCGTGGTTTGCACGCCCACGACCTTGCCGTCGACCGTATCAATACCCGTCACTTCGCAGTTCTGGATCAGATCAACCCCCAAGCGGTCCGCCGCCCGCGCATAGCCCCAAGCCACCGCATCATGGCGTGCGGTGCCTGCGCGGCGTTGGATCAGGCCGCCGTAGATCGGGAAGCGGGTTTGGGCATAATCGAGATAGGGCAGCATCTCTTTCAGCTGTGCGACCGACAGCAGTTCTGCATCGTCGCCTTGGTTCACAATCGCATTGCCGCGCCGCACGGCTGCATCCCTTTGCCCATCGGAGTGGAACAGGATGATATGGCCGCGCTGCGAGTGCATGACGTTGTAATTCAACTCGCCTTCCAGCTTTTCCCACAGCTTCAGCGAGTGGGAATAAAACTCTGAGTTGCCCGGCAAGAAGTAATTGGCCCGCACAATCGTGGTGTTGCGCCCGATGTTGCCCGACCCAAGGTAGCCCTTTTCCAGCACGGCGATGTTGGTGAGCCCGTGGTTCTTGGCCAGATAATAGGCCGTGGCCAGCCCATGCCCGCCGCCGCCGATCACGATGGCGTCATATTCGGCCTTGGGCTCTGGGTCACGCCAAGCGCGGCCCCAGCCTGTGTTGCCCAAAAGCCCCTCGGTGATGACTTTCCAACCCGAATAGCGCATCGCGCACTCCCTTTACCCCGTGCAAACTGTTGCGGGTTTTTCATCCTTATTCAAGAGCTTCGCGCGAACAACTGGCTTGCGGGCGACATGGCGTGTCGGGCTTGGGCAAAGTTTGCGGCAATGATGGCGGGTTTGTGCGCCTTTGCGCAACAAGCCCGCCACAAATGCACCTTTGCACATCTGGCGGAAACCGCGTTGACGCCCTAGGTAGGGACCAAAGCGAATAGAAGTTCCCCCATGTCGATCCGCCCCGTCAAAAGCGCCATGATTGCCCGCCCCACGATGGAGGGTGCTGGCGTGCATCTGCACCGTGGCTTTGGCTTTGGCCAAACCAGTGAAACCGACCCATTCTTGCTGTTTGACGATTTTCGCGGCGAAAGCCCGCGCGATTACATGGCGGGCTTTCCGTGGCACCCGCACCGCGGCATCGAAACCATCACCTATGTGCTGGCGGGTACTGTGGAACATGGCGACAGCCTTGGCAATCGCGGCACTTTAAAGGGCGGCGATGTGCAGTGGATGACGGCGGGGTCAGGGATTTTGCATCAGGAAATGCCCTTTGGAAACGCCAAGGGCCAGATGCACGGCTTTCAGCTTTGGGCCAACCTGCCAAGTGCGTTGAAGATGACAGCGCCGCGCTATCAAGACGTGAAGGGCCGCGACATTCCCGACATCTTGGAAGATGACGGCACGGTCGTGAAGGTGATCGTGGGCGAGTTTCGCGGCAAGCGCGGGCCGGTCGACGGGATCGCGGCCGACCCGCAATATTTAGACATCTTTGTGCCCGAAGGGCGGCGCAAGACGTTCAAGGTTGATACGCGGCGCAATGCCTTTGCCTATGTCTTTGAAGGATCAGGCAATTTCCACGACGCCAGCCGCCCGCGCGGTGTTTTGATGGAAAAGGAAGTGCGCGGCCAAGAGGTGAACATCCGCGATATGTCGGGCAACCGCACGCTGATCACCTTTGGCGCGGGCGATGAGGTGACGGTGCAGGCGGGCGAAAACGGGGTGCGGTTCTTGCTGATCTCTGGCGCGCCGTTGCAGGAACCTGTCGCGTGGCACGGCCCGATTGTGATGAACACCGATGCCGAAATTCGACAAGCCATGGCAGAATTGCGCAACGGCACCTTTATTCGCCCCGCGCATTAACGGGCCAAGGGGCGTTTGCCATTGATGCGGTCTGGCGCTAGGGTCTGTGCCATGCGTTATGTGATCCTTGCCTGTCTGCTGTCGGCCTGTTCGGCCTATCCTGTCGTGCAATGGCCGCAGGGTGGTGGGGCAACACCTGCATTGTTGCCGCAGGCTGATGTTATGGGGGCTGCGGCTGGTCAGGCGGCGGCTCCATCAATCAGCGGGCGCGCCGCTGATTTGCACGCTTGGGCCAGTTCCGTCACCCCTTGAGCGCGTTGCACTGGCCCAGACAAACCGCTAACAGGTGCCCCAAACCCCAAGCCCGAGGTCAAGCATGAGCGACTCCCCCCTTCCCGCCCTGCGTATCGGATTGGCCGGGCTTGGCACGGTTGGCCTTGGCGTGGTCAAGATCGTGCAGCGCCACGGCAACCTGTTGGCGGCCCGCGCCGGTCGCAGGGTTGAGATTGTGGCCGTATCGGCCCGCGACCCCAAGAAAGATCGCGGCGTGGATTTGTCGGGCTACGCTTGGGAAAGCGACCCCGTGGCATTGGCCAAACGGGCCGACATTGACGTTTTTGTCGAGGTGATGGGCGGCCACGAGGGCCCTGCCCGCTTGGCCACCGAAGCGGCAATTGCCGCGGGCCATGATGTGGTGACCGCCAACAAAGCGCTGCTGGCGCATCACGGCCAAAGCTTGGCGCTGGCCGCTGAAGCGGCGGGCCGTGTGATCCGGTTTGAGGCGGCTGTGGCGGGGGGCATCCCTGTGATCAAGGCGCTGACCGAGGGGCTGGCCGCCAACCAAATTCGCCGCGTGATGGGCGTGATGAATGGCACGTGCAATTACATCCTGACGCGGATGGAAGCGACAGGCCAAGGTTACAACGTGCTGTTTGATGAATGCGCGAAACTGGGCTATCTGGAAGCCGACCCGAACCTTGACGTGGGCGGGATTGACGCGGGGCATAAGCTGTCGCTGCTCTCGTCCATCGCCTTTGGCACGCAGGTGTCTTTTGACGCGGTAGAACTTGAGGGGATCCAGAATGTATCCCTCGATGATATCGGGCTGGCGCGCGACATGGGCTACCGCATCAAACTGCTGGGTGTGGCGCAGATGACGGGCCGTGGGCTGGAACAGCGCATGACGCCTTGCCTTGTGCCCGCCGACAGCCCCTTGGGCCAGTTGCAGGGTGGGACGAATATGGTGGTGCTCGAAGGCGACGCGGTTGGCCAGATTGTGCTGCGCGGCGCAGGCGCGGGTGAGGGGCCAACGGCCTCGGCCGTGATGGCCGACGTGATGGACTTGGCACGCGGCACACGCCTGCCGACCTTTGGCCAACCCGCCGCCAGCCTTGCCCAACCGATTGCCGCCAAAACGGCCACCCCCGCCGCTTGGTATCTGCGCATGACGCTTCTGGATAAGCCCGGCGCCTTGGCCAAAATCGCCACTTGCTTGGGCGAGGCAGGCGTGTCGATTGACCAGATGCGCCAATACGGCCACCCCGGCGCGAATGCGCCTGTGCTGATCGTCACGCACAAGGCAACGCGTGAAGATATCGACCACGCCTTGTCGCGGTTTGGCGCGACGGGCGTGCTGGTGGGCGACCCTGTCGCGCTGCGCATCGAAGAGGTTTAACGTTAGCGCAACCGTCCTTGCGGCAAAGGCCCCCTGCCCTATAAGGGGTTGAACGCCCTGACCCATAAGGAATTTGCCATGAATGCCCCGCAAGCTGAAGCCCAAGTCTTTCAAGACCGCCTGCTGTCGCTGGGCTTGGCCCGCGTGTCAGAAGCGGCGGCGATTGCCTGCGCGCCGTTGATCGGGCGCGGCGATGAAAAGGCTGCCGACCAAGCGGCCGTTAACGCGATGCGCGACCAGTTGAACCTGCTCGACATATCCGGCGTCGTGGTGATTGGCGAAGGCGAACGCGATGAAGCCCCGATGCTGTTCATTGGCGAAGAGGTGGGCACGGGCAAAGGACCCGCCGTGGATATCGCCCTTGATCCGCTGGAAGGCACCACGCTGACTGCCAAAGATATGCCCAACGCCCTAACGGTGATCGCCATGGCCCCGCGCGGCACGCTCTTGCACGCGCCGGATGTGTATATGGACAAGCTGGCGATTGGGCCGGGGTTCAAGCCGGGCACCGTGACGTTCAATATGTCGCCTTCGGAACGCGTGTCAGCTTTGGCGGCGGCGAAGGGGGTTTCGACCACCGACATCACCGTTTGCGTGCTGGAACGCCCAAGGCATGAAGCGCTGATCGAAGAACTGCGCGGCACTGGCGCTTCGATCAGGCTGATCACCGATGGCGACGTGGCGGGTGTGATGCACTGCGCCGAACCTGATGTGACGGGGATTGATATGTATATGGGGTCAGGCGGTGCACCCGAAGGGGTGCTGGCAGCTGCGGCGCTGAAATGCATGGGCGGGCAGTTTTTCGGCAAGCTGATGTTTCGCAACGATGATGAGCGTGCCCGCGCGCGCAAAGCCGGCATCACCAACTTTGACCGCGTCTATACCCGCGACGACCTGGTGCGCGGCGACGTGATCTTTGCTGCCACAGGCGTGACCCAAGGGTCAATCCTGCGCGGGATAGAGCGCACGCCGGGCCATATTACGACCGAAACCATCCTGATGCGGTCAAAAACCGGTTCGATTCGCCGCATGATCTATCGCAGCCCGCAGCGCTAAGGCGCAAGGCGAAGTAAGAAAGCCACCCAAAGCGATGGGCAGCGGGTGGCGCGTTTGCCAATGATTGCGAGAACTTATGGAATTTTGGTTTAAAAAAATGCGCGGTAGCGTGTGAACCTGCCAACTTGTGGCAAGCATGGTATCGGGTGAACGCTGCCATGCCTTTTTTTGGCATGCAGAGCCAAATCGCGGCGCGTCCAAGCCCCACAGATAAGCTCCGATCTGCCAACATCCTGTAACGTTTTCTACCTTAAGGCGTTGTTAAAGCTTAGGATGTGATAGTCTATTATATCTATTGTTCTGGCTGTGCAAAAGCGCACCACATCGCATTTCGACACTTTCCAATGGGTTCATCCTTGGCAACGGTGCGCAAGCGGCACGAATTTTTTTGCGGAAAATTATGCGGTGAAATAGAGAGGAATTGAGCCTTTTACCCTTTAAATTCAGATGGATGATTAGATTTTAGACATCTGGGCAAGTATATTTTATGGCTCTAACGGGGGTACTCCTGAAAACGCGTACCGGTGTAAAGACAAACATGACGCGTCACCGAGGCTTCCAAAAAGTGTGCTAACGTGTAAGGTGATACTGACATGTCTAAATCTAAATGATACTGCGTCACATTTTTGCTTCAACTTGCGCACTAAAGTTTGACGTGAGGTTTGTCGGCAATGGAAGAACGGCGCGGCTAAGGTGCTGGTCGGTCGCAATGAAAAGACTTGCTTCAGCGTGCAGCGTGATGAAGCCGAAAGCAAAGGAGAAGACGATGCGTGATCCGTGCCTAAGCATCATTTCGGCGCTGCTGCTTTCTCCGGACATGCCGCTTAAGTTCTACCTGGGGTAAGCAAGATGTCGCGCGGCACCTTTTTCAAGGCCAAAGCGGAACTGGACTCGCGCGGCATTGTGTTCTATGATGACCCCATGCAATTGACGTTAGTTCATTACAAGGAACTGGATTTCATTGTGGTCGCTTACCCTGGGCTGCCCAGTGCCTATGGCACCCACTTGCAGGCGGTGGGTAGCGCCCAAACCTATGGACTGTATGCGAACCTATCCAATGGGGCCGGTAACTGATGGATTTCGTTTTGTTTGCCTTTACCGGTTTAAGCTTTGCGCTGTCATTGGCGGTGGTGTTGCTAAAACGCACCGCATCGACACAGCACGATGACTTGCACGCCATTCAATCCGCACATCAACGCCCGACGTTGCGCTTTGGCGGTCTGGCGGTCTTTGCGACTTTCGTCATGGCCCTGTTGATCGAACCGACACGGGCAAACCCGCATATTTTTCTTAACTTGGTTTGCGTGCTGCCAGTTCTCGCGGTGGGCTTTGCCGAAGATGCCGGTTGGCGTATTGCCCCGCACTGGCGGTTGTTTGCAGCGATCATTGGCAGTTTGTTGGCGATTTTTGTATGCGGGGCGGTTATCGAGCGGTTGGGTTTTTTGCGGATGGACTTTGTTTTAGAACAACAAGTGGTCGCGGTTTTATTGACGGTGCTTGCGCTGACGGGTGTGACGCATTCTTTCAATCTTTTGGATGGGTTACACGGTCTGTGCGGCTTTACTGCGATCATTGTCGCGGTGGCTTTGGCGGTGATATCCTCAAAGGGCGGACAAAATGAAATAGGGCTGGTGCTGGCCCTTTTGGTGGCCGCATTGGTCGGGTTCTTGATGGTGAATTTTCCGCGCGGCCTGTTGTTTTTGGGCGATGCGGGGGCCACTGGCATAGGGTTTATTTTGGCAAGCTCTGCGGTGCATTTGTTACAGGTGATGCCAAATCTGTCGCCTTGGGCCGTGGCTTTGGTTTTCTTTTGGCCAATCGCCGACACGCTTTGGACGATAACGCGCCGTATGTCGCGCCGTACCGCAGCGATGCGGCCTGATCGGATGCACTTTCACCATGTCGTCATGCGCGCCTTTGAAATTCTGGTGCTGCGCAAAAAGAACCGCGCCGTTAGCAACCCGGTGGCGACGGCGGTGTTGCTACCCTTCATTGCAACACCCAGCATTGTCGGTGTTCTTTTCTGCGAGCGCGACGACCTTGCGCTGATCGCGACCCTTTTCTTTGCAACTTTTTTCCTTTTGGGTTACCGCGCCCTTGTGCGGGCTGCAAAACATCGCGTTAGGGTTGTTTTTGTTAGTGCGCCTCGGTCAAATGCCCCCTTGGGTGGGCGGGGGGGGGGTGCAGAGTGAAACAACACCCGCAAAGCGCGTTTTCGATTTCTGTGCAAAACATCACGCCGCAACCTGCATGGTATGCTGCACAACTGCGCCCAAATGGCGATAGTTTGGCGCTGGTAAATCTGGAGCGGCAGGGCTTCAACGCGTTTAGACCCCTGCTTTGGGAAACAAAGCGCAGCGAAAAAGGCCCACAGCGTGTTTTGCGCCCGATGTTTCCCGGCTATGTCTTCGTAGAGTTTGACATAACGCAGCCAGACTGGCCCAAGATCCGCAGCACACGCGGCGTTTCGCGGTTGGTGGGCAATATCTCTGGCGGGCCAAGCCAGTTGCCCCACGGGCTGATCGACATTCTTAAGCAGCGTTGTGCCGGAAACGTAGACAATACGAACCCAAATGCCCTGAAACCGGGCGACAAGGTCTATGTGTCGAGCGGACCTTTTGCAGCTTTTTTGGCAACGGTAGAACGCATGGACGCCCAAAGCCGCGTTTGGCTGTTGATTGACTTTATGGGCCGCGCCACACGCTTCAGTGCCGAGGTTGACCATCTCACACCTCAAAGATTAGATCTTTAGGGTAAAACGGTTATACTTTAGGGCGATTTACAAAGCCGCCACCTAAAGTTACCAATAGCATATTGATCTATTCCACATTTTTCAGCCAAAACCACGGGCGTCTAGTGCAGGTGCCTGCGCGGTAGCCTGCGTTTTCAAAGGTGGCTTTTCTTTGCTAACTCTACCAAGACGTGTATAACCAACTCAATCTCCGCAAGGGTCAAACAGTGCGCGAACGACGTTCAAACCATCTTCAAGCGCTGCTTGTGACGGCCAGCACTTTGGCCGCACAAAGTGCTTACGGTGACGTGGCGGCCGTGGGGCAAATGTTGAACACCGCAGGGATGCCTGGTCTTATTGAGATGCCATCGGCCCTGTCGTTGCCCGACGCGCAGATTGCGGCGACTTTGGCGGGATCAACAAGCAACAGGCTGGTAACCCTGACCTTTCAAGCAACGCCCCGCCTGACCGGTGCCTTTCGCTATGGGCGATTTGAAGGCGTGACCGAGGGTGTTTTGTATGATCGCAGTTTTGATCTGCAATATCGCCTTAGGGATGAAACTGGCCCATGGCCCGCCCTTGCCATTGGGTTGCGCGATATGGTGGGCACCGGTGTTGAAAGTTCTGAATACCTTGTCGCGACCAAAACGCTGGCTGCGGGGTTGACGGCCACGGCGGGGCTTGGGTGGGGGCGAATGGGCTCGCACGGTGGGGTAGATAACCCCTTTGGCTGGGATACCCGCGTTATAGACGTGGGTATGGGCGGCACGCCAGACAGCGGCGCTTGGTTTCACGGCCCCATGGCGGCCTTTGGCGGCCTAGACTGGCAGGTCACTGAAAAGACACGACTTTCAGTTGAATACTCGTCAGATGCGCATGAGACAGAGGTGGACAGCGGCGTGCTGGATTACCGCTCGCCCTTCAATCTGGGGATGCAATATGCGGCAACGCCCGGCATCGTTTTGGGTGCGCAGGTTCTAAACGGGTCGATGATCGCGGCCAGCGTGACGTTGACGTTCAACCCCAAAACGCCCCCCATGGGCGGCGACCTTAGCCCTGCCCCGCGGCCTTTTGCCGATGGGGCAACAGCGCCTGCCGACAGCGCCACTCTGCGCCAAAAAGTTGAGGGCGATCTGCGCGCCGAGGGGCTCCACCTGGTCGGCATGTCGATTTCGGGCAATTCGGCCGTGCTGCAAGTGGAAAACACGCGCTACGCTATGGCCGCCCAGGTGATTGGCCGCACTGCGCGGGTCTTGGCGGCCAATTTGCCCGCCACCATCAAGACCTTTGCAATCGAGCCTGCGGTCAACGGTATGCCTGCCACACGCGTAACGGTGCAGCGCGACCGTTTGGAGGCACTGCAATATGACGCCAATCAGACGGCACTTGGGCTGGAATCGACAACCTTCAGCGCTGCGCCGGTGGGGGCAGACCTGTCGATTGGGCAAAAAAGCCCGTTTGGATGGGGCGTGACACCCTATATCAGCCTAAACCTGTTTGACCCAGAAAGCCCACTGCGCGGCGATATCGGCCTGCAACCGATGGCAAAATACGCCTTTTCGCCCAACTTATCGGTTTCGGGCGCAGTTCGCTTAAAGGTCGCAGGCAATGCGGGATCGTCCGACCGGGTTTCAGATTCGGTTCTGCCGCATGTACGCTCTGACGCGCTGACTTATGCGCAAGACGGCGCGAATGGGTTGGAAAATCTGACGCTTGATCACTTTGGCAAGATCGGGCCAGCGGTCTTCACCCATGTCTCGCTGGGCTATCTGGAACCGATGTTTGCCGGTGTCGTCTCAGAGGTGCTGTGGCAAAAGCCAGGCAACCGCCTGTCGCTTGGGGCAGAGGTTAGTCATGTCATGCAGCGCGACACCAATAAGCTTTTGGGCGTGCAGGACTATGATTATCAGGTGACGATGGGCCACCTGTCGGCGTTTTACGCTTTGAACCAAGGCTATCAGGTGCAGGTAGATGCGGGCCGCTATCTGGCGGGCGACTGGGGATCAACCCTGACGGTCAGCCGCGCCTTTGATAATGGCTGGAAGATCGGGGTCTTTGCGACAAAGACCGACGTTTCTTATGAAGATTTCGGCGAGGGGTCGTTTGACAAGGGCTTTGTCATCACCGCCCCGCTGGCATGGTTCACCGGCCAGCCATCAACCACGGCAGCGCATGTAACGTTGCGGCCGATCTTGCGCGATGGTGGCGCGCAGTTGGATGTGCGCAACCGGCTGCATGATCTGCTCAAAGGCTATGGGCAGGGCACAATGGCAAGCACTTGGGGGACATTCTGGCGATGACACATGTCTTTCAAAGCCCATGGCGCTTGGCCCACGCAAGGCGCGCCGCCTTGGCCTGTCTGATACCAGCCTGTCTGATGCTTGCCGGATGCGGTGCGTCAAACGGTCTGACGGATAAAGTTATGCGCGGCCTTGTGCCTGCGGCGGAACCTGTCCCTTTGCAGGTGGGCAAGGCAACACCGATGATTGACGTTCAAATCCCCGCACGGGAAGCTGCGGGGGCTATGGCGCAAGTTGCACTGCGCGGCGCAGTGAGCGAGTGGCGCAGCGCTGATGGCATTGGCCTAACCCTGCGCGACGGCCAGATTATCGCAACGCGCGGGTTCGGGCCTGACTTGCTGATTGCCGATAGCCAAGGTGCCGCCCCTGCCCTGCGCCAAGGCGGCGGGGCGTTTAGCAGAACGATGCATTGGCTGGACGGCGAAAACCACGACCGTGCCGAGATCTTTGCCTGCACCCTAAGCGCGCAGGCAACCCAGCCCAAACCAAATGCGCGCATCTTGAGCGAAACCTGCAAAGGTCCGCAGCGCACGTTTACCAACACCTACACGGTGTCAACCACGACAGGCGCCCTGATCCGCTCTGACCAGTGGGTCAGTCCGGATCTGGGGCACATCCGAATTGAACCACGTTAAAGACCCCAAAACCACTCACCCCCTTAAACATGAGGATAGCATGAAACTTCTGGCAATCGCCCTGATCGGCACGATCACCTGCACCGCTGCTTCGGCACAAACTTACATGACCTTCAGCTCTGACGGATGCGTGCCTGGATTGAATGCCCAAGGCCAATTCATCGACCAAGCCGGAACCGTATTGGACAGCGCGGGCTGGGTTGTCACGAACGAACAAACGGTTCTGACCGCCGATGGTCGCCCAGTGTATCTTGATGCATCTTGCGTTGGCAAACTGGCCAAAAGCACGACAAAAGGCGGCGGGCTTGGCATCGGCATTGCCGTCGGTCTGGGAGCTTTGGTCGTGGGCTTGGCCGCGGGCGGCACGTCATCGACCAACGGCACGAACTAATTAAAGAGACGGGGTCTGATGCCGCTTTACGGCGAAGACATCCAACATGACTTGGAGTGACACGATGCGCCTTTCTTTGCCCGGACTTTTGACCCTGTGCCTGCTTATGGCCTGTACCGACGGCTCTGTTACATTTCCCACCAAACAAAAGTCGCAAGAGCGGGTTGCCGCCGAAACGCATCTGACCATTGTGCGCATCAACCAAGACAATATCACCACCTTTGCCAAGCCCCACGGCGGGCCAGAGGCGACCAAGCTTTCGTCGGCCAAGACGGGCGAGTATAAGATCGGGGCCGGTGACGTGCTGTCGATTTATGTCTTTGACCATCCAGAACTGGCCGTACCTTCAGCACAGGTGGAGGCGGGCTTCATGGTCAAATCTGACGGTAGCCTGAGCTATCCCTTCTTGAATACCATTCCCGCCGCCGGAAAAACGGTGGAAGAATTGCGCGCCGATTTGACGCAAGGGCTGACCAGATACTTCCCCGAACCGCAAGTTGATATCCGCGTGCTGGCGTTTAACTCGCAGCGGGTTGTGGTGACGGGCGAGGTCAATCGCCCCGGAACCTTGGCGCTAGATACCAAGCCCATGACGCTGCTGGATGCAATCAACGGTGCGGGCGGCATGGACCCCGACGCCGACGCGCGCGCTGTGACCGTGCGGCGCGGCGGTAAACTTTACACCGTTGATCTTGCCAGTTACATGACCGGCGACTTGGCGAACAACAACCCGACCCTAGCTGCGGGCGACTTGGTCGCTGTGCCGCGCACCCGCGTGATGGAAGCCTATGTCTTGGGCGAAATCAACGCGGCGGCAGCGGTTGACCTGTCGAAGGACACGATCACGCTGACGCAGGCCATCACCCGACAGGGCGGCTTGCAGCAAAACCGCGCCGACGCGCGGGGTGTGTTTGTGTTTCGTGCGCAGGGCAAGGACATGACGGTCTACCAATTGGACGTCAGCTCGCCCACGGGCTTGCTTTTGGGCACCCAATTTGAGCTGGAAGTGCGGGACGTGGTTTATATCACAACCTCGCCGTTGCAACGCTGGAATGATACGATCAGCCGGCTTTTACCCACCGTCAGCGCCTATAGCACCGCGCAAAACTTGAACCCGTGAGGCGATGGTGCCCTCTATTCTTGTTGTATGCGTTGGCAATATCTGCCGATCGCCGGTTGCCGAAGGGCTGCTGCGCCGCGACGTGCCTAGCGTAAAGCTGAGCTCGGCCGGCCTGCACGCCGTGGTGGGCCACGGCACGCAAACTGAAATGGCGGCGCTGGCAAAGGGCATTGACCTTGATCTGTCAGCCCACCGAGCGCGCCAATTCACCCCCGCCATCGGCAAAGATCACGACCTGATCCTGGTGATGGAGCGCGCGCACCGCGACGACATCAGCCGGATCGCCCCGCATCTTACGGCGCGCACCATGCTGTTTGACCACTGGTCAGGCGCCAAGGGCATCGCTGATCCCTATCAAAACGGCCAAGCCGCCTACGAGCAGGCCTTTGCCGAAATTCTAGACGCCTCAAAAACCTGGGCCACCCGTTTGGCTTCCTGGAGTATATGATCCCTTGAAGAACCCAATTTCCGCGCAGCAAGACAGTGACCAAGACGAGATTGACCTTGGCGCCTTGGCGATCATCCTCTGGTCGGGAAAGTGGTGGATTGCCCTGACCTGCACCGCCGCCTTTATTGTGGGGGCAGCTTGGCTGTTGAACACTCCGCCGACCTATCAGGCCAACGCGCTTATTCAGATCGAAGAAAAGGCTGCAAGCTTGGCCCTGCCCGATGGTCTGGCCGACCTGATGAGCGGCGGCAGGAACAGTTCTAACGCAGAACTAGAGCTGCTGCATTCGCGGCTGACGCTGGGGACTGCGGTGGCAAAGGCACACCTTGATTGGGTAGCCCGCCCCGTGCAAGCGCCGTTCGTTGGCTATGCGGTGTCAGGACACGGCATCCCCCTGCCCGACTTTGGCCCCCTCGCCCGCTACGCCCGCCCCGGCGATACCATCTTGCTGGGCTATCTAAAGGTTCCCCCCGCATGGCTGGGCGAGATGATGGACCTGACCTATGACGGCGGCAATGCCTACACCCTTGCCCTGCCCGATGGAACAGAGTTGCGCGGTCAAGTGGGCCAACTTTTGACCAACGCTGCGCAAGAATTTGGCATAACCGTTGGCCGCCTGACGGGCGAGGCGGGCCGCGGCTTTATCGTGGGTCAGGTGACCGAACTTAATGCCATCGCCGCCCTAGACGCCAATTTGGCTGAGGCAGAGCAGGGCAAGGGAACCGGCGTTGTGCAGGTGACGTTCAAGGGCCAAGATCCTGACGTGGCGCGCCACACGCTCGATGCCATCATCAACGCCTTTCACGAGCAAAACCTCGCGCGCAGTTCGGCCGAGGCGCAAAAGAGCCTAGAATTCGTGCAAAGCCAAATCCCCGAGGTCAAAGCAAGACTGACCTCCGCCGAGGCAGCGTTGAATGGTTACCGCGCGGCACAACGCTCTGTCGATATCAGCTTTGAGACGCAAAGCCTTCTGTCGCAGACACAGGCCACAGAAGAGAAGTTGATGGCGCTTGCCCAAAGCGAGGAAGACATCAAGCGCAAATATGCCCCCGACCACCCCATTTATAAGCAACTCCTCGACAATCGCAGCACCCTTCAGGCCCATCTAGACGCGCTCAATGCGCAAATCGGCGATCTGCCCGAAACCCAAAAGCAAGTCTTGAACATGACCCGCGATCTGGCGACAGCCCAGGCCGCAGATGACGCCCTAACCCAACGCGCGCAAGAGTTGAGCGTGCTGAAGGCCAGCACCATCGGCAATGTTCGTATTGTCGACTTGGCCGCCACACCGATGGCCCCAATCGCGCCGAAAAAAAGTCTGACCCTGGCCTTATCCCTGCTGTTGGGCGCTATTATGGGGGGAGCACTGGTCTTGCTGCGTGAAAAACTGCGCCGCGGAATTGACAGCGTCGAGGAAGTTGAAGCTTTAGGCTTGCCCGTCTTCGCCACAATCAGCCTGCTGATGGACCCGCGAAACGGCAACGCCAGCGTTGACGCTTCAAAGGTGGACATCGTCTCGCGCGACCAACCGGGGTCTTTGCTAGTGGAGGAATTCAAGTCGCTGCGCACCAGCCTTCATTTTGGCATGCTGGACGCAGCCAACCCATCGCTGGCAATCACCAGTGGCGCGCCCGATGCGGGCAAGTCTTTCATCTCGGCAAATATCGCGGCCGTAACCGCCGCCTCTGGCGCGCGGGTTTGCCTGATCGACGCGGATATGCGGCGCGGAAGGCAGCGTTTGCGGTTTGGATTGCGCCGCGCAACTGCTGGGCTTTCAGACTACCTGTCCGAAGACATCGGCCTTGATGGCCTGCTGCAAGCCACAGATATTCCAGGCCTAACCTTTATGAACACCGGTGCCTTCCCGCCGAACCCGTCGGAACTGCTGATCCGCCCCAAGTTCAAGGAATTGATTGCCGAGTTAACGCAGCGCTTTGACTTGGTGGTGATCGACTGCCCGCCGGTCTTGGCCGTGACCGACGCCGCCGTGGTGGGCCGCATTGCAGGCGCCACCTTTGTGGTGGCACGCCATCAAAAGACAGAAATCGGCGAATTGGCAGCCACGATCCGCACGCTTGAAACCGCTGGCGTGACGATCAAGGGAGCGATCCTGAATGCCTTTGACCGCCGCCACTTGAAGGCCTACGGCAACTACGGGTACAAGTATAAGTATAAATACAGCTACAGTTACAGCTACAAGACGATCGAGGAGGACCGAGACCGCAAGGCTTGAGGGGATCGGTCGCAATTTCTATGGTCTGGTAGGACAGGAGCTGCGAGCATATTGGCCTTGCAATCTTCTGGAAGGTCTCTATCCTACGAGCCTAAGGGATTGAAATGCTTGCGTTGATGGTGTGATTGACGGAAATTTTTTGAATGGCATCGACACCCCAAGGGGAGCGTCGGTGCGGTAGCCTGAGCGCTCCTCATGGACACCAAGTCAGCGCTTGCGGAATGGGCTGACCACTGCGCGGACTGCGGAAGGGTCTGATTGCGCGGCGAGTACTTGAGGGTCCAAGTTATCGGGGATTTGATCACAAGAGTAGCTTAAGGCAACCCGAGCAAGTTGCTGGGGTTATGATCTGAGGTCCGGTGTGCTTTCAAAGTGCTGCGCTTGAATAGATCGGTGAGTTATGCTATATACTTAGCGTATACACCGATAGGCGAGTGGCGGCGGGTGTACTTTGGGGAGAACCAAATGGAACGCGGATCTGTATTCATGACAAACCGGACGCAGGCGATCCGCCTGCCAAAGTCCATGCGCCTGCCCGACGGGGTGACCTCAGTTGATATAGTCAGGCGGGGCCGTGCGTGGATCATCGTGCCAAGCAACGAGAGCTGGGCCGAGTGGTTTGAGGGCGAGACGGTTAGCGACGACTTCATGGCCGAACGAGAACAACCCGATGCCCAAGAGCGTGAAACACTCTGATGCTTCGTTACATGCTCGACACGAACATCCTGATCTACACTGTGAAAAACAAACCCGAAGTAGTTCGGCAGCAATTCGAAGCGCATGAGGGTGAAATTTGTACGTCAAGCGTCACTGCGATGGAGATGCTCTATGGCGCCCACAAATCGCAGTCTGTGCGCCGTAACTTGGATGTGATCGACGCACTTCTTTCGCGACTGACAGTGCTGGACTTCGACCTCACCGCCGCCGAACACGCGGGTGCAATTCGAGCCAGTCTTGCGTCTGAAGGGAGGCCGATCGGACCCTATGACACGATGATCGCCGGCCACGCCCGTTCCTTGGGATTGGTGCTCGTTACGAATAACTTCGGAGAGTTTCGCCGTGTCTCGGGTCTCAGGCTGGAAAATTGGGCCGAGTGAGGGACCAAAGGGCGAAGGTCGGACCAAAGCCGAACTGAGGCAACCACTCAAACGACTTGAACAAAACACACCCAAAATGGCGTCTGTGTTATCGGGGGTTTGGTTGGCGGAATCCTGCGAACCTTGGGTCACTTCGGCGCACCTTGGCTTGAACGCCATTTAAATTTAAGAAACATTATTGATCTTTTTGATAGATAGCTCGACAAGAGGCTTAGGAGCAGCCGATTAGAGTGCGATATTGAGGCAAATTTCTCGATCAGTATAAACAATTATCCAAGGTACCCCGCTAGTGTTCTGAGTCAGACGGTTGCTACCGATTTCCCTTGATTTCGTCGAGGGCGTCAAGCGCACGGCGTTCGCGGGCGATGATGTCATCGGCTGTCTTGCTCCAGACAAAGGGCTTCGGCTTTGCGTTGTGCAGCAGGAG
>CAIQOV010000016.1 GCA_903873585.1 uncultured Rhodobacterales bacterium
CCAAGTCGTGCTGTCTTCGGCCACGCCCAGTTTGGAAAGCTGGGCCAATGCCAAGGCGGGCAAATATGCACGCCTTGATCTGGGGGCGCGCTTTGGTGTGGCCGAACTGCCCGCGATGCACACGATTGATATGCGCGCCCAAAAGCTGCCCGCTGATCGGTGGATTTCAGACCCCTTGGCGCAAGCGGTTCAAGCGCGGGTGGCCAAGGGCGAGCAAAGCTTGCTGTTTCTGAACCGCCGCGGTTTTGCGCCCGTCACCCTGTGCCGTGCTTGCGGCCATCAGGTCGGCTGTGACGACTGCGATGCGCGCATGGTGGAACATCGGTTCCTAAAGCGCCTTGTCTGCCACCAATGCGGGGCGACCAAACCCATCCCGACCGCCTGCCCAACCTGCGCCGTTGTGGGCCGCATGGCCCCCGTAGGCCCGGGGGTTGAGCGTTTGGCCGAAGAGGTTGTCGCCCGCTTTCCCGATGCGCGCCTTGCGGTGTTGTCGTCAGACCTGTTCACCTCGGCCCGCGCGTTGAAAGAGGAAATCCAGCGCATCGCGCAAGGGGCGGCTGACATCATCATTGGCACCCAGATCGTCGCCAAGGGCCACAACTTCCCGCTGCTGACGCTGGTGGGGGTGATTGACGCCGACCTTGGCCTGCAAGGATCAGACCTGCGCGCCGCCGAACGCACGTTTCAACTGATCCGTCAGGTCGCAGGCCGCGCAGGGCGGGCCGAACGGCGCGGCACGGCCTTGTTGCAAACCTATCAGCCCGACCATCCGGTGATCACAGCCATCTTGGGCGGCGATGAAGAGGCGTTCTGGGCCGCCGAAGCGGACGAGCGCCGCGCCGCGGGCGTGCCGCCCTATGGCCGCATGGCGGGGATCATCCTGTCTTCGCCCGATGTCACCCAAGTGTTTGATTTCGGTGCTGAACTGGCACGGCGCGATGGCCCCTTGCGCCGGATCGGGGCCAGCGTCTATGGCCCAGCACCTGCCCCGATCGCGCGTGTGCGTGGGCGGCACAGGGTGCGCTTGCTGGTCAAAGCCGATAAAGGCGCGCCCCTGCAAGCTGCCCTTGCGGAATGGGTGGGCCAGCTAAAACAGCCCACCAACCTGCGCCTTGCCATCGACATCGACCCGCAAAGCTTTTTCTAATCGCCCCCGCTTTGGTCGTAACCCGCCTTACCCGTAACCCGCCTTAGCCGTAAATCGACACCGGAGCACCCGCCAAGGCCGACACGTTCAACAACCCGCGCACGGTGATGGACGGGGTCACGATATGCGCCCTGTTGCCCATGCCCATCAAGATCGGCCCAACCTCTAGCCCGCCCGCTTTCAGCTTAAGCATATTGCGGGCGGCGTTGGCGGCATCGGTATAGCCAAAGATCACGATATTCGCCGCCCCTTTCAGGCGTGAATTCGGAAAGATCCGTTCGCGCAAGTCAGGGTCAAGGGCGGCATCAAGGCTCATCTCGCCCTCATACTCAAAGTCGCATTCGTGGGCGTCCAAGATCTCCATCGCGGCGCGCATTCTGCGGCCTGAATCGCTGTCAAGGTTGCCAAAGTTTGAATGCGAACACAGCGCCATCTTCGGTTCCACCCCAAAGCGGCGGGCATGGCGGGCAGCGCCCATAGCGCTGGCGGCGATCTGTTCGGGTGAGGGGATGGGGTTCACCTGCGTGTCGGCCACAAACAGCGGGCCGTCTTCCAAGATCATCAGCGACAGCGCCCCCACCGGATGCCGCCCGCCGCGCGCCAGCACTTGGCGCACATCGTTCAAATGGCCCAGATATTGCCCGAAAACCCCGCAAATCATGCTATCAGCATCGCCGCGGTGCACCGCAATCGCGGCGATTGCGGTGGAATTGGTGCGCAAAACCGCCCGCGCCGTGTCAGGCGTAACGCCTTGGCGTTCCAGCAGTTGGTGATAGCTGCTCCAATACTCGCGGTAGCGCGCATCGCTTTCGGGGTTCACCACGGCAAAATCGCGGTCGGGCCTGATCGACAGGCCAAAGCGTTCGCAGCGCGCGGCCATCACCTCGGGGCGGCCAATCAAGATCGGCTTGACGGTCATTTCTTCCAGCATGGCACTGGCGGCGCGCAAAACGCGCTCATCCTCGCCCTCGGCAAAGATGATGCGACGGCTGGATTGGCGCGCTACATCGAAAACAGGTCGCATGATCAACGCCGATTTGAACACCGACCCGTCCAGCGTGTGGCGGTAAGCGGCCAGATCGGCGATGGGGCGGGTGGCGACGCCACTTTCCATCGCGGCCTTGGCCACAGCACTGGCGACCACGCCAATCAGGCGCGGGTCAAAGGGTTTGGGGATCAGATAATCCGCCCCGAACGACAGCTTTTCGTCAGAATAGGCGGCAGCGGCCTCGGCACTGGTTGTGGCACGGGCAAGGGCCGCGATGCCCTCGATGCAGGCCAGCTGCATCTGGTCGTTGATCGTGGTGGCCCCCACATCCAAAGCGCCGCGAAAGATGAAAGGAAAGCACAGCACGTTGTTGACTTGGTTGGGAAAATCGCTGCGCCCTGTGGCTATGATGGCATCGGGCACGGCAGCGCGCACCACGTCAGGCAGGATTTCTGGGCTGGGATTGGCCAAGGCAAAGACGATGGGGCGCGGGGCCATCTTGCGCACCATATCCGCCGTCAACACACCGGGGCCGGATAGGCCAAGGAACAGATCGGCGTCTTTGATCACATCGTCTAAGGTCGCAGGCGAAGTGCCTTGGGCGTAATCGGCCTTTTGATCGGTCATCTGATCAACACGGCCTTTGTAAACCAGCCCGGCCAGATCACACAGCCACACGTTTTCGCGCCGCACCCCCAGCTTTAACAGCATATTCAGGCAGGCAATGCCCGCAGCCCCGCCACCGGTCGAGACGATCTTGATATCCTCAAACCGCTTGCCGGCAACGTGCAGCGCGTTGGTGGCCGCAGCACCCACCACAATCGCCGTGCCATGCTGATCGTCGTGAAAGACCGGAATGTTCATCTTCTCACGGCACAGCTTTTCCACGATGAAGCAATCGGGCGCCTTGATGTCTTCCAGATTGATCGCGCCAAAGGTCGGCTCCAGCGCGCAAACGATGGCGGCCAGTTTTTCGGGATCAGGCTCGTTCAGCTCGATATCAAAACAGTCGATATTGGCGAATTTCTTGAACAAAACCGCCTTGCCTTCCATCACCGGCTTTGATGCCAGCGCCCCGATCTGGCCCAGCCCCAGCACCGCCGTGCCGTTGGTGACAACCCCCACAAGATTGGCGCGTGAGGTGTAGCGGCTGGCGGTGGCCGGATCAGCCTTGATCTCTAAACACGCCTCGGCCACGCCGGGCGAATAGGCCCGCGCCAAATCGCGGCCATTGGCCAAGGGCTTGGTGGCGCGGATTTCCAGCTTACCGGGCTTGGGAAATTCGTGGTAATCTAGGGCGGCTTGGCGGGCGTTGTCTGGGCGCTGCTCGGTCACGATCGTCTCCTCAACCAACTTATCCAACTGTGCCCTGTAAAGGCGCGCTGAAAAGTCGGATCTTTGGTGCATCTCTTTCCCGCGCTTCTTGCAAATGGGGCGGGTCAGCGCCACCATGTCGCAAAGCCAAGGGAATTGAAATGCCAGAAACTAAAGCCGAAACCAAAGCCGAACTTGTCCTGCCAACCACCGATCTGCGCGCCGATCTGCCGTTTTTCACCAAAACGCTGGGGATGCGGATGGATATGATCTATCCCGCCGACAATCCTGCGGTGGCTGTGGTGTCCGGCCACGGGCTGCGCCTGCGGCTGGATGCGGCGTCAACCGCGCCTGCGGGCCATCTGCGCCTGTTGTCGGACGATTGGGCGAGTTTTGCCGAAGGCGTGCGCGACCTTACCTCTCCGGGCGGCACGCAGGTGACGCTGGATGAATTGAACCCGCCCCTTGTGCTGCCCAAAACCGAACACGCTTTTGTCGTGCGCCGCTTGGCCGATCAAGCGCCTTGGGTGATTGGCCGCGCAGGTATGATGTACCGCGATCTTGTGCCCAACCGTTTGGGCGGGGCGATGATTGCCAGCCACATTCGCGTGCCGGATGGCAAAGTGCCCGATCTGGTGCATTACCACAAAGTCGGTTTCCAGCTGATCTTCTGCATCAAAGGCTGGGTCGATGTGCTGTATGAAGACCAAGGCGGCATCCGCCGTTTGCATGCGGGGGATTGCTTCATCCAACCCCCCACCATCCGCCACCGTGTTCTGGAGTCAGGCGACGGGATCGAGGTGATCGAAATCGGCGTCCCCGCCGACCACATCACCGAAATCGACCACGAGATGACCCTGCCCAACGCCACCGTAAACCCCGACCGAGTGTGGGAAGGCCAGCGCTTTGTGCATAACGTGGGGTCCACAGGCCAATTCACCCCCTTCCGCATCCCGGGCTTTGAAGCGCGCGACACCACAATCAACGCCAACACCCAAGGCGTAGCCTCGGTTCTCGTCGCCCGCCCCACCGGCATAGCCCCTTGGACAAAGCACGACGGCGACATCCTTTTCACCTTCGTCATGTCGGGTGAAATGACGCTAGAGGGAGAAGGTAATAACCCCTACCGCCTGCAACCCGGCGACGCCTTTGTCATCCCCCCCGGCCTTGCCACCCGCTACGCCAACACAACCCCCGATCTGCAACTTGTCGAGGTTTCGCTTCCCGGACAATTTACCACGACGTTGCTCTGACCCTTTCATACTTGCAAAAATATCCCACGGGGGTGCGGGGGTGTGAAACCCCCGTGTCAAAGGGCACGCCGCTTGCAAGACCACACCGTTCAGCCCAAACTATAGCCATCAGCCCAGAGGTTCCCATGCTGCTCAAACCCGCCACCGATGTTCGCCTGCGCGCCTATGCCCCCTATTCCCGTTTCAAGGTAGGGGCTGCCATCCGTGCCACCTCTGGCGCGGTTCATGTCGGCTGCAATGTGGAAAACGTGGCCTATCCCGAAGGGACTTGTGCCGAGGCGGGGGCGATTGCGGCGATGATTGCGGCGGGCGATACGGCGATTGCTGAAATCCTTGTCATCGCTGACAGCCCCGCCCCCGTACCGCCCTGCGGCGGGTGTCGCCAGAAAATTGCGGAATTTGCCGCCCCCGATGTCAAAGTGACCCTGTGCACCACAGACGGCGCGCAATTGACCATGACCGTTGCCGATCTGCTGCCCGGCGTTTTCACCGCAGCCCATATGGCCAAAGCCTGATGGACGCCCGCGCCATCATCGCCCAAATTCGCGACGGTTCTCCTCCGCCGCCCGACCAAATCGCTTGGTTTGCGGCTGGCCTTGCCTCTGGCACAGTCAGCGATGCGCAGGCGGGGGCTTTTGCGATGGCGGTGCTGCTGAAAGGCCTTGGCGAGGCGGGGCGCGTGGCCCTTACCACCGCCATGCGCGACACGGGCCATGTGCTGAAATGGGATCTGCCTGGCCCTGTCATCGACAAACACTCTACCGGCGGCATTGGCGATTGTGTGTCGCTGCTGTTGGCCCCCGCTTTGGCTGCTTGCGGGGCCTATGTGCCGATGATTTCGGGTCGCGGTTTGGGCCATACCGGTGGCACGCTGGATAAGTTGGAATCCGTCCCCGGCTTTCGCACCGGCCTATCCGAGGCGCAGTTGCAACGCCAAATGGCGCAAATGGGCTGCGCCATCGTCTCGGCCAGCGCTGAAATCGCGCCCGCCGACCGCAGGTTATATGCCATCCGCGATGTAACGGGGACGGTGGAAAGCATTGATCTTATCACCGCCTCGATCCTGTCCAAGAAACTCGCCGCGGGGTTGGAAGCACTTGTTTTAGATGTGAAATGCGGCTCTGGTGCGTTTATGAAAACGCTTACCGAAGCGGAAGCCTTGGCCCGCGCGCTTGTCTCGACCGCCCAAGGTGCGGGCTGCATGACCACGGCGCTGATCACCGATATGTCGCAGCCCTTGGCCACCGCCGCTGGCAATGCGCTAGAGGTGAGCGAGGTGATGGAAACCCTAACCGGCACCTCCGTTAACTCTGCCCTATGGGACATCACCGTGGCCTTGGGGGGCGAGGCGCTGGCCTTGGGCGGCTTGGCCCATGACGCCGCCGATGGGGCCAAGCGCATTGCCCAAGCGCTGGAATCGGGCGCTGCCGCCGAGAAATTCGGCCAGATGATCGCCGCCCAAGGTGGCCCCGCCGACTTTGTCGACCGCTGGCCTGATCGTCTGCCCGCAGCCACTGTGATCCGCGATGTGCCCTGCATGACAGATGGCTTTGTATGCACCATTGATGGCGAGGTGCTGGGTCTTGCCGTGGTGCGCCTAGGCGGTGGTCGTCAGCGCGAGGGGGATAAGATCAACCCCTCTGTCGGGCTGTCAGAGCTTGCGGGAATTGGCGAGCAGATTGGTCTGGGCGAGCCGCTGTGCATGGTTCACGCCACCACCGAAGCGCAGGCTGAAGCGGCGATTGCCGCCGTGCAAGCGGCGTATGAGATGGGCGATGTGGCCCCCGACGATCCTGCCTTGATCTTGAAGCGGATCGCCTGATGGGGTCCGCAGCAAACCGCGCCTTTGTCATCGTGATGGATTCCGTCGGCTGCGGTGGCGCGCCTGATGCCGCCGATTTTGGCGATGCGGGGGCCAATACTTTGGCCCATATCGCCCAAGCCTGCGCCGCAGGGCGGGCCGATGTGGGGCGCAAAGGGCCGCTGCATATGCCACATCTGGATGGCTTGGGTCTGGGCGCTGCGATCCGCCTCGCCTCGGGCGCTGACACTGCGGGCCTGTCGCGTGTGCCGCAGGGCCTGTGGGGAGCGTTGAGCGAGGTGAGCCGTGGCAAAGACACGCCCTCTGGCCATTGGGAGCTGGCAGGCGTGCCCGTGCCGTGGGAGTGGACCTATTTTCCCAACACCATGCCCGCCTTTCCGCCCGATCTGGTGGCGCTGGTGTGCAAGCTGGCGGGAACGGACGGTATCTTGGGCAACTGCCATTCGTCGGGTGTGCCCATCATCGCCCAACATATTGAAGCGCATCTGAAAACCGGCTGGCCGATCTGCTACACCTCTGCCGACAGCGTGTTCCAGATTGCCGCGCACGAGGAAAGTTTTGGCCTTGACCGCCTGCTTGCGCTTTGTGCCGCGCTTGCCCCGCATCTGCACGCCATGAACGTCGGTCGCGTGATTGCGCGGCCCTTCACCGGCACTGTGCAGGCGTTCCACCGCACCGCCAACCGCCACGATTACGCCATGGCCCCACCCGCGCCGACCTTGCTGGATTGGGCGGCGCAGGCGGGGCGGGCGACCCATGCGGTGGGCAAAATCGGTGACATTTTTTCGATGCGCGGCATTGGAAAGCTGTGGAAAGGGCAGGGTGATATTGATCTTTTCGATCATGTTGATCACTTAATCGACCACTCAGAAGCAGGTTCTTTAACCTTTGCCAACTTTGTCGAGTTTGACAGCCTGTATGGCCACCCCCGCGATGTGGCAGGCTATGCCCGTGCGCTAGAATGGTTTGACACCCGTGTTGGAACCTTGCTGACCCGCCTTCGCCCCACCGACTTGGTGATCTTCACCGCCGATCACGGCAACGATCCCACATGGCGCGGCACAGATCACACCCGCGAACGGGTGCCCGTGCTGTGCGCAGGGCAGGGCGTGCGCGCTTTGGGGGTGCGGGCCTTTGCTGATGTTGCGGCCTCGGTTGCGGCACATCTGAACTTGCCCGATCATGGGGCTGGAGTATCGTTCCTATGACCCCCAAGCTAGAACTGCACCTGCATCTGGAAGGCGCCGCCCCGCCAAAGTTTATCGCAGCCCTTGCCAAAGAAAAGCACATCGACATTGGCGGCATCTTTGCCCCCGACGGGTCTTACCGCTTTGAAGGCTTTGCCGAATTTGTCAAAATCTACGAAGCCGCCTGCACTACCCTGACCCGCCCCGAAGACTACCAACGTCTGACCCGCGCGGTGCTGGAAGAACAGGCGCAAAACGGGGTGATTTATACTGAAATCTTCCTGTCGCCCGACTTTTGCGGCAACCGCGACAGGGGCGCTTGGCGCGAATATCTGCAAGCCATCCGTGAAGAAGCGGCCAAGTTGGAACGCGAAGCGGGCATTACCATGAAAGCCATCGCCACCTGCATCCGCCACTTTGGCCCCGATAAGGCCCGCCAAACCGCCCTATGTGCAGCCGAAACCGCAGGCGATTTTCTGGTGGGCTTCGGCATTGCAGGGGTGGAAACCATGGGCAAGCTGAAGGATTTTAAGTGGAGCTTTGATGCCACCCGCGAGGCTGGATTAAAACCCACCGTCCATGCCGGTGAATGGGCCGGCGCTTCGGAAGTGCGCGATGCCTTGCGCGATCTGGGCGCTGTGCGCATTGGCCACGGGGTTCGGGCGATTGAAGATTTAGCACTGGTGGACGAGCTGGCCGAGCGCGGCATTGTGTTAGAATGTTGCCCCGGATCGAACGTGGCCTTGGGCATCTACCCCAGCTTTCGCAAACATCCGATTGGCCAGCTTTATCACCGCGGTGTCAAAGTCACCGTTTCAACCGATGACCCGCCGTTCTTTCACACCTCGATGAAGCGCGAATATGACATGCTGCATCAGGCGTTTGATTGGGATGACGGCGTCTTTGCCACGCTGAACCGCACAGCGCTTGACGCCGCCTTCTGTGACGCCGATACCAAAGACAAAATCGCCAAGCGGCTGGAGGCTGCCCATGTTTAAGAACTTAACCGTCGTCAGCCACCCTTTGGTGCAGCACAAACTGACCCTGATGCGCGAAAAAGACACCTCAACCGCGTCGTTCCGCCAGTTGCTGCGCGAGATTAGCTTGCTGTTGGCCTATGAAGTCACCCGCGATCTGCCGATGACGACGAAAAAGATCCAAACGCCGATCTGCGAGATGGATGCCCCCGCGATTGACGGCAAGAAACTGGCGCTGATCTCAATCTTGCGGGCGGGCAATGGGTTGCTCGACGGGATTTTGGAACTGATTCCGGCGGCGCGTGTGGGGTTTGTGGGCCTGTACCGCGACCACGAAACGCTGCAACCGGTGCAGTATTATTACAAAGTGCCCGACCATCTGGACGAGCGCGTTTGCATTGTGGTTGACCCGATGCTGGCAACGGGCAATTCCAGTGCGGCGGCGGTAAAGCTGCTCAAAGACTCGGGCGCGCGCAACATTCGCTTTTTGTGCCTGCTGGCTGCCCCCGAAGGCATTCGGCATATGAACGAAGAACATCCCGATGTGCAGATTGTTACCGCTTCGGTCGACAGCCATTTGAACGAGCACGGTTATATCGTGCCGGGCTTGGGCGATGCGGGCGACCGGATGTTTGGCACCAAGTAACCTAGCCCGCGCAAATCCCTTGCAGCCTGATCCAGTCATTGTCTGACAGGATCGGCGCGGGCGAGATACCCTTGAACGGGTCACCCCCGATCAACCCCGCCGTGGTTGTGCCGCTTGGGTCAAGGGTGCGGGCATAGGCGCTGGATGACAGGGCGATTTGGCGGAACTTTTCCAGCAACTGGTCATCGGCCAAGGCCAATGGCTTGGCGCTCAGCAGGCTTTCGGCATAGCCCGAAAGGGCCCTTGCGGGCAGTTGGCCTGTGGTCAACAATTGCACGGTCGCGGCCAAGCCTGCGTGGCGCAGAACGGGAATGACGGGGTCGTTGCGTTCGGCCCGCTGCAGGGCCGCCAGAATGAAACCCGCCAAAGGCTCGGCATCCTCGGGCCCGATCACCAGCGCGTTTGACACCAGCACGATCCCCCCCGGCAGCGCCACGGCCCCCGCAACGCCGTCGCGCACCACGACAATTTCGCCCAAGCCTTGGCCTGACAGCTTTTGACCCAAGGCCGCAGCGCCCTGTCGGCCCAAGGCACCTTGACACGCAGAGCCTGTCAGCCGCGCAACCTCTGCCACCGCAAGCTTGCCGATTTGCACCCGAGTGGCCAGTGGAAGAACTGACGCTGTGTGCCGGATCATCGCCTCGGGCAGCCAAAAGACGCCAAAGACCACAACAAAGGTCACGGCCAAGATCAAACTTAGCCCCCGCAAGCGGCCCGGTTTCGCGCGGCGGCGGATCAGCGTGGTGCGCACGGTTTCAAGGGCTGCGATCATGTCGGGATCGTCGATTTCAACGGTTTCGCTGGGCGCACCGTCATCCAATCGGCCCGGCGTATAAAGCGCGGGCATTTCGCCGGGATTGACCCGCTCGACCGAGGGCAGCGACCAATGCGACAGCGCCATTTCATTGCGCGGATCGGCCAGAACCAGCGTGGTGTCGCGCAGGCCCACGACCACCTCACGCAATTGCGCCGAAGCCGTCAGCCGCCACAGCCCGACACATTCCAAACGCTGGTATTTGGTCAGGGCGGTCATGGCACCTTGCAAGGTTGGTTTGGCAAAGCTTACCCAATCCCCCCAAGCGCCACAATCCGCCCTAAGCCGTGAAGGGGCGCTTTGCGGGGCAATTCATGGGGCAAGGGTCGCATTCAGGCGGGAAAAGCTGCGGTTTTGGCGGTTGGATGCAGCGGCAAGGCGAAGGAGACGCAGGTGACAGGCGACCGGACAATGGCTGCGGCAGGCATGATTGTGATCTATGCCAGCATCATCGGCTTCACCGACAATTTCGTGCGCGTGATCGCGGCAGAGGCGGGGCTGTGGCAGTTTCACGCCACGCGCACGGCGATGGCGATGGGGATCTTGCTTGTGGCGCTGCGCCCTTTGGGGCTGCGCTTGGGGGCTTATAACTGGCGCGCGGTGGTGGCGCGCTCTGCCATTCACGGCTTTGCCATGGTGATCTATTTTGGCGCTTTGGCCTTTTTGCCGGTGGCTTTGGTGGCGGCAGGCCTGTTCACAGCGCCGATCTTTGTGCTGCTGATCGAGCGCTTTGCTTATGGCACTCGCATTGGCCCCGTGCGCATTTTTGCTGTGGCCTTGGGCTTTGCCGGTGTGATCCTTGTTCTGGGGCCAGAGGCGATGCGCGGCGCATCCTTGCCCGCCCTGCTGCCCATCGCCGCAGGTGCGCTTTACGCTATGGGCAACATCGCCACACGCCGCTGGTGCCCGCAAGAAAGTGCCGAGACGTTGTTGGCAGGCTTCTTTCTGGCGCTAGGGATCGCGGGGGTGATTGGCATGGTGGTGCTGGCGGTGGCTCCGTTGCCAGTGCCTTTGGGCACGGATGGTTTCTTGATGCGCGGGCCGGTTTGGCCGAGCCAAGCCTTTTGGATATGGACCTTTGTGCAAGCCGCAGGCTCGCTTCTGGGCGTGGGCTTGATGGTGCGGGCCTATCAGATTGCCGATGCCACACGGGTTTCGGTGATTGAATACACGATCCTGCCCGCTTCGGCCGCGTGGAGCTGGGCGATCTGGGGTGAAGTGCTGACGCCCTTGGCCGTAGTAGGCATGGCGATGATCGTGGTGGCGGGTGTTTGGATTGCCCTAAGGGCAGAACCCAAGGTCTAGGGCGCCGATTTTCGCTGAAAAATCGGTTTTCCGGGCGGCCAACGATTTTTCTGCGAAAAATCACGTTGCGCTTAGCTTCAGTGTCGCAAGACATGGAAAACTTAGACTGTCGCGTTACCAAACGATTTTTCGCAGAAAAATCGGGCAGCACAGATCAAACGTCGCCCACAGCCGCACGCCAATGCCGGCGGCACAGGCTGACATAGGTTTCATTCCCGCCAATCTGCACCTGCTCGCCCTCTTTCAACGCAACACCGTCAGCCCCACGGCGGATGACCATGGTGGCTTTTTTGCCGCAGTGGCAAATCGTGCGCACCTCGCGCATTTCATCGGCCCATGCTAGCAAGGCCGCCGAACCGGGAAAAAAGTTGCCCTGAAAATCAACCCGCAGGCCGTAGCACATTACGGGCACGCCCAGATCATCCACCGCGCGGGCCAGTTGCCAGACTTGGGGTTTGGACAGAAACTGCGCCTCGTCTATGAAAACACACGCAACTTTACCCTTGGCAAAGCGGGCTTTGAGCTTTTCGTATAGGTCTTCATCGGGGGCAAAAGTATCGGCGGGTTCGCCGATGCCGATGCGGCTGGCGATGCGGCCTTCACCTGCGCGGCGGTCAAACTGGGCGGTGATCAGATAGGTCGCCATTCCCCCCTCGCGGTAGTTGTGCGAGGCTTGCAGCAGCAGGGTGGATTTCCCAGCATTCATCGTCGAGTAGTGAAAATACAGCTTGGCCATGGGGTGATTTAGCGCAAACTGACGCAGGGTCGCAAGGCTTTGGGCCGGGGGTTAACCCGGCCCTGAGGCTTTAGCGCGACTTTTGGCGTGCTGGCGACGAAGCGCCGCCGGTCTTGGACGAAGGGCGCAGCGGTTTCGGCGCGCCTTGGGGGCGTTGGCCGGGTTTGCCCTGACCTTGGCCCTGCGGGCGCTGCCCACCCGGGCGTTGGCCACGGTTTTGTGCAGGCTTGGGCGCTGCGGCAATATCGGCTGCGGCCCAAGCGGCCCCGCCGATCACAGGGATGGTCTTTTTCAGCAGCTTTTCCACCGCCTGCAATTCGCCCATCTCGGCGGGCGAGCAGAAGGCAATCGCATTCCCCTCGGCCCCCGCACGGGCGGTGCGGCCGATGCGGTGGACGTAGTTTTCCGGCACATTGGGCATGTCAAAGTTATAGACATGGCGCACACCCGGAATGTCGATGCCGCGCGCGGCCACATCGGTCGCCACCAGCACATCCAACTGACCTTCACGGAATTCCGTCAAGGTGCGGTCGCGGTGGTTTTGGCTTTTGTTGCCATGAATGGACGAGGCTTTGAACCCCCAAGCCACCAGCAATTTATACAGCTTTTCTGCGCCATGTTTGGTGCGGCCAAAGACCAAGGCCTGCTCGCCCGGATGTTTCAGCAGATAAGATTCCAAAAGCTTCGCCTTGTCGCCGTTGGGGATGTAATGCACCCCTTGCACGATCTTTTCCACTGGCTTGCCCGGCGGGGCCACCTGCACGCGCACCGGATTGCGCAGGTAGGTGCGCGAGATTTCTTCGATGTCGTTGGGCATGGTGGCCGAAAACAGCAGCGTCTGGCGGTGCTGCGGGATGTATTTGGCGATTTTGCGCAGCGAGTGGATAAAGCCCATGTCGAGCATATGGTCAGCCTCGTCCAGCACCAGATAGCCGCAGGATTCCAGCGTGACAGCGCCGCGTTCCAGCAGGTCGATCAGGCGGCCGGGCGTGGCAACCAGCACGTCAGAGCCTTTGAGCAAGCGATCCGCTTGCCGGTTCAGCGATGCGCCGCCCACAACCATAGTGACTTTGACGGCCGTGCCCTTGGTGAAGGTCAGGAAGTTTTCAGCAATCTGCGACACAAGTTCGCGCGTGGGTGCCAGCACCAAAGCGCGCACGTGGCGCGGGGCGGGGGGGTGGCCGATGTCAAGCAAGCGGTGCAGCAAGGGCAGGCCAAAGGCCGCCGTCTTACCGGTGCCGGTTTGGGCCAGACCCATCAGGTCAGCGCCCTTCATGATATGGGGAATCGCCTGCGCCTGAATGGGCGTGGGCGTGGTCATATTGGTCAGTTCAAGCGCTTTAAGGATTGTCGGCGAAAGGCCGAGATCTGCGAAAGTCGTCATTTGGGATCGTCCATCAAACAAAGGAACAATGCACCCTCGCCTCTGACCATGTCAGAAGCCGTGCACATTGCAGGTGCCCCTGCGTGATGGTGGGAACCGTCATCCGGGCCTTTTGGTGCTCACGCGGCACGGGCTTCGGATAGGGTTCAAATGGGGGCGAAAGGCGCAAATGTCAAGCGGGCTGTTCTGCGGTGCAGAAAAGGTTGCGGCGCGGGCGGTGCGTTTCAGGCGAATTGTTCGACGATCAGGCGCTCTTCCAAACCGTGGCCGGGGTCAAACAGGATGCGGTGGATCACATTGGGTTCTGAGCGGATTTCAACCGAAAGCACATCGGTGACGGGCCTTGTGTCGGCATCTGCCCGCACGGGGCGCTTTTGCGGGTCTAGCACTTCAAACCGCACCACGGCCCCTTTTGGCAGCAAAGCCCCCCGCCAGCGGCGCGGGCGAAAGGCGGCGACGGCGGTTAACGCCAGCACATCAGCGCCGATGGGCAAGATTGGCCCATGGGCGGAATAGTTGTAGGCGGTTGACCCTGCGGGCGTTGACAAAAGGCAGCCATCACAAACCAGTTCGGGCATACGCTCTTTGCCATCGACCAAAATGCGCAGTTTGGCGGCTTGGGGGCCCATGCGCAAAAGCGAGACTTCGTTGATCGCCAAGGCGTGCGTGACAGTTCCATCTGTGCTGGTGGCGGTCATGGCCAAGGGGTTCAGCACGGCTTCTTCGGCCAAAGCCAGCCGTTCGGGCAAAGCATCTAGCGAGAAGGTGTTCATCAAAAACCCAACCGTGCCGCAGTTCATGCCATACACCGGCAGGCCCGCGCTGTGATCGTCGTGCAGGGTTTGCAGCATAAAGCCGTCACCGCCCAAGGCCACGATGATCTGCGCACTGTCCAGATCGGTCTGGCCATAGCGTGCCGTCAGGGCCACCAGCGCCTCTTGGGCGGCAGGGGCGGGGCTGGCGCGGAATGCGATTTGGCCTTGGGGCACGGGGTTTCTCCATCAAGTGCCGCCACTCTTGGCAGGGTTGTGGCAGAACTCAACCCCCGGCTTTCAAGGGGCTTGCGGTTTTCAAAAGCCAAGCTAGGTTTCCTATCGGAAACTTTTATCGTGTGCGATCCAAAACCTGTCGCTTTCTGCCTTTCATGCGCGGAAAGTCTGGGTCTAGATAGCGCCAAGCCATATTGGAGAGCCCCATGACCAAGACCCACCGCGACGCCGGTTTCTTCACCGAGCATCTGTCGACCCGCGACCCTGACCTGTTCGGCGCGATCACCTCTGAACTGGGCCGTCAGCGCGACGAGATCGAACTGATTGCATCCGAAAACATCGTCAGCCGCGCCGTGATGGAAGCGCAAGGCTCGGTGATGACCAACAAATACGCCGAAGGCTATCCGGGCAAGCGCTATTACGGCGGCTGCGACTATGTCGATGTGGCTGAAAATCTGGCGATTTCGCGGGCTTGCCAGTTGTTTGGCGTGGCTTATGCCAATGTGCAGCCCAATTCGGGCAGCCAAGCCAACCAAGGCGTGTTTCAAGCGCTGCTCAAGCCGGGCGATACCATCTTGGGCATGAACCTCGCATCCGGCGGGCACTTGACCCATGGGGCCGCGCCCAACCAGTCGGGCAAGTGGTTCAACGCCGTGCAATACGGTGTGCGCAAGCAAGACAGCCTGATCGACTATGACGAGGTTGAGCGTTTGGCTGTCGAATCACAGCCCAAGATGATCATCGCAGGTGGCTCTGCCGTGCCGCGCCAGATCGACTTTGCCAAGTTCCGCGCGATTGCCGACAAAGTTGGCGCGTATCTGCTGGTTGATATGGCGCACTTTGCGGGTCTTGTGGCGGGTGGACACCATCCGTCACCCTTCCCCTATGCTGACGTTGCCACCACCACGACGCACAAAACCCTGCGCGGCCCGCGCGGCGGCATGATCTTGACCAACAACGAAGAACTGGCCAAGAAATTCAACTCGGCCATCTTCCCCGGCATCCAAGGCGGCCCCTTGATGCACGTGATCGCCGCCAAAGCCGTCGCTTTTGGCGAAGCGCTGCGGCCAGAGTTCAAGGCCTATACCGGCCAAGTCATCGTCAATGCCAAGGCTTTGGCGGATGAGTTGATGAAGGGCGGGCTGGATATCGTCACCGGCGGCACGGATACACATGTGATGCTGGTTGACCTGCGCCCCAAGGGCGTGAAGGGCAACGCGACCGAAAAAGCGCTGGGCCGTGCGCATATCACTTGCAACAAGAACGGCATCCCGTTTGACCCCGAAAAGCCCACAGTCACCTCGGGCGTGCGGCTTGGCACGCCGGCCGGCACCACGCGCGGCTTTGGTGAGGATGAGTTTCGCCAGATTGGCCGCTGGATCGTGGAAGTGGTCGATGGCTTGGCCGCCAATGGCGAAGAGGGCAACGGCGCGGTTGAAGCTGCGGTGAAAGCCAAGGTCGAAGCGCTGTGCCACGCCTTCCCGATCTATCCGGGCCTGTAAAAGATGACGCCCTTGGCCAAGGCTAGGGGCACCAGAACACTTGAACGCGCGCTCGGTGATCGGGCGCGCGTTTTGCTGCCGCCTAGCGTCGCTGAGTTTGTTATGTTCGTGCTAAAGCAGGGCTGGGCGTGTTTGTTTGGCGGGCTGATGCTGGGGACGATTGTGGTGTCAAAGGCGGTTTGGCACGACGATTGGGCCTTGCACCGCTACGATGCGCTGTTCCTGTTCGCACTCGCCGTGCAGGGCCTGTTTCTGTGGGCCAGGCTGGAAACTTGGGCCGAGGCGCGGGTGATTGTGCTGTTCCACCTGACCGGCACGGCGATGGAATGGTTCAAGGTGGGGGCTGGGTCTTGGGCCTATCCCGAACTTGGGCTGGTCAAACTGCTGGGCGTGCCGTTGTTTTCAGGCTTCATGTATGCCGCGGTTGGCAGTTACATCGCGCGGGTGATCCGCATCTTTCAGATGCGCTTTGCGCCCTATCCGCCCTTGTGGCAAAGCTTTGTGCTGGCGGGGGCGATCTATGTGAACTTCTTTGCCCATCACGTTCTGCCCGACATCAGGCTGGGCCTTTTCGCCGCAACAGGGCTGCTGTTTTGGCGCACAAGGGTTTGGTTTGTTGTGTCAAAGCGCGAACGATGGATGCCCATGATTATGGCCGCGTTTCTATCCAGCCTAGCGCTTTGGCTGGCCGAGAATATCGGCACGATGACTGGCAAATGGCTTTATTCCGGCCATATTGCGCGGCATTGGACGGGGATGGGCAAGTTGGGATCGTGGTATTTGCTGTTGTATGTGGCCTTTGTGACCGTGTCTTTGGTCAGCCGCGCGGCGTTAGAGCCTGAATCAAAAGCACTCACACAAACCCGCGCCCATGCAAGACGCTGACCCATAGCACAATCACCGCCAGCAGGGCAAAGGCGATGCGGGCGGCGGTGTCTAAGATCACGGTGCGGCGACGCTGCGCGCGGTTCAGGTTGCGCAGGTAGGCAAAGCATATGTGATAGGCGTGGCCAAGCGCGTCAGGGTCGAGTTGGGCGCGCAGCTTGGGGCTTTGGGCGATCTGGTGCGCTGCAACCAGTTGCCGTGCCGCCTTGCGCACCGTGCGCGGCAGGCGCGCGTTGGCGCGGTTTACGCGGCTCTCAAGCGTGGGGCCACAAACCCGCAGCCGCTGGGCCAACAGGGCAGATAGGCTTTCGGCCATCTGTTCGATTGTCAGTGTCGTCATCCCCGCCCCGCACGTTGCGCGCTTTTAGCTTGCACAGACCTTGCGTTCAACGGCTATGGCCGAGGTTAGGGCGCTGCGGTAATGTCGGCGCATGCTGAACACGATCCTGCACCCCGCTCGTCAAGACAAAGACCTCCCGCCCTTGGTGATTGCGCATGGCCTGTTCGGCTCGGGGCGCAACTGGGGGGCTATTGCACGCAGCTTGGCGACACGGCGCGATGTGGTGGCGGTGGATATGCGCAACCATGGCAGCAGTTTTCGCGCCGACAGCCAAAGCTACGCCGACATGGCGGGCGATCTGGCCGAAGTTTTGGCTAGCCTTGGGCAGGCTGACCTTTTGGGGCACTCGATGGGTGGCAAGGCCGCGATGCAGCTTGCGCTGACCCAAGGCCATTTGCTGCGCCGGTTGGTTGTGGCCGATATTGCGCCCGTCGCCTATACCCATGATCAAACCCGCCACATCGCTGCAATGCGCGGCCTTGATCTGGACGGGATTAGCACAAGAGCGCAAGCAGATGACCGCTTGGCCCAACAGGTCGAAGACCCATCCCTGCGCGCGTTTTTCTTGCAATCCTTGGACCTTAAGGCCACCCCGCCCGTCTGGCGGCTGAACCTTGATGTGCTAGAGGCAGCCATGCCCCAAATCATCGGCTGGCCCGATACCCAAGGTTGCTTTGACGGGCCGACACTGTTTCTGACCGGTTCACAAAGTGCTTATGTGAAGGTCGAAGACCGCACGGCCATTCGCGCGCTGTTCCCCCATGCGCGCTTTGCCAAACTGATGGGGGCAGGGCATTGGCTGCATGCGGAAAAACCCAAAGCTTTCGCCGAGACTGTGGCGCTATTTTTGGACGCTTAGGGCAAAGATTTTTCGCAGAAAAATCGTTTGCGTTGGGTCACGATTTTTCTGCGAAAAATCAGGCTCAGGTGCCAAGGCCAGCGTGACAGGGCCTTGGCTTTGCTGCAAAAACCCTTAGCCCGCCTTGCGCATCCGGTTCAACAGGCCGTCTTTCAGGAAGACGTGGTGATAAATCGCCGCCGCCACATGCAAGCCAATCAGCGCCCAAAGCAGCGATTTCAGCAGTTCGGCGTGCAACTCGCCCAAGGTTTCAAACCCGCCAAAAAACGCCAAAAGGCCCGTGACAGGCATGGCGATCATCAGGGCGTACAGCGCAAGATGGCCCGCATCTCCGGCCAGTTTCAGCAATGGATTTGTGCCCGCAGGCGCATGGGGCACGCCGCGCGTGACCCGCAAAACCAAGCGCCACGCCACAAAGGCCAGCACCGCGACACCCACGATGATATGCACCCAAGCGCCGGTTGTGGTGGGGGTGGGGCCGGTTTGTTCAATCTGCCGCCACAATTCCGACATGGCGTCGCTGAAGATCAGGTTGAACGCGATCAGCAGGGCAACGGCCCAGTGCAAAGCGATTTGGGTGCGTGAATAGCCTTTGACCATGGGTCCCTCCAAGGGGTTATGTGTTGGGCGCGCTGTGCCCTGACTGGGTTAAACTGTCAAGCTAACGCTGCCTTGGGCGGCGGATTGCTCTGCCCTATCAAGCATCTTTTGCAAGGCAGCGCCCCGCGCGAAATCAGGATCAGCCACGCCTTCACCGCGAATGGCCGCGATGAAGCGTTCATAGATCGTGCCCAGAACGGGGCACTCTACCGTGGCCCAAGTGGCGCTTTCCAGATCGGGCGCAAGGCAGGCGCGCAGTGACGAGGTGTTGCGCTCCCACGCCACCTCTAGCCCGCCTTTGGTGCCATAAATCCGCAGGCGCAGGTCATTGAGATGCCCGCTGGCAAAGCGCGTCGCCCCCACCGTGCCTAGGGCCCCATTCGCCAGACGCAGGTGCATGGCGACGCTGTCGTTGGCATCCAAAGGATACTCGCCAATCTTATCGCCCGCAGCTTTGGGAAAAGTGGCCAAGCGGGCCGAGATGTCTTTGACCTTTTGCCCTGCGACAAAGGTTGCAAAATCAAGGATATGAATGCCCACATCGCCCAAGACGCCCTTTGATCCATGCTTTGTTGAAAGCCGCCACAGCCATTGGCTTTCGCTATCCCAATGGCCCCAAGCGGGTTGGGTCAGCCACGATTGCAGGTAAGAGGCTTCAAAATGCCGCACCTCGCCAATCGCGCCTTCGGCCACCATCTGTGCCGCCTTTTGCATAGCAGCCACGTTGCGATAGCTAAGGTTGACCATATTGACGACACCCGCCGTGGCGGCCGCATCGGCCATAGCCTGCGCCTGCGCCTCGCTGGTGGCGAGGGGTTTTTCGCACAGGATATGCTTGCGCGCCGCCAGCACGGGCATGGTGGTGGCGTAATGCGCGGCATCGGGGGTGACGTTGGTCACCGCATCAAATTCGCCCCACGCCAAGGCTTCGTCTAAGCTGGCAAAGCCTTTGGCGATTTGGTGCTTGGCACAAAAGGCTGCCAGTTGTTCGGGCCGCGTGTCTACCCCCGCCACAAGGGTAACGCCCTCGATCTTGGCGAAATGTTCGGCGTGGTTGGCGGCCATGCCGCCGGTGCCAAGGATCAGAATGCGCACGGGTTTAGACATCAACGAAACCCCTTTTCGCCCGCATGATGCAGGCGCGGGCCGCGTTCCACCAAGGGTTCCAGCGCAATGTCAATCGAGGTGTTGGGCGCGTCATTGGGGTTTGCGATGCGGGTTGCGGGATTATAGGCCCATTTCACCGCATTCGAGATCACCTTTTGCACCGTGGCATCGTGATAGGTCGGATAGGTTTCATGCCCCGGGCGGAAGTAAAAGATATTCCCAGCCCCGCGGCGATAGGTCAGGCCCGAGCGAAACACTTCCCCGCCTTGGAACCACGAGATGAAGACCGTTTCCAAGGGTTCGGGCACGCCGAACGGCTCGCCGTACATCTCTTCGGTTTCCAGTTCGAAATGGTCGGGCAAGCCTTGCGCAATCGGATGCTGGCGGGATGTGACCCATAGCCGCTCACGCTCGCCCGCTTCGCGCCATGTCAGGTTGCAGGGTGAACCCATCAGGCGTTTGAACGGTTTGGAAAAATGCGCTGAGTGCAGGAAAATCACCCCCATGCCGCCCCACACCGCATCGGTGACACGCTCGACGATCTTGTCATCAACCTCGCCGTGGGCGGCATGGCCCCACCAGATCAGCACATCGGTTTGGGCGATCTTTTCCGCCGTCAGGCCATGTTCGGCATCTTGCAGCGTGACGCTGGTGGCCGTGATGGCGGGGTCGGTGTTCAGGGCTGCGGCGATCGTGCCGTGAATGGCTTTGGGATAAACCTCTGCCACGACTTTGTTCTTTTGTTCATGGACGTTTTCGCCCCAGACGGTCACGCGGATGGTCATGATTTCCTCTTTCTTGGGGCCACAGGGCGGGTGTTGGGTGGAATTATGCCACAGCTTTGGGCCGCTGTGCTAGCCGCAGGTTTAGCCGCGCTGGCATTAAGGAAAAATTAACAGGTCTGTGCCAAAACACGGGAATGAGATGGATTTTGCTTCTTTTCGTGCTGGCCGCTTGCGCCAATTCGCCCTCGCCAAAAATGGTCGGGGCGCAAAGCGTTAGTGTGCGGATAGATGGGCGCGATTACACGGTTTGGCGCAAAGGGAAGTATTTTGAAATCGTGCGCTATGGGTGGGTCGCTAAGGCTGATCGCCCGCGTGTTGAAGAAACCATGTTAGCCACGGTTGAACAGGTCACCGGCTGCAAAGCGCGGGTGCAGCGCGGTGACAGTGGCGAAATTCACGGCAAGCTTATCGCTTGTAAATAAGCGTATAGCCCGCATAAACACCTGCGGCGGCGAACAACATCGCCCACATCGGGTCGCCCATCCACAGTTCAACCCCGCCCCAAGCCAAGGGGGCCAAGGTGCAGGCCCAGCGGACCCATGCTTTGGCGAACATCGGGTGGGCAGGGTCAAGGAACGGTCTGCGCGGTTTCATGCCTGCCCCCGCAAAAAGGCAAAGCGGTACGCAAGCGCCACGCCGCCCGCGCCGCCGATGATATTGCCAAGGCTGACCCAGATCAAATTGCCCACCATTCCCGCCATTGGAATATCTGCCCCTTGCAGCATTCCCAAGGGCAGCAAGAACATATTTGCGACCGAGTGTTCAAGCCGCAAAGTCACAAAGGCCGTGACCGGCCACAGAATGGCAAAGATCTTGCCCGTGGTGTCGCGCGCCGAAACGCTCAGCCAAACGGCCAAGCAAACCAAGGCGTTGCACAAAGCGCCCTTGACCAGCCAGACCAGTGGCCCACCGCTTACTTTGGCAAGCGCAACCGCGGCCGCCATCTCGCCGAAGGCTGAGTTGAGCAGGCCTGATGCCCAAAAGGCCACAGCCAGCGCCACAGCGCCCGCAAGGTTTCCCACCCACACCACGCCCCAATTGCGCAGCAACTCTGCCAGCGTGATTTTGCCATCCACCGCCGCGATGGTCATCAGCGCGTTGCCGGTGAACAACTCTGCCCCGCCCACGACCACCAGAATAAGGCCCAGAGCAAAGACCACCCCGCCCAAAACGCGCGTGGGGCCATAGTTTGGATCTGCCCCGGTGATTGCCATCAGATAAAAGGCCGAGCCTAGGCCGATAAAGACCCCCGCCAGCACCGCCAGTGTCACCATTCGCCCCAGTGGCATCCGCGCCTTGGCCACGCCTGCGGTTTCCACCAAGGCTGCCATTTGCGCGGGTTTGTAGGAATCGTAATAGCTGTCCATCTTGGCCCTCTTTGTTTCGCGCCAGAGTGGCAGCATGCCCAAGCGGTCGCAACCCGCTTAGCGCCGCCGCGCCTTGCCGCCGCGCTGACCTGCACGGCCACCGGTTGATCGGCCTGATCGTGAGACAGCCTCGTCCACCGCCTCTTCGATCACGCTTTGCCGCGCCAAGGGGTCGTCTGCCACGGCGAGTTCTACGGCTTCCAGCCGCTTCACCTCATCGCGCAGACGGGCGGCCTCTTCGAATTCCAAATTCTCGGCGGCTTTGCGCATTTGCAGGCGCATGGCATCAAGGTGAGCGGCGAGGTTTTGGCCAACATGGGCGCGGTCGACCTTGGCGGTGATGCGCGACTGGTCGGTGTCGCCCTGCCACAGACCGTGCAGCACATCTTCGACGTTCTTTTGAATGGTGTGCGGTGTGATGCCGTGTTCGACGTTATAGGCCACCTGCTTGGCGCGCCTGCGGTCGGTTTCCGACAAAGCACGCTCCATCGAGCCTGTGATGCGGTCGGCATACATAATCACCCGACCTTCGACATTGCGCGCCGCGCGCCCGATGGTTTGGATCAGTGAGGTTTCTGACCGCAGGAATCCTTCCTTATCGGCATCCAAAATCGCCACCAGCCCGCATTCGGGAATATCCAAGCCTTCGCGCAAAAGGTTGATGCCCACCAGCACATCAAAGGCCCCCAGCCGCAAATCGCGCAAGATTTCAATGCGTTCCAAGGTGTCGATGTCAGAGTGCATGTAGCGAATGCGAATGCCTTGTTCGTGCATATAGTCGGTCAAATCTTCGGCCATGCGCTTGGTCAGGGTCGTCACCAAGGTGCGCATGCCGCGCGCGGAAACCTTGCGCACCTCGTCCAAAAGGTCGTCGACCTGCATTTCCACGGGGCGAATTTCGACCATCGGGTCAACCAAACCGGTCGGGCGGATCACCTGTTCAACAAAAACACCGCCTGCCTGCTCAAGCTCCCAAGCCGAGGGGGTGGCAGACACGAACACCGATTGCGGGCGCATCGCATCCCATTCTTCGAATTTCAGCGGGCGGTTGTCCATGCACGAGGGCAGGCGAAAGCCGTGTTCGGCCAAGGTCATCTTGCGGCGGAAGTCGCCCTTATACATCCCGCCGATCTGGGGCACGGAAACGTGGGATTCGTCGGCAAAGACAATGGCGTTGTCGGGGATGAATTCAAACAGCGTGGGTGGAGGTTCACCCGGTGCACGGCCGGTTAGATAACGCGAATAGTTCTCGATCCCCGCACAGGCCCCTGTCGCCTCTATCATCTCGACATCGAAGTTGGTGCGCTGTTCCAGACGCTGCGCTTCCAGCAGTTTGCCTTCCGTCACAAAGCGGTCAAGCGTTTGTTGCAGTTCAATTTTTATGCCCTTGACCGCCTGTTGCAGCGTGGGGCGCGGGGTGACGTAGTGGGAATTGGCATAGATGCGAATTTGCTTGAACACATCGGTTTTTGCCCCTGTCAAAGGATCAAACTCGGTGATCGATTCCAACTCTTCGCCGAAAAAGGAAAAGCGCCAAGCGCGGTCTTCTAGGTGGGCGGGCCACAGTTCAATCGTGTCGCCGCGCACGCGGAATGATCCGCGCGCGAAAGACATTTCGTTGCGCCGATAGGCCTGCGTCACCAGTTCGGCGATCATTTTGCGCGGATCGTAGCTTTGCCCCACGATCAAATCTTGCGTCATGGCGGAATAGGTTTCGACCGAGCCTATGCCGTAAATGCACGACACGGATGCGATGATGATCACATCGTCACGCTCTAACAGCGCGCGGGTGGCAGAGTGTCGCATCCGGTCGATCTGTTCGTTGATCTGGGATTCTTTTTCAATATAGGTGTCGGTGCGCGCCACATAGGCTTCGGGTTGGAAGTAGTCGTAATAGCTGACGAAATATTCCACGGCGTTTTCGGGGAAAAAGCCTTTGAATTCGGTGTAAAGCTGGGCGGCGAGGGTTTTGTTCGGTGCCAAGATAATGGCCGGACGCTGGGTTTGTTCGATGACCTTGGCCATCGTAAAGGTCTTGCCCGTGCCCGTCGCGCCCAGCAGAACCTGATCGTGGTCGCCAGCTTGTACGCCAGCCGAAAGCTCTGCAATCGCGCGGGGCTGGTCGCCCGCTGGCTGAAACGGCGTGTGCATGACAAAACGCCGCCCGCCTTCCAGTTTAGGGCGGGTCAAAACCTCGGGGCGGATGGCAAGTGCGTTGTCGTTGTTATGGGGCATGGTGATTCCCTTCACGCCCTAATCTATTCTGATTTTGTTCCCGTTAAAGGGGCTGGGCGGCTTCGTTGCGCAATCGTTAAGAAAACCGCTGCAAGTTTCGCTAAATGCCCTATGCGAGGGGCTATTTGACGGTTGAAAATGCCCCAAGTTCAGGCCAAGTTCACGGGGCAAGCAGCAATCACTGTCGGCTGGCCGCACCACATACCCCACACAATCCCAGTGGTCGGCCGACAGCATCTTGCCTTTCCCCCCAACTTCGCAATAGTGGCGCTGTCCCGAATTCATGAGGTTTTCTATGCGCGCGCGCATCTATCAACCCGCCAAAACGGCAATGCAGTCTGGCACGGCCAAGGCCAAGGGCTGGGTGCTGGAATTTGCCCCCGCCTCGGCCCGCAGCGTTGATCCGCTGATGGGGTGGACATCGTCTGATGACATGGATGCCCAAGTCCGCCTGCGCTTTGAAACGCGTGAGGCGGCAGAGGCTTATGCAACAGCGCGCGGCATCGAGTTTGACGTGGTTGACCCGCACGCTCGGCGCGCCAACATCCGCGCAGGTGGCTACGGCGAAAACTTTGCCACCCACCGTCGGGGTGTGTGGACGCACTGATCGGGCAGGTGAAAACCGCCCGCTTGCCTTTGGAGAGACCTGATGAAGAAACTTGCCCTTGCCATAGTTCCCTTCCTTTTGGCCTCTCCGGCGCTGGCGCAACCTGCCACGCAACAAGGGGCTGATCACCTTATACAGGTGTTTCAAACCTACTTTGGTGCCGGTGCACAGGCGATCAGCGTGGTGGCCAAGGGCGATGCCTATGATCTGACCTTGGATGTGCAGCCCTTGATTGCGCAGGGCAAGGATGCGGGACTGACCGGCAGCGTTAGCCCGCTTGCGATGCAACTGGTTGATAACGGCGATGGCACTTGGGGTGTCAGCATGGATCAGGCCGTGTCGATCAACCTGTCGCTGCCCAAGGCGCTGGATGTTCGCGAAAAGGTTGCGAGCTTTTCCTTTAACGGCACGTTTGATGAAGCGTTGATGGCCTTCACCCAGACGCACAGCGCTTTTTCCGGGCTGGCACTGGTCGAAACGATCTATTCCCCCGATGCCCCGCCCCAAACGGTTCAGATGGCAATCGACGCGGGCTCGACGGAAAGCACTGCTCAGGCAGGCGCGGCGGGTGGCAGTGATTTTGACGCGACATTCACCGCAACGGGCTTGGCCGAGACGATGACGACCCCTGCGATGCAGGGCGAACCCGCGATGCCGGTCACGATCAAGGCCGAAAGCCTGACCGAAACCGTAGCGGGCAACCAAGTCATGGGCGCGCAAATCTTGCAACTGGCCGCTTGGGTCGCGGCCCATCCCGACCCAGCGGCGATGGAAGCGGATCAAGGCGGCCTGAAAACAATCCTCACCGCCGCGATGCCCTTCTTTGGCAATATTCATGCCACGGGCACGGCGGCGATGGTAAGCGTTGATACCCCGATCGGGGCGATGGGCATTGAAAAGCTAGGCTTTGCGGTTGACCTGAACGGCGCCGTTCACGACGGCAAGCTACGCGGGGGGCTTGCCATCTCTGGCCTGACGTTGCCTGCCGGTCTTGTGCCCGATTGGGCCGCCCCCTTGGTGCCTCAGGCGTTTTCGCTGGATATGCAGGTCACAGAATTTGACCCCGCAGCCGCCATCACCGCTGCCCTGTCGGCCCTAGATATGCCCGCAGGCAGCCCCTCGGGGGCAGAGTTTGACGCCAAGCTGCAAGCCGCCCTGCTGCCCAAGGGCACGGTGACAATCACGCTGAACCCCGGTTCGTTGACCGGCGCAGGCTATGAGTTGACCTATGAGGGTGACATGGTTGCCGGCCCTGATACTGAAATGCCCACCGGCAAAGCCACCGTAACCCTGACCGGTGCTGATGCGCTGACCGCCGCCCTGAACGCCGCCCCCGATGACATGAAAGCGCAAGCGATGATGGGCTTTGGCATGGCGCAAGGCATGGCCAAAGCCGAAGGCGACAAGCTGGTCTGGGAAATTGAAGCCGCCACGCCGGGGGCTTTGTCGGTCAACGGCATGGCCTTGATGGGGGGGAACTGACCCTGTGATCCAGCAAGAAAACCCGACACGCGCCGATCTGGCCCTGTTATTCGCGCGCCACACCGCCGACATGCACGCCGATACGCCCCCCGAAAGCATCCATATGATGGATGCCGCCGACCTTGCCATTCCGCAGGTGCACTTCTTCGTTCTGCGGCAGAATGGCGAACCGATTGCGATGGGGGCATTCAAGATTTTTGCGCCCAACCATGCCGAGATCAAATCGATGCATGTTTTATCCGAACATCGCGGCAAAGGCCTGTCGCGCATTATGCTGGCGCATCTGGTCGCTGCGGCCAAAACGGCGGGCGTGTTGCGGCTAAGCCTTGAAACCGGCTCGCAAGACTCTTTCACCGCCGCGCGGGTCTTGTATGAAAAGGCAGGCTTCACCGAATGCCCGCCCTTTGGCGACTATGTGCTGGACCCGATGTCAGTTTTCATGACGCGCACCCTTGCGTGACATAGCGCCCTGCCGCTAAATGCGCCTGTGGCCCCGTAGCTCAACTGGATAGAGCAAGGACCTTCTAAGTCCGAGGTTGAGGGTTCGATTCCTTCCGGGGTCACCATTATTTATGAAAAAGTATTGTAAATCATAGGCTTACCTTTTGGTGATGCGCACTGCGCGCCTTTGTCACGAAAATCGCCGATGGCGAACCGCTGCGGGGATGAACCGTGGGCGCTATCGCTGGCGTTGGTCTCTGAACAAAAGAAACACCAAAAGTGTGCACTTTCGTGTTGACGGCTGTGGATTCGGGCAGGTATGAACCGAAGGACGAAATGCTTTCTTGTTAACGTATCTCTGCACACGTGAAGCGAATTGAAGTTTTCCTTGGGTAAATAAAGCTTGGTCTTATTTTTGGCCATGACCCAAGGCTGATTATGGGGTTGGTTATGAATCAAGTGATATTCCCAAGGCCAGCAGTGGCAAGAAAAGTGGGCGCAGGCCCGAAAACAGAAATCACCTGTTCCATTGTGATCGTGGCTTTTCATTCTCTTGATGAACTTCGTCCTTGCTTAAAGATGTTGCGTTCCGGTTCGGCAGAGGCGGGTTTGGAAATCATTGTCGTCAACAACTCGCAAGCCGACGCGGTGGCGATGGCGGCGCTTTGTGCGTCGGAAGATGTTTTATGCCGCCAAAACAGCGTGAACCTTGGCTATGGGGCTGCGTGCAACTTGGGGGCGGCGCGGGCGCAGGGGCGCTTTGTTTTATTCATGAACCCCGATGTGCGGATATCGCCTGCGTCGCTGCAATTGCTGGTTGATCTGTGTGAAAACAACACAAAACTGGTTGCCATTGGCCCCTTGCAAGGCGATGCGCGCGGCCGTGTGCGCGGCAAGCGCCGTTCGGTCGGTCAGGTCTGGACACCGGCCTTAAAAACGCTGCGCCGTTTGTCTGCCGCGGGCACGCTGCACGCGACGGGTTTCTTGGGCGGCGGCGTATTGATGGTGCGCAAGGATGCGTTTGATCGCATCGGCGGCTTTGATGAGAATGTCTTTTTGTTCCATGAGGATGACGATCTTTGCCTGCGTTTGGCAACGCAGGGTCAATTGGCCTATGCTGCGGGGGTGCTGGCGGTTCATTATGCCGGCAAGTCTACCCCGCCGTCCGCCGCGCTGACAGAAATGAAAGCTTGGCATCTGGGCAATTCAAAGGTTTATGTCGCGCGCAAGCATTATGGCAAAGTGGCGGCATTTGGCCCGCTGTTGGAAGCCGCAGCCAAATTTGTAAACCCCGCCATTCTTACGTCCAGAGGTCGCATTAAAGCGCGCGCATTTCTGGCGGGCGCATGGTCTGCGCAATTATATGCCAAAGCCGCCATCAGGCTGGCTGCATGATACCGCTTACAGGCCAACAAAACTCTATCCTGCACGCCATTTTCCGCGTGATGCGAGAAAACTTTCTGGCGCAAAAGTGGATTTATGCGGTGGCGATTGCGGCGATGGTGATCGTGGCAAGTTCTACCGCTGCTTCTGCTTGGATTATGAAGGCGATCTTTGATGTTTTATCAAATGATCCCTTGGCCTATTCCGCACCCGTGGTGGCGGCGGCAGTTGTCATTATTCTAACGGGCAAGGGCCTGTCGGGGTATATTCAGCAGGTCGCTTTAGCTAAGGCCGGCAACCGCGTCATTGCCGATATTCAGCGCAAGATTTATCGCAAAGTGCTGCAACAAGAGGCGGCGTGGTTTGATGCCACCGAATCGTCTGACATTCTGGTGCGCGTGACGCAATCGGCACAAGCGGCGCGCAGTATCATTGACATCGTCGTCACCTCTTTCGTGCGTGATGCGCTGACTTTGGCGGGTTTGATCGGCGTGATGGTCTGGCAATATGCGCTGTTGTCGGGCGTCTTTCTGGTTCTGGGGCCGCTGGCCGTGCTGGGCGTGCGCGCGGTGCTGAGCCGTGTGCGCCGGATCATGACGGCAGAATTGGTGTCTTTGACCGAGATTTTAAAGGTGATCCAAGAAACCGCCACCGGCCTGCGCGTGGTGCGCGCCTTTGGGCTAGAAGCAATCCTTCAAGCCCGGATGGACAGGGCTGTGCGCGATGTCGAAAGCCGTTCCAACGCGATGGTGCGGTTGGAAAGCATCACCGTGCCGATGATTGATGCGCTGTCAGGCGTGGCCATCGCCATCATCATCCTTGTCAGCGCCGCAACCTTTGTGCCGGGGGGCAAGGCCAGCTCGGGCGAATTGATGGCCTTTGTCACCGCGCTGCTAATGGCCTTTGAACCCGCCAAACGCCTGTCACAAATGCGCGTCTCGCTAGAGGCGGCCTTTGTCGGCGTGCGGATGATGTTTGACATTCTCGATCGCCCCGACGCGATGCAAGATGCCGAAGGCTGCAGTGATCTGCCCGTGCAGGTGGGCGAAGTGGCCCTGCGCAACGTCAGTTTCAGCTATGACGGTCGTAGCGATGCGCTGAAAAATCTGACGCTGGTCTTTCCGGCTGGGCGCACCACCGCGCTTGTCGGCCCCTCGGGGGGCGGTAAATCCACCATCATGAGCCTGCTATTGCGCCTGTATGACCCGCAGGAAGGCGCGGTTGAGATCGACGGCCTAAATCTGCGCGGCGTCACCCGCCAATCCTTGCAGGCCCGCACCGCCTATGTCGGGCAAAACACCTTTCTGTTTGCCACCTCGGTGCGCGAAAACATCCGCATGGGCCGCCGCACCGCCAGCGACGCCGAGGTTGAAGCCGCCGCCCGCGCCGCCCAAGCGCATGCCTTCATCACCGCCCTGCCGCAGGGCTATGACACCCAAGTCGGCGAAAACGGGGTGCTTCTGTCTGGCGGGCAACGCCAACGCCTGTCACTGGCCCGCGCCATCGTGAAAGACGCCCAGATCTTGCTTTTGGATGAGGCGACAAGCGCTTTGGACAACCGCTCGGAATGGCTGGTGCGCGACGCCATCGCCACAGCCACCCGTGGCCGCACCACAATCCTGATCGCCCACCGCCTGTCAACCGTGCTGGCAGCGGACGAGGTGGCCTTCATCGAGGGAGGGCGTCTGGTGGAGCACGGCGGGCTGACAGAGATGCTGAACGGCAACGGCAAAGTGGCTGGGCTGTTTGGCGATGCAGGTTTGGTGAGGGATGTGGCGTGATGGGTGTTCGGCAGGTGTGTGGTGAAGTGCGTGAGAATTCAAGGCGTCCGCTGCCTGCGAGTACAACCAGTTCGCTGGCACTTGGAGCGGACGGTCTGAACAAAATAATTGAAAACATAGACATCCTAACACTCGATGTTTTTGATACCATTCTCGCGCGTCGCGCCGTGGATCCTACTGACGTATTCCGTTGGATCGAAACTGCTGAGGGTTGGACGGGTTTTGCCAGCGCTCGCATCAGTGCAGAGGCGGACGCCCGCCGAAGACATGCAGCGCGCGGTCAGGAAGTTTCGCTCGAGGAAATATACGAGGTATTAGAGCTAACCATGTCTCTTCCGCCCAATGCCTTGTCAAAGGAACTCAAGGCGGAAAGTCGATTCTTATATTCAAACCCCGCTATAACGGATCTAATTTCTCGAGCGAGATCGGCGGGGCGCCCTGTAATAGCCATTTCGGATATCTATTTATCTTCTGTGCAGGTTAATAGTCTTTTGAAGGCCTCGGGTGTGACGGTCGATAAAGTGTATGCATCGGCCGATTTCCGAAACAGCAATATGGGGAAATATAACGGCAAACTCTTTTCCCATATGCTTGCAACCGAATGTGTACTTGCCGAAAAGGTGCTTCATGTCGGCGACAATCTTGTCTCTGACATCGCAAACGGTCAGGCCGCCGGACTTTGTGTGTTGGAAACCCAGCAATTGCATCGACTTCATTGCAAGAGCGACCCTAATGCCGCCGCACTGCGTCCCTTCGTAGGTTCAACATCCGGAAGTCTTGTGTTAGGGCAGTATATTAAATGGCTTACTCACTCCGCCGAATTACTGTCGCCTATCGAGACTTTCGGGTACGCTTATGGCGGGCCGATCATTGTCGGCTTTGTGCAATACCTTGTGACACAAGCCAAGAAGCAAGGCATTAGTCGATTCTTGTTGCTTGAACGAGATGGGTTGATCATCGAGGCCGCATTCAAGGCCTTGGGCATAACTGAAGTTACATATCGCTCGGTCCCGGCATCTCGGAGAATGATGGTATTCCCCGCGCTCGTTAATTCTGATCTTCGCCGCATTGAGTCATTGTTCGAAGGTCACCAATCAATTACTGAACGAAGTTTTTTTGAAATTTTGGCTCTTACTCCAAACGACTTTGTGCCGGACAATAAAGAGGCCTTGCCCTTTTTCGAGCACTTCTATCGTCACGAAAGTTTTCTCAGGGCGGTGGCGAGGCAGGAAAAGTCTCTGATTCTCGATTTCTTTGCTGAGGAAGAGGCGATCATTGCCGAGGGAAAGAAGGTAGCTTGGGTTGATGTCGGATGGGCCTTGACGTCAATTACGGCGCTCAACGAGATTCTTGGGCACGATATCCCTGCCTTTTGCATCGGGTCACATAATCGAACTTCAGCTGGCTTGCCACACGAAGGATATCTTTTCACCCGTAGTCAACCCACGGAGGTCGTTGAAGCTGTTTTGGGAGGGGTCGAGCCGATTGAGTTAATCTTTTCTGCCACTTCACACTCGACAGTTTGTTTAAAAAAGAAAGATGGCCTCTTAGTGCCGCTTCAAAGGGCCAAGTCTCCGGCGGAAATAATAAGAGATGGCTACGTAGCGGAAATTTGGAGGGGAGCACTAGCGTTCATTAAGGAATTTAGTGATCTTTTGCCGGGAGTTAAAATGGAAGACTTGCGAAGCTATAATAAAACAGCGTTGGCTGCTTTGTGTAAATCGCCGATGAATCTTCAATATGATATATTGGCGGAAATTCCGCATGATCGTTTGGTGGGCGGCACTATTTGGCACAAGATTCGCGATTTTTGGACGCCCAGTCTGTGCAGTTGGGGTGCAATTCCGCGCAAAACCGCAGAAAATACCGATCTCATGCTTATGTTGCAAATTGCTCGCCGAAGACCACACAAACTCCTAAAGGATCTTTTGGCCTATCGATTTCTTCGCGTTATCATTAAACTTTCACCTTTCCTTCCGATTAGTATGGCGAACCGTTTTGCTCGGTCTGCCGCAAAGCGTGATCCAAGGCGCCGTGAGAGCTAGTATTTCTAAATCAGCTTGAAATGTGCGATCAAATTTTTTGGATCACGCGTTTTATTTAACACTTGTAAATTGGCCTCAGAACTCTCTGAGCCTGATGAAAACGGTGATTTCTTCAAAAACGGAAAGCCCTTTTCGCGCGTCGAATAGGCCGCCAAGGCATAGCTGGCTCCCTGCCGCGACACGGTCAGCAAGATCAGCTTTTCAAGATCTTGCCGCGAGGTCTTCGGATCTTCCGTTAAGTCTTGCCATAACTGTGACAATTTCGGATTTTCCGGAATGATCAAATCCCCCGCCACCTCACGCAACCGTGCTTCACCAAGCGCAGCCAATTCGTGGTCTAGGTCGGTCACATCAAGCGTCGTGCCCACGCTAAAAAAGTGCCGCATCGCCCATTGCGTAAAGCCAATCTCGCCGCGCCGAACCGTGCGTTTCTTCTTATTCGTCAGTCGCAGCCCCCGCCAAAAAGACAAGAAGTTTTCATCTTGCAGCACATTTGGCCGCAAACAAATGGCAAATGAGCAGATATGAAAATCACGGTGTTGGGTCGAATAAGACCACTTTAAAGACCGAAAGGCGTGCACCTCAGGCCGCGGCGTGCCAAAATTTGAAGCGGCGCCGGAAAAATCGACCTGCAATTCCTCAACATCATCCAGCCAATCACGGCTGTTTGGCAAGGGAAACCACACCGAATCGTTTATGAAAACCAGCCTTTCAAGGTGCGGCAAATCTTCGGTCAATGAAAGCACACCATCCCGATACCCGCCGAAATCATAACCGAAATTCGGCCTTTGGATAAAACGCCAACAGTTTTCGGATAGAATATTTTTATCTGTTTGGCACAACGGAAGGTTTGAAACGACCAGCGTAGCATATCCCTTCGAACGGAAATAAGCCAATGTGTGCAAATGCGAGTCCAGCAGACCCGACTTAGGGAAGATCAGAAAAATCGCAATTCGCTTTGATTTTGGCAAGTTGCCATCAAACCTGTCGATCTGCCCTGCAATTTTTCGATCATAATGCCACGTTGCGAATAAATAGTTGAACACATCTTCTGGTATCGCCCGTGCTTGCGAACCAAAGCGAAACATCTCGCGCCGAATTTTCCAAAACTCTATTGTCATAAATATACTCGGCTTTGCTAAATCAGACGGGGGACCAAAATCTTTATCCCATAGCCTCATTCTGCCCGCGCGCCGGCCGTTTGTCCATTCCTTTAAGCCAAATCGTCAACGGCACTGGCCGAACACCCAAGGGTGCCGCGCCGCGTTACCAGCGCGTCAGAGCGCTTTCGTCTTCTTCCTTGGCGGCGACCCATGTTGCGCCGTCGTGGCCGAATTCTTTTTTCCAAAACGGCGCGCGGGATTTTAGGTAATCCATCAGGAATTCGGCGGCTTCAAAGGCGGCCACGCGGTGGCGTGCGGCGGTTGCCACCATCATGATCTGTGCGCCCGGTTCCAGCCTGCCATAGCGGTGGATCACCAGCACATCGGCCAAATCCCAACGGGTTTGCGCTTGGGTGATGATCGCGCCAATCGCGGCTTCGGTCATGCCGGGGTAATGTTCAATCTCCATCGCCGACAGCGTGCCGTCAGCGTCGCGCACGATGCCTGTGAAGCTGACAACGGCCCCAGCGCCCACCACGCCAGCGCTAAAGGCGTTCAACTCTGCGCCTGCGTCAAAGGCTGCCTTTTGCACGGACAGGTGCATTTTAGCCCCCCGTCATGGGCGGAAAGAACGCCACTTCGCGCACGCCAGCCAAAGGCGCGTCAAACGATGACAGCTTTTGATCTAGGGCCACGCGCAAGCTTTTCAGATCACAAAAGGCCAAAGCGTAACGCTCTTCGCGGGCCTTAAGCTCTTCGATCAGGGCCATGACTGTGGCGGCGGTGGTGTCAATCTGCTCGCGCGGCAGGCCAATGCGTTCGCGCACCCATGCGAAATAAAGCACATCCACCGGCTTAATCCTTTAACTGTGGCAAGGATTTGCGAAAGTAATCCCAGCCGGTGATCGCGGTAAGGGCGGCGGCAAACCAGATCAGGGTTAGGCCCGCCCATGTTGCATAAGACGAACAGCCCCGCATCCCGCAAGAGCGGATCGGGTCGGCCAAGCCCTGCGCCACAAGGGTTGCGTATTCTTCAATCGTTTTGCCTTGGCGCGCGATGCCTTCCAGATGTTCTAACCCGGTGCCCAAAAACAGCACAGCAATCGCCAGCATCTGGGCCGAGGTTTTCCATTTGGCCAGCTTCGTCACCTTCAAAAGCCCCGCTTTGGCCCCCAGATATTCGCGCAAGCCGCCCACAAACACCTCACGGAACAAGATCACCGTGGCGGGCAGGATCAGCCAAGGGTTCATGCCGGAATAGCCTGTCAGGATCAGCAGGGCGATCACCACCATGGCCTTGTCAGCGATAGGGTCCAGCATGGTGCCGAACTTGCTTTCTTGCTTCCATAGGCGGGCCAAGTAGCCATCAAAGTAGTCAGTGATGGCGGCAGAGACGAACAGCGTCAGCGCAAACCAATCCGCGATGGGGCGGTGAAAATACAAGAACATCACCGGCACGCCGGGGGCGGCCAGAAGGCGCAGCGTGGTCAATATGTTCGGGATCGTCCACTTCATGCGTATTACCTAGCCCATGGCCGCGCTGGCGAAAAGGGGGCGCGACAAAGCCAAGCGCTGCGGCCTGCGAATGCCGTTAGAATTTCTGCGGCACGTAAAGCTCTGGCGGCAGGGTGGCGCGTTCGTAATCGGGGTTAAAGACGCGCTCTGGCAGGTGGATTTCTTCGTGCGGCACCTCTTGATAGTCAAACAGCGACAAAAGGTGGCTGATGCAGTTCAACCGCGCGCGTTTTTTATCGTTGCCCTCAACGATGTACCACGGCGCTTCGGCAATGTTGGTGCGGGCGAACATGTCTTCTTTCGCCTTGGTGTAATGCTCCCACCGGATGCGTGATTGCAGGTCCATGGGGGAAAGCTTCCACTGTTTGAACGGGTCATGGATGCGCACCAAAAAGCGCATTTGCTGCTCTTCATCGGTGATCGAGAACCAGTATTTGACCACGCGAATGCCCGAACGCACCAGCATCCGTTCAAATTCGGGAACCGAGCGGAAGAATTCTTCCACCTGATCTTCATTGGCAAAGCCCATCACGCGCTCGACACCGGCGCGGTTATACCACGAGCGGTCAAACAGCACGATCTCGCCGCCTGCGGGCAGGTGGGGGATGTAGCGTTGGAAATACCACTGGGTCTTTTCGCGGTCAGACGGGGCGGGCAGCGCCACCGTGCGCACCACGCGCGGGTTCAGGCGCTGGGTGATGCGCTTGATGACACCGCCCTTGCCCGCGCTGTCACGGCCTTCGAACAGGACAACGACCTTTTCGCCCGTATGCTGCACCCAATCTTGCAGTTTGATCAGTTCGGCTTGCATGTGGATCAGGCTGGTCAGGTAATTCTTGCGGTCCAGCGCGTCGGGGTGGCGATCTTTGTAGATCTTGGCGATTTCGCGCGACAGAGCGGCGTCTTCCAATTCCAGTTCAAAGTCTTCGTCCAGAGCTTCGGCCAATTCCTCGGCCAGCCAGTCTTGGGCAGGTTCGTCTTGGGTGGCTGGCATGGTGATCTCCGCTGTACATCAGCGATCAACCACAGTTGAATGAATCTTTTGCGACAGCGGTTGACCGTGATCTGTTTGGGGTGCCGATTTTGTCATAAATATTCCATATTAATTCCGAAGCACGCCGAAATTAAAAAACACTAAAAAAAAATTAGACAGGTTAAAGAAGCGATGTTTAAATCTTGCCACCCAAAACTTGGATCAAAAAGGATCATCATGCTCATCGCTCCCATATCAAAAATTGCTGGACTGCGCAAGCTTGCAATCACGGCGGGTTTTTTGACAACCCTCGCTTTGCCCGCTGCCGCCTGCCCCTTGCCGGCCCCCTATGTCAGCCGCGCTTTGGATGCGGTACTGGTTCCAGTGGATTCGTCGGTTCGCAGCGCTTTTGGTCTGTCGATCCATGAAGCCGGCCTTTTGGTCTTGGCCGTAGAACCCGGTGGTATTGCCGATACGATCGGGATCAAGACCGGCGACATCATCGGGGAGACTTATGGCCAAGTTGTTGAAGACCCGATTAAGTTGGACGAGATCGTCTATTACTGGATCAACAAGGGCGTCTTCGACTTTGGCTTTGATGTCTGGCATGAGGGGGCTGTTCAATACTACACCAGCACCATCTCGCTGGAATCTTATACGACCGTCATTGATGTGACGACCGTTTCAACTTGGTCTAGCTATTCTTACGAAGGGTTCAGCTATTCGGAATACTCGGCAGAATATAGCACCGAAATACACGAAACTTACGTCTCTTCTGAAACCATCATCGAAGAATCTATCATTTCGGAAGAATTCATTGCCTTCGAGACGAGCGAAGTTGGCGATGATGACCCGACACTTGACACGGACCACGACGGCACGCCGGATATCGCCGATACTGACGACGATAATGATGGCATCTATGACTTGGCCGATGCCGATGAAAACAGCGATGGCGCCCTTGATGACCCGGAATGGGACAACGACCATGACGGAACGCCCGATATGTCCGATACCGACGACGACAACGACGGTGTTTCGGATGCCGAGGATGGGGACGACAATGGCGACGGTGTCGACGATCAGGGCTAAAACTGACTAAGTCTACGAATGAAAGCATCGGGTCTTGGCCCGGTGCTTTTTTTATGGATTGAAGAAGTTGTAAATCGCCTCGGCCATCGCTTGCGAGATGCCACCCACGGCCATCAGATCGGGCACACCGGCGCGGCTAACGGCTTTGGCTGACCCGAAATGCGCCAGAAGGGCGCGTTTGCGCAGGGCACCCACGCCGGGAATATCGTCCAGCGGGGTGATCGACACCGCCTTGGCGCGTTTGGCGCGGTGTGCGCCATTGGCCCAGCGGTGCGCTTCATCGCGCAGGCGCTGGATGAAGTACAGCACCGGGTCGTTGCGCGGCAGGGCCATGACGGGCAGGCCGGTGCGGTGGAACTCTTCCTTGCCAGCATCGCGGTCAATGCCTTTGGCCACGCCGACCACGGCGATGTCTTCCACCCCCAGATCGGCCAAAATCCCCGCCACGGCCGAGATTTGGCCCGCCCCACCGTCAATCAGCAAAAGATCCGGCCAAGCATCGCTTTTGCGGTCTGGGTCTTCTTTCAGCAGGCGTTCAAAGCGGCGTGTCATCACCTCGCGCATCATGCCAAAGTCGTCAGAATTGGCCCCTGCGGCGGATTTGATGTTGAACTTGCGGTATTGGCTTTTCACGAACCCTTCCGCCCCCGCCACAATCATGCCCCCCACAGCGTCAGAGCCTTGGATATGGGCGTTGTCATACACTTCAATCCGTGCGGGCGGGGCATCTAAATCAAACGCCTCTGCCAAGCCGCGCAGCAGGGTGTTTTGGGTAGAGCTTTCCGACATCCGCCGCGCCAGACTTTCGCGGGCATTGCGGGCGGCGTTTTCCAACAGCTCGGCCTTTTCCCCGCGCAACGGCACGGCGAGTTCGACCTTGCGGCCTGCGCGTTCTGACAAAAGCTGGCCCACAAGGTCGGGGTTTTCAACGGGGTGTGACAGCAAGATCAGCGGTGGCGGCTCTTTATCGTCGTAAAACTGGGCGATGAAGGCTTCCATAATCTCTGGCTCTTCCGCGCCGGCACCGGTCTTGGGGTAAAAGTCGCGGTTGCCCCAGCTTTGATGGGCGCGGATGAAGAACACCTGCACGCAGGCTTGGCCGTGATCCAGATGCAGCGCGATCACATCGGCCTGTTCCACCCCGCGCGGGTTGATGCCTTGGCTTTGCTGCACTTGGGTCAGCGCCTTGATCCGGTCGCGCAGGGATGCGGCGCGCTCAAACTCCATCGCTTCGCTGGCGGTCGACATTTGCTTGGCAAGATCGGCCTGCACGGCGGTGGTTTTGCCCTGCAAGAAAAGTTCGGCATCTTGCACCAAAGCGGCATAGGTCGGGCCATCGACCTTACCCACACAGGGGGCCGCGCAGCGCTTGATCTGATATTGCAAACAGGGGCGGGTGCGCCCTTCAAACATGCTGTCGGTGCAATTGCGCAGCAAAAACACCTTTTGCAACTGGTTCAACGTGCGCGTCACCGCCCCGCCGCTGGCAAAGGGGCCAAAATAGCTGCCCTTTTCAGTCTTCTTGCCACGGTGCTTTTTAATCTGCGGAAAGGGGTGGTCTTTGGTGATCAGGATATTGGGGAAAGACTTATCGTCACGCAGCAGCACATTGTAGCGCGGCTTAAGCTGTTTGATGAGATTCTGTTCCAGCAAAAGCGCTTCGGTTTCGGTGCGCGTGGTCAAAAACATCATCGAGGCGGTTTCATACACCATCCGCGCGATGCGGGCCGAATGGCCGTAATCGCGGGCATAATTCGACACCCGCGCTTTTAGATTGCGCGCTTTGCCAACGTACAACACCTCGCCTTTAGTGTTCAGCATCCGGTACACGCCGGGCGAGCCGTCAAGCGTTTTCAGGTAGGCTTGGATGACTTCTTGGCCAGTTTGGACGACGTCGCTCACTTCGGGCGTTAACCTTTTGATTCTTGGTTTTCCTGCTATGATATGGCGGTGGCCACAAGGAAAAAGAAGTCCACCGTTTCTGTGGATAAGTCAGAGGAGAACTTCTGGGAAGCCACATTTTTCCCTTGTTTTCAGGGCGCTTCGTTGATGTGCCTAAAAAATAGGCACATATTTAAGCTATTGAAAACATAAGGAAAAAACTTTCAGACTTTGTAGCGCGCTGATAATCATGAAGAATTTGTAACCAAAGCGTGAACGTTAGCGGCAACGTGCACAAGTCAGCGCGGTGTGGGGTAAAGTCTACTCAACCCCAAGCACATCCGGCGTGGCCCATGCCAAATGCTGCCCCCCGTCGACCGCGATCATCTGCCCCGTGACAGCGGGGGAATCGAGGAAAAATCCAAGCGCTGCCGTGACATCGGCAGGGTGCGCCCCGCGCCCCAAGATGGTTGCGGCGCGTTGGCGGGCGAAGTGCGTATCGCTTTGGCGTACGCCCTGCACGGTCGGCCCCGGCCCGATGCTGTTGACGCGCACATGGGGGGCCAAGCCCTGCGCTGCGGTGCGCGTCAGCGCCCACAGCGCCATTTTGGCAAGGGTGTACGACATGAACTCTGGCGTGGGTTTCCACACGCGCTGGTCAATCATGTTGACGATCATGGCTTGGGCAAGCGGTTCACCGTTGCCATCCAGCACCGCTTGCGGGGCTTGGGCGGCGAAGGCTTGCGTCAGCAAAAACGGCGCGCGCAGGTTTGACCCCATGGCGCGGTCCCAGCTTTGTTTGGTTGCGGTTTGCACCGTGTCATATTCAAAGATCGAGGCGTTGTTGACCAGCACCGTCAGCGGCCCGCCCAAGGCGGTCGCCGCGCGGGCGACAAGGCCCGTGACCGCCGCCTCGTCCAACAGGTCAGCCTGCACCATCACCGCTTTGCGCCCCAAGGCGGCAATTGCCGCCACGGTTTCGGCGGCATCTTCTTGTGAGGACGCATAATGCACCGCCACATCTGCGCCGCGCTTGGCCAGATACAGCGCAATCTCGCGGCCAATGCGCTTGGCCCCGCCTGTCACCAACGCGCGCATCAGCCTTTGCCACACACGCAAGGGGCTGTGCCAATCACCGTGCGCCCGCAGTTGCCGCATTTCGCCTTGGTTTGGGCTTTGGGGGCTTCAGGCGGTTTGGGGGCAAAGAACTTGGTCACAAGATTGCCAAGCATCGACAAGATCAGCATCAGGCCCAGAAAGATCACAACGATTTTCAGCATATCACATCCCGAAATGCGCGCGCATCGCACGCTCTTCCACCGTTGATAGCATATCTTCGGCCATATGAACCCCCAGACGCGAAAGCAGGCCGCGCTTTTGGCCCAAGGGCTGCAAGCGCACCTTGTCGCCGTAAAGCGCTTTCAGCTTGGGCACCAGATGCGCCACCCCGTCCGCCAGCCCCAGATCAACCGCCCGTTGTCCCACCCAGACATCGGCGTTGAACAGGTCTTGATCGGCCAACCGCGCACCGCGGCGGGCTTTCACATGGGCAATGAAGGCCTGATGAATCGGCGTTTGCAAGGCGCGGATGCGGTCGATGTCTTCGGGCTTTTGCGCCAAGAACGGGTCGGCAAAGCTTTTCGACGTGCCCGCAGTGACAACGCGCCGTTCGACCCCTTGCCGCGCCATCAACTCTTGAAAGCCGAACGACGAAAAGATCACCCCGATGGACCCAAGGATAGAACTGTCGTCCACCCAAATCTGATCCGCCGCGCAGGCCAGCCAATACCCGCCTGAGGCGGCCATATCTTCGACAAAGGCGTGAACCGGCACATTCTTTTCCAGCGAAAGCCGCCGGATGCGTGCCGCGATCAGGCTGGATTGCACGGGCGACCCGCCCGGTGAATTGATCACCAAAGCCACAGCGGTTGGTTTTGATTTAAATGCGCGCTCGATCAGCGGCGCAAGGCCCGCATCAGACAGGCCACGGCTTGACGTGCCAATGCTGCCTTGCAACCGTATCACGGGCACAAGGGCGGGTTTGGGCAGGAAGGGGAACTTGAAGCGCATCGTTATCAGGTAGGGTGCTTGGGGCTTGCGGACAAGGGCAGATTGCAGTCAGCTTAGGGTATGATCGACAAGTTGGATATGTTCATCGCCCTAGCAGCCGAGCGCCACTTTGGCCGCGCGGCAGAGGTGTGCGGGGTCACACAGCCCTCGCTGTCATCGGCCATCCGGCAGTTGGAAGATCAGTTGGGCGTGCAACTGGTCTATCGTGGCAGCCGGTTTCAGGGGCTAACGCCGGAAGGCCAGCGCGTGCTCGATTGGGCGCGGCGGATTTCGGGCGATGTGCGCACGATGAAAGACGAGATGCGCTCTGTTCACGCGGGCCTGTCGGGGATGCTGCGCTTGGGCGTGATTCCCACCGCTTTGGCCATGGTGGCCGACCTGACAGCGCCCTTCACTGCGCACCACCCCAACCTGCGCGTGACGATCTTATCGCGCACCTCGGCCGAGATTTTGGCCGGCATTGACAGTTTGGAACTGGATGCGGGCATCACCTATTTAGACAACGAGCCCCTAGGCCGCGTGGCGCAGGTGCCGCTTTACACCGAATATTACCGGCTTTTGTGCCACAAGGGTTCGCCCCTCGCGGGGCGAGAGCAGGTGACTTGGGCGGAACTGGCCAGTGAATCGCTGTGCCTGCTGACCGCCGATATGCAAAACCGCCGTATCGTGAACCAATTGCTGGCCGAAGCGGGCGCGCGCGCACAGCCTACGGTGGAATCAAACTCTACCATCGCGCTGATCGCCCATGTGATGTCGGGCAAGTGGGCCTCGGTCGTGCCCATGCGCTTGGCGCAACTGGTGCAGGGTGAAGCGCTGCGCTCTATCCCCATCGTCGAGCCTGAGGCGGAACATGTGGTCGGCCTGATCACCCCGCGCCGCGATTTGCAAACGCCGGTGCTGGCCGCGCTGATTGAGGAAGCGGCGCGCTTTGGGGCAAGGGCACGATAGCGCGCGGCGGCCCCGGCTGGGGGGTTTCACACCCCCCTCAGCCCAGCCACGGGCTGGGCGTTCTTCGCGAAAATCCTCCACTGGAGGATTTTTTAATCGCTCATCACCCCCCGTGGGATATTTGGGCAAGTATGAAATGGGGATTGATAGGTTATAACTATCGAATGACGATACTGCGATATTGATTTTCGTATCAATTGGGGTAGATCGGGGCAAACGAACGAAGGGCCCCGCCATGTTGGATTCTGTTGCGACCATTGCACGGGTTGAGGATATCCTCGCCCATCATGACGGGATGGAGGGGGCTTTGTTGCCGATTCTTCATGCCATTCAAGCCGAATTCGGCCATGTGCCGCAGGTGGCTTTGCCAGTGGTGGCCAAGGCGATGAACATCTCGCGCGCCGAGGCGCATGGGGTGATGAGCTTTTACCACGATTTTCGCGAGGAACCGGCTGGGCGGCATGTTGTGAAACTGTGTCGCGCCGAGGCGTGTCAGGCCGTGGGCGCGGACCGCGTGGCGGATCATGCGAAGAAGGTGCTGGGCCTAGACTGGCACGAGACGGCCAAGGACGGCTCGGTCACGCTAGAGCCGATTTTCTGCCTTGGTCTGTGCGCCTGCGGGCCTGCCGCTTTGATCGACGGCAAATTGGTTGGCCGTGTCGATGAGGCCAAGCTGGACAGCGTGCTGGAGGGTTTGAAATGAAGATTTACCTGCCGCTGGATTCGGCTGCTGTGGCCTTGGGCGCGGATGAGATTGCCCATGCGATTGAAAAGCATGCCCATGCCAAAGGCGTTGCCGTCACCCTTGTGCGCAATGGCAGCCGTGGGATGGTTTGGCTAGAGCCACTGGTAGAGGTGGAAACCCTCAAGGGACGTATGGCGTTTGGGCCGATGACTTTGGCCGACGTGCCCGCCCTGTTTGGCGATCTGTCGGCCCACCCCAAAGCCTTGGGCCTGACCGACGATCTGCCGTGGCTTAAGGCGCAAACGCGCTTGACCTTTGCCCGTGTCGGCGTGATCGACCCGCTGAGCCTTGACGATTACAAGGCGCAGGGTGGTCTTTCGGGGCTGACCCGTGCCTTGACCATGGACAAGGCCGCCATCGTGGCCGAAGTGACAGCCTCGGGCCTGCGCGGGCGGGGTGGTGCGGGCTTTCCGACGGGTATCAAGTGGAAAACCGTCAGCGAGGCTGTGGCCGACCGCAAGTACATCGTCTGCAACGCCGATGAGGGCGACAGCGCCACTTTTGCCGACCGAATGCTGATGGAGGGCGACCCCTTTACCCTGATCGAAGGCATGGCGATTGCGGGCGTGGCCTGCGGGGCGACCAAGGGCTTTGTTTACATCCGCTCGGAATATCCGGTGGCGATCCGCGTGATGCAAAACGCGGTTGAGATTGCCCGCGCGGCGGGGATCTTGGGCGTTTCGGTGCTTGGGTCAGGCACGGCGTTTGACATGGAAGTGCGTGTCGGCGCGGGGGCCTATGTTTGCGGCGAAGAGACGAGCCTGTTGAACTCGCTGGAAGGCAAGCGGGGCGTGGTGCGCGCCAAGCCGCCGCTGCCTGCTTTGCAGGGGTTCATGGGCAAGCCAACGGTCGTCAACAACGTGATCTCGTTGGCATCCATTCCTGTCATCTTCGAAAAGGGGGCCGAGTTTTACAAAGGCTTCGGTCTGGGCCGCTCTCGTGGCACGATCCCGTTGCAGATCGCGGGCAATGTGAAGCACGGCGGGCTGTATGAAATCGCCTTTGGTCTGACCTTGGGCGAGATTGTTGACACAATCGCCGGTGGCACAGCCAGTGGCCGCCCTGTCAAGGCGGTGCAGGTGGGCGGGCCTTTGGGCGCATACTTCCCGCGCGCGCTGTTCGACACGCCCTTTGGCTATGAAGAATTCGCTGGCAAAGACGGGTTGATCGGCCATGCCGGATTGACCGTGTTTGACGACAGCGCCGATATGCTGGCCCAAGCGCGCTTTGCGATGGAGTTCTGCGCGATTGAATCCTGCGGCAAATGCACGCCTTGCCGGATTGGCGCTGTGCGCGGTGTCGAAACGGTTGACCGGATCGCCAAGGGCGACATGGCAGCCATTCCGCTGCTGACCGACCTGTGTGCCACGATGAAAGCCGGATCGCTCTGCGCGCTGGGCGGCTTTACCCCCTATCCTGTTCTGTCAGCCCTGTCGCATTTCCCTGACGACTTCAACCGTATGAAGGAAGCCGCCGAATGAAAGATTTCATCATCCCCGACCGCGATTTTGGCACGCCTGCGGCCAAATCAAAAACCATGGTCACGCTGACGATTGACGGCTTTGACGTGACAGTGCCGGAAGGCACCTCGATCATGCGGGCGGCTGCCGAAATTGGCATCGCTGTGCCCAAACTGTGCGCCACCGACACGGTCGACGCCTTTGGATCGTGCCGCCTGTGCTTGGTCGAGATCGAGGGCCGCAATGGCACGCCCGCTTCTTGCACCACGCCGGTGGCAGCGGGCCTCAAAGTGCAAACCCAAAACGCCAAGCTGGAAAAGCTGCGCAAAGGCGTGATGGAGCTGTATATCTCGGACCACCCGCTGGATTGCTTGACCTGCTCGGCCAATGGCGATTGCGAATTGCAGGATATGGCCGGGGCTGTGGGCCTGCGCGATGTGCGCTATGAGGCGATTGATACCCACTTCAAGGCCAAAGACAACTCTGGCAAATCCAACCCGCAGTATAACCCCAAAGACGATTCCAACCCCTATTTCAGCTATGATCCGGCCAAGTGCATCGTCTGCTCGCGCTGCGTGCGCGCTTGCGAAGAAGTGCAGGGCACCTTCGCGCTGACCATTTCGGGCCGTGGGTTTGACAGTCGGGTTTCGGCGGGGATGAAGGAAGACAACTTCCTATCGTCAGAATGCGTGTCGTGCGGCGCCTGTGTGGCCGCTTGCCCGACAGCCACCTTGCAGGAAAAGTCGGTGATCGAACTCGGCACGCCTGTGCGGTCAGTGATCACGACCTGTGCGTATTGCGGCGTGGGCTGTTCGTTCAAGGCCGAACTGCGCGGCGATGAACTGGTGCGCATGACGCCCTATAAGAACGGCAAGGCCAACCGTGGCCATTCCTGCGTGAAGGGCCGCTTTGCATACGGCTATGCCAGCCACAAAGACCGCATCCTAAGCCCGATGATCCGCGACAGCATCAACGATCCGTGGAAAGAAGTGTCGTGGTCTGAAGCGATGGAGTTTGCTGCTAACCGCATGAAGGGCATCATTGCCGATCATGGGCGCCATTCGGTCGGCGTGATCACCTCGTCGCGCTGCACCAACGAAGAAGCCTATCTGGTGCAAAAACTGACCCGTGCGGTATTCTTGAACAACAACACCGACACCTGCGCGCGTGTGTGCCATTCGCCCACGGGCTATGGCTTGGGCCAAACGCTGGGCACCTCTGCTGGAACGCAAGACTTTGATTCGGTAGAACAAACCGATGTGGTCATTGTGATCGGGGCCAATCCGGTCGCGGGCCACCCTGTCTTTGCCAGTCGCTTGAAAAAGCGGTTGCGCCAAGGGGCCAAGCTGATCGTGATTGACCCGCGCCGCACCGAAATGGTGGAAAGCCCGCATATCAAGGCCGCGCACCACTTGGCACTTACACCGGGCACCAACGTGGCGATCGTCACCGCCTTGGCCCATGTTATCGTGACTGAGGGGCTCTTTGACGAAGATTTTATCCGCAATCGCTGCGATTGGGATGAATTCCAAGACTATGTCGAATTTGTCAGCCAGCCCAAGAACTCGCCCGAAGCGGTGCAGTTGTTGACGGGTGTGAAGGCCGATGAAGTGCGCGCCGCGGCCCGCCTTTATGCACGCGGCGGTAACGGTGCGATCTATTACGGGCTGGGCGTGACAGAACATTCCCAAGGGTCGACCACTGTCATCGGCATTGCCAACTTGGCGATGATGACGGGCAATATCGGCCGCCCCGGCGTGGGCGTGAACCCGCTGCGTGGGCAGAACAACGTGCAAGGCTCGTGCGATATGGGGTCGTTCCCGCACGAATTGCCCGGCTACCGCCATGTGAAGGGCGAGGCCGTGCGCGACATCTTCCAGAAAATCTGGGGCGTGCAGATTGATGACGAACCCGGCCTGCGCATCCCCAATATGCTGGATGCGGCGGTTGAGGGCACGTTCAAGGGCTTGTACTGCCAAGGCGAAGACATCCTGCAATCTGACCCCGATACCAAGCACGTGGCCGCTGGCCTTGCGGCGATGGATTGCGTGATTGTGCATGACCTATTCCTGAACGAAACCGCCAACTACGCCCATGTGTTCCTGCCCGGTTCGACCTTTTTGGAAAAGGACGGCACCTTCACCAACGCCGAACGCCGCATCAACCGCGTGCGCAAGGTGATGGCACCGCGCCAAGGCTATGCCGATTGGGAAGTGACCCAAATGTTCGCCAACGCCATGGGCGCGGATTGGACCTATACGCATCCCAGCCAGATCATGGACGAAATCGCCCTGACCACGCCGTCTTTTGCCGGTGTCAGCTATGAAAAGCTGGAAACCATGGGGTCGGTGCAGTGGCCGTGCAACGAAAAAGCGCCTGAAGGCACGCCGCTGATGCACGTCGACAGCTTTGTGCGCGGCAAGGGTAAGTTCATCAACACCGAGTATATCGCAACCGATGAACGCACCGGCCCGCGCTTCCCGCTGCTGCTGACAACGGGGCGCATTCTGAGCCAGTATAACGTGGGCGCGCAGACACGGCGCACCCACAACGTGGTTTGGCATGCCGAGGATGTGTTGGAAATTCACCCCTCTGACGCCGAAGTGCGCGGGATCAAGGATGGCGATTGGGTCAAGCTGGCCTCGCGTTCCGGCGAGACCACCTTGCATGCCCAGATCACCGACCGTGTTCTGCCCGGTGTGGTTTACACAACCTTCCACCACCCCGACACCCAAGCCAATGTGATCACCACCGACTATTCCGATTGGGCGACCAACTGCCCGGAATATAAGGTGACAGCGGTGCAGGTTGGCTCTTCCAACGGGCCGACAGAGTGGCAGCAGGAATACAACGCCCAAGCCAACCTGTCGCGCCGCATTCTTCCGGCGGCTGAGTGATGAAAACCCACACCCCCCTGTCGCGTCTGGCCTTTGGGCCGGGCGCGCTGGTGGGTTCGGGCAGCCGAATGCTGCCCGAAGAGGTGGCGGTGGCCCTGTCGTTCAACGGGTCAACCCAAGCTGTGATGATGGCGACCCCCGCCGATCTAGAAGACTTCGCCTATGGCTTTGCCCTGACCGAAGGGCTGGCAAAACCGGATGAGATCCTGTCGGTTGAGGTTGTCGACACATCCAAAGGCATCGACGTGCAAATCTGGGTGACGCCTCAGGCCGAGGCCCGTTTGGCCAAACGCCGCCGCACGATGGCGGGGCCGGTGGGCTGTGGGCTGTGCGGGATTGATTCGCTGGAAGAAGCGATGCGTGAGTTGCCTGCCGTGACGGCGGATTTTCAAATGACGCCAGCACATGTGCGCGCGGCAATAGCTTCGCTGCCCGGTGCGCAACCGCTGCACGATGCCACCCGCGCGGTGCATGCGGCGGGGTTTTGGAACGGGGCGCTGTTGGCCGTGCGGGAAGACGTCGGGCGGCATAATGCGTTGGATAAGCTGGTGGGGGCGGTACGTGGGGGAATGGTGCGTGCCGGAGAGGTGCGTGCCGGAGAGGTGCGTGCGAGCACGCACCCTACGGGCGCTGTTTTGATTACGTCGCGTGTGTCGATTGATATGGTGCAGAAGGTTGCAGCCTTGGGCGCGCCGGTTTTGATCGCCGTGTCAGCCCCGACAGTGCGCGCTGTGAGCATGGCGGATGCGGCTGGCATCACCCTGATCGCCCTTGCCCGCCCCGATCGTTTTGAAGTTTTCACCCATGAAAGCCGCCTGTCAGGTGGCCTAAGTTCAGGAGATATCCATGTCGCATGACGCCCACACCAAGCTGATCTACATGGCCAACCAGATCGCAAAGTTCATGGAATCTAAGCCCCATGCCGAAGGTTTGGCAGGTTTAACCAGCCATATCAATGACTTCTGGGAGCCCCGTATGCGCAAGCAGTTGTTTGAGGTGCTAGACGGTGGCGGTCAGGGCCTGCGCCCCTTGGTGGTGGAAGCAGCAGGTCTGATCCGCAGGCCACAGGCGGCGTGATCTAGTCTTTGTCGCTAAGAAGACGCAGCAAATACTGCCCGTAGTCGTTCTTGCGAAAGATCGCTGCGCGGGCTTCAAGGGCTTTGCGGTCGATCCAACCGGCATGAAAGGCGATTTCATCGGGGCAGCCCACTTGCAGCCCTTGGCGCGCTTGCAAGGTGCGCACGAAATTGCCCGCATCCAGCAAACTGCCATGGGTGCCGGTATCCAGCCAAGCAAAACCGCGCCCCATTTTCTGCACGCTTAACGTGCCCTCGGCCAAATAGGTTTCCAACAGGTCAACAATTTCAAGCTCGCCTCGGGGCGAGGGGCGGATGGTTTTCGCCCGCGCTGAGGCTGTGCCATCAAGGAAATACAACCCCGTCACGGCGTAGTTCGACGGTGGCACTTCGGGCTTTTCGATAATCTGGCGCACCGTGCCATCGGCATCAAACTGCACCACGCCGTAGCGTTCCGGGTCTGACACGCGGTAGCCAAACACCGTGCCGCCCACAGGTTGGGCAAGGGCTGCGGACAGCACCTCTGGCAGGCCGTGGCCGAAAAAGATGTTATCGCCCAGCACCATAACCGAAGAGCTGCCCGCCAAGAAATCTTCCGCCAACAGATAGGCCTGCGCCAGCCCATCGGGTGAGGGCTGGATGATATAGCTGATCGACAGCCCCCATTGCGACCCGTCGCCCAACAGGCGGATGAAGGCGGGCTGATCCTCGGGGGTGGAAATCAGCGCAATCTCGCGGATGCCGGCCAGCATCAGCACCGACAGCGGGTAATAGACCATCGGTTTATCGTAAATCGGCAACAATTGCTTTGAGACACCCATGGTGATGGGCCAAAGCCGTGATCCAGACCCACCTGCAAGGATAATGCCTTTACGAGTCATGCGGAAATCTCCTTTAAAATAACGCTTAAACCCTGCCGCCAATCGGGCCGCTGCACGCCAAACGCGCGTTCAAACCCACGGCAATCCAGCCGAGAGTTCAGCGGCCGCGCCGCTGGCGTTGGATAGGCCGAGGTTGGAATATCGTTAATCACGCACGCCAACCCCGCCTGCGCCATGATCGCGCGGGCAAAGCCTGCCCATGACACATCCGGCGCGCCCGCAAAGTGATGCGTGCCGCCATCAGCGCCATCAACCATCGCCTTAGCGGCCACCAACACCGCATCGGCAATATCCGCCGCAGGCGTGGGCCCGCCGATCTGATCAGCCACCACGTTCAAACTGTCGCGCGCGCTGCCCAAACGCAGCATGGTTTTGACAAAATTCGCCCCATGGGCCGACACCACCCACGAGGTGCGCAAGATCAAATGGCGCGGGCTTGCGGCGCGAATGCCAACCTCTCCCGCCAGTTTGGTGCGGCCATAGGCGTTGCGCGGGCCGGTCGGGTGATCGGCCGCGAAGGGCAGGGTGCCTGCGCCGTCAAACACGTAATCGGTCGACAGGTGCACGAAGGGAATATCCAAAGCGGCACAGCGCGCGGCCATGGCGATGGGGGCTGTGGCGTTGACGGTTAGTGCCGCAGCCTCATCCGTTTCGGCCTTGTCCACCGCCGTATAGGCTGCGGCGTTGATCACGGCGTCGCAGGCGCCAATCGCTTCGGCGCAGGCGGCAGGATCAAGCAAATTCGCCTGATCGCGCCCCAAAAAGCGCGCGCTCATACCTTGGGGCAAGCGCCGCGCCAGTTCCTGCGCGACCTGTCCGCTTTGGCCAAACACCAACAGCCGCATCCTAGTGCCCCGCCAACTGATAGGCCAAAAGGCCCACATATTCCCGCAACGCGCTGTTGAGTTCTTGCAAATGCGCATCCAACGCCCATTCCGCCACCCAAGGTGATCGACCAGAGCGGTAATCGACCGGCCATGCCACCAAACCCACCCACCCTGCGCGTTCAAAACTGCGCATCGCGCGCGGCATATGCGCGGCAGAGGTGACAAGCAGACGTACCCCTTCGGCACTGGGCTTGACCAAATCGCGCGTCATCGCCGCATTCTCGGCCGTGTTGCGCGAGGCGCTTTCCACTACGATGCGCTCTGGGGCAACGCCCAGATCGACCCAAGCCTGAACCATCATCGCTGACGGATCATCGTGGCCGCTATTGCCCCCCAAGCCCGAGGTTCCGCCGGTATAAACCAGCTTGGCCTGTGGAAAACGGCGGGCCAAAGCCAGCCCTTCCACAAAACGCTCGCCTGCCGTGTTGAGTTGCAGGCCGCCCCAACGGCGATAGGGGGCTAAATCCTCATCCCCGCCCAGAACGATGATGAAGTCGACGTGATCAACAGCGGGTTGTGAGGGATATTGGCTTTCCAAAGGGGCAATCAGCGCGCTGCCTAAGGGATAAATTGTTAGGGCCAGAGTTGCTGCAAAGGCGATGAAGATCAAAGATTTGGCAAAGCCTATCCGCCCGCGCCACAGGGCCAAAAAGACAAATGCCAAGACAACAAGCAACCAAGTCTCTGCCCGCGCCGCCATGCCGATGGTCTTGCTGGCGATGAAGAACAGGTTGCTCATCCCCCGGTTCCCAACCGTTGGCCAACCCCTTGGCGGGCCAACAAGGGTTGCCACCACGCTGCGTTGTCCAGATACCAGCGCACCGTCTTGCGCAGCCCCTGTTCCAACGTGACCGAGGGCTGCCAGCCCAATTCGGCGCTGATCCGTGACGGGTCAATCGCATAGCGCGCGTCATGGCCGGGGCGGTCGGTGACAAAACTGATCAGCCGCGCATGGGGCGCGCCGGATGGGTGCATTTCATCCATCAGGGTGCAAATCATCTGCACCAGATCAATATTGCGCGCCTCATTCCGCCCGCCGATGGCATAGGTGCGGCCCACTTGGCCTTGGGTTGCGACGGTTAGCAGGGCTTGCGCATGATCTTCGACATAAAGCCAATCGCGAATATTCTCACCCGCACCGTACACCGGAATGGGCCGCCCGTGCAACGCGTTCAAGATCACGACGGGGATCAGCTTTTCGGGAAAATGATAGGGGCCGTAGTTGTTGGAACAGTTGGTGATCACCACCGGCAACCCGTAGGTTTCGCCCCAAGCGCGCACCAGATGGTCGCTGGCGGCTTTGCTGGCCGAATAGGGGCTGCGCGGGTCGTAGGGGGTGGTTTCGCTGAATGTGCCTGCGGGGCCAAGACTGCCAAACACCTCATCGGTCGAGATGTGGTGGAAGCGAAAGCTGTCTGGCTTGCTGCGTTTGATCCAATAGGCGCGGGCGGCTTCCAGCAGGTTGAAAGTGCCGGTGATGTTGGTTTCTATAAAGTCGCTTGGCGCGTCGATTGATCGGTCAACATGGCTTTCAGCGGCCAAGTGCATAATGATGTCAGGGTTATGCGTGCCAAGAACGTGATCAAGGCTGGCGCGGTCGCGGATGTCGGATTGTTCGAATGTGTAAAGTGCCGACTTCGCAACCGATGCCAGATTTTCCAGATTGGCGGCATAGGTCAGCGCATCAAGGTTGATCACGTGATGCCCCTGCGCCACCGCCAAGCGCACCACGGCAGAGCCGATAAACCCCGCGCCGCCTGTGACCAAAAGCTTCATCCCACGCTCCCTTCAAACGGGCTTTGCCAGTCCGCCATCAGCGGTGCAACCTGATCTTTGGCTGACAAAACCGGGTCGGCAACGCCCCAGTCAATGGCCAAGGTCGGGTCGTTCCAGCGAATGCCACCATCGCAATCAGGCGCGTAAATGTCTGAACATTTGTACTGCACCTCGGTATCGGGCAGGCGGGTTACAAAGCCGTGCAGGCAGCCCTTGGGCACGAAAAGTTGTTTGCCGTTGTCGGGGGTTAGGTCAACCCCGACCCATCGGCCATAGGTGGGCGACCCCAAGCGCACATCCACCGCCACATCAAAGATCGCCCCGCGCGTGCAACGCACCAGCTTGTCTTGCGCATGGGGCGGGCGTTGGTAATGCAGCCCACGCAACGTGCCTGCGGTAGCCGAATACGAATGGTTGTCTTGCACCCAATCCACCGCCAGCCCCGCTTGCGCCAAGCGGGGGGCGTTAAAGGTTTCGCTGAACCATCCCCGCGCATCGCCAAATCGCGCCGGGGTCAGGATTACAACATCACGGATCAAAGTCATTTCAAGTTTCATGCGATTATTTTGCAATAAACCCCCTCTTTTGCCAAGGACTTTATCAAACTGGCGCTCTGCCTCTTGGACTTTCCCACACGGGTGCGCATATATGAAGAAAGTTTTCGCCGCATGAGGATGCCATGTTCGGAACAGCCCAACCCACCCCAGCCGCCAAGTCGGCAACGCCTGCCGACCTGATCAAAGACGGCTCTGAAGCCACGTTTATGCAAGACGTGATTGACCAAAGCATGACCGTGCCTGTGATCGTCGACTTTTGGGCGCCGTGGTGTGGCCCCTGCAAGACCCTTGGCCCCGCGCTAGAGGCGGCTGTAAAAGGCGCTAAGGGCGCTGTCAAAATGGTCAAGATCGACGTGGATAAGGCGCAAGGCTTGGCGGGGCAGTTGCGCATTCAATCTATTCCGACCGTCTATGCCTTTTGGCAAGGCAAGCCGGTTGACGGGTTTCAAGGCGCTATTCCGGGATCAGAGATCAAGAAATTTGTCGACACTTTGTCTGCCATGGGGGGCGGCGCTGATGGCGGCTTGGCCGAGGCTTTGGAAGCCGCCGAACAGATGCTGGCCGAAGGCGCGGCAGCGGATGCCGCCGAAACCTTTGCCGCGATCTTGGCCGAAGAGCCTGAAAATGCCTTGGCCTATGCGGGCCTGATCCGCGCCTATCTGGCGATTGATGACATCGAAAAGGCTGACGCCTTGGCAAATGCCGCTTCGCCCAAAATCGCGGCCTCGCCGGAAATGGCGTCAGCGCGCGCGCAGATTGAACTGGCGCGGCAGGCTGCCAATGCGGGGCCGGTGCAAGACTTGCGCGCCGCTTTGGCCCGCGATCCGGCCAACCGCCAAGTTATGTTCGATCTGGCCACAGCCCTGCACGCCGAAGACAACGTGGCCGAGGCGATTGATCTGTTGCTAGACCTGTTCAAGCTGGACCGTGAGTGGAATGACGGTGCCGCCAAGGCGCAGTTGTTCACGCTGTTTGGCGCGCTTAAGCCGCAAGATCCGCTGGTTCTGGCGGGGCGTCGCCGACTATCTTCGATGATCTTCGTCTGACCCTTTGCCAAGGGCAGGCCGCGCACTAGGTTTTGTGACATGAAACACATTGCTGACCTGCCCGATACAATCGCGGTCTTTCCGCTGCCCGGTGCCATCTTGCTGCCGCGCTCGCGCTTGCCGCTGCACATCTTTGAACCGCGCTATCTGGCGATGGTGGAAGATTGCCTGAAAACCGATCACCGCATGATCGGCATGATCCAACCGCGCGCAGGGCAAGGCGGGGCGGCTGTGCTGTCGGCGGTTGGCTGCGCGGGGCGGATCAGCTCGTTTTCTGAAACGGACGATGGGCGATATATGATCACGCTTGCTGGCATCTCGCGCTTTCGGGTTGCAGCTGAGGTGGCAGGATTTGTCCCGTACCGCCGCTGCACGGTCGATTGGTCGGATTTCGCCGATGATCTGCGCGCCGAAGATGGCAAAGCCGATTTTGCGCGCGATGATTTTATGGAAAAACTGGCTCGCTATCTGAAGCAGCGCAATTTGGGGGTCGATTGGTCGTCGTTGAAAGAGGCGGAAGATGAATTGCTGGTCAACGCCCTGTCAATTCTATGCCCCTTTGCCCCCGAAGAAAAACAAGCCTTGCTAGAGGCGCAGACGCTATCAGACCGCCGCCGCGTCTTGGAAACGCTGATCAGTTTTTCGCTGCAATCGGGCACCACGGCGGGGGATGTGGTGCAATGACCCAAACGCAAGATGCGAACACTGCCCAAACTGACCGGCGGATGTTGGAATCGTTGGTTTGCCCGCGCTCTCAATCAGCGCTGCGTTACGATGCGCGCAACCAAGAGTTGATTTCAGATCAGGCGCAATTGGCCTTTCCCATTCGCGACGGCATTCCCATCATGCTGATCAGCGCCGCGCGCAGTTTGGGATAAAGCCGCCCCTTGCCCACATTTTGCGGCGGCATTGGGTCCAGATTTGTAACAAGGGCTTGACACAAACAGCGTAAGACGCTTGGTGAAAAGTCAACAATTGCACCGCCGGAAGAACGCCCGTGATCAAAATACTCGCCCAATGCGCCGCCTTGGCCCTTATGACCATGCTGGCTGCCTGCGCCCCAAAACCGCCTGAACCGCAAACGCCCCCCCCACCTTTGCCCGGCTATGAAGCGGTCGAGGACGGTGGTTTTCAAATTCAAGCTGTCGATCCGCGCTTGATGGCCGATGGCTACCAGCGCACCGAAGTCACCTATACTGGCGACGAAAAGCCCGGAACCATCGTGGTCGACACCTTTGCGCGTAAACTTTACCTTGTCGAAGAGGGCGGCATGGCCACGCGCTACGGCATCGCGGTTGGCCGTGAAGGGCTGTCGTTCAAAGGCGCTGGCGTGATCGGGCGGATGGAAAAGTGGCCGTCGTGGACGCCGACTGTGCATATGGTCAAGACGCGGCCTGATCTGTATCTGGAATATGCTGGCGGCATGTCAGGCGGGTTAGACAATCCGCTGGGATCGCGGGCGATGTATTTGTATCGCAATGGCAAGGATAGCAACTTCCGCATCCATGGCACGATCGACAATAACTCGATCGGGCATGCCACCTCGGCGGGGTGCATCCGGCTTTACAACCAAGACGCGATTGATCTGTTCTCGCGCATCAAGGTTGGCACCAAGGTTCGTGTGCGCACGCTTGCGGAAAGTTTGGCGCTGGAAGGCCCCTATATGGAAGACGCCTATGGCCGCGCCGTGCCCGACACGCCCGAGAATCAGGCGATAAAGGTCGAAGAGGCCGCAGCCCTTGCCGCAGCAGAGGCCGCGAACCCCGCCCTTGCCGCCTATGACGCTGCCGCCCGCGCCGAGGAAGAGGCCGCAAAGCGCCAAGCCCAAGCAGCGGGCGGCTACTAAGCCGCCCCGCCTTGGTCACGCTACGATCACGTAGTCTTTCAACGTGGGTTCCACCACTTCCCACGTGCCCGCAAAGCCGGGCCGCAGGATAAAGCTGTCACCCGCCTTCAGGTGGGTGACTTGCCCCGCCGTATCGGTCAGGATCGAATGGCCCTCAAGAATATGCACATATTCCCATTCGGTGTAGCGCGTGCGCCACAGGCCCTTGGTCGAATGCCACAATCCGGCAAACAGCTTGCCGGTGTCTTCGATGCTCCACGTGGTGTGCACGGGGTCGCCAGAGATAAGGCGTTCCGGGCCGGGGCGAGTGATTTCGGGGGTGATGCCATCGCGCATCACTTTGATCAGGGTCGGGTGTGTCATGTAGGCTCCTTTTCTGGGGGCATAGCGCCCCAGCGATGCCGTCAGGTCAAGCCGCCTTTGCGCCGCAATGCGGCGCAAGATTCTTGCGGCGGGCGGCAAACCGTGTCCATAGTGCAACAAAGTGAAGCTTGGGGGCGTGAAAGATGAGCGCGACACCATCCACAGCACAGGGCACCCACCGCCCCGTGCTGCCGCCTGACATTCGGGCGCGCAAGGGGCAGGCACCCTTGGTTGTGTTAACCGCCTATACCACGCCCATGGCGCGGCTGGTTGATGCGCATTGCGACATTGCGTTGGTGGGCGATTCGGTCGGCATGGTGCTGCACGGGATGCCATCCACCCTTGGCGTGACGATGGAGATGATGATCCTGCATGGCCGTGCTGTCACGCGCGGGCTGTCGCGGGCCATGGCCGTGATTGACATGCCCTTTGGCAGCTACGAACAAAGCCCCGCCCAAGCCTTTGCCAACGCCGCCCGTCTGATGGTGGAAACCGGCGCCCCTGCTGTGAAGCTCGAAGGTGGCGCGCGCATGGCCGAGACGATTGCCTTTCTAAGCCAGCGCGGCGTGCCTGTGATGGCGCATATCGGGCTGACGCCGCAGGCCGTGAACACTTTGGGCGGCTATAAGGTCGTGGGCCGCGATGCGGGCGCGCAACAGGTTCTGCAAGACGCCCAAGCGGTCGAAGCCGCTGGCGCGTTTGCCGTGGTGCTGGAAAAGGTGCCCGCCGCTTTGGCTGGCCGTGTGACGCAGGCGCTGGCTATCCCCACCATTGGCATTGGCGCAGGGGTTGACTGTGACGGTCAGGTGCTGGTGGTCGATGATATGCTGGGCACCTTCACCGAGTTTCGCCCCAGATTCGTGCAACGCTACGCCGAACTGGGCCAAACCGCCGATGCTGCCATCGCCGCCTATGCTGCCGATGTGCGCGCGCGCCGCTTTCCGGCACCCGAACATGGCTACGCTGACACTGCAACAGGGCCTGCCGCTTGACGATGCTGATCACAACCTTGGCCGACCTGCACCAACAGGTCGCGGCTTGGAAGGCCAAGGGCGAAAGCATTGGCCTTGTGCCCACAATGGGCGCTTTGCACGCAGGCCATCTAAGCCTTGTGCACGCCGCGCGGGCCGAGTGTGACAGGGTGATCGTCACGATCTTTGTTAACCCGACGCAGTTCAACTCGGCCCAAGATCTGGCGTCTTACCCCCGAACCGAGGCGGCCGATGCCGCTCTTTTGGCACCCTTGGGGGTTGATGTGATCTTCGCCCCCGCGCCAGATCAGGTTTACCCCGCAGGCTTTGCCACCCAAATCACCGTGTCTGGCGTGGCTGACCCTTTGGAAGGCGCGCTGCGTCCGGGGCATTTTGCCGGCGTGGCGACCGTGGTGGCCAAGCTGTTCGGCATGACCCAAGCCGACCGCGCCTATTTCGGGCAGAAGGATTGGCAACAGTTGCAAGTCGTGCACCGCATGGTGGCCGACCTGAATATGGCGGTGCAAGTGATCGGCTGCGACACGCTGCGCGAAGCGGATGGGCTGGCCATGTCGTCCCGCAACGCACGCCTGTCCGCCCAAGCCCGCGCCGCAGCGCCAGCGCTGTATGCCGCGATGACGGCGGTGGCGGCCTCTGTCACGGCGGGTGGCCAGGCTGACAATGCGCTTAAAGCTGCGAGAAAAGCTTTGCTTGACGCAGGGTTTGAGCGGGTCGAATACATCGCCCTGCACGACGGCGAAACGATGCAACCCAGCACCGACCTGTCACGCCCCCTGCGCCTGCTGGCCGCAGCATGGCTTGGGGGTGTGCGCTTGATTGACAACGTGGCCGTCACACCCGCGCCTTGACGGCGGCAAGCCCCGTACTTACCTGCAAAGCCTGCACAAGGAGACTGCCATGCTGCAACTTCTGATCGGCGGGTTTATCGGTGTAACGGTGCTTTATGGGCTTTTGTCGGTCTATTCCCGCTCGATCCACCGTGAAAAGCTGGAAAACGAATTCGACGCGGGCGCAATTGCGGGCCTGCGCGAGGATTTCGTGCGCCAAGGCATGATGGAGTACGACCACTCGCTGCGCAAAAGGGCGCTGCGGCTGATCTATGTGATCCCGGTGGTGCTGATTGTGGTCATCGCCTATGTCGTCAACCACAGCTAGGGAGAGTGCGATGCGCAAGGTGAAATGGGTGATCCGGGGTGTCTTGGCGCTGATTGTGGCGGGGCTTTTGCACTATAACCTGCCCCAGCACGATGTGGTGCGGATCACGGGGCTGGACAACCGGCAGACGACGGTCAGTTGGGTGAACAAGTATTTCTACGCCTCGCCCGATTCCGGCACGGCAGAATCCGCCACCAACCGCTATCTGCGCCTGATCTACACCGCCAACCCCGATGGCAGCACCGGCACGGTGTTTCGCAATGAGGACACCGGCTGGATCTGGCCGCCCTATTTCAAATACGACAGTTCCAGTCTGCAAGCCGCAGCGGCGAACTACCAGTCAACCGAGGCCACCGCGAAATGGGTGCAAATCACCCACTACGGCTGGCGTATCCCGATCCTGTCGATCTATCCCAACGCCGTGCGTATCGCGGCAGTCTCTGGCCCAGATTACACAGCCTTCCCGTGGCTGAACGTGATCATCTTGGTGCTTCTGGCATCGGCCGCGCTGCTGGCACGCCGGATGTGGCTGCAATTTTGGGAACGGGTGGTCGACCCTGCCTTGGCAGATGTGCAAGAGGCGGGCGACCGCACACGCGGCTGGTTCGCCCGCCTGTTTGGGCGCAAGTCTTGAAACGCTGCCTTGCTGGAACAAGCTTGGGGGGAGCACGTCCCCCCGCATTTTCGAATTTTTACATATATTTTTCAGTAATTTAAAAAGTAGTAATCTCATTTGGTATGCCGTAAATTGTGCGGTTCTTTTCGGCGGGACCTGATCTGAACACCCTCAAACCCGCTCACAAGATCAGCACATCCGTAAAAGCCAGCGTCGGGTGTCCATCCAACACCCCGATCTGAACCGCTGCACGTCACCGCGTTGGCGGTGCGTCGGCACCCGATCACCTTGCCCCTCAGTGCGTCATGAACTTCACGATTTCTGGCGCGTTTGGCCCGATCGACATGGGGCAGGCGTGGCCTTTTAGAACGGCGACATCGAACAGTTCTTTCACCGCGCCGTCGATGCGGAACCATTCGGCGCAGACCCCTTTGGTCAGGTCGATGATCTGAATGCCGCACCACGGTTCACTGTCAGCGTCGGCCAGCCTTTGATCAAGCGCAAGGCCTTCAAATCGCTTGTAGCGTGGCTTGGAAAGGCCGACGAAGGCGTAATTGCCCGCAAAGGCCAGACCGCGCGCGAAGCCGGGGCAGAAGACGCGGGGAACGAACTTACCCTTGCCAGAGGCCGCGCCTCCCACAACGCCCAATTCCCCGGTGCCAGAGTTCAAAAGCCAAAGCTCGCCCTGATGCAAGCGGGGCGAATGGGGCATCGACAGGCCCTCGCAGATGATCTTGTTGGTGCGCACATCAATCACCACGCCACCACTATCGCGCCGGTCACGCCAGCCATCAATGGTGTCAGATCGGCTGATGGCCGTCACATAGGCCGCCTTGTTCTTGTCCATTGCCAGACCATTCAGGTGGCAACGGTCCTCGTCGATCAGGGCCGAGATGAACGGCGGGCGCCAGACCTCGCGGAAGCTGTGGCGCGCATCGGTTGTGGCCAGACAGTTGAAGCGCGTGTTGATGAACAGCGGCTTGCCTTGGGCATCAATCCCAATTTCATGCGCATCCAACTCGCCCGTGAAATGCACCTCGCGCGGCACAAAGCAGGCGTCGAACTGGTCGTTGACGCGCTGGTCAGGATTTAACCCGTTCTTAAAGCGCAGGATTTGATAGCCCGCTGACAGGGTAAAGGCGTTCTCATCCTCGACACACAGGCCCATGGGCTTGGCGATGGCCGCCTGATGCAGATGCGCGCCGCCACTGGTCCCGTAGCCCAGCATATACAGCAGGCCCGACTGGTAGGACGAAAACAGGATCGACAGCCGTAGTTTCGACATAAGCCCCACAAGGCCGCTGGATTGGCTGAAGGTCGTCGTCTCGGCTTGCGCAGCCTCAGCGGTTTGAGGTTCGCTGGCACCCTTGGTCGGCTTCTTGGTGGTCAAGGCGTGGTCCACTTCCTACAAGGCGCGATGTTCGGCCCAATAGGCTGCACCATACAGATCACCATGCCATCGACAAGGTGACCCGCAGACCATGGGTGCTGTTGGTCTTGCCGATCTTGCCGCTATAGCCACCTGCCAGCACGGCACCGGAAGACAGTTGGATGCTGGCCTGCGCTGCAAGTTCGATGGCGTTTTGATCAAGGGCGGCGCTGTTCACCTCATAAGGCGTATCTACGCCCGCCATGCTTAAGGTGGTGGGGGCAGAAAGATCGCCCGCGCTGTGCTGCCAAGCGGCAGAGCCGCTCAGCGTTGTGGAGCCCGCCACATAAGCCCCACGCAGGCCAAAGCTTGCCGTCCGCAGGTCATTGCTTTGTGCCGCACCGCTTAGGGCAGCGCTGCCCCCCGTCTCGGCAAAGGCATCGCTATCAACCTTTGCATAGGCCAAGCGCGCAAAGGGTTCGATCTGCACATTGCCCGCCTTGGCCAGATCGTTCGAGACTTCGCCAAAGACCTGATAGCTGGTGCCTTGCGCCGTGCTGGTCAAAGTCTGTTCCAAGCCCGTGATGCTGATTGACCGCTGTCCCTTGGCCGAGGTGCTGGCCAGCGCGCCGCCCATGCCGAAGGCAAGGCCTGATCCAGCGTGCCGGTAGCCCGCATAGGCCGCAGCCCCCGTGCTGGTGACATCGGAATGGCCAAGGCTGGCAAGATCAACGCCTGAGTTGGTATAGCTGAACATCCCGCCGTAGGTGATATCGCCCTGCGCAAAGTCGACCCCCATCAGGACGCCGCTTAGCTGGGTCGTGATCTTGGCCCCCGTTCCATCGGCATCGGCCGTGCCCCATGATCCCAGACCCTGCGCCCAAAAGGTGCCCCCCGCGCCCCCCGTCAACCCGCCACCCAAGCGATCAAGGGCTGCGTCACGCACCACGCGCGTGTCGTCCAAAGCCGCCCGACGTTCAGCACTGTGCAGCTCGCCGGAAAGCTCGTGCAGCTTTGCGTTCAGGGTGTCGGCTTGCGTGTAAAGATTGGCAAAGGCCTGCGGATCAAACCCACCGTCCACCGCCGCATCAAAAGCCGCTGCCACCGCACGGGCGTTGGGGCTTAAGCTGTCACCGCCCAGTTCCAGCAAGGAATTCGGATCAAACCGTAAAAGAACCGAGGTGTCCGTGTATCTGAGCGTCGTCTTATAGCCGCCCGAGACCGACACATCGCCAAACGTCCCTGTCAGCGCGCGGGCCTCGATCAACGTATATTCTTGCCCAAAGGTCAGTGCCTGCCCCGGGGTCACGACCAAATCGCCCGCAATCGTGGCCTCATCCGTGGCCAAGATCAGCGGATCGGCCCAATCTTGCGGCACGCCCATCGTCAAGGTCGACTCAGCCGCAAGCGTCATCGCCCCGTTCAGCGTCAGCGTCCCCGCGCCCGTTTTGCTAAAGCTGCGATCGCCCAAGGTGAAACCGTTCAACGCGAAATCACCGCCGCTGGTATCGGCATTGATCACTTCCCAATCAATCAAGAGACCAGACCAACCACTGCTGATGTTCAGCGTGTCTGTGTAGTCTTTGGCATTATAAGAATCGTCTTCGCCACCAAACATATACGTCACCCCAGACAGGTCTACCCCAGAGGCAATGGTCAACGTGTCGTTGCCATATTCCAGCGAAATGTCGCCTGTCACCAACGCGCCCGCGTCTATGGTGACGACAGCATCGCCGTCATTATCTGTAATCGCGGAAGCCCCGCTCACACTAGAGGTTGACAGCAAGTGGATCGCAACCTCACCGCCTGCCGCAGAACGGGTCTGGATGCCCCCGGCCTGAGAACTCGCGCCGGCGACAACTGCGCCAGAAACAGTGATCGACAACTTGCCGCTGCCTTTGTTATTCGCCAAAACAGCATCGTTGTACTTGCCACCCGAGACTGAGTTCACCGAAATGGTCAGGTCTGTTCCGTAGTTAGTGGCCCCGATGCCATCCGAATAATCTCCAGCTCCGCTGACAGTGCCCGTCGTGGTGATTTCCAGCGCGCCGGTGCCTTTGTTTTTGGCAATAATGCCGTTGCTGCTGCCGGAAACAGACGTGGCAGCAATGGTCAAGTCGGTGCCTTTGCCATAGGCATATATGCCGTCGTCGTTGGTACTGGTCACAGCCCCTGTCGTGGTGATCGCCAGCTCGCCCTTGCCTTTGTTCTTGGCAAAAATGCCTTTGCCATAGCCGGAAACCGAGGTTGCAGAAATGGTCAGGTCGGTGCCGTACTCTTTGCCGAAGGCATATATGCCGTGGTTGCCAGAGCCAGTCACGGCCCCCGTTGTGGTGATCGACAGCGCGCCTGTGCCGTAGTGTTTCACACTCACGCCCCTACGGTACCCATATACTGACGTGGCAGAAATGGTCACGTCGGTGCCGTAGCCGAGGGCACTAATGCCGTGGCTGCCAGAGCCAGTCACGGCCCCCGTTGCGGTGATATCCAGCGCGCCTGTGCCCTTGCTGTTCGCTATAATGCCCGCATTGCCACCAGTGACGGCCGCGGCAGAAATGGTCAGGTCTGTGCCGCCGCCATACATATCGGCATAAATGCCTGTGCCAGCGGCGCCAGTCACGGCACCTGTTGTGGTGATTGTCAGTGCGCCTGTGCTCTTGTAGGTAGACGCATTAATGCCGAAGGTGCCACCAGAAACCGACGTGGCAGAAATGGTCAGGTCGGTGCCACTGCTGCCGTAGATATAGGCATAAATGCCCTCTCCGCTTGTGCCAGTCACGGCCCCCGTTGCGGTGATCGACAGCGCGCCTGTGCCATAGTTGGCCGCAGAAATACCCGTGGTGCCACCAGTGACGGCCGCGGCAGAAATGGTTAGGTCAGTGCCGTAGCCGCCGGCAGAAATGCCCCTTGCGGTGGTGCCAGTCACGGCCTCCGTTGCGGTGATCGACAGCGCGCCTGTGCCGTAGTTGGTTGCAGCAATACCCGTGGTGCCACCAGTGACGGCCGCGGCAGAAATGGTTAGGTCTGTACCATAGTTACTGGCATCAATGCCTTTGTATCCTGACCCACCACTCACCGCACCCGTTGTGGTGACAGACAGCGCGCCTGAGCCCAGATTGCTGGCATGAATGCCGTTGGCGTTGCCAGAGACTGACGTGGCGGAAATGGTCAGGGATGTAGCTGTCGCCGAGTTAGAGGCATAAATGCCGTCACTGTACTGCGCGTTAACATCGTCTGACGCAGTGATCGCAAGCGCGCCCGTTCCTTGCTGCGTGGCCGTAATATTACCAGAGACTTTAGCCGCGTTTATAGTAAGGCTGGTGCCATATTGATAGTTCGTCGCTTGAATGCCTCTCGTGACTTCGCCCGTTGTGGTGATCGACAGCAGGCCCGAACCTTTGCTTTTAGCCGATATACCATTCGAAACCGTGGCAGCAGAAATGGTCAGGTCTGTGCCTTCGTTGATGGCGATGATTCCTGCGCCATTTGCGCCCGGTGTCTCGACGCCCACCGCACCCGTCGCGGTGATTGTCAACGCACCTGTGTTGAGAACGCCTTGGGCAGAGATTGCAGTACCGTTACCTGCACCCATGACCGACGCCACAGATATGGTCAGGTCGCCGCCGTATTCGTTCGTGACCTGAATGCCATCACCGTCATAAGAACCGACTTTCTTGCCCGTCACAACGCCAGTGGTGGTAATTGTAACCGAATTGCGCGGGTAAACGCCATTGACAGTTTGGTCTCTGTTCACAGCATTGATCCCGCCATAGATGCCAGTGATCGCTGATTGATTGGTGTCAGTGAAACTGATCCCGCCCCTTGAATAAAGGTCAATCCCCACCCCACCCCCACCCAAGGGGCCTGTCGTATCGACGCTAAAGCCCGAAGCCGTCGTCACAACCAAAGGTGATCCCGCTGCCACGGTGGGGCTTTGCGTGGTGGTCTGCGCCCCCGACAGCACCTGCTGCGCCCAAGCCCCCGACACCGGCAGCGCCACCGTGCCCAGCATCAAAGCCAAAACGCCCCGTTGCGACACCCGCGCCAAACTACCGCTTTGGGTGAAGTTTTGCACTGCATTTGCTTTCGAGTTCATCTTTTCAGCCCCACATATGCAGCGCGAACACCCGCGGTTGGAGAGATTGCTAAACGGGGCCAGACAATGCGCCAATAGACAAAACAAAAAGGTGATCACTCATTTACCGCAAAGCGAGTAAGGAATTTATGGTATTATTATCAATAGGTTGGCGTCATCATATTCCGCTGCAAATGTGATCACTCAAAAAGGTCTTATTGGCCTGCCCCGCCTCATCCGCGATCGGTCTTGAAACATGGCTGTTGGTTCTGTGATTCACCCAACCTTGATTAACCAAAAGCCACCACAAGCGCCGCTTCAGCCGATGACCTTTGCGAAAGTGGCAAGCTCAGGAAAGTCAGATCGTCGAATGCTCTGCCCGTCAAAGAGGTCGCACAGCGGGCGGCAAGGTCAGTCGATGCCCGCGATCCGTGGTGTGAATCATCACCGTGTTTTCGGGTTGCGTGAAAGCAAAGCCCCTAATAGTGTTCAATCGCCGCCTGCTACCGACTGCTTCAACGCTCTTGCAAACAAAACGTCGTGTCAGGTCTTTAAGAACCTACCAAACCGCAGTTATAGCATTACATCACATCCAAGGTTTTTCCATGCCCGACCGAATTAAGATTGAATTTGCACAAAGCAAACAAGATCGCTCCAAGCAAACGCTTGATGATATTCTGGAAGCGGCATCCAATCTGATTGAACAAGCAGATCCCGATCTGTTCACAAGCAGGATATTGGCGGCAGAATCTGGCTATTCGCTTGGCACACTGAACAAGCGGCTGATTTCCATCGAGAATATTTTCATCTGGCTTATTGAGCAGGGACAGAAAAAACATATCAAGACCGCAACGCGGATCATCGAGGATTTTGACCCAGCCCTACCTTTGCAAGTGCTAGTGTTCTGAGTCTGACGCTTGCTCCCTATTTTTTTCTGATTTCATCGAGTTTGTC
>CAIQOV010000017.1 GCA_903873585.1 uncultured Rhodobacterales bacterium
AACTCCTCGCTGACATCCGAACATGGCCTGGCGGCATCATCCAGTTCCTGCGCGACGAAGAGTGTGACCCCGACCTCATCCAACGCATAATGGCCGACGAGAAAAACCGTTAAGTCCAGACGGCCCTCGGCGTAGGTTTACTGTGCCGCAGGCTTCAATTCCCTTTGTTTCGCTCAAAAGGGTAGCCAGTTGATCCTTTGGTGGAACGATGGCACCGCAAGTCTATTCGCTCTGAACAAAAGAGAACAGCAACGTGCGGTTGTTTATGTTGCTGGTTCGACTTCAGTGCGTTAGAACAATTTATAGGATAAAAATCGGGGATCGTAATGATTACACGCATATGCTGCGCACATGCTGGTGGGCAAGGGAAGACAACCGTCGCTCAGACGTTGTATGTGGCCTCTAAGGCTATCGGTGCCGAGACGACCTTGGCGGCGGCTGATTTCATTGATGAATCTGGCCGTTCGAAACTGGGCCGCATGTATGGCGATAAGGTAACGGAACTTGGAACCGGACCGAGCGTTTCTGCCGCTAAAGAGGCGAATGATCTTAGCGCCGGTGTACGTTATTGGGATTCATTGGGCCCGTTGTTGCTGAAAGGCAATGTGACGCTTGATATCGGTGCCAATGTTGTTGACCAGATTTTGAACTGGGGCAAAATTCGACGTGCGCCGGATTTGTTGCGGTCGCGCAATGCCCCTCCAATTGATGTATTTTTGGTTTGCAAAGCCGAACGTCGTGCCGTTGACGATATGTTTGACCTGGTGCGACGCTTTGGTTCTTCGGAAAGTTTGCCGGTTCGGCGCGTTTATGTTGTTATGAATGAACAAGGTGGCACGTTTGAAGCGCTTGGAATGCGTGACACATTGATGAAAATAAAGATGGAAGCCGATTTGCGCTTTATCCGTCTGCAGCGTTGCACGTCTGAACTTTGGCTGCCGATGGAGCAACGTTATGTTTCGTTGGAAACGGCGCTTGAAATGCCCGAAGACAAAATCACCGAAACCTTGGATGTGGACCTTTGGAGCATCTATTCCGGTATGGATGATTTGCGCAGCTGGTTTGCTACAACACGCGAAGAACTTAAGCGCGCAGACGTGATGTAATAAAGGCTTTGTCATCGGCGTGACGGGGCTACCACCGCTTGCGACACAAATTGGTGTCGCAAGCGAATGCTTAACATAAGTCAGCTTTGCGTCGGCAAAAGAGCGCATTTTACGGCCTTTGATGCGTTAAGGATCGGTGCTGCAAAGTGGAACTTCTGAGTGATATTGTAAGCCTAGGCCCTGATGGTATGTCTATTTACCGTCGGCGCGTTGGTGCTTATTTTAGCTTGGTGCGGGTTGAACCTTGGCAGGATGAAGACGCACAGGCTTTTTTAGATCAGGTTTCTTTCGCGGTTCCAGAGGATCGGTGTTTCGACATTGTTTTGGACCACCGCTTTTGTCTGTTCAAAACCGCTGGTCACGCCCAGGATACTCAACCTTTGGCGGTTTTGCAGTCTGATGGTGTGTTGACTCTTGCCGGACGCGATGTGGCCTCGCTCGCTATTTTTACTTTGTCAGTTGCGATTGATACAATTTCTGAAGCCTTCCAGCGCTTTTCGCCGCTTCAGCAACGCGTAAAGCGTTTGGTTTTGCAGATGCCGTCCAAAGAGTGTCGTGCCTTCGTCTATCTTGATTGGGCTGTGTTGTTGGCGGATCCGTCGCGGGTTGATCTTGCGGTCAAGGTGGGCACATCTATATTTTTGCCACGCTTGGCTTCGGATTTTGACATTAAAGAGAAAAAATTGCCATCGCTGGATATAGCCATAGCGCGGGCGCAAGATTCTAACGTTCCAATGACGAAGGGCATCGCAACATCGTCCGGTGCGGCAGTTGAGCCGTTGAAATCTAACGTAGATGTGCTTGCGGTTTTGGCCGATGTGACTCGGTCAACTCCGCTCAATGCGCCGACAGGGTTGCCTACGAACAGCGTCGAGCGTCGTAAGTTGACCATGATCCTGCCGCTGTCAGATGATCTGCGTACCTCTTTCTTGGGGTTCGGATATTCTGTCGGCGCGGGGATTATGCATGGGCGGGCCTTGGAAATCGGGGCATTCCGCCGCAATTTACGCAGCAGTTATAGTCGTTTGATGGGCGGCACCGATGTCATTGACATAAAGGCGCAGCCGCCGGCTGCCGAGGTCATATTAGATCTTGAGAATAAGTTGAGCCAGTTGCTTGCCAACCGAGGGGATCTAAGCTGTTTTATCGGATCAGAAGTTGTGTCGGTAGAAGTGCTGGAGATATTCCGCAAATTTGCGGCTGCGAATAACTTGGCGATCCATGCAGTTGTTTGCGCGGCCACGCCACCCTCTGCACCAATGATGGAGGTTATTCACAACGGTTTGGCCAGTTCTGATCTGCGCGTTCACACGATTTGTTTCTTGCCACCGGGAGAGCCTAGCGGGTTCGTGGATGCAGCGGGGTGGCAACGTGGTTATTTCGGTGTTCCGCCGGTTGAAGGGCAATCCATGGCACGCTGCATGGAATTCCGCTCTAATGTCGAGGATCCGGCTTTTATTGTGCCAGCCTCGGTTCCGCCCCGCGAAACGCACGCTCTAGAGCGGTTTGTGAACGCGTTTCGGCCTTTGCGTGAAGGCTTGATACAACAGCCTGCGGCCTAGGTCGGTCTTTTTTGTTGAATTTCGCCGACTGCTTTGCGAAAAAGCGCGCAATTACGTTAGGTTAGCCTTTGCCCCCCGTTGCCTGTTGCAACGCACTGTGTCACATCGCCTGTTCTGCGAAATGATGGGCGAATGACACTATGTTTCTTTCTGATACCGACCGTTCGATGCTGCTTAAAGCGTTGCAAAGCAAATCTGCTGATATCGTGCAGGCCCGAATGGCCAATGCCTTGCTGCTGTTGTCAGACGGTTTGCCGGTAGAAGACGTGGCCGGTTTGTTGTTTTTAACCGAAGAGGTCGTCACGGATTGGCAGGCCATGTTTTCAAAACACGCAGCTCAGGCGGCGTGACCAATATTGGAGCGTTATTTATGACCATTGAACACCTTGTCACCCATTCCGGCGGCTTTCACGCGGATGAGGTGTTTTCGTCCGTCATCCTGACGCGCCTTTACCCTTCGGCCAAACTGGTGCGCAGCCGTGCCCCGCAGTGGATTACGCCGGGGCCTGACCGTGTGATTTATGATGTGGGCGGGGCCTATGATGCAGAGGCGGGGATATTTGACCATCACCAGCGCGGCGCGCCCTTGCGGCCTGACGGCCAGCCGTACAGTTCGTTCGGTTTGATCTGGCACCACTTTGGCCGCGCTTATCTGGAAGCCAGCAATGTTCCCGCCGAGGATGTCGAGGCGCTGCACGCCTCGTTCGATGCCAGCTTTGTTGTGCCGGTTGATCTGGTGGACAACGGGGCCGTCAGCCTGTCAGAGGCGGGGCCTTTGGCGTCGATGACCCTGCCGGGCCTGATTGAAACGCTTAAACCCGTGTTCGACAGCACCGATCCTGCGGCTGAAGAGGCGGGGTTTTATCTGGCCTTGTCTATCGCCCGTAGCTTTGTAGAGGCGCGGGTGGCCAATTCCGCCGCCAAGCGCCGGGCAGAGGCTGTGGTGCATCAGGCCATCGTCGCGGCGGGGGCTGATCGGATTTTGGAACTGCCAAGGGGTATGCCCTTTCGCCCTGCCATCGTGAAGGCGGGGGCGGATCATCTGCTGTTTGTCGTGCATCCACGCCAGCAAGATTGGTGCGTCACCGGCATTCGCCAAAGTGACGAGGGCTTCGCCCAACGCGCCGATCTGCCCGCCGCTTGGGCGGGGTTGATCGGCGAAGCGTTAGAACTTGCCTGCGGCGTGCAAGGCGCCAGCTTTTGCCACAACGCCCGCTTCATCGCCGCCGCCACCACCCGCGAGGCTGCGCTTGCCATGGCGACGCTGGCCGTGGCCGAAGCGCTGGCTTTGCAGGCCTGACCTACGCCGCCAAACACGCAGCCAACCGCGCCAAACCTTCGGCCAAGCGCACCTCTTCCCCGCCGCCCACACCCAAGCGGATGTGGTGGGGTTCATCATAGGCCGTGCCGGGCAATAAGAAGGTGCGGTAGGGCGCGGCCAGCAAACGGCGTGCGAAGGGTTCGGCCAACTCACCTTGCAACCGCGCCAGCCCGATCAATCCGGCTTGCGGTTTGACCCATGACAGGCGGGGTTGGCTGGCGATAAAGCTGTCGAGCGCGGCCAGATTGGCGCTGCCTTCGGCACGCGCTTGGGCAAGGGCAGGGCCTAGGCGATCAGGCCGCAGGGCGATTTCGGCGATATGCTCGCCCATGATATTCATGATCTCTGACGCATTTTCGCGCAGGATGACCCCGTCGCGGATCATCCCTTTGTCGCGGCAAATCATCCACCCCGTTCGCAGCCCTTGCAGCCCCAAGGCCTTAGAGACTGACCCCGTGGTAATCCCCCGCGCATAAAGCCCCGCGATGGAAGGCGCGCGGGGGCCTTGCCATTCAAGGCCTGCATAAACCTCGTCCACGATCAACCAAGCGCCCACTCGGTCGGCTATGGCGGCGATCTGGCGCAACTCGGCTTCAGTCAAAAGCTGGCCGGTCGGGTTGTTGGGGTTGGATAGGAAAATGACCTTGGTGCGCGCGGTGACGGCTTTGGCCAGCGCGTCGATATCCAGCCGCCACCCATCCGCCTCATGCCGCTTCACGGTGGTCAGCTTTACCCCAATGGCCTTGGCCAGCACCGCCGCTTGCGGCCAGCCGGGGGTTTCGGTGACCATCTCGTCGCCAGCATCCAAAAGCTGGCGCAGGCATAGGTAGTTCGCTTCGGCAGCCCCTGCGGTGATCAGCACTTCGTCGGGGGTGCAAGTACCTTCCAAACCCGCTTGCGCGATCACGTGGGCGCGCAGGGCAGGCAGGCCCTGAAAGCTGACCCCGTTCCAATCGAGCGACAGGTTCGGGTCTAGATCGGCCATAAAGTCGCGCAGGCGGGGGGATTTGGACAGCGAAAAGCCCAGCACACATTCGGGCACTTCCGCTGTGGTGCTGAGAAGGTAATCGAAAAGCTTGTGGATCTGCACCTTCACCTGACATCACGCCCTTGGTTCAGGATGATCACGTTGCCCGATGACACATCGCCTGCGGGCGAGATCAAGAACCCCACCCAAGCCGCAATCTGTTCAGGCTGCATCGCATGGCCGTGCGGCATGGCCGAAATGGCGCGGGCCAGCACCTCTTCGGTCAGCACATTGAACAAAGGCGTTTCGGTCATGGCGGGCGCGATTGAGTTGCACGCGATCATGTCGCTTGCATAGCGGCGGGCCAAGTCTTTGGTCAGCGTATCCATCGCCGCCTTAGAGGCGCGGTAGTGCGGCGGGTCAAAGACGTCGAAGTTATAGGCCCCGTTGGACGAGATGTTGACGATCTTGCGCACCCCCTCCCGCCCCGCCATCGCCTTGACAGCCTGCTGGCAGCAATGAAAAGCCGACAAGAAGTTGACGGCCATCTGCCTGTCCAACTCATCCGCCGAAATGTCGGGGAAGTCTGACATAAAGCAGGTGCCCGCATTGTTGACCAAGGCATCCACTCCGCCAAACTTGCGGGTGATGCGGTCAAACAGGTCAAAAATCGCCTCGGCATCGGTCAGATCGCAAGCTTCGGGGGTGAAATCGGGCAGGTCGGCTGACATGCCCAGAAGGGCTGTGGTGTTGATATCAACGCCCACCACATGCAACCCGTCATCCAACAGGCGGTTCACAATCGCCCGCCCCATGCCCCCTGCGGCCCCTGTCACCACGGCAATGCGTTTCATCTGCGTTTCCTTATTTTGGGGCCAAGTTACTGGGGGACGCGGTGAATGGGAACAGGTCCATTTTCGCTTTATCCCGCCAGAGCGGCATTGATGCTGCGGGTTTGGGTGATCAGGTCGCGCCACAGGCCAAAGCGGCGGTCGGCCATTTGGGCCTTGGCTGGGTTGGGGGTGAAGGTACGCTCAACCCGCACCAAGCGTTCTGCCGCCGTGGCAAGATCGGGCAAGGCCCCGCTGCCCACGCCTGCCATCACCGCAGCCCCCATAGCGCCGGGGTCTTTGCCTGCCACTCGTTCAAGGGGCACATTCAGCGCATCGGCCCTGATCTGGCACCACCTATCAGACGCTGCGCCCCCGCCCCCTAAGCGCACTGTATCAGGCTGCACCGCGCCAGAGCGTTCCAGCGACTCTAGCGCCAAGCGGGCCGAAAAGGCCACGCCTTCCATCACAGCTGCCGTAAGCTCGGCAGGCCCTGAGGCCCCCGTGAGACCTGCGAAAGTGCCCCGCAGGGCGGCATCCCAAAACGGTGCGCGTTCGCCCTGTAGATGCGGCAGGAACAGCGGCGTGCTGGCGGTAATCTCTGCCTCCCCTTGGGCCAAATCCCCCGCGCTTTGCCCCAAAAGCCGCGCCAACCAGTCAAGCGAGGCCCCCCCCGCCTGCGTTGGCCCTGCGTGCAGCGTGATACCGGCCCAAGGTGGAAAGGTCACAACCCCCGCTTCCGCCGTGACTGTGGCAGAAATCAGCCCCGTCACCTCTGACGTGCCCGACAGCAGCATGGCCTGCCCTTGCCGCACCACGCCCAAGCCCAACAGGCTGGCCCAAGCGTCCATCATGCCCAGCACAACGGGCGTGCCCGCAAAGGGCATTCCCGCTTGCACCACCCCCGCCACCGACAGAGGGTCCGCCAAGGCGGGTAAGCGCGAAGAAGCGCCCTGCATCAGGCTGGTCAGCGCTGTGGCATAGGTTAGGTCTGTTCCCACCAAGCCCACCGACGACATCGGGTCTGTCAAAATCTGCCCCGTCAACCGCGCCAAAAGGTAATCGCGGGGCAACAGCACATGGGCAGTTTGCGCCCAGATCACAGGATGCGTCTGCGCCATCCAATTCATCCGCGCCAAAGCATGGCTGGCATCCACCGGAATGGGAGCGCCAAGGGCTGCGATCTTTTCAGCCAGCGTCAGGCGGGCATCCATCTCGGCCCCCGCCACGGCAGCGCGCCCGTCTTGCCAAACGATGGCGGGGTGCAGCACGTTCAGGGCGGCATCGACAAACACATGGGTGTTGACCTGCGAGGTGATGCACAAAGCGCGCACCTTGCCCAAACCTTCAAACCCGCGCAGCGCATCCATCACCAAGCGCCACCAATCTTGCGGGTCTTGTTCGGCCAAACCAGCGCCGGGGCGTTGGGTGGGGTAGGGGGCCGCGGTCTCGGCCAAGCGCTGCCCGTCAACCGTCAGCAGCACCGCTTTCAGCGAGGTGGTGCCCAAGTCTACCCCAATCACACATTCCATCGCTTGAATCCCCCGCTGCGCCCCGTCAAACCACTGGACGAGAGCACACTCGCCTGACAATCTGCCCTTCGCAAGAGCGCCGCTGCATCAAGGGCGGCTATGTAGGGGAGAGAATACCATGACCTATTCCATCACACGGCGCGGACTTGGCCGCGCTTTGGTTCTGGCCGCAGGCTTTGCCGCCTTGGGCGCTGGGGCCGCTTTGGCTGCGGGCGAAAAGATTGCGGTGATCACGCCCTATCTGTCGCAGCCTGGAACGCAGTTTTATGTCGAAGCGTTTGAGGCCCGCGCCAAAGAACTGGGCTGGGAGGTCAACGTGATTGACACCCAAGGCGATGTGGCTGCTGTCATCTCGCGCATCGAGGATGTGGTGGCGCAGGGCGTCAATGGCATCGTCATCAACGTCGACCCCTCGCAGATCGGGGCGGGGCTGGATGCGGCTGCAGCGGCCAATATTCCGGTTGTGGGCATGGATGCCGGCGCTGATGCGCGCATCAAGGCCAACGTCACCTCGAACGGATACGAGATGGCTGCCGAAACCTCGGTCTATATCGCCAACCGCATTGGCGGCGCGGGCGGGGTTGTGATGTTCACCTTTGACGCTTTCCCCCCCGTGCAGGTGCGCGGTGTGATCGCGGATGCGGTGTTCAAGAACTTCCCCGACATCAAAGTGCTTGACCGGATCACCCCTGATGTTTCGGATGGCGGCATCGCTGACAGCCGCGCCAAGATGGAAGCCCTTTTGGCCGCCAACCCCGAGCCGGGCAGCATCAAAGCCGTTTGGGCCGCTTGGGACCAACCCGCTTTGGGCGCGCTGCAAGCGATTGAGGCTGCAGGCCGCCAGAACGAAGGCATCGTCATCACCGGCATCGACGCCAACCCCCAAGCGCGCGATGCGATTGCGGCGGGCGGCAACTTTGAAGCCTCGGTGGCGCAAGACTTCAAGGGCATCGGGGCAACCGCTGCTGACACTATGGCCCGTGTGCTGGGGGGTGAGGTGCTGAAAGCCAACGTGATCTATGTGCCGACCCAGTTGGTGACATCGGTCAACGCCAAGTAACGCAGATCCGGCGGCGCGCTTGGTCGCGCCGCCCTTTATCGGATACCCCATGCCCCAACTTTCCCTTCACGGCGTGGTGAAAACCTACGGCCAGACCCGCGCCCTTGACGGCGCGGGTCTGGATTTGCGCGGTGGAGAGATTCACGCGCTGATGGGCGAGAATGGTGCAGGCAAAAGCACCCTGATCCGCATTCTGGCGGGGCTAGAGCTGCCCGATGCGGGGCAGATCACCTTTGACGGCGCTGCGGTTTGCCTAACCTCTCCTGCGGCGGCTGAAGGCTTGGGGCTGCGGTTTTTGCACCAAGAATTGCAGATCGTCCCCGCGCTGTCGGTGGCCGAGAATATGCACCTAGCACACCCTTACCCCAGCTTTGGATTTGGGCTGGTGGACTGGCGCGCCCTGCACGCGGTAACGCTGGCGGCGCTAGATCGTTTGGGTGTGACCCATATCGACCCCACGGCGACGATGGCTGATCTTGGTCCGGGCGATCAAATGCTGACCCGCATCGCCGCCACCCTGATTGACACGCAAGGCCCGCGACCTTGGGCCTATGTGCTAGATGAACCCACCGCCGCCCTAACGGGGCCCGAGGCTGAGCGGTTGTTCACCGCCCTGCACACCCTGCGCGCGGCGGGCCATGCGATCTTGTATGTGTCGCACCGCATGGACGAGGTGTTGGCCCTGTCAGACCGTGTCACCGTGCTGCGCGATGGGCGGCACGTGTCAACCTTGATGCGCGATCAGGTCAGCCGCAACCAGATCATCCAAGACATGACAGGTCGCGATTTTGCCACGCTCTATCCGCCTGCCAATGGCGAGGTGGGCGGCGCGCCCTTGCTTGACGTGCGCGGTCTGCAATCTGGCCTTTTGCGCGACATAGATTTCACGCTGCACGCGGGTGAGGTGTTGGGCCTTGCGGGCCTGTCAGGATCAGGCCGCAACCACCTGCTGCGCGCCTTGATGGGGGCCGTGCCGCGACAGGGGCAGGTGTTGGTGAAGGGGCACGGTTTCGGCCAAAGCCCCGCTGCCGCTTGGGCTGCGGGCCTAGCCTATGTGCCGCGCGAACGCCGCGCCGAGGGCTTGATGCTGCATCAACCGCTGGCCGACACCGTGGCGCTGCCGCATATTCCCGCGCTGTCCACGGCGGGGTTTGTGCGTCGGTTGTGGATCACCCGCTTGGTCGCCCGCTTGGCGCAAGCGGTGCGGCTCAAGGCGCAAAACCAGGCCCAAGTGGCGGCGGAATTGTCGGGGGGCAACCAGCAAAAGGTGCTTTTCGCCCGCGCCTTGGCAGGCCCGCCCGTTGTTCTGCTGCTCGATGAACCCACGCGCGGCGTCGATGTGGGGGCCAAATTTGACATTTATGCCACGATCCGTGGGCTGACAGCGCAAGGCGTGGGGGTGGTGATGGTATCGTCTGACCTGCCCGAGTTGATCGGCCTGTCAGATCGGATCGGCATTTTGCAAGGCGGTCGCTTGACGCAGATTATCCCCGCCGAAGGGCTGACCGAAGGCGCGCTTTTGGCGCTGTGTTATGAAAAAGAGGTGGCCTGATGGTCCGGTTCTTACGCCATTACGGCACGCTGATTGGCATGGCGGCCATTGTCTTGGTCTTTTGGGCACTTTTACCCGACACGTTCATGACAGCGCGCAATTGGCTGAACATCACCCAGCAAGTCTCGATGCTAACGGTGGTGGCGGTGGCCATGACTGTGGTGATGGTGGTGGGTGATTTTGATCTGTCGGTTGGGTCGATGGCTTCGCTGTCTGGCATCGTCGCGGCGGTGTTGTTCACCATGGGCTGGCCCGTGCCTGTGGCGGTGGGGGCGGCTTTGGTGGTCGGGCTGGCGGGGGGGCTGGTGAACGGGGTGTTGGTCAGCGTGATTGGGATTTTGCCCTTTGTCGCCACTTTGGCCACGCTGACGATGTATTCGGGGGCGGCTTTTATCCTGTCGGGCGGCAAGACGATCTTTGGCCGCGACATTCCGCAATCCTTCGCCGATTTCGCCAAATCGGGCCTGCCCTTGGGCAGTTTGGGCGACAAGCCCGTGGTGTTGCCGTGGCTGACGCTGTTGGCGCTGGCGATCACGGGCGCGGTCTTTGTGGTGCTGGAACTGTCAACCTATGGCCGCCGCCTTTACGCCATCGGCGGCAATGCCGAGGCGGCGCGGCTGGCGGGTGTGCGCGTCACTTGGCTGCGGTTGACGGCTTACGGCTTCACTGGCGTGGGGGCGGCTGTGGCGGGGTTGATGTATGCTTCCCGCGTGGCATCCGCCAACCCGACGCAGGGCGAAGGGTTGATGCTGAACGCCATCGCGGCGGTGTTCTTGGGCATGACAGTGACGCGCCACGGCCAGCCACGGGTTCTGGCATCGGTTCTGGGCGTGTTGGTCTTGGGCGTCATGGACAATGGCCTGACCCAGTTGCAAGTCGACAGCTATGTGCGTGAGGTGCTGGTGGGCCTGATCATCCTGCTGGCCGTGTCGATCAGCGCTTTGGGGCGCAAGGCCATTGGGCGGTGGTAACGCCCAAAAACTGGGCATTTGCCTGATCGTACAGCACCTTGCCCGATCAGACCCTGTTGCGCGCCTTGACGTGTCTGGGGGCCACCGCTAGCTTCCCCCCCTTACCAGAGCGCCGCGCGCTTGAAAGGATGCTGATGTCTGTTGCCGTGGCTGAACCCATCCGACCCGCAGGGCCGATCCGCCGTTTGATGCGGCGCAAGTTGGCGGTGCTGGGCCTTGTTGTGATTGCTTTGGTGCTGGGCGCGGCACTGGCAGCACCTTGGCTTGTGGCCTATGCCCCCGAAGAGCAGATGTTTGACGGGTTAACGCTGGAAGGCGCGCCCATGCCGCCCAGTGCTGCGTTTATCTTTGGCACCGACCTTTTGGGCCGCGACCTGTTCTCGCGCATCGTTTACGGCGCGCGGACATCGTTGATCATCGGGGTGGTGGCCAACGGACTGTCACTTTTGATCGGAACAGCGGTTGGGCTGCTTGCGGGCTATTTCAAAGGTTGGATCGGCGCGGTCTTGATGCGCTTTACCGATCTGATGATGGCCTTTCCGGCCCTGTTGCTGGCGATCTGCCTTGCGGCGATCTTCCAACCCTCGCTGTGGATCGTGGCTATGGTGATTGCCTTGGTCAACTGGGTGCAAACCGCGCGGGTGATTTACACCGAGACGTCATCGCTTGCCACACGCGATTTCATCGCAGCCGAGCGCACCTTGGGCGCATCGACGGGCCGTATCCTGTGGCACCACATTCTGCCGCATCTTTTGCCCACGATCATCGTCTGGGGCACCTTGGGCATTTCAACCACGGTGCTGTTGGAAGCCACGTTGTCTTTTCTAGGGGTCGGCGTGCAGCCGCCAATGCCAAGCTGGGGCAATATCATCTTTGAAAACCAAACCTACTTTCAATCGGCCCCTTGGCTGGTCTTTATCCCCGGAGCGGCGATTATCCTGCTGGCTTTGGCCTTTAACCTTGTCGGCGATGCGCTACGTGACGTGCTCGATCCGACACAACGGGGCAGAGGATAAATGGCAAGCTACCTGTTGCGCCGGCTGATCCAGTCTGCCCTGATCTTGCTGGGTGTGGCGTTCATCACCTTTTTCCTGCTTTACATCCTGCCCGCCGATCCGGTGCGCCAGATTGCGGGCCGCTCTGCCAGCGCGCAAACGGTCGAGAATATCCGCCGCGAGTTGGGGCTGGATCAGCCCTTTGTCGTTCAGTTCTTGCGCTATCTTTGGGGCCTGTTGCACGGCGATTTCGGGCGCAGCTATCTGCAAAAGACCCAAGTGGCCGAACTGATCGCCTCGCGCTTGCCCGCCACTTTGCTGCTGATGGCTGCGGGCATCGCGTGCGAGTTGGCTTTGGGCATCACCATGGGCATCGTGGCGGCGCTGACCAAGGGGCGGTTTGCGGATCAGGTGCTGATGATGACCTCTTTTGTGACGGTATCGGCCCCGCAATTCGTGGTCAGCCTGATCTTGCTGTATATCTTCGCCGTGCAACTGAGCTGGTTTCCCGTGGGCGGTTACGGCACCTTTCGCCATCTGGTGCTGCCCGCTGTCACTTTGGGCATCCTTGGGTCGGGCTGGTACGCGCGGATGATGCGGTCTTCGATGATCGAGGTCTTGGCGACCGATTTCATCCGCACCGCCCGCGCCAAGGGCCTAACCCGCAGCCGTGTCATTCTGCGCCATGCGCTGCCCAACGCCATTTTGCCGGTGATTGCCATGATCGGCATCGACATCGGCGTGTTCATGGGCGGTGTGGTGGTGGTGGAAAGCGTGTTTGCTTGGCCCGGCATTGGGCAATTGGCGTGGCAAGCCATCCAACGCATCGACATTCCCATTATCATGGCCGTGACCTTGGTGTCAGCCGTGGCAATTGTGCTGGGCAACCTTCTGGCCGATCTGATCACCCCGTTCATCGACCCACGTATCAAAATTCGCTAACCAAAATTCGACCCCAATAGGAGAGACTTATGAAAAACCTTCTCGCCTCGACCGCCCTTGTTCTGGCCTTTGCGGCCCCCGCTTTGGCGCAAGACTATACCCCCGATCCTGCCGCAAAGCAGGGTGGTGAGATCACTGTGACCTATCACGACGATGTGGCCACGCTGGACCCTGCGATTGGCTATGACTGGCAGAACTGGTCGATGATCAAGTCGCTGTTTGATGGCTTGATGGATTATGTCCCCGGCACGACAACCCTGCGTCCGGGTCTGGCGGAAAGCTATGACGTGTCAGCCGATGGGATGACCTTTACCTTCCACCTGCGCAAAGGTGTCAAATTCTCGAACGGGCGCGAGATGACTGCGGACGATGTGAAATACTCGCTTGACCGAGTGACTTCGCCTGCCACCCAATCGCCGGGGGCGGGGTTCTTTGCGTCGATCAAGGGGTCGGAAAAGATGGCGGATGGGTCTGCCACCAGCCTTGAAGGCGTGAAGGTCGTTGATCCTTTGACGGTGGAAATCACCCTGAACCGGCCCGATGCCACCTTCTTGCAGGTGATGGCGCTGAACTTCAGCTACATCGTGGCCAAAGAAGCGGTCGAAGAGGCGGGGGCGGATTTCGGCAAGCATCCCGTCGGCACGGGCGCTTTCAAGCTGACCGATTGGACACTTGGCCAGCAACTGGTGTTTGAACGCAACGCCGATTACTGGCGCGCGGGCGAACCCTATCTGGACAAGATCACCTTCCAAGTCGGCCAAGAGCCGGTCGTGGCCCTGCTGCGCCTGCAAAAGGGCGAGATTGACATTGCAGGCGACGGTATCCCCCCCGCCAAGTTCACCGAGGTGATGGGCGATCCGGCGCAAGCGGCGTTGGTGGTTAGCCAAGCCAGCCTGCAAACCGGCTATATCACGATGAACCTGAACGTTGCCCCGTTTGACAAGCCAGAGGTGCGTCAGGCGCTGAATATGGCGATCAACAAAGAGCGTATCACCCAGATCATCAACGGCCGCGCGACGCCTACCGGTCAGGTTCTGCCCCCCGGAATGCCGGGCTATGATCCGACCTATGTGGGCTATGCCTATGACCCGGAAGCTGCCAAAGCGCTGCTGGCCAAGGCGGGCCTGCCGGACGGGTTTGAAACGGAACTTTACGTCTACAACACCGACCCGAACCCGCGCATCGCCCAAGCGATCCAGCAGGATCTGGCGCAGATTGGCGTGAAGGCGGCGATCCAATCGCTGGCACAGGCCAACGTGATCCAAGCGGGCGGAGAGCCGGACACAGCCGCGATGATCTGGTCGGGCGGCATGGCTTGGGCGGCAGACTTCCCCGATCCGTCAGACTTCTTTGGCCCGATCCTGTCGTGCCAAGCGGCTGGCCCCGGCGGTTGGAACTGGGCGCATTATTGCAACAAAGACCTAGATGCCGCAGCCGCCGCCGCTGACGCGATGACCGCGCCGGAACAAACCACGGACCGGATGAAGGCTTGGTCTGACATCATGGCCAAAGTGATGGCGGATGCGCCGTGGGTGCCGGTGTTCAACGAAAGCCGTTACACGATGCACGGCCCGCGCCTTGGCGGTGCGAACGAGCTTTACGCCGATCCGGTGGCAACACCGATCAACTTTGACTACATCTACGTCAAACAGTAAGCCCATGTGCAAAGCTTGCAACTACACGATCCACGGCGCACAGCACCACTTTGGCTGGGACAACTCGTTTGCCCCAGCCGCTAGGGTCGAGCCGGGATCGACGATCCTGTTTCACTGCAACGATTCCTCTGCGGGCCAACTTGGCCCGCAGTCGACTGTCGCCGATGTGACGGCCTTGGACTTTGGCAAGATCAACCCCGTGTCAGGCCCGATCTATGTCGAGGGCGCAGAGCCCGGCGATGTGCTGAAAATCACCATCGACAGCTTCGCCCCGCGTGCCTTTGACGGGCGCGGCTTTGGCTGGACGGCGAATATCCCGGGCTTTGGCCTGCTGGCCGACCAATTCACCGACCCCGCTTTGCACGTTTGGTCCTATGATCCGGGCCAAATGGGCCCCGCGCTGTACGGGCGCGAAGCGCGTGTGCCGCTGAAGCCCTTTGCCGGAACCATCGGCAATGCGTTGGCGGCAGCGGGCCTCCATTCCGTCGTGCCACCCCGGCGCGTCGGGGGCAATCTGGATATCCGCGATCTGAACGCGGGAACCGTCCTTTATCTGCCGATCGAGGTGGCAGGGGCCCTGTTCAGCGTGGGCGACACCCATGCCGCCCAAGGCGACGGCGAGGTCTGTGGCACCGCCATCGAAAGCCCGATGGATGTGGTGCTGACGCTGGATTTGGTGAAAAACTATCCGCTGAAAACCCCACGCTTCACCACCCCCGGCCCCGTCACCCGCCATCTGGATGCCAAAGGCTACGAGGTGACAACTGGCATCGGCCCTGACCTGATGGCGGCGTCGCGTGATGCTGTGTCGGGCATGGTCGACTTTCTCTGCGCCACACGCGGCATGGCGGCGGTTGACGCCTATATGCTGGTGTCGACCTGCGCCGACCTGCGCATCTCGGAAATCGTCGACATGCCCAACTGGGTCGTGTCGTTCTACTTCCCGCGCTGCGTGTTCGAATGACGGCGATTTCGCCCATATCCGGGGCCACACCGGCCCCGGACCTTTCGGTTCTGACGGTTCAGAACCTAACCGTTTCGGTGACAACCGAAATGGGCGCCAAACCCTTGGTGCGCGATTTGTCCTTTACCCTAAAGCGCGGCGAAGTGCTGGCGATTGCGGGGGAAAGCGGGTCGGGCAAGTCTATCACAGCGCTGGCGATCATGGGTCTTTTGCCGCCCAATGTGGCGATCACTGACGGCGGCGTTCGCCTTGGCGAGATTGCTATTTCCAAGCTGCCCGAACACCAGATGCGTGCCCTGCGCGGCGACCGCATCGCGATGATATTTCAAGAACCGATGACCTCGCTTAACCCGGTGATGACCATCGGGGCGCAACTGGTTGAAGCGATCCGTGCGCATACCGTCACCTCGCGCGCGCAAGCCCGCTTGCGGGCGTTGGAAGCGTTGCGCGCGGTGCGCCTGTCGCAGCCCGAACGCCGGTTAGATCAGTTTGCGCATGAATTATCCGGCGGGATGCGCCAGCGCGTGATGATCGCCATGGCGCTGGCCCTGCGCCCGCAAGTGCTGATTGCAGATGAACCCACCACGGCGCTGGATGTCACCGTTCAGCGCGAAGTGCTTGATTTGCTGCGCGACCTGCAACGTGATCTGGGCACGGCGATTATTCTGATCACTCATGACATGGGCGTTGTGGCCGAAATGGCCGACCGTGTGATTGTGATGCAAAACGGGGCGATGGTGGAACAGGCCGCGACGCGCACCTTGTTCGCCCAACCCCAAGCGCCTTACACGCAAGCCTTGCTGTCTGCCGTGCCACGCATGGGCAGCCCCGCCCGCCCTGCGCCAGACGGCGCAATTGTCGCAGACCTAACAGATGTGTCCGTGCGCTTCGCGATGCGCGGCGGGGTCTTGGGGCGTGTGTCCCATCAGGTGCACGCGGTAGAGCAGGTGTCGCTGCAAATCCGCAAAGGCGAAACCTTTGCGCTGGTCGGAGAGTCGGGCTGCGGCAAGTCGACCATTGCCAAGGCGATTGTGGGCCTTGTGCCCCACTCTGGTCGCATCACCATAGGCGAGCGCGCCCTGTCTGATCTGGACAGCGCGGGCCGCAAAGACCTGCGCCGTCAGGTGCAAATGGTGTTTCAAGACCCGATGGCGGCGTTAGACCCGCGGATGCGGGTGGGCGATCTGGTCAGCGAACCCCTGCTGATCCACGGCATCGGTGACGCCGCCCTGCGCCGCGCCAAAGCGGCCGAGTTATTTACCCGCGTTGGCCTGTCGGCTGATCAAATCGACCGCTACCCGCACGAGTTTTCCGGCGGGCAGCGCCAGCGCATCTGCATCGCGCGCGCTTTGGCCCTGAACCCGCAACTGGTGATTGCTGATGAAAGTGTCTCGGCGCTAGACGTTTCCGTGCAGGCGCGGGTGTTAGACCTGCTGCGTGCCTTGCAGCGCGAATTTGGCGTGGCCTATTTGTTCATCAGCCACGACATGGCCGTGGTCGAGAATATCGCCGACCGTGTGGCAGTGATGTATCTGGGACAGATCGTGGAAACCGGCACCCGTGCCCAAGTTTTCACCAACCCGCAGCACCCCTACACCCAGCGGCTGATCGCGGCAGTGCCGATCCCAGACCCAACCCACATCCGCCCGCCCGTTGCGCGCTTAAGTGGCGATGTGCCAAGCCCCGTGCATCCCTTGGGCCAAGGCCCGCTCAAACTGCACTTGACCGACATAGGTCAGGGCCATCTGGTCGCGCGTTAAAGTGCTGCAAAAGCCTGCGCCTTGCGCCCGTCGAAATGCGAGCGCAGGGCAATGGAAACGCCGGCCACCATCACCATCGCCATCCCCAAGATGCTAAGTGCATCGGGTATATGGCCAAAGACCAACCAGCCAAGCCCGCCTGACCAGAAAAGCTGCATATAGCCGATGGGGGCCACGGTAGAGGCCGGCGCCTCGCGGTAGGCGGCTGTGAACAGAAAGTGGCCGCTGGTCATCAACAGGCCCAACAGCATCATCAGGCCCATATCCACCAGACCCGGCGTAGGCCCATGCCACTGCCCGATCGACAGCAGCGCAAAGACCAGCGCGCCAACAAAGGCGGTGTTGAACAAAAGCGCATTGGTGGTTTCGCTGCGCGATAAGACCTTGGTCAAAAGGTTATAGGCCGTCCCGCAGGCGGCATTGATCAGGCACAGGCCAACGCCCAAAGGGGCCAGATTGCCACCGGGACGTGCGATCAGAAAAACGCCGGTAAAGCCCAGACCCGCGCCAACCCAGCCCACCCAATTCACCCGCTCGCCCAGCAAGGGCATCGCCAGCAGCATCACGGCAAAAGGGGCAAGGTAGACTATCGAAACCGCCTCTGCCACGGGCATCACGCGCAACGCCATGGCCATCGTCATTGACGCCACGCACAGCGTCAGCGCGCGCACTGTAACCAAAGCCGTCCGCTTGGTGCTCCAAAAGGCAGCGCCTTGCGAGGGGAACAGGATGGCCAGCAGCAAAACCACATTCACCAAGTATCGCATCAGCAAGACAATCGACACGGGGTAAATGGTCGCCAAATGCTTGGTGACGGTGTCGGAAAGGGCAAAGATGAACACCGCCCCCATCACCAGCAGAACGCCTTTGGTGGGGTTGGGTTTATGGGTTGGCATCTAGGGCGCTCCTGTTGTCGGCGCCAGATAGCCTAGTTTGATCACAGCTATAAGGCAGGATCGGTGATTTGTTTGTGATGGGCTATGGCGCGCCCCAAGGCCGAAGCGGGGCGTGCCAGGTTGTTTAGGCGTTGGGATAGTCGGTGTAACCAGCAGCACCCGCGGAATAAAGCGCGTCGGAGTTCATCTCGGCCAAGGGCGTGCCGTTTTTCATTCGTGCGACCAGATCGGGATTGGCGATAAAGGCGCGGCCAATGCCCACCAGATCGCTTTCGCCCGCATCCACCGCCGCTTGGCCCGATGCCAGATCAAAGCTGCCCCCCAAGAAGAAGGTGCGCGGCCATGCGGCGTGCAGGGATGCCAGCAACGCGGCGGGGATCGGCGGGTTGCCCATGGCGGCGTGGTTGGCGATGTGCAGATAGATCAGGCCCGCTTCAGCTAAGGCTTTGGTTAGGGCCAGATAGGTTTCATCCACTTCAGGATAAGGCGTCATCCCCGAAGCCATGCCGTAAGGCGACAGGCGAATGCCCACCTTGTCACCGCCGATGGCTGCGGCCGCAGCCTTGGCCACTTCCACCACAAAGCGGATGCGATTGGCGACTGACCCGCCATAAGCATCGTGGCGTTGGTTTGTGTGCGGGCTAAGGAACTGTTCCAGCAGATAGCCGTTGGCCCCGTGCAACTCGATCCCGTCAAAGCCTGCGGCGATGGCGTCTTTGGCGGCGGTGACAAACTCGGCTTGGGTAGAGGCGATGTCGCCAAGCGTCATTTCTTGGGGAACAGGATAGTCCTGCATGCCTTGCGCGTCAGAATACATCTGACCTGCCAAGGCCAAGGCGCTGGGGGCAATAATGCGGCCACCGGCGGGCATATTGGCGGCATGGCTAACGCGGCCGGTGTGCATTATTTGGGCGAAGATCACGCCGCCTTGGGCTTTCACACCTGCGGTGACGGGCTTCCAAGCGGCGATTTGTGCCGCACTCCACAAGCCCGGCTGGCGGGCATAGCCGCGACCATTGGCCGAAGGGGCAACGCCTTCGGTCACGATCAGCCCCGCTGTGGCGCGTTGGGCGTAATAGGTGGCCATGATCGGCGTGGGCACGCCGTCAGCATCGGCACGGCAGCGCGTCATCGGGTTCATGACGATCCGATTGGCCAGCTTGTGTGGGCCCATGGTGTAGGGTTCAAAAAGGGAAATGGCGGGCATAGAATGTCCTTTCGCGGGAAGTGATGGCTGTGAGTGGCGCAAGGCCCGCCCTAACACAACGGCACGATCTGCGCCTGATCTGTGCAAGTTTGCACGCTGGGCAGGGCATGCCGAAGGCCCTCACCCGCCCTGATTGCCTTAACAATGCAGCACAAGGCTTGCACCTTTGGTGTCTTGCGGCTATCGGCTGATGCGTCCCCTATCATGGTTTTGCGTTATGAAATTTCTCGACCTCACCAAAGTCTATATCCGCTCGGGTGGCGGTGGGGGCGGTTGCGTGTCGTTCCGGCGCGACAAATATGTCGAATATGGCGGGCCTGATGGCGGCGATGGTGGCCATGGCGGGTCAGTCTGGGCGGAAGCGGTCGAGGGGTTAAACACCCTGATCGACTACCGCTATCAGCAGCACTTCTTCGCCAAGTCGGGCCAGCCCGGTATGGGCAGCCAGAAAACCGGCAAGACTGGCGAAGATATTGTGCTGAAATTGCCCTTGGGCACCGAGATTTTGGACGAAGACGAAGAAACGGTGCTGGCCGACCTGACCGTTCCGGGCCAGCGTGTGTGCTTGGCTGAAGGCGGCAATGGTGGGTGGGGCAACTTGCGCTTCAAATCGGCCACCAACCGCGCCCCTGCGCGGGCCAATCCGGGGCAAGAGGGTGTGGAACGCACGATCTGGCTGCGTTTGAAGCTGATCGCCGATGCGGGCCTGCTTGGCCTGCCAAATGCGGGCAAGTCGACCTTTTTGGCGGCTGTGTCGAATGCGCGCCCCAAGATTGCGGATTATCCTTTCACCACTTTGGTTCCCAACCTTGGGGTTGTGGGCGTTGATGGCGCAGAATTTGTGATGGCTGACATTCCCGGCCTGATCGAAGGCGCCAGCGAAGGCCGGGGCTTGGGGATGCAATTCCTAGCCCATGTCGAACGCTGCAAAGTCTTGCTGCATTTGGTTGATGGCACATCTTCCACCATCACCAAAGACTACCGCACCATCGTGCACGAGCTTGAGGCCTATTCTGAAGTGCTGGGCGACAAGCCGCGCATCTTGGCGCTGAACAAGGTCGATGCGATGGACGCCAAACAGATCAGCGACCGCCGCCGCGCCTTGGAAAAGGCCAGCGGGGGCGAGGTGTTTGTGATCTCGGGCGTGGCAGGGCGCGGGTTGCAAGATGTTCTGCGCGAGATTTACGCCCGCATCAAAGCTGGCAATGCCAAGCCCGAAGAGGTGACGCCGTGGCGGCCCTAAGCCATAAGTCCGCCCCTGATATTCGAAAGGCGCGCCGGTTGGTTGTGAAGATCGGCTCTGCCTTGCTGGTAGACCGCGTGACGGGGCTGAAAACAGCATGGCTCGCCGCACTTGCGCTGGACGTGGCCGAGGCCAAGGCGCGCGGGGCGGATGTGGTGTTGGTATCCTCCGGCTCTATCGCTTTGGGGCGCAAGGTTCTTGGCCTGCCCGATGGCGCGCTGACGCTGGAGCAAAGCCAAGCCGCCGCTGCGGTGGGCCAGATACGGCTGGCGCGCACCTATGAAGAGGTTCTGGCCCCGCATGGCATCATCACGGGACAGGTTTTGGTCACGCTGGAAGACACCGAGGATCGGCGGCGCTACCTGAACTCTCGTGCCACGATGGAGACGTTGTTGAGTTTGGGCGTGGTGCCGATTGTCAACGAAAACGACACGGTGGCGACGGATGAGATCCGCTTTGGCGACAATGACCGGTTGGCTGCGCAAATTGCGGTGACGGTGGGGGCAGATCAATTGGTGCTGCTGTCGGATGTGGACGGGTTTTATTCCGCCAATCCCAAGGAAGACTTCAGCGCGACGCGATTTGATCTGGTCGAAAAGATCACTCCGGCGATTGAAGCAATGGCAGGCGACCCCGTTTCTGGCATGTCGAAGGGGGGCATGAAAACGAAACTGCTCGCCGCCAAGACTGCTGTGGCGGGGGGCTGTGCAATGGCCATCATGGAAGGTTCGGTGCTGCGCCCGCTGCAAGCCTTGGCGCAGGGGGCAAATCGCACATGGTTTATAGCCCAAGGCGACCCGCAGGCGGCGCGCAAGCGGTGGATCAACGCGATGAAACCGCGCGGCGAGTTGCGCTTGGATGCGGGGGCAGTGGCGGCTATGGCGCAGGGCAAAAGCCTGTTGCCTGCGGGGGTGACTTCGGTGACGGGCACCTTTGGCCGCGGGGATCCGGTGGCGCTGGTTTCGCCCGAGGGGGATATTCTGGGCAAGGGCTTGGTGCGCTATACGGCCGTTGAGGCCAAGGCGATTGCCGGCCACAGGTCGGGCGAGATCGAGGCGATTTTGGGCTATCAGGGCCGCGCCGCTTTGGTGCACCGGGATGATTTGGTGATTTGACCCTTGGCCCCGGGGCGCTGCCCCGGACCCCGGGATATTTGGGCACGTATGAAAGGGCAGGGGATGGACGCGCAATATGCCGATTTGATGGCCGAGATTGGATCTGCGGCCCGGGCGGCGGCGGCGGAATTGGCCTATGCCAGTTCAGAGCGCAAATATGCGGCCCTTGTCAGCGCAGCCCACTTTGTTTGGGAAGATCGGGCGGCCATTCTGGATGCCAACAGCGAAGATATGGCGTTTGGCGAGGCCAAGGGGCTAAGCCCTGCGATGCTAGACCGGCTGCGGCTGGACGATCACCGCTTGCGCGGCATTGTCGATGCGCTGCGCGCGGTCGCCGAACAGCGCGATCCGGTGGGGCGGGTTTTGGCGGAATGGGACAGGCCCAATGGGCTGCACATTCAGCGCGTGGCGACCCCGTTGGGCGTGGTGGGGGTGATTTATGAAAGCAGGCCCAATGTCACGGCGGATGCGGGGGCCTTGTGCCTGAAGGCGGGCAATGCGGTGATCTTGCGCGGCGGGTCGGAAAGCTTTCATTCCTCCACAGCGCTGCATGACTGCATGGTGCGCGGGTTGCGCGAGGCGCGGTTGCCGCAAGCCGCCATTCAACTGATCCCCACCCGCGACCGCGAGATGGTGTCGGCGATGCTGTCTGCGGTGGATTACATCGACGTCATCGTGCCGCGTGGTGGCAAGGGGCTGGTCGGGCTGGTGCAGCGCGAGGCGCGGGTGCCGGTGTTTGCACATTTGGAAGGCATCTGCCACGTCTACGCCGACCGCGACGCCGATGTGGAAAAGGCGCGCCGTGTGGTGCTAAACGCCAAAACGCGGCGCACGGGCGTTTGCGGGGCGGCGGAGTGTTTGCTGATCGACTGGCAGTTCTATACCCGCCACGGCGCGGTGCTGATCGAAGACTTGATCAAAGCCGGCGTCGAAGTGCGCACCGAAGGCGAGTTGTTGAAGGTGCAAGGTACGGTGAAAGCCGCCCCTGACGACTTTGGGCGTGAGTTCTTGGATATGATCATTGCGGCCAAACTGGTCGACGGGGTGGAAGGGGCGATGGCGCATATTCGCACCTATGGGTCAAACCACACTGAAGCTATCTTGACCGAGAATGACGCGACAGCCGCCCTATTCTTCCAACGGCTGGACAGTGCGATTTTGATGCGCAACGCCTCGACCCAGTTTGCCGATGGGGGCGAGTTTGGCATGGGTGGCGAGATTGGCATTGCCACGGGCAAGCTGCACGCGCGCGGGCCGGTGGGGGCCGAGCAACTGTGCAGCTTTAAGTATCTGGTGACGGGCGACGGGACGATCAGAAGCTAAGTTTGATCCAATCGGTGCCATATTCTGCCGTAAGGGCCATTTGGTGGCGCGCGATTTCTTGGGCGGCCAAGGGGAAATGCACCGTGGCGGGCGTTATGTCAGGCCTAGCGGCTGGGTTGGTCAGCATATCCCACAGCGAGGCGTCTAGGCGAAGCTTGGCGGCCCGAGCTTCCACCTGCCAGCCCCCGTTTTCCACCTGAACCGAGATTTGCCCGCCATAAGCCAAGGCGCTTTCCAGACACATTAGCACCAAGAAAGCCACCTTTACCTGCACCCGCGACACATCTGCGCCGGAATGCCACGCGATCGACAGCCGCCCCCCGCTTGTCATATCCGACAGGATAGAGCGCACCTCTGCCGCGCCCACGCGCTGCTCGGCCGAGGCCGCGCCAAAGGCCACGCGAAAGAAGCGGATGCGCGCGTTGGCATGGCCCACGCTTTCGCCAATCAGCGCCATTTCGGGGCCTTGGGCGGCGGATTCGATCATCAAAAGCTCTAGCCCATTGCCGATAGCGCCAATCGGGCTGATAAGGTCATGGCAAATGCGCGACCCAAGCAGGGACGCCAAATCTAGCTGGTCGGTGTTTGCTGTGGCAGGCATGGCCATCCTTTCGCGGGGTCTTTCATGCGGTCGTTCTTGGAACCTGGAATGTTGGTGCGCCATCCCACACAAGGCGAGTGGGGCTTGGGTCAGGTACAATCGCTCATCAATGGTAAATGCACGGTTAATTTTGAACACAAAGGCAAGGTGGTTATTGATACCCATCAGATTGACCTGATTTTGGATTTTTCAACAGGGCCTTCTCCGTGATCTACCCTGTCACAAAACCTTCACCTTTTGGCCGCATGGCCCTATAGGACCCTGTCGTTTGAACAAAGTGCCCCCGCCATGACCACCGATGCCCTGATCTTGCGGCTGGCCCGTGATGCCCGCGATCTGCGCGCGGCGCAGCGACTTCGGTATGCGGTGTTTATCGAAGAACTGGGCGCGGATGGGCCCTTGGTCGATCATGGCGAACGGCTGGAAATTGACGCCTTTGACCCGTTCTTTGACCATCTGCTGCTGATCGACCCGAAACGCGACCCTGACACGCTGTCGGATGTGGTGGGGGTGTACCGCCTGCTGCCGCCAGAACGGTTTGCGGCGGCGGGGCGGTATTATTCTGAAACAGAGTTTGATCTAAGCGCGCTGAAATCCAGCGGGCGGCGGTTGCTGGAATTGGGGCGGTCTTGCGTGCACCGCGATATGCGCGGCGGGGCGGCGATGTTCTTGCTGTGGAACGGTTTGGCCGAATATGTGCTGGAACGCGAGATCGAGGTGCTGTTTGGCGCGGCCTCGTTCCACGGCACGGATGTTGCCGCCCTTGCACAGCCTTTGGCCTTTTTGCACCACCACCACCGCGCCCCGCAGGCTTTGCGCGTGGCCCCCATGCCCGCGCATGCCCAGCCGATGGATTTGTTGCCGCAAGATCAGGTTGTGCGCGCCAAGGCGATGGCGGGGATACCTGCGCTGATCAAAGCTTACCTGCGCTTGGGTGGATTTGTGTCGGACGGGGCTTGGGTGGATCATGCCTTCAACACGGTCGATGTATGTCTGGTGATGGATACTGCGCAAATGAGCGGGAAGCACCGCGATTTTTACACCCGCAAGCAGGGCCGCGAGGGATGAGCGATTGGTTGCACCAACGCTACACGCCACCGCACATCACGCCAGCCGGATGGCTGCGGGTCTTGGGGCGGGGGCTGGTGTTGGGGGCTGTGACCTACGGCGGGCTGGTGCTGTTGCTGGCGCTGCGGGGGATTGAGCGGCCTTTGTTCGGGCAGCACCGGCCGTGGACGCCCTTTATCACTCAAGGGGTTTGCCGTGCGGCCCTTGCCATTCTGCGGCTGGGCTATTCGGTGCAGGGCACGCCTATGACGGCGGCGGGGGCCTGTGTGGCCAACCACAGTTCATGGCTGGACATCTTCACCCTAAACGCCGGCGCGCGGCTGTATTTCGTCGCGAAGTCTGAAGTCGAAGGCTGGGCTGGCATCGGCTGGCTGGCCCGCGCCACGGGCACGGTCTTTATCGCCCGCAAAGGCGCCGAGGCGAAGCGGCAGCAAGCTTTGTTTGAAGCGCGGCTTACGGCGGGGCATCCGCTATTGTTCTTTCCCGAAGGCACCAGCACTGATGCGCTGCGGGTTTTGCCGTTCAAATCCACCCTTTTTGCGGCCTTCTTTACCGCACAGGTGCCCGTGCCTTTGCAGATTCAACCCGTTACGGTGATCTATCACGCCCCAAAAGGGGCTGATCCGCGCCATTATGGCTGGTGGGGCGATATGAGCTTTGCGCCGCATCTGCTGATGGTGCTGGCCGATGCGCACCCCGGTCGGGTCGAGGTGATTTATCATCCGCCCGTGCCAGTGCACGCCTTTGACAACCGCAAAGACTTGTCGGCCTATTGCGAACGGGTCATTCGCACCAGCCACCCGCTGGCCGAGGCGTCACAGGATCGGTGACAAGATCGCTTTTAGGGCGGCAAGCGGGTCTTCGGCCCCCCAAATCTCGGCCCCTAGGGCGAAGAAATCGGTGACGGGGGCGAAGCTTTCGACCAAATCGCGGGTCAGGGCCCCTTCGGCGATAACGGGAACCTCGAACATCTCGGACCACCACTCGAAAAGATCGCGCGGGGCTTGGGTGCCTAGGCCAAGGCCGGTGTCGCCAATGGGGCCGAAGGCGATGTAATCTGCACCGGCTTCGCCGGCTGACATACCCTCATGCCGCGAAATGCCGCAGAAGCTGCCGACAATGGCATCTGCGCCGAGTTCTTTGCGCAAAGCGCGGATGGCGCGGGAACCGTCAGTCAAATGAATGCCGTCAAGCCCGTGGCGTTCGACAAACAGGGCGTGGTTTTCGATCACAATCGCCACATCGCGCGCATGGGCCACGACACGGGCGGCATCGGCGGCGCGGCCGATATCGTCGGGGTCTTTGCTGGCCAAAGAGAGGCGCAGGCAGGCGATGTCGACACCGTCCATCACGCGGGCCAGCACCGTGGGGAAAATGTCCAAATCCAGCACCGGCGGGGTGATGAGGGTGATCTGCGGGCGGTCCTGCATGGCCATGGGCGGGGTTCCTTTGCTTTGCCTTGCCGCTTTAGCGCAAAGCTGTGCGCTTGTCAGGGGGGTGTGGCTGGCGTATCAGCCGCAGGTCACAAGGTGAGGTGCCGCGATGATCCCCCCTGTTTTTGTTCTGGTCCGCCCGCAGATGGGCGAGAATATCGGCGGTGCGGCCCGCGCCATGCTGAACTTCGGCCTTGAGCGGATGCGCGTGGTCGATCCGCGCGATGGCTGGCCTAACCCCAAGGCGGTCGCCATGGCATCAGGTGCTGGGCGGGTGTTGGATCATGCGGGGCTGTTTGGCGATTTGGACACCGCCTTGGCCGATTGCGATTTTGTGCTGGCGACCACGGCGCGGGGGCGTGAGTTGACCAAGCCCATCTACACACCCGAGGCCGCGATGGCGCTGGTGCGCGCGATGACGGGCGAGGGGAAAAAGGTGGCGATCCTGTTTGGGCCGGAACGGGCGGGGTTAGAGAACGACGATATCATCCGCGCCAATGCCATTGTCACTGTGCCGGTCAACCCTGACTTTTTCAGCCTGAACCTTGCGCAATGCGTGCTGCTTTTGGCCTATGAATGGCGCAGGCAAACGGTTGATGTGCCGCCTGTCGTGATGGAAATGGCGGGGGCAGACTTTGCTAATGCGGGCGAAATTCACGCACTGGCTGCGCATTATGAGGAAAAGCTGGATCAGGCGGGGTTCTTCTTTCCCGACCTGAAGGCCCCCAAGATGAAGCAAAGCCTGCGCAATATGTGGTCACGCTTGGGGCTAACACGGGCCGAGGTGCAAACCTTTCACGGCATGCTGCGCCAGATTGCCTATAAGCTGAAAACGCAGGGCGAGTGACTCCCTACGGCGCGTTGACCCAAGCGGGGGGCTCGCCCCCCGCACCCCCCAGAGTAGTTGGGCCAAGATGAAGGGGGAAGGGGACGTGCGGCGCGATGCCAAAGCCGTGACATATCCGCGCCTTGCCCTTGAAGGACCGCGTGGCGCGCACTAGGGTCTGGCCAACTGATCAAGGGGCGGCAGATGGCTGGCAAGCGCAAGATTTTTGAAGAGGTTGGGTCGTCAAGCGGGGCGAAAACCTCGGCGGGCGGTATGATCGCCTCGGCTCCCAAGGGGGCGCGGGGGGCGGTGCGGCTTTGGTTGATGGTGATCTTTGCGCTGGTGGCGGTGATGATTGCCATCGGCGGGCTGACACGGTTGACCGACAGCGGCCTTTCGATCACCGAATGGAACCCTGTGATGGGGGCCTTGCCGCCGCTGTCGGAAGCCGATTGGGCGGTGGAGTTTGGGAAATACCAAGCTTCTCCCCAAGGGCAGATCATGAATGCGCAGATGGACCTTGTGGCGTTCAAGCAGATCTTCTGGTGGGAATGGGGCCACCGCGAGTTGGGGCGGCTGATCGGGCTGGTTTGGGCGGTGGGCTTTGGCCTTTTGACCCTGACGCGGCGGATGCCTGCGGGATGGGCGCCACGTTTGTGGGGCTTGGGCGTGCTGATCGGGATTCAGGGCGCGATTGGGTGGTGGATGGTTGCCTCGGGGTTGACGGGGTCGATGACTTCGGTCGCGTCTTACCGCTTGGCGGTGCATTTGGGCGGGGCGTTTATCATCTACGGCTTTATCGCCAGTTGGGTGTTCTTGCTGGGTCGGACGGAAACCGATTTGTTGACCGCGCGGCGCAGCGGCGAGCGTAAGCTGTATGGCCTGTCGACTGGCGTCATGCATCTGTTGTTCTTGCAGATCGTCTTAGGCGCGCTGGTTGCAGGGATCGACGCGGGGCGGAATTATCCGACTTGGCCGGATATGAACGGCGCTTTCTTTCCCGCCGATGCCTTTGACGGGCCCGCAGGCCCACTTTGGGCCAATGCGGGGGTTGTGCAGTTTGTGCACCGCTTGACCGGCTATCTGCTGTTTGCCTTTGCCGTGGTGGCGTGGAACCGCGGGCGCAAATCGGCTTATCAAACAACGCGCTACGCCTTTCACGCGATGCTGGCGATGATGGTGGCGCAGGTCGCTTTGGGCATCTTCACCGCCCTGTCGGCGGCACAGTTGCACATGGCCATTACCCACCAGATCGGGGCGGTGGTGCTATGGGTCTTGGTCATTCGGGCGCGGCATATGTCGGCCTATCCAATCCAAGGCTCGATCCGAAAGGGAACGGCATGACAAACAACCACGCTTACGACCAGTTGATGGCTTTTCAGCGCCAAACCGAGGCTTTGTCTTTGGTGGCAGAACGCCTTGGCTGGGATCAGGAAACCATGATGCCCAGCGGGGCTGCTGACCAGCGCGGCGAAGAGATGGCCGCGATGGAGGGGATGTTGCACGCCCGCCGCACCGATCCGCGCATTTTAGACTGGATCGAGGCGAGCGACCCGCAAGACCCTGCGGGCCGCGCGCAATTGCGCCTGATCACGCGCAGCTATCAGCGTGCGACCAAGGTGCCCAGCGATCTGGCGCAGAAGCTTGCGCAAGTGACTTCGGTGGCGCAGGGGATTTGGGCACAGGCGCGCGCGAACGACAGCGTGGCGGATTTCTTGCCGACTTTGGCTGAGGTTATTGCCCTGCGCCGCGAAGAAGCGGCTTGTCTGGCGCAGGGGGGTGATTTGTACGACGCCCTCTTGGACGATTACGAACCCGGTGCCACGGCGGAAAGTATTGGGGCGATGTTTGGCCGGATGCGGCCCAGACTGGTGGCACTGCGCGAGGCTGTTTTGGCCAAAACGCCCCCCGCCGCCTTGGTGGGCCGCTTTGGCGAGGCGGCACAACTGCGCCTGTCGCGCGATTTGGCCTTGGCCTTTGGCTATGACTTTAGCCGCGGGCGGATTGATCTGGCGGTGCATCCGTTTTCAAGCGGGTCGGCGTCTGACAGCCGGATCACGACGCGGGTGGTGGAAAGCGATCCGTTTAATTGCATCTATTCCACCATCCATGAGGTTGGCCATTCCAGCTATGAGCTGAACATTGACCCAGATTACAAGCTGACGCCCCTTGGGCGCGGTGTGTCGATGGGGGTGCATGAAAGCCAAAGCCGCATCTATGAAAACCAGATCGGGCGCGGGCGCGGGTTTACCAAGTTCCTTTACGGCGAGATGAAAAGCCGGTTTGATTTTGACCTTGCCAGCCCAGAAGCGTTCTATGCCGCCGTCAACCGCGTTCAACCCGGTTTCATCCGCACCGAAGCCGATGAGGTGCATTACAACCTGCACATCATGATGCGCTTTGATCTGGAACGCGCTTTGGTGCGCGGCGATCTGGCGGTGGGCGATCTGGAAGCTGCTTGGAATGAGCGGTTCTTCAAAGACTTTGGCGTTAAGGTTGATCGGCCTTCGCACGGGGTGTTGCAGGATGTGCATTGGTCGGTGGGCCTGTTTGGCTATTTCCCCACCTATACGTTGGGCAATGTCTATGCGGGCTGTTTGTGGCAAGCGATGAATGCCGCTGTGCCGGGGCTAGAGGGGCAGTTGTCGCGCGGCGATACGGGCGCGGCGGTGGCTTGGTTGCGCGAAAACTTGCAGCGGCACGGGGGGCTGAACTCTCCGCGCGAAACGATTGCGCTGGCGTGCGGGTTTGAACCGAGCGAAGGGCCGTTGCTCGATTATCTGGAAGCCAAGTTCGGCGCGCTGTACGGGCTGTGAGTGCCAAGGAAAGCCTTGCGGTTTGGCTTTTGGCGCTGGGCCTATTTTTGGTCTATGCGGGGATGTTTTACGCCTTTCCCGCGCTGTTGCCCGACCTTTTGGCTGACACGGGGTGGAGCAAGGCTGATTTGGCCCTTGGGCCGACGCTGTCTTATCTGGTCATGGCGGTGCTGACACCGCTGACGGGGCGGGTGATTGATCGGGGCCATGGCGGGGTCTTGGTGGTGATTATGCCGGTGCTGGGGGCGGTGGGGATTGCCACCCTCGCCTTTGTGCAAACGCGCGCGCAGTGGTGGGCGGTTTGGGCGGTGCTGGGGGTGGCGCAATCGGGCTGTCTTTATGAAAGCGTCTTTGCGCTTCTGACACGCCGGATGGGGGCGCATGCTCGCATAGCGATTACGCGGATCACGCTGGTGGCGGGGCTTTCCAGCACGATGACCTTTCCCTTGGGCCATTGGCTTGGCCATGCTTATGGTGGGCAGGGGGCCTATCTGGGGTTTGCGGCCTTGGCTCTTGTGGGCACGGTGCCGCTTAACATTTGGGCCACGCGCCTGTTGCGCGGGCCAGAGGTGTCGCGCAGTGCCGAGGATAACCGAGGCGCTTTGCGCGCCGCCCTGCGCCGCCCTGCCTTTTGGGGGATCGCTGCCATTTTCGCACTGATCTGGCTAAGCCATGGGATGCTGTTGACCTATATTCTGCCGCTGTTTCAAGAACGCGGTGTCTCGCGTGAATGGGCTGCGGTGGCGGCGGCGTGTTTGGGGCCAGCGCAATTGGCGGGGCGGATGGTGTTGGCTTTGGGCGGGGCCAAGGTGGAAAACCGTATGGCCACGCGGGTGTCGCTGCTGATGGTGGTGCTGGCATCGTGCCTGCTGTGGTTTGCGGGGGCGGCACCGGTTTTGGTCTTTGTGGTGGTGATAGTGCAGGGCGCGGGGGTGGGACTGATGTCAATCATGCGCCCGATGCTGATTATGGATGTGCTGGGGCGGCGCGGGTTTGGCGCGATCTCGGGCGCATCGGCGGTGTCGCCCATTGTCGCGACGGCGGCAGCGCCGGTTCTGGGGGCCTATTTACTGGATCACTTCGGTGCAGGCGCGGTTTATGCCTGCTTGATCGGCTTTTCCAGCCTGTCACTGGCTGTCGCTTTGGTGCTTACGCGCAAGCCTGCACTGGCTGGTTAAGCCCAGTTGGGCGGGCGCTTTTGCAAAAAGGCGCTGATGCCTTCGTTGGTTTCGGAGTTGAGCAAATTGTCCACCATAGCGCTGCCTGCGGCGGCATAGGCTTGGTCAAGCTGCAGGCCAGTTTGCGCGGCAAAGGCGGCTTTGCCAATGCGAAGGGCAGCGGGCAGTTTTTGCGCCAAGGATTGGGCGAGCGCCATCGTTTGCGCCGACAAATCGTCAGCCGAGGTGACGCGGTTGACTAGGCCAAGGGCTTGGGCGCGGGTGGCAGATAGGAACTCTCCGGTCGCGGCCAACTCAAACGCGGCGGATTGCGGGATTTTGCGCGATAGGGCAACGATGGGGGTCGAGCAGAACAGGCCGATGTTCACGCCGTTCACCCCAAAGCGCGCATGGTCGCTGGCGACAACCATGTCGCAGGTCGCAGCCAACTGGCACCCTGCGGCGGTTGCGATGCCCTGCACCTGAGCAATGACAGGTTTGGGCAGGGCGGCGATTTGCTGCATCACGCGGGCGCACAGGGCGAAAAGATCGCCAAAAGCTGCGGCCCCCGCATCGGGAGACTGACGCGCGGCTTGAATTTCTTTCAGGTCGTGGCCTGCGCAAAAGGCTTTGCCCATAGCACTGATCACCACAACCCGCACGGCGGGATCGGCGGCCACTGCGTCAAACTCTGCCGCCAAAGCGTGCAGCATGGGTGTGGACAGGGCGTTCAGCTTGGCGGGGTCGTTCAAAACCAACACAGCCACAGCGCCTTCGTCGGCGCGCAGGATCAAGGGATGGGTCATGGCTTGTTCACCTTGAACTGACCCTCAACCACCGCGCCGCTTTCGATGGATAGCGTGGTATACACCACTTCGCCCTGCACCTCGCACGCAGATCGCAGCGCTAGGCTTTGGGTTGCAATTGTGCCGCCGAATTTCCCGCGCACATCGACGTCTTCGGCAGAAACCTTGCCGCTGACCTGCCCGTCAACCCCGATGATCAAGGACTTCGCGGTGATCTTCCCCTGAACCTTGCCCGAAACCTCGACCGTGCTGCTTGTGAGAATATCGCCCGTGATGACCAGATCGGAGGCCAGTACCGATTTGCCAAACCCGCCGAAGGTTGGCGGTGCGCTGGCCGGCGTCGTGAGGTCGTTTGATTTGCTGAACATGGGACAGGATCCTGAAAAACTCTGCGCGATTAGGGCTTAAGCCAGAGGTGGGGTCAAGAGGCGGGCGAAAGCCAGTGCCGTTTCGCGCCAGATCGTGTCGCAGAGTGGATTGCAACTGGGGCAAGGGGCTGTTTGACTGCGCCCAAATGACGCTAGGAGGCGAACAAATGGCTGGTGATCCGTTCTTTCAACCCGTGTCCGGCATGGACTTGCCGCGATTCGCCGGTGTGCCCACGTTTATGCGCTTGCCGCTGGTCGATTTTGACCATCCGCGTTTCAAGGATGTGCAAATTGCGCTGGTCGGCGCGCCTTGGGATGGCGGCACCACCAACCGCCCCGGCCCGCGCCATGGCCCGCGCCAGTTGCGCGACCTGTCCACCATGATCCGCGCCAAGAACGGGTCAACTTGGGTGGCCCCGTTCGAGCTGGTCAACTGCGCCGATGTGGGCGACGTGGCCCCCAACCCTGCTGATCTGATGGATTCACTGGCGCGCATGGAGGCGTTTTACACGCGCCTTAAGGTCGCAGGTGTGCGGCCCCTGACCGGTGGCGGCGACCATCTGTGCACCTTGCCGATCTTGCGTGCCTTGGCCAAAGATCGCCCGCTGGGGCTGATACAATTCGACAGCCACACCGATTTGAACGACATCTACTTTGGCACGGGCAAATATACCCACGGCACCCCGTTTCGCCGCGCGATGGAAGAGGGGCTGATCGACCCCAAGCGCTATGTGCTGATCGGCATCCGCGGCACGGCCTATGGTCGCGAGGATTGGGACTTTGCCGAGGCGAACGGCATCCGCATCATCGGCATCGACGAATTCCACCGCAGGGGCGTGGAAGATGTGATGGTCGAAGCGCGCTCTATCGTGGGCGACGGCGAAACCTACGTGACCTATGACATCGACTTTGTGGACCCAACCTTTGCGCCGGGCACTGGTACGCCGGAAGTGGGGGGGCCGAACGCGTGGCAGGCGTTGCAAGTGGCGCGCGCGTTGCGGGGCTTGAACATTATGGGCGCGGATTTGGTGGAAGTGTCACCGCCGTTTGACCAAACGGGCGGGACGGCTTGGTTGGGGATCAGCCTGATGTTTGAACTGCTGTGTGTGATGGCAGAACGGATGGCGCGCTAGGGCCTGCGGCCGCCGGAAGGCCGGGGGGCGCTGCCCCCCTGGACCCCCCCGGGATATTTGAGCACGTATGAAAGGGAGAATTGCCATGCTCGCAGAGATGATTGTCACAGGGGCCAAGGTTTTGACCATGGATCCGGCGCAGCCAAGGGCCGAGGCGGTGGCGCTGGCTGGGGGCAAGATTGTTGCTGTCGGATCGGCGGCAACTGTCATGGCGTTGCGTGGGCCCGCGACTCAGGTGATCGAGGCGGGCGGGCGGACCTTGCTGCCGGGCTTTATCGAAAGCCACATGCACTTGTTTGGTGGGGCCGAGTTGCAGCATTTGCAATTGACGGGCTTGCACGGGCATGATGCCTTGCGCGCGGCTTTTACGGAGTACGCGCAAGGGCGCGACGGGATGTTGATGGCAGAAGGTGCAGATTACAGCCTGTTGCCGAATGGGGTCACGCGCCACGATCTGGACGCCATCTTTGCCGACCGCCCGATTGCCTTGCGGGCGATGGACCATCACACGGTTTGGGCCAACACTAAGGCGTTGGAGCTGACCGGCTTGTTGCACGGGGCCGAAATGCCCATGGGGCATGAGGTTGTGATGGGTGCCGACGGGCTGGCCACCGGCGAGTTGCGCGAGTTTGAGGCGTTTGATCCGATCCTTGCGCTGGCGGGGGTGTCGCGGCTGTATGTAGCGATCTCGAAGGGGGCGGAGCCTGCGGTTTGGCCATCAGATGCCGAGCGGGCTGTGGATAAGGACCACATCGCGCGGGGCTTGGCCCACTGCGCGCAGCAAGGCTGCACCAGTTTGGTCAGCATGGATGGCAACCGCTACACGCTGGCCCTGCTGCGTGAGATGCAAGCCGAGGGGCGGTTGACCCAGCGCGTCAAGGTGCCGTTCCATATGAAGCCAGAGTTCCCCTTGCAGGAGTTGGACCGCGCCAGTGCGATGTCGGAAGAATTCAACGACGACTGGATCAGCTCTGGCTTTGTGAAGATGTTTATGGACGGCGTGGTGGATAGCCGCACCGCCTTTATGCTGCACGATTACCCCGGCGTGCCCGGCCATCGCAGCATGCCATTGTTCGACCCGGCCTATTTCGACGAAGTCTGCACCGAGATTGACCGGCGCGGATTGCAAATCGCTGTCCATGCGATCGGCGATGGGGCCGTGCGCCAAACGATCAACGGCTACGAAGCCGCCGCCAAAGCCAACGGGCTGCATGATATGCACCACCGGATCGAGCATATCGAACTGATCAACCGCGCCGATGTGCCGCGCCTTGCAGCGCTTGGCATCACGGCCAGCCTGCAACCGGCCCACCCGCCCGGGGCGATGGATTTCCCGATTGCCGCGATGGAGACAGTCTTTGCCCCAGAGCGTTGGAAAGACGCCTATCTTTGCCGCGATCTGGCTGAAGCGGGGGCGCAGGTGGCCTTTGCCTCTGACTGGCCGGTGGCGGATGTGTCGGTGCTGCGCGGGCTGCAGGCGAATTTGACGCGGCCGGCCTATGCTGGCGGGACACCACAGGGGCTGGACCTGATGGCAGCACTTCACGCATATACTGCCGGAGGGGCGCGTGCCGCGCATATGGAGACGCTGACAGGCACGCTGCGGCCAGGCATGGCTGCCGATCTTGTGCTGATCGACGGTGACATCGAAACGATTGACGCCGAGCAAATCGGCCAGACGGGAATCGCTTTGACGGTAGCGGGGGGCAGAATCATCCACCAAGCCCATGGATTCGCTTAAGTTATCCACAGAATAGACCTTGCAGCTGCATTCAACTGGGTGCGGCTGCGTTGGCTGGATGATGACAACCGCGCCGATGTGCCTAAAAAACCCAAGTTTTACGGGCGCTGACAAGAAATCGTCACAGTTGGTGTTTTTTCCTCTTGCGGGTAAATGTGAGTTTGCCTAGATACGGCCTCACCGAAACGCGGACGTTGCTTGAAGGCGGTGGAAGCGGGGAGGTTGCGGCGGTGGCGGGTTTAGGCTTG
>CAIQOV010000018.1 GCA_903873585.1 uncultured Rhodobacterales bacterium
GGTCGGCCACCAGCTCGGCGCCGCAGAACAGGCCAGCGCCGCGCACATCGCCGATCACCTTGTGCTTTTCCATCAGCGCTTGCAGGTTCGCAATCGTGCGCGCCCCCATGCGCAGGGTGTTGTCCAGCAGGTTCTCGTCCTCGATGATCCGCATATTCTCAAGTGCTGCGGCAGGCCCCGCCGTGCAGCCGCCAAAGGTTGAGATGTCGCGGAAATAGCTGAGCGTATCGGCGGCATCGTCTTTGAACATGCCAAAGACTTCTTCGGTCGTCACCGTGCAAGAAATCGCCGCATAGCCCGAAGCCACACCCTTGGCCATCGTCACAAAGTCAGGCTTGATGCCGTAGTTCTGATAGCCAAACCACACGCCTGTGCGGCCCACACCGCAGACCACTTCGTCGATGTGCAGCAGGATGTTGTACTTCTTGCAGATCTCTTGAACGCGCTCCCAATAGCCTTTCGGCGGCACGATCACACCGCCGCCAGCGGTCACAGGTTCCAGCACCAAGCAGCCGATGGTATCGGCACCTTCGCGCAAGATCACCTCTTCAATCGCGTCCGCAGCACGCTCGCCGTAGTTCGCGACATCCCACTGCTTGCGGTATTCCAAGCAGTGCGGCACCATCACAAAGCCGTCGGGATAGGGCCCGTATTGCTTGGCGCGTTCAGCTTGGCCCGACGTGGCCAAGGTGCCAATTGTGGTGCCGTGATAGTCGCGCTCGCGGTAGAGGATCTTGTTCTTCATCCCGCCGTGGTGCCGATGCGAGATCTGGCGCACCATCTTATAGACCTTCTCATTGGCTTCCGAGCCCGAGTTGGAATAATACACACGGCTTAGCCCCGGCATCTTGGTGATCAGCTTTTCGGCAAACAAAGCGCCGGGAACCGTGCCGTTCGAGCCTGCAAAGTAGTTCATCTTGACCAGTTGGTCCGCCACAGCCTTGGCAATGCTTTCGCGGCCATAGCCCACGTTCACCGTCCACACCGCGCCTGACACGGCGTCGATATATTCCTTGCCCTTGGCATCCCAGACCCGCAGGCCCTTGCCTTCCACGATCACGCGGGGGTCAACGGTTTCGTATTGCTTGTGCTGGCTTAGGTGGTGCCACACATGGGCGCGGTCGGCAGCGACGACGCCGCTCAGGTCATTGGTCATCGTGTTCATCAAGGTCTCCTCATAAGCGCCGTGCGCTAAGCCCGAATCAGGCAAGGGCGCGACCCAAGCCTTGGTGGTTGACATGGTGTATCTTCTGCCCATCGCCTGCAAGCTCTTAGGTCCAGAGCCTTGCTGGCGATAGCGCCAGAACGGCAGCCCTTTTGTGCAAAAGCCGGAAGGGATTTGGCCAAACTGGCAATTGCTCTTGCGCTTGGGAAAGCGCAAAACTGAGGGAAGTCAACTCACATCGACAGGAGATTGTTCATGCTAATTGATGAGCTACCGGAACGTTACCGAAGAATTTTACTGTCCGAGTGCCAGATCGACTGGAAGCTTCGTGCAATGAGCGACGCAGAATTACTGCGTTTTCCTGGATTGGGAGTAAAGGGGCTAGCAGCAGTTAAGTCGATAGTTGAAAAAAACACTCCCCCAACAGAATGGATAGCCGTGGATTGGGGAACAACAAACCTTCGCGCATGGGCAATGGGTAAAGATGAAATCATCAATTTTGGCGACAATTTCAACAGCGGAATGAACAAATTAGCGCCCGACCAGTTCGAAGCGGCCCTTTTGGAGGTGATCGCCCCTTGGCTTGGCCCGCGCACCCTTGTGCTGTCCTGCGGCATGGTGGGTGCGCGCCAAGGCTGGGTCGAGGCGCGCTATCGTTCTGTGCCCTGCACCCCCACCGATCCCGCAGCCCTGATGCGGGTGCAAACCCACGACCCCCGCCTTGATGTGCGCATCGCCCCGGGCCTGTCCCAAGCCAAACCCGCCGATGTGATGCGGGGCGAAGAAACCCAACTGGCGGGGGCTTTGGCCCTTTACCCCGGTTTTGACGGCGTCTTTTGCCTGCCCGGCACGCATTCCAAATGGGTGCATATCAGCGCCGGAGAGGTCGTGTCGTTTCAAACCTTTATGACGGGAGAGATGTTTGCGCTTCTTTCGACCCAATCCGTCCTGCGCCATTCGCTGACCGCCGAGGGCTGGGACGATGCCGAGTTTGACGCTGGCCTGTCAGACGCCCTCTCCCGCCCCGACCGGATCGCCGCCCGCCTGTTTTCCTTGCGCGCCGAAGGGTTGCTGCATGGGATGACAGCACCCCAAGCGCGCGCGCGGCTGTCGGGCCTTTTGATTGGCATCGAACTGGCGGGGGCCAAGCCCTATTGGCTGGGTCAAAGCGTTAAGCTGATTGGCGCGGATAAGCTGTCAGCCCTTTATGCCCGCGCCCTTGCCCTGCAAGGTTTGCAGGCCGAAAGTCTGGATGCCACCGCTTGCACCCTTGCAGGGCTGTCGGCCCTGAATGCCCAATTGAAAGACTGATCCCATGCATCACCGCCCGATCATCGCCATTCTGCGCGGCATCACCCCGCCCGAGGCTGTTGCCGCAGCCCATGCCCTCATTGCGGCGGGGATCACGCGAATAGAAGTGCCGCTGAACTCGCCCGATCCGTTGGAGTCTATCGCGGCCATCGCCAAAGCTTGCGGTCATGTGGCGCAAATCGGCGCGGGCACGGTGCTGTCGGTGCAAGATGTGAATGCGGTGCAACAGGCAGGGGGAACCCTGATCGTCTCGCCCAATTGCGACGCCGAGGTGATTGCCGCCACCAAAGCGCGGGGCATGGCCTCTTGGCCGGGGGTGATGACCCCGACCGAGTGTTTTGCCGCGCTGAAAGCAGGCGCAGACGGGTTGAAGATCTTCCCCGCCGGCCTGATTGGCCCTGAAGGGGTCAAAGCCATCCGCGCCGTTCTGCCCAAGGGCACGCAGGTTTATGCCGTGGGCGGTGCTGGGGCGTCGAACTTCGCCCAATGGCTGGCCGCTGGGGCGGACGGCTTTGGCATCGGCACAGCGCTTTACACCCCCGCCCTGCCCTTGGGCGAAATCGCCAGCCGCGCCGCCCAAATCGTTGCCGCCTATGACACCGCCGCCCAAGGAGTGCGCACATGATCTATGACACCCGCCCCTGCACCCTTGGCGAAGGCATCTTTTGGCACCCGCTGCGACAGGCGTTGTTCTGGTTTGACATCAGCGAAGGACGGCTTTTGTCAAACAACGGGGGGCGTCAACAGATCTGGCAATTCCCGCAGTCAGTCTCCGCCGCAGGCGTGATCAGCCATGACGAGCTGTTGATTTGCGGCGAAAACGGTCTGTTCCGGTTCAACTTGGAAACCGCAGTATCAACCCCTGTCACAGACCTTGAACCCAATAAGCCCGCCAACCGCAGCAATGATGGCAAGGTTGACAGGCAGGGCGGCTTTTGGGTCAGCACCATGGGCAAAGACAGCAGCGATCTGCACGGCAAGGGGGCGATCTATCGCTGGTTCAAGGGCGAATTGCGCCTGCTTTATCCCAACATCTCGATCCCCAACGCCATCTGCTTCACCCCCGATGGCAAAGCCGCCTATTTCGGCGACACCGCCCAGCAAAAGATCTGGCGCGTGGCTTTGGATGCTGCGGGGTGGCCTGTGGGGGAGCCTATGGTTTACCTCGACTTCACCGGAACCGAGATTTACCCCGACGGCTCTACCGTCGATGCGGCGGGCAATGTCTGGAACGCGCAGTGGGGGTCCTCACGGGTTGCCTGCTATGCGCCGGATGGCAGTTATCTGCGCGAAGTGAAGGTTGAAGCCCCCCACACCTCTTGCCCCGCTTTTGGCGGCGCTGCGATGGACACTTTGTTTGTCACAACCGCGCTGGAAGAAATGTCAGACGCGGCGAAAGCGGCCTTCCCCCAATCGGGCAAGGTCTTTGCCTTTGACGGCGTAGCCAAGGGGCTGGCAGACGTTTTGGTGGCGCTATGAAACGCGGGCTTGGGGTTTGTTATTATCCCGAACAGTGGGACGAATCCCTTTGGGCCAGCGATGCCGCCCGCATGGCCGAGATTGGCCTGACATGGGTGCGCATCGGCGAATTCGCGTGGAGCCGGATGGAGCCGCAGCCCGACCAGTACGATTGGGGCTGGCTGGACCGCGCCATTGCAACCTTGGGCGCGCAGGGGCTGAAGGTGGTGCTGGGCACCCCCACCGCCACCCCGCCGCGCTGGATGCTAGACCGCCATCCCGATATGCTGGCCGTGGATGCCAAGGGCCAAACGCGCGGCTTTGGGTCGCGCCGGCATTACGACTTTAGCCATCTAGGCTACCGCGCGGAATGCGCAAAGATCGTGACGCAACTGGCTGTGCGCTATGGCAAAAACCCCCATATCTGCGCATGGCAAACTGACAATGAATATGCCTGCCATAACACCGTGCACAGCTATTCGCCCGCCGCCCGCACCGCCTTTCAAAACTGGCTGGCACAGCGCTATCAGTCGATTGACGCGCTCAACCGCGCTTGGGGCAATGTGTTTTGGTCGATGGAATATGCCTCTTTTGACCAAGTAGCCCTGCCCAACCTAACCGTGACCGAGGCGAACCCCGCCCACACCCTAGCCTTTCGCCGCTTTGCGAGTGACGAGGTGGTAAGTTTCAACAAGCTGCAAACCGACATTTTGCGCAAACACTCAACCGCGCCGATTTCGCACAACTACATGGGCCAAGTCACCGATTTTGACCATTTTGCCACAGGTGCCGATTTAGACATTGCCGCGTGGGATGCTTACCCGATCGGCTTTCTGTCTGACCGCGTGCAAGCCAGCCCCGCCGACAAGCGCCACTTCCTGCGCCAAGGTGATCCCGATTTCCAAGCCTTCCACCATGACCTGTACCGCGCCGTTGGCCGTGGCCGCTGGTGGGTGATGGAACAGCAACCCGGCCCCGTGAACTGGGCGCCGTGGAACCCCGACCCTTTGCCCGGCATGGCCCGCCTATGGGCGTGGGAGGCCTTTGCCCATGGGGCCGAGGCTGTGTGCTATTTCCGCTGGCGTCAGGCCCCCTTTGCGCAAGAGGCGATGCACGCAGGGTTGCTGCGCCCCGATAGCGCCCCTGCCCCCGCTTATGCCGAAGCAGCCCAAGTGGCGCGCGAACTGGCCGCGATGCCGGATGTGGCGCGCAGGCAAGCCAAGGTGGCGCTGGTGTTTGATTATGCCTCTGATTGGGCATGGGCGACCCAACCACAGGGCCGCGACTTTAGCTATTTCGGGCTGGCGTTTGATATGTACCGTGGCCTGCGCCGCTTGGGGCTGGATGTGGATATCTTGCCGCCCGACACCGCAGACCTTTCCGGTTATGCGCTGGTGTTGGCACCGGCGATTGCGACGATCTCGGCCCCGCTTATGGCGGCTTTGACGGCCTTTCAGGGCACAGCTTTGCTAGGTCCGCGCACCAATGCCAAAACGGCCGAGTTTGCCATTCCAGTGCCCCTGCCGCCCAACCTGCCCGGTTTGGATGCCGTGGTGGCGCGGGTGGAAAGCCTGCCGCCCGATGTGAGCGTGCCGCTGCAAGGGGGGGGCGCGTTCCACCGCTGGCGCGAAAAGCTGGAAGGTACGGCAGAGGTGGTGGAAAGCACGCAAGACGGCTTGCCCGCTTTGCTGCGCGCGGGGGGCTTGCACTATCTGTGCGGTTGGCCGGATGAAACGGCGTTGGACCGGATTTTGACCCACCTGTGCCAAGGCGCAGACCTGCCCACCCACCCCATGCCCCACGGCCTGCGCCGCAGACGTGCGGGGGATGTGACGTTTGTGTTCAATTACAACCCGCACCCCGTGGCCTATGATGGCCACACCATCCAAGCCGCCGATGTGTATTGGAGCCGCCCATGACCCTTGCCGA
>CAIQOV010000019.1 GCA_903873585.1 uncultured Rhodobacterales bacterium
GGCTGCACCAAGGGGGTGCTGCGATGACCGAGATGATCCTTCTTTCCGATGCTCAGATGGCGCGCATATCGCCGTTCTTCCCACTCTCGCACGGCATCCCTCGTGTGGATGACAAGCGGGTCATCAGCGGCATCATCTTTGTTATCCGCAACGGGCTTCGGTGGCGCGATGTTCCGCCAAGCTACGGACCACACAAGACAATCTACAACCGCTGGAGCGCGTTGGGCGTGTTTGGGCGCATCTTCCTGGAACTGGCAAAAGGTGGCGGCGAAACCACCGAGTTGATGATCGATGCCACTCACCTTAAGGGTAAGCGGTCGCTGGGCACCACGGTTAGCTTAGCTTGACATCGCGAAGTTCCACGGCAGCAGATCGTCGAGGCGGCTTTGCGGGTGGCCGTTTGCGATGGCTGTCAGGGTTGCTTTGAGATAGGCGAAGGGTTCCACGCCGTTGATTTTGCAGGTTTCGATCAGCGAAGCGATGCGGCCCCAGGCGGCGGCACCTTCGTCATGGCCGGCAAAGAGGGTATTCTTTCGATTGAGGGCGATGGGGCGGATCAGGTTTTCGACCCTGTTGTTATCGATTTCGACGCGCCCATCATGCAGGAAGGTTTGCAGCCCGTCCCAGTGGTTATGGATATAGGTCAGCTTTTCGCCCAGACGGGATTTGGCGGATATCTTGCGGCGTTGTGCTTGCAGCCAGTCGCCGAAGGCGGCCACCAGCGGCGCGGTGCGGGCCTGACGGGCGGACAGGCGCTGCCTGGCTGAGATGCCACGGATGTCGGCCTCGACGGCATAGAACGCGGCTATCCGGCGCAGGCCTTCGGCGGCGATTTCGGAGCCGTCGTGGTCAAAGACCTCTTTCAGTTTACGCCGAGCATGTGCCCAGCAATGCGCTACCAGAATGGGAGAACCACCCTTGCGCGAGGGCTTGGTCAGGCGATTGTAGCCGGTGTAACCGTCGATCTGTAAGATGCCATCAAAGCCGGTCAGGAAGGTTTCGGCATTCTCACCCGCGCGGCCGGGGGCGTAAAAGTAGACCACGCCGGGCGGATCCTCGCCGCCCCAGGGCCTGTCATCGCGAGCCAGCGCCCAAAGGTAACCTGTTTTTGTGACCCCGCGCCCCGGGTCCAGCACCGGGGCAGTGGTTTCGTCCATGAACAGCTTACCAGACCGCTTCAGATGCTCGGCCAGTCGGTCGACGATGGGTTTGAGATGGAACGCCGCCTTGCCAACCCAGTCGGCCAGAACGGCACGGTGCAGATCAAGGCCCGCCCGCGCCAATATCTGGCTTTGACGATAGAGCGGCAGATGATCGGCATATTTGTTGACCAGCACATGGGCGAGCGTCGCTTCCGTCGGCAACCCGCCTATGATCAGATGGGAAGGTGCTGGCGCTTGGGTCACCCCGTCAGTGCAGCTCCGGCAGGCATATTTCGGGCGCACGGTGACAATGACGCGCAGCTGGGCAGGGACGATGTCCAGCCGCTCTGTGCGGTCTTCGCCGATCTTGTGCATGATGCCGCAGCCGCAAGGGCACATCAAGCTGTCAGGTTCGATGACCTCCTCAACGCGCGGCAGCGCGGCGGGCAGGTTGCCGATAGTGCGCTGCCGCGCGGGCTTGTTCGTGGGTTCACCCGCTTTGGCAGGGTGGGTTTCCTTTTCCGCCTCAACCTCGGCTAGGGCAATGGACAGATCCTCGAAGGCCAGTTGCCGCGCGTCCTCGGCCAGCTTTTCTGACCGCTTGCCATGCAAGGCATGGTTCATTTCTGCGATCAAATGCTGCTGGCGCCGGGTAATTTCCTGAAGCGCCGCAATCGTTTCCATCAAAGCCACAACCACCGCGCGCTGCGCGACAGGAATGGTGGAAAGGTCAATATCGGGTGCTTCGATCATGCCAAGATTATAGCAAAATTACCCAACAAAAGCACGCAAAATCAACCAGATCATTCACTCTGCCGCAGCCGGTGGGCGTGTCTCCAGCGCCTTCACCTTACGCCAATCCAGACCCGCAAATAGCGCCTCGAACTGGGCATGGTTCAGCGCCATCACCCCATCCGTGATGGTAGGCCAGGTGAATGTCGCCTCCTCCAACCTCTTGTAGGTCATAACAAGCCCCGTGCCGTCCCAGAACAAAAGCTTCAACCGGTCCACCCGACGCGAGCGGAACACAAACACCGTGCCAGTGAAAGCATCCTTGCGCAGCACGGATGAGACCAATGCCGCCAAACCATCGTGGCCCTTGCGAAAGTCGATGGGTTGCGTCGAGACCAAAACCCGCACCCGGTGAGACGGAAACATCACGCGCGCTCACCAATCGCCCGCACGATCTCGGCAATTCTTATCGCTGGCGTATCGCCGTCCAGCCGGAGTGTTACGTCGCCCACGGCAATGTCGATGGATGCAGAGCGCAGCACCTCGGGCTTGCCAAGCGGCTCACAAAGACCTGGTAGACCGGCAGCAGCGCCCCCGTCCAACAGCACGATCGGCGCGAAACAAACCCCATCAGCGTCCGCAGGCAAAATTAACCTGCCTTCGCGCGCCCGACAGCGCCATTCCGACAGGTGGTTCGCCCGAAGCCCATACCGCGCCGCAACAGCGTTTACCGTCACGCCGGGCTTCAGGCTCTCAGCCACAATCCGCGCCTTGATCTCATCCGGCCAGCGTCGCTGCCCGTTGGTCCGAATGTCCACCCCGTAGTCCTTGAGAAACTCCACCGTACTCGCCATCGCGAAACTCCCACCCAATCTCCATCAGACGTGGCATCGCAAATCAGACGAAAATCGGGAAGGTGGGAGCCAAGAAACGCTTACCCTTAAGGCTCACCGCACAGCAGCCAGCCTGCTCAAAAAGGGGCTCTTCCCCGGCATATCGGACGCACCAAGGGCGGGTTGAACTCGAAACTGCACGCTGTGTGCGACAGCGAAGGCCGCCCCCGCAGCCTTTTTCTGACCGAAGGCCAAGTCAGTGACTACACCGGCGCCGCGGCTCTGTTGTCGAGCCTGCCCCCGGCGAAGGCGCTCTTGGCCGACAGGGGCTTTGATGCCGAC
>CAIQOV010000020.1 GCA_903873585.1 uncultured Rhodobacterales bacterium
CGGGTCATATCAGCAACCGTGATGCCGCGGTATTCCGCCATCACCAGCGTTTGAGCTTTCGCTGCCAGGTCGGTCACATCGCTGATGACCGCTTCCTTTTCACTACGATTCAAACTCACTGTCTTCTCCTTGTTTGCGCTTTGCCGCTTTTTCGGCATCACGCTCCACGTTGTAGCGACCAACTGTCCCCGGATCCACATCCATCAGGCAGCGGGGTCGCCATCTGCGTTGGCTTTCGCTGATTAAGCGCAGTCGGGCTGCGCGCCAACGGTCTTGGATGGCCTGGCACCGACTGGGAAGTCAACACCAACCCACCACCACGGGCCACCCTCGCAGATGGCCCGAATTTCTATGCGCCTAGGCGCTAATCGTTTGCAAATCCACCCGCACACCCACGCCCATGGTCGACGACACGGCCACCTTGCGCAGGTACACACCTTTACTCGTTGCGGGCTTGGCCTTATTCAAGGCATCGACCAAAGCGGCCAGATTGCCCTGCAACTTACTGGACTCAAAGGAACGCCGGCCGATCGTTGAATGCACGATGCCACCCTTGTCGACACGGAACTGCACCTGGCCCGCCTTGGCATTGCGCACGGCAGTTGCCACATCCGGGGTAACCGTTCCAACTTTCGGGTTGGGCATCAAACCACGCGGGCCCAAAATCTGGCCCAGAGTTCCAACGACTCGCATCGCATCCGGCGCGGCAATCACGATGTCAAAGGGCATATCGCCCGCTTTGACACGGGCGGCTAAATCATCCATGCCAACAATGTCGGCCCCGGCAGCGCGGGCCTCATCAGCCTTTGCACCTTGCGCAAAAACGGCGACGCGGGTTACTTTGCCAGTGCCGTTGGGCAGCACAACCGCGCCACGCACCACTTGGTCAGATTTCTTGGCGTCGATACCGAGCTGCACCGCCACATCGATGGACTCGTCAAATTTGGCGGTCGCAAATTCTTTAACCAACACCAGCGCATCGGCAAGCGGGTACAGCTTGTTCGAATCGATCTTGCCCTGTTGGGTTTTTTGTTTTTTGGTCAGATGGGCCATGTCATACGCCCTCCACGGTAACGCCGATCGAACGCGCCGAGCCGGCAATGGTGCGAACCGCAGCGTCGAGGTCGGCTGCAGTCATGTCTTTCATTTTGGTCTTGGCAATCTCTTCAAGCTGGGCGCGGGTGATCTTGCCAACCTTATCGGTGTGAGGACGGGCAGAGCCTTTGTCCAGCTTGATCGCCTTCTTGATCAAGACGGTTGCCGGTGGCGTCTTGATGATGAAAGTAAAGCTCTTGTCTGCAAATGCGGTAATCACCACGGGCAAGGGCAGTCCAGGCTCAACACCTTGAGTCTGGGCATTAAATGCCTTGCAGAACTCCATGATGTTCAAGCCGCGCTGACCCAAAAGCCGGGCCATGGAGGTTGTGGCTGGGATCATAGATCATTGTGGAAGCGAAAGCGACGCGACACGGCAGGGGGAACGTGAAAAAAAGTATCACAACCCAAAAGTGACGACCGGTGACGACC
>CAIQOV010000021.1 GCA_903873585.1 uncultured Rhodobacterales bacterium
TCGGCAAGCACAACGCCAAGCCCAAGCCGTTCCACTGGACAAAGACCGCCGAAGACATCCTCACCCGAGAACGACGAGCGCTGGACAAACTCGATGAAATCAGAAAAAAATAGGGAGCAAGCGTCAGACTCAGAACACTAGGGAGGCGAAATTTGTTTTGCCGGTTCAACCATTACAAGGGTTGGTCTTCTCGACATTTGGGTACTTTTTCGGACGGCGAACACTAGAGGGTGGCAAAATGTTGCAGGGGCGTTTGATGGACCATGGGATTGGCGCAAGTCGCATTGATGCGCCAGAGGCCCCTAGGAGTGCAACTTCAGCGGGATGATGGGAGGTGACTGTGGAAATCAAGGGTGGCTATCTGGCGGGCCGCTTATGAATCCTGCGGGCCTGCTGCCTTTAGGGCGCGCACGCAGATAGCAGTCGGGTCTTGAACCAACGAGTGGTCACCAGTTGGCATGTCACCAATGTCCCTTGCAGGCCTGAGGCGGAATGTCCCTGATCAGAAGAAAAGGGGTCAAACACATTTTGTATGCCGTGCGCGCAAGGGACAATGGTGACAATGCTCGGCAATCGCTCAGGCTTTCAAGATCCCCAACTTGTTAAGACGACAAATATTAGGGGTGAACGCCTTACCTCATTGAAAGATGCAAACGACAACACAAATCTTGAACGCTCTCAAATCGCGATGATCGTTATTGCCCCACCGAAGACCAAAAGACCCGTCCGTGCCAGTACACCCTACGGGGAACCCCTTCGCCGCGCAGAACTAACTCAAGAAACATTTCCATACAGTGCGGTGAGCGCACTCCAAAAGTTGTAACTTTAAGGTGCTAAGCACTTATAGATTGTGCTTACAAAGAGGCAAGGGTACCGTTGTGATCCTAGGAGTTCGATCACGTGAGAAGCAACAAAATGATCTTGAGGATCAGATGAACGGCTTATGCAAAGCGATAGCCAGAGCATTTCTGGCCTACATATCGGTAGCAAGCTCTGCGAATGCATCACCTAACATTACTAACTATGGAAGCTTTGTCTTTTCCGATGGCGCGCCCGAGGTTTTGTTCTTGGTAGGCGAAATTCAGGACGGCGACTTTTTCGCGCTACGCCAAGCCATGCGTAGCCACGAGATCAAACTATTAGTAACCAGCAGCCTAGGCGGTAGTGTGAATGAAGCATTGCAGATTGCAACGGCCGTTCATGACAACGGGATTGCTACTTATGTCCCGAAGGATGGAACTTGCGCATCAGCCTGTGCATTCGTCTTCTTTGGCGGCACTGAACGTGAAGCGGTCGGCGCATTAGGCGTTCATCAGTTCTTTGCTGGCGGGTCTGAAGGAGATGGCGCAGTGTCATTGGACACTGGCCTAAGGGCTGCGCAATTCACGGCCGCTGAGATAATTGGTTTTTTGAACGAGTACGATACACCGCCATTTGTTTATGAACTTATGTTTTCTACTGAAGGAATGCATTTTTTTTCGCAACAAGAAATAGAGCGGGTGAGCATCGTTAAAAATGACCCTAAAATTCATTCGCTAGCAGAAACAGTCGAAATGATTTTTGCGTCATTAATTGGAAGTAGTTCAACCGGCAAGGACCAAATAGCGACGAGCATGCCCGAAACACCCACACCTAAACCTACACCTACACCTACACCTACACCTTCTTTAGAAGAACGGGCTTTGTCCTTTTTGTTGTCAATGAACGAAGTTTGGTCACAACCAAATCCACAAGCGTTGACATATATCTCAGAGTTTTACGCTTCGGACGTTAACTTTTATGGAAATCTAAAGTCGCAGCAAGATGTTTTATTTGAAAAACGCAAGTTTGCTGAGCGATGGCCGCTAAGAAATTACTATGTGGAGCCTAGCAGTGTTGAAGTGAATTGTAATCAAAATAGCTGCAATGTTTATTCTGTTATCCACTGGGACGCCAGTTCGCCCGCCAGAAAAGCTCACTCTGCAGGTCGTTCAACTTGGAACCTTACATTAGTGGCGACTGCCGGTGTGTTTCGGATCACAGATGAAAATGGGGAAGTCATAAGCCGAGAATAGAAATCACCACGTAGAGTGCAGAAGCGGCTAAAGTTTAAGAACTCAACAATAGCGAATGATGGAGCTTTGGACTAACATCTGTAATAAACACGATCCGCATCCGGAATTGCCCAGCCACTGCTAATGTGTTATATTATAACACATGTCATCCCTTGCCCGCCGTATTTCCAAGCTTGAAACACGCCGCCCAGCGCAGGGACCGGTGCAGTTGATCGATCCCAGCTTGCTTGATCCTGAAGTGCTGGCGCTTTGGTTGTCGGTAGACATCGGCCACATGACCCTCGCCCAGCTCGACATGCTGGAAGAGAACTTGAAAAGGATACCCGTATGAACGGCAGATCAGCGGATGGCACCTTCACGACTGGCAACACCGGCAGACCCGCAGGCGCGCGCAATCGCACTACCATGGCCGTTTTGGGGCTGCTGGAGGGGCAGGCGGAAGCCTTGACGCATCGGGCGGTCGAGTTGGCCTTAGGCGGCGACACGGTTGCCCTGCGGCTATGTCTTGACCGGATCGCACCACCCCGCAAAGACAACCCTGTCCAGTTCGCGTTGCCTCGCATGGCGACCGCCCACGATGCCGCACAGGCCGCTGGGGCAGTGCTGGAAGCGGTCGCAGAGGGTGAGCTTACACCGACCGAGGCCGTGCAGGTCATGGGGCTGGTGGACAGCTACCGGCGCACGCTGGAGACTTCAGAACTGGAAGCAAGGGTGGCGGCGTTGGAAGACCGTTAGGGTACTAGGTCGCAGGTTGGGTCGACAAGGATTTGGCCCGAATGGTCAATCACAAAGTCACCTTCGGGGAGACCAACATGCGCTCTGCCGTTTTCAAAATCCATAGCGTATTCATACTTTGGCTCAATAACAATATCACCGGCCTTACTCAGATAACCATAGTTTCCATCGATCCTCACCGAAGCCAACCCTTCTTTGAATGAAGTTGCTCCTTCCAAATTCGGTGGGATAACAAAATTACCAGAGTAATCTATGAACCCCATTTCACCATTATAACCCACGCGGGCTAATCCTTCAGAGAAGGGTTGCGCATCGCCGAATTGCGGTTTAATTACAGTTCTGCCTGTGACATCAATAAATCCGTATTTCCCGTTGTTTGAAACGCTTGCTAACCCTTCTGAAAAACTGTCAGCCCATTCAAACACGGGAGCAATGACATAGTTGCCATAGACATCAATAAAACCGACTCTCGCCAAAGCGCCCATTGGGGCCAGTCCATCAGAAAATGATTGTAAGAACGTGTACTTCGGCGCTATCAAAAAATTACCTTCTTTATCGATAAGCCCCTTCATTGGAAACATACCTCCGTTCGGTTGATCCATCGCAACAACCGCAAATCCCTCTGAAAAATCTTCAACTTGATTAAACGACGGCTTAATTGCAACTTCACCCTTTTGATCCACAAAACCCCATTTGAATCCAGAATTAGTAAAAAACTCTGCCTTAGCAAGCCCGTCGTGGAGGTCTCGAAGTTGCATTAAGTTTTTATCTATCGGAGGGGGAACGACGACATTGCCATCAAGATCTATGAACCGCCACCCTCCTTTCGCAACGACAGATGCGAGACCTTCAGAAAATGGCCCCGCCTCATCAAACTGTGGCGCAACAACCCAGCAGTGGTTGTCATCAACATAGCCCCACTTCCCGTCAGAACGCTGAAACGGATAAGGGTCGCCCGCGAAGGCTGAAGTGCCAACCAAGGCGAACAGCAGGGGCAGAGTGGCAATGACGCGCATGGGACCTCCAAGGGCTTTGACATCCAAACGATAGCCTTTTGGAGGCTGTGCTGCAACGGTCCGCCAAACGTGGCAAGTTAGCTGGCAAGCTGTAGGAATGATCCAAAATACGGTTAAGCCAGCCCTAGGTTCTTTCGGACCCAGCAGTTAAAGGTTTAGGGGCCAATTAGGGGCTAAAGCCAATCAAAAATCGCAACACACTGATTTTAATGGATAAATGGCGGACAGAGAGGGATTCGAACCCTCGAGACGGTTCCCCGCCTACACACTTTCCAGGCGTGCGCCTTCGACCACTCGGCCACCTGTCCGTGCGGGGTGTTTAGCGCCATTGCCTTGGGGTGTGCAAGGGGGCGTGGTGGAAAATGTCTGTGGCAATTGGGGCAAAGAAATCGGCGCAAGCTTGGGGGCGTTAGGCATTTCTTAACCTTTGTCGGGCCTTATCACACGGGCAGCTTTTCGATTTTGCGGCTGCACGGCGTGTTTGAGAGGTGGATTTTGGCCCTGAATAGACTTGTGCAGCCCCAGCCGCAGAACCGGTTGTTTTATGGCGACAATCTTGATGTTTTGCGCCGCAAGATCGCGGATAATTCGGTTGATTTGTGCTACATCGACCCGCCCTTCAACTCTAAGCGCAACTATTTCCAGATTTACAACAATCAAGGCAGCGAAGACCGCGCGCAGGCGCAGGCGTTTGTTGACACGTGGGAATGGGGCGAAGAGGCGGTTGCGGGGTTTGACTGGATCACCGACATTGAACGCCTGCACACGGGCCGGTTGACAGAGCAAACGGTTGATCTGATCCGCGGCTTGGAAAAGGTTCTGAAACGCGGGGCTTTGCTGGCCTATCTGGTGCATATGACCCAGCGAATTGTCGAGATTCACCGCGTGCTGAAACCCACGGGCAGTTTTTACCTGCACTGCGACCCGACGGCGAGCCATTATCTGAAACTGGTGCTTGATGCGGTGTTTTGTGGGCAAGGCGGGGATTATAAAAATGAAGTTTCTTGGCGACGCACTTCCGGGCATAGTGACGCCTTGGGATATGGGCGGGTGCGTGATGTTGTTTTTTTCTACACAAAGTCTTTAAACGCAACATGGAATGATACTTATCAGCCCTACAACCCTGATTATGTGGAACAATATTATCGCTATAAAGACGCAGATGGTCGCCGATGGATGTCAGCAGATTTAAGCGCAGCGGGTCTATCAGGCGGCGGATATACGTACGACTGGAATGGTCATACTAAGTATTGGCGATGTCCGATTGAAACGATGCAGAGGCTGCACGACGAGGGCAGCATTTATTACACAAAAAACGGAATCGCACGGCGCAAAAAATATTTAGACGAAGCTAAGGGAATTCCGGCGCAGGACTCATGGGACGATATCCAACCTCTACGTTCTTGGCATCAAGAAAAACTCGGCTACCCCACCCAAAAGCCCGAAGCCCTGCTAGAACGCATCCTCAAAGCCTCGTCCAACGAAGGCGACACGGTGCTTGATGCCTATTGCGGGTGTGGCACCACGGTGGCTGTGGCGCAAAGGTTGAACCGCAAGTGGATCGGGATTGACATCACCTATCAATCTATCTCGCTGATCCTTAAACGTTTGCAAGATAAATACCCTGACACTTGGAAACAGATCGAAGCGAATATCAAGCTTGACGGCGTGCCGCGCGATATTGAATCGGCGCGCGCTTTGGCCAATCGCCGCGATGACAAGACCCGCAAGGAATTTGAAAAATGGGCGGTGCTGACCTATTCGGCCAACCAAGCGCGCATCAATGACAAAAAGGGCGCGGATGGCGGGATTGATGGGATGGCCTATTTCTTGCTGAACAAAGACGAAAACGGCAAGGCGATTTTTCAGGTGAAATCGGGCGGGGCCAACCGCGCCACCTTGGCCACGCTCAATTCCGACCGCCAGCGCGAAAAGGCCGAGTTTGGCATTTTAATCTCGATGGATGCGCCAACCAAACCGATGAAGGATGAAATCGCGGCGGCGGGCAAGTTCAAACACCCGCTGTTGAACCGCGAGGATGATCGTTTGCAAATCGTCACCATCGAAGAAATTCTGGCAGGTGCGCAGATGGATCTGCCCATGGCGCGGTATGACGGCGTTAAATCTGCCAAGGCCGAACCAGAGGCGCAACCGAGGCTGATCTAACTTTCCAACTGCAAGCTGACGCGGCGGTTTTGGCGGCCTTTGTTCTCGATCCGGCCCAGTGTGACCCGCCCGATTTCGCCGGTGCGCGCAACATGGGTGCCGCCGCAGGGTTGCAGATCAATCTGGCCCGCGCCCTGCCCGATGCGGATCAGGCGCACCCTGCCCTGCCCCGTGGGTGGGCGTACCGATAGGGTTTTGACCAGATCGGGGTTGGCGGCCAGATCGTCATCGGTGATCCAGTCTTGGGTGACGGGCAGGTCACGGTCGATCAGGCGGTTGATCGCCTCTTCCCAATGCTCGGCATCGGCGGGCACTTCGGGCATGGCGAAATCTAGCCGGCCGCGTTCGGCGCCAATCTGGCCGCCGGTGACGGGCAAGGGGATGACGACGGACAGCAGATGCAGCGCGGTATGCACGCGCATATGGCCAAAGCGGCGCTGCCAATCTAGGTGCTGGCGCACCGGCGCACCGATGGGCGGCATGGCGCGGGCTTCGGCCGGAACCAGCGCCACGTTGCCATCCACCTTTAACGCAGTGGCAATCGCCAAGCGCGCGCCATCCCATTCCAGCCAGCCGCTGTCACCCGGTTGCCCGCCGCCCGTGGGGTAGAAGATGGAGGCCGACACAACAATGCCCCCTTCGGGCGTATGGGCCAGAACGACCGCATCAGCCTGTGTCAGATAGGAGTCATCGCGAAACAGCAGTTCGGTCATTTGGGCTTTCCTGCAGGCATTGGGGCGGGCATTGGGGCGGCCAAGATCGCTTCGACGGCGGCGATGTTGGCGGCTTCTTGCGCTAGGTCTTCCGCCTCGGCGGCATGTTCGTCGGCCATGCGCTTCAGGTGGTCGCGGTGGGCCGAGGTGAAGGGGATGGCTTCGGCCCGAAAGCGTGCTGCAATCTGATGGTTGATTTCGCTGCGCACTTCGACCTGAAAGTTCACATCGCGCAAGATCACGCGCAGTTCAAACTGCATCATCTCAGCCGCAAAGCCCATAAAGGCCACCAAGGGCGGCGGCGACAGCAAAACCATCGGCTGCGCCTCGGCAATCTCGCGCAAGATTTTGGCGACGTGGCGGCTGTCTTCGGTATAGGGCACGCTGACGGCAACAATGACGCGGCCTGTCAGCGAAAAGCGGGTCCAGTTGGTCACGCGGCCTGAAATCAGGTCAGAATTGGGCACGATCACATCGGATCGGTCAAAGGTTTGAATGCGGGTCGAGCGGACAGAGATGGACGAGACGATGCCCTGCACCGGCCCCACCTCGATCCAGTCGCCCTCGCTGATCGGGCGTTCGATCAGCAAGATGATGCCGGACACAAAGTTTGACACCACGGTCTGTAGGCCAAACCCGATGCCGACCGACAGCGCACCCGCCACAATCGCGATGCCCGACAGGTCAATGCCGCTGGAATTGATCGCAACCAGCGCTGCGACAAAAATGCCGACATAGCCGGTGACAGATACAACAGCGTTCTGCCCGCCCTTATCAAGCGAGGTGCGCGGCAGGATCGACGATTTGAGCGCCCCCTGCAACAGCCGCGTCAACGACATGCCGATGCCAAAGATCACCGCGAACAGCACAAAGTCGGTGGGCGAAATGCGGGTGTCGCCCAGTTGGTAGCCTTCGGTGAAGCGAGTCCAAAGTTCGGTCAGGTCTGAAACCCGCGCGCCCCAGATCAGCGCGACGGCGGGCAGCATGGCCAGCGCCAAGGCAAAGCTGAGCAGCACGGGCACCAGCGTGTCTTGCTCTTCCTCGGTGCGCATCAGCAGGCCGTAAACCTCGCTGATCAGCTGTTGTATCAGATACAGCAGCGCCACCAGCCCCAAGGTCAACGCGGTCGGAAAGACCAGTTGCGCTGCCGCCGAGATATAGCCCAGCACCGCCAAAATCGGGCCAAGCGTGCCAAAGGCAATCACACCGCGCGCCAAAAGGTCAAGCAAGCGGTTGCGGTAGGTCACGCTGCCCTGTTCGCCCGCAGCCGCCGGCGTTTGGCGCTTCAACCGCCCCAAACGCACCAGTATATAGGCCCCCGCCAAGATGGCCGGCAGGCTAAGAACTGACGTCGCGGCATCCGAGACGTCAACCTCGGCCATCGCAACACGGCGCAGCACATCCAGCGCCAGCAGCGCGCCAAAGGCGGTGGTCAAATCGCGGCCCTTGGCCCGCCGGTCTGCGGGCAGGTCAAGCAGCAGGCCAGCAGAGTTTGTGGCCGGAAAAATCCGCACGCCCAGCCAAGCGGCCCCGAACACAGCGCTGCCCATCGGCACCAAAGCGCCCGCGATCTGTAATCCCACAGGGCCAAGCATAGCGCTTAGGCGCAACGACTCGCCAAGGGCCGCACAGGCCAGAACCGGCACGATGATTTGCCCAAGCGAGGTGCCAAAGCCCAAAATCCGCTGTCCCCGCGCCGTGGCAGGCGCGCGCAGGCGCACCGCCAATCGGTCAGCCCAAAAGCGCCCGCGCCACAGGGCGATCAGCGCAAAGGCCAGCAGCGGGATGTTCAGCGGCAGCGTGTCAGCCAGTTTGGCACGCGCGCGCGGGTCGGCGGCTTTCTGCGCCGTCTCGTCCCACAGGGCCTTGGCTGTCGCACTTAGCGCTGTCGCTGCATCGCGCCAATTGCCCGGATACAGCGGGTTGGGCCATAGTTTCAGCAGCGCATCGGCTTGGCGTTCGCGTAAAACGCGGTCAATCTCTCGGATAAGGCCATCGGCACGGCGATAGGCCTCGTCAGCGGCAAGGCCCGGCGCTTGCAGGCGGGTCATCTGCGCTGCCAATTCGGCGCGGCGGGTGGCGATTTCGGGGTCTTCGGTCGCGCCGTCGGCGGGCACATCGCCCAAGGCCGCGATCTGGTCTTTGAGCGTGGCAATACGGGTAGAGTTCGCACTTTGCGCATCCAGCAACTGCGCGCGCCAGCGGGTCAGTTCCAGCCGTATCGTCTCTAGCCCTGCATCGGGGATGGCGGCATTGGCAAGGGCGGCTTCCGCCCGCGCAGCCATGCGCGCCCAGCCTTGATAATCCAAAGCCCCGCCACTTGCCCCGCCGCTGACCGCAACCTTGGGCTTGGCCCCGCCCTGCGGCGCAAAGCCGCCCGAGACGGGGGCTTGGGTGGCATCGGCTTGAACCTTTACGGCGGGCGCTTGCGGGGCCACACCCCCCGCCGAACCGCCGCTGGTTTGCGCGCAAATTGGCGCGCCAAGGGCCAAAGTCAGCCCAAGGCTTAGCGCCCCCAAAAGGCGGATAAAATCGCAGACCCTTTGGCCTGCTTGGGTCATGCGTCCTCAAACACCGTTGGGATGTTTGACGGCGCGCGGTCAAGCCAAGCGGGCACGGGCAGGCCCTTTTCTTTCAAGAAAGTCGGGTTGTAGAGCTTGGATTGGTAGCGGTTGCCATAGTCGCACAGGATGGTGACGATGGTTTTGCCCGGCCCCATATCGCGCGCCATGCGGATGGCTCCGGCAATGTTGATACCCGAAGAACCACCCAAACAGATGCCCTCATCTTCCAGCATCTCAAACACCAAGGGCAAAGCCTCGGCATCGGGGATGCGGTAGCTGAAATCGGGGGTAAAGCCTTCTAGGTTGGCGGTGATGCGGCCTTGGCCGATGCCTTCGGTGATCGAAGTGCCGGGGCTTTCGAACTTGCCGGTCGAATAATAGGCGTGCAGGGCTGCCCCTTCGGGATCGGCAAGGCCGATCTTCACGCCCTTGGGCTGCAAGGCCATGCCCACACCCGCCATCGTGCCGCCTGATCCGACGGCACAGATAAAGCCATCAACCTTGCCGCCGGTCTGCTCCCAAATCTCGGGACCGGTGGTTTCGATATGGGCGGTGCGGTTGGCCAGATTGTCAAACTGGTTGGCCCAGATAGCGCCATTGGGTTCGGTGCGCGCCAACGCCTCGGCCAAGCGGCCAGAGTAGCGCACGTAATTGTTGGGGTTCTTGTAGGGCACAGCCGGAACCTGCACCAGTTCTGCGCCCGCCAAACGGATCATGTCTTTCTTTTCTTGGGACTGGGTTTCAGGAATGACGATGACGGTGCGAAAGCCCATGCTTGCCCCGACTAAAGCCAACCCAATCCCCGTGTTGCCCGCCGTCCCTTCGACAATCGTGCCACCGGGCTTAAGAAGCCCTTTGGCCACCGCATCCTTGATGATGTACAAGGCGGCGCGGTCTTTGACCGACTGGCCGGGGTTCAGAAACTCGCACTTGCCCAAGATCGTGCAGCCGGTCATCTGCGACGCACGTTTGAGTTTGAGAAGTGGCGTGTTGCCGATGGTGTCAGCCAGATCGCTGTGAATGCGCATGAAGGTCCCCTTAATCCTGTCGCCTGTTTAGCCATATAGGGCGGCAAACTCAAGCAAGCGTGGCCCTTGTGAGCAACCTTGATCCAAAAGAGCGCGTGCCGCGCCTTGTTTTTTTCCCAGCCTCTGGCGTGCCGCCAACCGGCTTGGGGTGGGGCTTTTGCGACAAGTTTGTGGCAAAGGGCACCTGATGGGGTGATTTTTGGTCAAAAAGCTGCAAAAAGGTCAGCCAAACGCCTTCCCCTTGGGGGTTTTCCCCGCTATAGCCCCCCAGTCGCGCCATGCACCCTTGGAGGATGGCGGACTTTAACAGGAGAACACCTATGGCACGCCAGATCAACGATCTGAACGTCGAGGTACGTACGGGGACAGGCAAGGGGGCCGCCCGCCAAGCTCGTCGCGAGGGATACGTACCCGGAATCGTCTACGGAGATGGGCAAGAGCCTATCGCCATCAACGTAGCGTATAATTACCTTTTGAAGCACCTGAAGGCCGGCCGCTTCTTGCAGACCCTTTTCAACCTGAAGGTTCCCGGCCATCCTGACGTTCACGTCATTTGCCGCGGTGTTCAGCGCGATGTGGTCCGCGACTTGCCGACCCACGTTGACTTCATGCGCCTGCACGACGAATCGCGTGTGGTGCTGCATGTGCACGTCACGTTCATCAACCACGAAGCAAGCCCCGGCTTGAAGCGCGGCGGCACCTTGACCGTTGTGCGCCCCGAAGTGGAGCTTGACGTGATGGCAGGCGACATTCCTGATCACATCACGGTCGATCTGGCCGGCAAGGTGATTGGCGATGTGATCCACATCAGCGACGCTATCCTGCCCGAAGGTGTCAAGCCCACAATCGCGCGCAACTTTGTGATCGCAAATATCGCGGCACCCGCCGGTTTGGTTTCGGCTGAGGCCTGATCGTTCCCGATCTAAGGCGAGTTTAAAAGCGGGCGGCAAGCGATTGCCGCCCGCTTGTCTTTTGGGCGTCTTAGCGCCAAACTTGGGCGCATCGAATGGCGCGGGGGCTGCATGAAACTTTTCGTTGGTCTGGGCAATCCGGGGCCCGACTATGCCGGCAACCGCCACAACATCGGTTTTATGGCGCTTGACCGCATTGCCGCCGACCACGGCTTTGGCCCGTGGCGCAAGGCGCATCATGGGCTGATGTCCGAAGGGCGCTTGGGGGCCGAGAAGGTTGCCTTGCTAAAGCCTGAAACCTTCATGAACCTGTCGGGCCAAGCCGTTCATGCGGCGGTGGCGTTTTACAAGCTGCCTTTGGCCGATGTCGTGGTGTTTCACGACGAGCTTGATCTTGCCCCCGGCAAGCTGCGCACCAAGATGGGCGGGGGCCATGCGGGGCATAACGGCTTGCGCTCAATCCACGCGCATCTGGGCGAGGCTTATGGCCGCGTGCGCTTGGGCATTGGCCACCCCGGCCATAAAGACGCCGTGGCGGGCTATGTGCTGCACGACTTTTCCAAGGCGGATCGAGACTGGCTTGATCCGTTGATGGACGGCATTTCTGATGCGGCTTTGGCCTTGGCTGCGGGTGATACGGCGGGGTTCTTGAACTTGGTGGCGCTGCGGGTATCGCCGCCGCGCAAAGTGCCACGCGCTGCGCCTGAAGCAGCGGCCCCAGCCCCTGCCCCGTCTAAGCCGCTGGAAGAACCAGCGCCAAGCCCTTTCAGCGCCTTGCAAAAACTGGCGCAGAAGTTTCGCCCTTAGCGTTGCAGGGTTAGGCGGGATCGCCTGTCTCGGCTTTGCGGCTGACCAATCCGGCCAAGGCTTGCGCAACCGTGGCGGAAACCCCCGGACGTTGGGCTGCCACAAAGGGCAAAGGCCGGCACAGCTCCATCGCGGCCACGCCCACCCGTGCCGTCAGCGCCCCGTTCACCACCCCTTCGCCAAACCGCCGCGACAGGCGCGCCAAAATGCCGCCCCCCGCGAAAGAGCCGATCAGATCATCGGTCAAAGCCACCGCCCCCGTGGCCAGCAGCGACACAAACACCTTGCGCAACAAGCGCCACGACCCCAAGGTTCCCGCCCGCCCGCCGTAAATCTCGGCCAAGCGGCGGATCATGCGCAGGTTGGCCAAAAGCGCTGCCACAACATCGGCCAAGGCAAGCGGGATCAGCGCTGTCACAACCGCCACTTGGCGGGTGGCGGCCATGATCTCGGCCCGGGCGAGGGTATCAAGCGGCAGGATAAGGGCGTCTTCGGTCAAGCGCAGCAGGGTGTCAGCATCAAACACATCGCCTTGCGATTGGGCAAGCGTGGCGCGCGCCGCAGCCATATCGGGGCGCGGGGCGTAAAGCCTATCCAGCCGCGCCACAACTTTGCGCGCTTGGGCCAGATCAGCGCTTGCATGGGCGCGCAGTGCTGCTTGGCGGATGGCATCCAACTGGCCAAGGCGCACAAAGGCCAACCCCTCACGCAAAGCTTGCACGCCCGCCACGCCAAGCGCCAGAACCAGCAAGCCAAGCGCCAGATACCCCAGCCAAGCAGAGGTACCCCAAAGGCCCGTCACAAACCGCCACGCCTGAACCGCCAGCACCAAGGCAAACAGCAGACCAAACACCCATAGGCCAAAGCGCGCAAAGGCCGACGGGCCGCGCGCTATTTTCGCCAGCAACGGGGCTTGGGCCAAATCGGCAAAGTCCTCTGCTCCGGGGTCAAACTCACCCGAAACCTCGATCACAGCGGGGGCCTTCAAAGGGTCTTCAAGATGCAGCACCATGGCGCTTTCCTTTTTGGCATCACAACAGATCGCCGAACAGAAACTCTGCCGCGCGGTCTAGGCGGATATGGGGCGGGCCTGCGCCTGCGCGCGCCGCAAAGCGCGCCGGTTCAAAGGCCATCAGCGCATAGTCGGCGTTTAGCCAGCGGGTGGCCCCTTCGCGGGCAGGGGCCAAAAGGCGGGCAGGATCGCTGGGCAACTCACCCGGATAAAGCGCAATGCGCCGCCCGTCAGCCAAACGGCCACGCACGGCATCTAGCACCGCACCGTCGCGGGGAATTTCATCTTCAACCGTGCAGCGCAGGCTGGCCAGCGACAGCGCCGCCGTCGCAGCGCCCGCAAAATCGGCTCGGGTCTTGGCCTCGTCCAGCAGCGCCTCGGTCAGGGTGGTCAGGTTGGGGTGCTGGTGGTGGTGCAAGTGATCGGCTTTGGTCGCGGCGAACAAAATCCGCTCGACCCGCTTGGTGCCCATGATCCGGTCCAACCAGCCGCGCTTGCCGGGGCGAAAGGCCCCCAGCACCGCAGCCAAAGTGCGGCGCAGGTCTTCCAGGGCAGCGGGGCCACGGTGAACGGCGTCCATCACATCGACCAGCACGATTTGCCGGTCAATCTTGGCGAAATGATCGCGAAAGAAGGGGCGGATGATTTGGGTCTTATACGCCTCAAACCGCGCCTGCATGGCGGACCATTGGCACCCTTTGGGCAGGCTTGCGGGCTTGGGCAAGGGGGCAAAGGTTAAGGCCGGCGCGCCTGCCAGATCGCCGGGCAGCAAAAAGCGCCCCGGCGTGCAGTCTGACAGGCCAGCTTGGCGCGCAGCTTGCAGATAGGCGGTGAAGGCAAGTGCCAAGGCCGCAGCCTTGGGTTCATCCAGCGGCAAGGCCCCATCCTCGGCCCGCGCAAGGGCCAAATACGCCGCCCCCTCGTCACGCTTGGCAAGACGCGCCAAGACGCCCTCGGACCAGTTCTCATAGGTCTTATCCAACAGGCCAAGGTCCAACAGCCACTCACCGGGGTAATCGACGATATCCAGATGCAGCACTTGCGGCCCCAGCACAGCCATCACACCGCGCCCGCGCATCCGAAAGCTTATCCGCAGTTCCGACACAGCGCGGGTCGACTGTGGCCAGCGCGGATGATCGCCCGTCATCGCGGCCAAATGCGCTTCATAGGCAAAGCGCGGCAGGGTCATGTCGGGCTGCGGATGCAGATACACCGCCTCGATCCGATCGCGCGCGCTTAACGCGGGCATCCGCCCCCGCGCCAGCAGATTCGCGACCAAGTTGGTGATAAACACCGTCTTGCCCGCCCGCGACAGGCCCGTCACCCCAAGGCGCACCACACGGTCAGGCAGCACCCGCCCGCGCATCACACCCTCGACCAGATCGCCAATAGCCACATCCGCCCCCTGCCCCGACAGCCCTTACATAAGCACCGATAGCGGCAAAAGTAGCCCCCCCGTTGCGAAACCCGCCCCAAGCGGCTAGGGGATTGGTGACATCTTCATCTTGGCCTAACTCCTCATCTAAGGGTCGGGGCAAGGTGAACCCCTACGGCTTGGTCCCACACGATGCCCCGCTTTGCACTGAAGATCGAATATGACGGTGCCCCTTTCAACGGGTGGCAAAGGCAAGCGCAAGGCCAACCGTCGGTGCAAGCGGCGGTTGAAGCAGCGCTGGCCCTGCTTGAACCCGGCCCCCACACCATCGCCGCCGCAGGGCGCACTGATACCGGCGTGCATGGCACGGGTCAGGTGGCGCATATTGATCTGGTCAAGCCTTGGGATCCTTTCCGGCTGTCACAAGCGCTGAACCACCACTTGCGCCCGCTGCCCGTCGCCATTCTGGCCTGCGCGCAGGTGCCTGATGAGTTTCACGCCCGCTTTAGCGCGGTAGAGCGGCGCTACCTTTACCGCATCCTTACCCGCCGCGCACCGCCCGTGCTGGATAAGGGCCAAGTGTGGCATCTGCTTACCCCGCTGGATCTGGCGGCGATGCAGCAAGGGGCTGCGCATTTGGTGGGGCACCATGATTTCACCACCTTCCGCTCGGCGCTGTGCCAAGCCAACAGCCCGATGAAAACGCTCGATGAGGTGACAATCACCGCCCACCCCGTGCCCCACGGCACCGAATACCGCTTTGCTTTGCGCGCGCGGTCGTTCTTGCACAATCAGGTCCGCTCTATGGTGGGCAGCTTGATGCGGGTTGGCAGCGGCGCTTGGGCACCTGAGCGGGTGGGTCAAGCACTCGCGGCGCGCGACCGTGCCGCCTGTGGCAGCGTGGCCCCGCCGCAAGGGCTGTGCTTGACAGGGGTGCGCTATCTGGATGATCCTTTCGCCTAAGGCATTTGTTCCAAATTTTTGCGTCACACCCCCTTTGCACCACCAAGCCGCCCCCCTGACCGGAGCCCCAGTATGGGGACAAACCTATGGCCGACCCAATCCATCCCGCTCCGCAGCGCCCCGCTGCCGAGTTTCTGCCCAAACTGATCACCGTCTGGCGAGAAGGCTATCATTGGTCCGACCTGCGCGCCGATGCGATGGCGGGGCTGTCGGTGGCAATTGTCGCACTGCCCCTGTCGATGGCCATCGCCATCGCTTCGGGCCTTGGGCCAGAGCGGGGGTTGTTTACGGCGATTGTCGGCGGGTTCATCGTGTCAGCCTTGGGCGGGTCGCGCTATCAGATCGGCGGGCCTGCGGGGGCGTTTATCGTGGGCGTGTCAGCCTGCGTGGCGCAAATTGGTGTGCCGGGTCTGATGGTGGCGACCTTTCTGTCAGGCTTTATCCTGATGGCGGCGGGCGGGCTAAAGCTGGGCAGTTACGTGAAATTCCTGCCCTATCCAGTGACGATCGGCTTCACATCGGGCATCGCGGTCATCATCTTCACCAGCCAGATCAAAGAGCTTTTGGGCCTGCACCTTGCAGGGGCTGAACCACCCGCTGTGCTGGATAAGTTGGGCGCGTTGTGGGCGGCGCGTGATACCGTGTCACTTCAAGCCATAGCCGTTGCCTTGGTGACAATCTTTGCTCTGCAAACCATCAAGAAACTGCGCCCGCATTGGCCCAATTTGGCCATGGCGGTTGTGGGGGTGAGCCTAGCCGTCTGGGCGCTGCATCTGCCGCTTGATCTGGTGGGCGACCGCTTTGGCACCCTGCCCCGCTTTTTGCCCGCCCCTGTCTGGCCTGATCTGTCGTGGGCGATGATCCAACGCAGCCTGCCCTTTGCTTTGCAGTTCAGCCTGCTGGGGGCGATCACCGGCCTGTTGTCAGCCCAAGTGGCCGATGGCCTTTCAGGCAACCACCACCGCCCCGCGATAGAGCTGTTTGCCGAAGGGGCCGCCAATATCGCCGTGTCGTTCTTTGGCGGGGTTTATGCCACGGGGGCTGTGGCACGCACGGTTACCAACCACAGCGCGGGGGCCAAGGGGCCGGTGGCGGGAATGCTGCACGCGGTCTTTGTGCTGGGGTTTATGGTCGCCCTTGCCCCCTTGGTGTCATTCGTGCCCATGGCGGTCTTTGCAGGGCTGTTAAGCGTGGTGGCATGGAATATGGCGGGCAAGGCGCAGTTCTGGATGCTACTACGCACCTCGCGCAGCGATGCGCTGATCGTGGTCGCAACCTTTCTGCTGGTGGTGTTTCGTGATCTGACCGAAGGCATCGTGGTGGGCTTTGCGCTGGCCGGCTTGGTGTTTTTGCAGCGCATGTCGCACAGTGCCGTGATTGACACCGGCGAAGACGGCGACCGTGCTGACCGCGTGGTCGTGCGCCTGTCTGGCCCCTATTTCTTCGGCGCTGCCGCCCAAACCGGCGCGGTGCTTGACCAAATCGCCGAACACCCGCGCCATTTCGTGCTCGACCTGACAGCACTTGATTATGTCGACAGCTCTGGTGCACGCGCCTTGGATCTGCTGGCCCTGCGCACCCAGCGCAAGGGCGGGCAAATGGTGCTGCTGGGCGTGCGCCCCAGCCAGCGGCGCATCTTGGAAAAAGCCGGCCTCGCCCCGCCCTTGGTGCGCTACATCGAAACGCTTGATGCGCTTGATTCGGCGAAATGACCGCCGATGCCGCAGCGCAGAACCTGCCAGCGCGCAAAAGATTCGGTCGCGCTTGCACCCCGCTAACAAATTATCTTGCGCGCGCGATAGGTTGGCTTCTAATGACCGTGCCAAAGAACCAGTGTTTGCTATTCGGTATGCGATGGTATACATGAGCGCAACTTTGGCTTTCTGACAGGCCAAACCTTGTGATAGATTTGAAACTTAGAATATGAAGACAAGACCCGCCGTCGGGAAAACGGGGCTGCGGGGCTGACCTAGGGGGGATACCATGGACGATCGCGCGCCAACGCTTTACACGGCAACCGCAGACTTTATCGCTAAGGCCAACGTCACTCCGGCGGGCTATGTGTCGCGGTACACGGCGTCAATGGCCGATCCAGATACGTTCTGGGCGGCCGAGGGGCGGCGGATTGACTGGATCAAGCCTTTCACCAAGGTCAAGAATTCCACCTTCAAGCTGGGCGAAGTCTCGATCAAATGGTACGAAGACGGCACCACCAACGTCTCGGCCAATTGTATCGACCGCCACATGGTCAAGCGCGCCAACCAGACCGCGATCATCTGGGAACCCGATGATCCCAAAACCCCCACCCGCCACATCACCTATGCCGAACTGCTAGAGCAGACCAGCCGCTTGGCCAACGTGCTGAAAGCGCACGGCGTGACCAAGGGCGACCGCGTTGTGCTGTATATGCCGATGATCCCCGAAGCGGCCTATGCCATGCTGGCCTGCGCGCGGATCGGGGCCATTCATTCGGTGGTGTTTGGCGGCTTCTCGCCGGATGCTTTGGCCAACCGCATCAACGATTCCGAAGCCAAGCTGGTGATCACCGCCGACTTTGGCCCCCGCGCAGGCAAAAAGACTCCGCTGAAATCCAACGCCGATCAGGCCCTGTTGCATTGCAAGGATTCGGTCAAATGCTTGGTCGTCAAACACACCGGCGATGAAACCCATTGGACCGAAGGCCGCGATTTTGACTTGAAAGCCGAAATGGCCCTAGCCGCGCCCTATTGCCCCTATACCGAAATGGGCGCGGAAGACCCGCTGTTTATCCTTTACACCTCAGGTTCGACCGGCAAGCCCAAGGGCGTGGTTCATACAACGGCGGGCTATCTGGTCTATGCGGCCATGACGCATGAGATGACCTTTGATTACAAAGACGGCGATGTGTTTTGGTGCACGGCTGATGTGGGTTGGGTCACGGGGCACAGCTATATCGTCTATGGCCCCTTGGCCAATGGGGCGACAACCGTGATGTTTGAAGGCGTGCCCACCTTCCCCGACGCTGGCCGCTTCTGGGAGGTGATTGCCAAGCACAAAGTCACCCAGTTCTACACCGCCCCCACCGCGATCCGCAGCCTGATGGCGATGGGCACCGAACCAATCGAAAAGCACGATCTGTCGTCGCTGCGCTTGCTGGGGTCGGTCGGTGAACCGATCAACCCCGAAGCGTGGAACTGGTATTTCACCAACATCGGCAAGGGCAAGTGCCCCATCGTTGACACCTTTTGGCAAACCGAAACGGGCGGGCATATCATCACCCCCCTCCCCGGTGCGATTGCGCAAAAGCCCGGCTCGGCCACCAAGCCCTTCTTCGGTGTGCGCGCTGAAGTGCTAGATGCGGCAACCGGTGCGGTGCAAACCGCCACCGAAACAGACGGCGTGTTGTGCATCGCTGACAGCTGGCCGGGCCAGATGCGCACGCTGTGGGGCGACCACCAGCGCTTTGAAGAGGCGTATTTTGCGCAATATCCGGGCTATTACTTCACCGGCGACGGCTGCCGCCGCGATGCGGACGGCTACTATTGGATCACGGGCCGTGTGGATGACGTCTTGAACGTGTCGGGCCACCGCTTGGGCACCGCCGAGGTCGAATCCGCCCTTGTCGCCCATCCCAAGGTCGCCGAAAGCGCCGTTGTGGGCTACCCGCATGACATCAAAGGCCAAGGCATCTACGCCTATGTCACCTTGATGCGCGGGATAGAGCCTTCGGAAGACCTGCGCAAAGAGCTGGTCAAATGGGTGCGCACCGAGATCGGGCCGATCGCCACGCCCGACCTGATCCAATGGGCCCCCGGCCTGCCCAAGACCCGCTCTGGCAAGATCATGCGCCGCATTCTGCGCAAGATCGCCGAGAATGATTTTGGCGCGATGGGCGACACCTCGACCTTGGCAGACCCTGCCGTGGTGGATGATCTGATCGCCAACCGCATGAATAAAGTTTGACCGGATCGTAAGATACGATTTGGCTAAAGACTTCCGGCCCCGCAATGGGCCGGAGTGAGAAGAGCAGACGCGTAAGACCGACTGTTTTGTAAGCCTGCTGCATAAGGCAGGCCCAATGGGAGAGAGACACAATGGCAAAACAACCAGCCGACGTGAGCACACGCTCGCGTCCTATGAGTGCCGCAGAGAGAAAGGTCATTCTGGCCTCCTCGATGGGGACGATCTTTGAATGGTATGACTTCTACCTTTACGGCTCGCTGTCGGCCTATATCGGCGCGCAGTTCTTCACGCCCTTCCCCGAAGCCGCGCGCAATATCTTCGCGCTGCTGGCCTTTGCGGCAGGCTTCTTGGTGCGCCCGTTTGGCGCGCTGGTGTTCGGCTCGCTCGGTGACTTGATCGGCCGGAAATACACCTTCTTGGTGACGATCTTGATCATGGGTCTGTCGACCTTCTTGGTCGGTTTGCTGCCCGGCTATCAAAGCTGGGGCATTGTGGCACCGGTCATCCTGATCGCGCTGCGGATGCTGCAAGGTTTGGCTTTGGGCGGTGAATATGGTGGCGCTGCGGTCTATGTGGCCGAACACGCACCGCAAAACCGTCGCGGCTATTACACCTCGTTCATCCAGACAACGGCGACCATGGGTCTGCTGTTGTCGCTGGTTGTGATCTTGGCTGTGACCCCGATCATCAACAACAACTTCGCACCTGTGGCCCAGTTCGGTCTGGACGGCGCGGCGATTTTGGATGCCAAAGGCCAACCGGTGGTTCTGGCCGCTTGGAACGCTTGGGGCTGGCGCGTACCGTTCTTGCTGTCGGCAGGGTTGCTATTGGTCTCGCTGTATATCCGCCTGACCATGGAAGAAAGCCCGGTCTTCAAGAAGATGAAGCAAGAGGGTGCAGAATCCAAAGCGCCGCTGCGTGAAGCTTTTGGCACTTGGAAAAACGGCAAGATCGCCCTGATCGCGCTGTTTGGTCTGACCATGGGGCAAGCGGTTGTGTGGTATTCGGGCCAGTTCTATGCGCTGACCTTCCTGCAATCTATCGTGAAAGTTGACAGCTTTACCGCCAACGTCTTTGTCGCCTGCTCGCTGATCTTGGGCACTTGGGGCTTCATCTTCTTTGGGGGCCTGTCTGACCGTATTGGCCGTAAGCCGATCATTCTGGCGGGCTGCTTGCTGGCTGCGATCACCTACTTCCCGGTGTTCAAGTTCATCACCGCCACGGCCAACCCGGCCCTGTATGCCGCCCAACAAACCGTCATCACCGTGACGGCCGATCCGGCGGATTGCTCGTTCCAGTTCAACCCGGTCGGCACGGCCAAGTTCACGCATTCTTGCGACGTTCTGAAGGCTGTGCTGCTCAAAGGCTCGGCCAATTCGACCACGGTCGATGCACCGGCGGGCACTGTGGCCAGCGTGAAGATTGGCGAGACGGAAATCTCGTCTTATGACGGCGCTGCCAACAAAGCCGACATCGACGCTGCCAAGGCCGCGCTTGATGCCGCCAAAGCAGCCATCGACGCCGGTTTGATGACCACGCTGGGCGATGCGCAAAAGGCCAATGACGGGGCGAAAGCTGCCGCCGCAGATGCGGACAAGGCGCTGAAAGCCGCCGCCGATGACGCGGCGAAAGCCACGGCCCAAACCGCGCTTGACGCGGCCAACGCCGCCCTACCCGCAGCCCAAGCCGCACTGGATGCAGCCCGTGCTGCGGTTCCGGCTGACCTGCTGGCCACGTTAGATGCCGCCCAAGCCGCCTTTGGCAAAGCCAATGGCGTGAAGGGTGCCTTCGAGAAAGCCGTCAACGACGCCCTGCTGGCAGCGGGGTATCCGCTGGTGGCCAAGGACAACACCACTGTCGCCAAGGTTAACACGCTATCTGACGTGTTCACCGCGCAAAACCTGACGGTCATCCTCACGCTGACCTATCTGATCTTGCTGGTGACGATGGTTTACGGCCCGATTGCAGCGCAACTGGTGGAACTGTACCCGACCCGTATCCGCTACTCTGGCCTGTCCTTGCCCTACCACATCGGCAACGGTTGGTTCGGCGGCTTGCTGCCTGCGACGGTTCTGGCCATCTCGGCCCAGACGGGCAACATCTACTCGGGCCTGTGGTATCCCATCGTGGTGGCCCTTGCGACGGTTGTGATCGGCGTGTTGCTGGTGCCGAACGCGACGCACAAGAAGTCGATCTTCTCGGAATAATCCGGCAAGATTAAGGCTGAATTGGCACGGGCCGAGGAGCAATCCTCGGCCCGTTGCTTTTGGCGGTGCTGTCGCACCCACGCCAAAGAGCGGGGGTTTCACACCCCCGCACCCCCGTGGGATATTTGGGCACGTATGAAAGCGTTAAAGACCAAGGCGGGGGATTTCGATGGCGGGGCACCGGTTCATCACCACATCAAGCCCTGCGGCGCGGGCGGCATGGGCTGCGGCGTCGTTCACCACACCCAACTGCATCCAGATGGCGCGGGGGCCGCTGAGGTGGGCAATCGCCTCATCCACCACCGCGCCCACTTCGGCGGGGGCGCGGAAGATGTCGACCATATCGACAGGCTCGGTGATGTCAGACAGTGCAGCGCGCACCACCTCGCCCCAAGCGGTGACGACACCGGCTTGACCGGGGTTGACCGGAAGGACGCGGTAGCCCCGCGCGGCAAGGTAAGCGGCCACGCGGTGGCTGGGGCGGTCGGGCTTGGGCGACCAACCGACCAAGGCAATCACCTTGGTTTGGGTCAAGATCTGCGTGATGAGGGCATCTTGTGTCATGTTGTACCTGCAAGAAAAAAGCACCCGAACCGTAATTCGGGTGCCAGTCTGGAACAAGGGACAGTGAATGAAGCGGCGTTCCGGGCCGGCCTCGATCTTTAAGATAGCCTGTTAGCGGTAACTTTAAAGGGGCGATCCTTTAAACTTAAAGAAATCTTTAGATTGTAATTGAATGACTTACCGCACCGAAGCCGCATAAAGTGCAATCGCTGCCGCGTTTGACACGTTCAGCGACCCGAAGGCATCGGCAAAGGGAATGCGCGCAATAACATCGCAGGTTTCGCGCGTCTTTTCGCGCAAGCCCGGCCCTTCGGCCCCCATCACAATCGCCACAGCCCGCGTGCCCGCATCGGCCATGGCTTGCGACAGGGTGACACTGCCTTCACCATCAAGACCGATCAGCACATAGCCCATTTCGCGCAGCGTGTTCATCGCATCCGACAGGTTGGTCACGCGCAAATAGGGCTGGCGTTCCAAAGCGCCCGAGGCTGTCTTGGCCAAGGCACCGGTTTCAGGCGCGGAATGGTGGCGCGGGGCGATCACAGCGCGTGCGCCAAACACCTCGGCCGAGCGTAAAACAGCGCCGGCATTGTGCGGATCGGTCACACGGTCAAGGCAGACGACCAGCGCATTGCCCTTGCCCGAAATGCACACATCTTCCAGCTTGCCCCAGTTCAGCGGGCGCACTTCCATCGCCGCCCCTTGGTGGACCGAATCTTCCGCAATCGGCACCTGAAATTTGCGCGGATCTACAATCTCAGGCTCGATCCCCGCATGGGGCAGCGCATCGGCCAAGCGGTCGGCGGCGTTCTTGGTCAGGACAAGGCGCAATTTCTCGCGGTTGGGGTTTAGCAGCGCATCGCGCACGGCGTGGATGCCAAACAGCCACAGAGTCTCTTTCGCTTCGGCGCGTTTGGTGCGTTCTTTATCAACCACCCAGGTGGGTTTGGTGTTGCCGCTATAGCCAGTCATGGTGCCCTCGTCTTTTCTCTCATTTGGCGCGCCTTGGGCTTTGGTGCAAGCTGAAACCTTCTGCATTGCCCCCCTTGACGCCCCCCTTTGGCTTGGGTATTCCCCTGCCTCAGTGGGCGATATGCTACAAGGTGTGGCAGCGGACTGTAACTCCGCCGAGGCGACTCGTGCCTGGTTCGATTCCAGGATCGCCCACCATATTCTTATGCAAAATCAACCTGTTACAGCGCCGTTGCGGTGCTTTTTGCGGCCACTTAGCCTGCAAAAGGCTGGCCGAGTGAGGCCACAGTGTTCAGCCGCATCCTGCGGCGGTTGGATGAAATCACCGCCAGCATCAAAATCGTCACCCCGTAGGGCAGCGATGCCAAAAGCTGCGAGGGCAATGCCACCCCCGCCGCCTGCGCAATCAGCCCGCCCAAAGACAGCGCGCCAAACAGCAGCGCACCGAAGACGATTCGCCCCGCGGCCCAAGTGCCAAACACCACAAGCGCCACGGCAATCCAGCCACGCCCCGCGATCATGCCATCCGCCCAAAGTGGGGTGTAAATGGTCGAGGCATAGGCCCCCGCCATCCCCGCCATCGCCCCGCCAAAAGCCACAGCCGCCAGCCTGATACGCAGCACACGAAAGCCCAGCGCCCGCGCCGCTGATGGGTTTTCGCCCACCGCGCGGATGATCAGGCCCAGTTTGGAATGGTTCAGAACGGCCCAGATCACCACCGCCAAGGCCAGCGTCAAGAACACCACCAGATCCTGTTCGAACAAGGCCCCGATCACCGGCAGATCGGCCAACAGCGGTATCGCAAGTTTGGCCGGCGCATCCAGCGTTTGGCTTTCCAGTGGCTTACCGATCAAGGATGACAGCCCCAGCCCCAGCACCCCAATCGCCAGCCCCGCAGCCACCTGATTGGCCATAAAACCCAAGGCGAGCATGGCAAAGACCAGCGACAGGGCCAGCCCCGCCAAAGCCGCAGCGGCAAAGCCCAAGACGGGGGCGTGGGTGTTGTAGGTGACAACAAAGCCCACAGCCGCGCCTAGGGCCATCATGCCCTCGATGCCAAGGTTCAAGACACCGGCGCGTTCGGTGATAAGCTCTCCAAGGGCGGCCAGCAGCAGGGGGGTGGCGGCGGCTAGGGTTCCGGCAAGGATAAAGGCTAAGATCGTCATGCGCGCCGTGTCCAGTTCAAGATCACCCGATGGCGGATGAAGGTTAGGCTGGCAAGGTAGAACACCAACAGCAGCCCCTGAAAGACAAACACCGCCGCGACCGGCAAATCGGCCGACACCATCGCATTGTCACCGCCGATAAAGAGTGCTGCCATCAAAAAGGCCGACACCACGATGCCCAAGGGGTTCAGCCCGCCAAGATAAGCCACGATGATCGCCGAATAGCCGTAGCCGGTGGAGACTGAGCGTTGCAATTGTCCCAAAGGCCCTGCGACCTCGCAAGCGCCCGCAAGGCCCGCCATCAACCCACCCAGCAGCAGGCTGACCCACACGGCCCGCGCTTCGGTGAAGCCTGCATAGCGCGCCGCACGCGGCGCAAGGCCGCCGACCAGCAGTTGATAGCCCGAAAAGCGGTGGCGCATCATCACATAGGCCAAAGCGCTCACGAGCAGCGCGGCGAGCAGCGAGATATTCACCCGCGTGCCCGTCAGCAGAATGGGCAGAAGGGCGGCATCGGGGAAGGTCACGCTTTGGGGGAAGTTAAAGCCGTGCGGGTCTTTCCACGGGCCAAGCAGCAGATAGTTCAGCACTTGGGTGGCGATCAGCGTCAGCATCAAGGTGACAAGGATTTCATTGGCATTGAACCGCACCCGCAAGCCTGCCGCTATGCCTGCCCAAGCCGCCCCGCCCAAAGCGCCCATTGCTATCATAGCGGGCAGCATCAAGGGCGATGATCCTTCGGGGAAATACACCGGCAAAGCACTGGCACACAGCGCCCCGATGATAAGCTGCCCTTCCGCCCCGATGTTGAACACATTGGCGCGAAAGCCAATCGCCAGCCCTTGGGCGATCAGCATCAAAGGCCCCATTTTCAGCAAGACTTCCGAGATATTGTACCAGCCCACAAAGGGTTCTAGCAGCAGCGAATACAGCGCTTGGCCTGCGGGTTTGCCGAGGGCGGCGAACAAGATCAGGCTGGTCAGCATGGCCAGACTCAAGGCGATGACGGGGGCCGCAAACAGCACAGGCCGCGACAGGGCAGCGCGGCGTTCAAAGGTGATTTTCATGCCGCAGCCCCGATCATATAGGTGCCGATCTGTTCCACACTGGTCGCCGCCACATCAAGCGAGGGCGACAGGTGCCCCTTGTGCAGCACCTGCAAGCGGTCGCAGATTTCAAACAGCTCGTCGATCTCTTCCGAGATCACCACAATCGCAGCCCCTGCGTTGCGCATCGCAACCAATCGTTGGCGAATTTCTGATGCAGCGCCGATATCCACACCCCACGTCGGTTGGGCCACCAGCAGCACAGACGGGTTCAACATCATCTCGCGGCCCATGATGAACTTTTGCAGATTGCCGCCCGAAAGGGATCCCGCCTCGGCCTGCGGGCCTGCCGTGCGCACATCGAACCTTGTGATACACTCTGCCGTAAAGGCGCGTTCGGCCTTGCGGTTGATAAAGCCGTTTTGCACCAACCCACGGGAATGGGCGGTGAGCAGCGCGTTGTCGGCCAGTGACATATCCGGCACAGCCCCGCGCCCAAGCCGGTCTTCGGGCACAAAGGCCAACCCGCGCTTGCGCCGTGCAGCAGCGCCCAGATCGCCCACGGGGTGGCTCATTAATGTCACGCTAGAAGCGCTTGATTTCAATGCAATCTCACCCGAAATCAGCGCGGCCAATTCTTGCTGGCCATTGCCCGAAATGCCCGCGATGCCCAAAATCTCTCCACCCCGCACCGAAAGCGAGACATCTTTCAGTGACACGCCGAACGGGTCTTCGTTGGCAAAACTTAAGGCCGTCAGCGCCAGCCGCTCTTCTCCTAACCCATGCGGGGTGGGATGCACGGGGGGCGGCATGGGGCGGCCGATCATCAAGGTGGCAAGGTCGTGGGCTGTGCCTTGGCGCGGGTCAAGACGCGCTGTCACGCGACCTTGGCGCAGGATCGTGGCGCAATCGCACAACTCGCGGATTTCTTCCAGTTTGTGGCTGATGAACAAAATCGCCATGCCCTTGGCCCGCAGCGCACGCAACGTGTCAAACAGCAGGGCCACAGATTGCGGCGGCAGAACGGATGTTGGCTCGTCCAAGATCAACAGCTTGGGGTTCAACAGCAGGCAGCGGATAATCTCGACCCTTTGGCGTTCGCCCACCGACAGCGAATGCACCATGGCTTGCGGGTCAACCGACAGGCCAAAGGCTGCGCCAAGGTCGCGGATGCGCGTGGCGAGTTCGGCCTTAGACCCCGGCACGATCAGCGCCATGTTTTGTACGACACTGAGCGTTTCGAACAAGGAAAAGTGCTGAAACACCATGCCAATGCCCAAACGCCGCGCATCAGACGGGCTGGATAGGGCAACCGCCTGACCCTGCCAGAACACCTGCCCCTCATCGGGGCGTTCCACGCCATAGATCAGCTTCATCAGCGTGGATTTGCCCGCGCCATTTTCGCCCAAAATCGCGTGGATCGTGCCGGCATCAACCCTAAGGTCGATGCCGGCATTGGCTTGCACCCCGCCATAGCGTTTGGAGACGCCAGAAAGCTGCAACAGCGGGGCCATGCTTACCTCTTACTTCGGCAGGGGCGTGGTGACGCCCTTCACGTGCCAATCCATCGACAAGATCATATCGTCGCCCAAGGTCACGCCCGCTGCAACCTGTTCTGCGCCATCTTGGTTTGTGATGGGGCCTGTGAAGGGAGAGAAAGCGCCCGATTCAATGGCAGCTTGCATTTCTGTGATCTTAGCCACGATATCGGCGGGGATATCGGGGTTCCAATCGGCGACAAACACGCATTTATCGGCCATGCTCAGCCAAGCCGACGCGCCTGCAAAGGTGCCCGCCAGATGCGCTTCGACCGATTGCAGGAAGTAAGGCGCCCAATCGGTGCCTACAACGCCTAAGTACTTGGTCGGCGCATAGGCTTTCATCGAAGAGTTGAGGTTAAACGCATAAACCCCCGCCTCTTCCGCCGTCTGGATCACCGAAGGCGTGTCTTGCGCGTTCGAGAAGATCACATCCACGCCCTGCGAGATCAGCGCCTTGGCCGCTTGCTGTTCTGACGCCGGATCGAACCACGAGTTCACCCAGACAACCGACACTTCAATCGACGGGTCAACCGATTGCGCGCCCAAGGTAAAGGCGTTGATCGAGGTGATCAGTTCGGGGATAGCAAAGGCCCCAACGCAGCCCAGTTTCTTAGACTTGGTCAGCGAGGCGGCCGCCATGCCCATCAGATACGTGCCCTGATAGTAGCGCGCACCGAAGGGCGAGAAGTTCTCCGCCGTCTTATAGCCCGAAGCGTGCAAGATCGACATTTCGGGATGGGCCTTGGCCAGCTTTAGCCCACCTTCCATGTAACCAAACGAGCCCAAGATCAGGAACGTGGTCCCATCCGCTGCGGTCTTGTTCATGATGCGGTCGGCATCGGGGCCTTCGGCGATGTTTTCCAGAAGGGTCACTTTGACCTTGTCACCATATTTGGCTTCAAGCGCCTTGGTGCCCAGTTCCAGCGTATGCGACCAACCCACATCAGCGGCGGGCGAGGGCACGATCAGCGCGACGTTCAGCACATCCGCGGCGAAGGCCGGCATGGGCAGGGCAAGGGCTGTGCTGGCAGCCAGAGACGTTTTCAGAAAGCTGCGGCGGTTCAAAGACATAGCATTCTCCGTTTAAGGTTAGGGGTTAAGGTTAAGTCAAGGTGCGGTGCAGGGCGGCTTCAGCTTCGGCAAACAATTTGCCCTCGTCAAGGCCGGGGAATGTGCCGTTTTGCCAAAGGATGCGGCCATTGGCCATGGTCAGATCGGTGGTCGAACCGATACCGACTTTGGCAATCAAGCTGACAGGATCATGACGGGTTCCCACATAGTCCATTTTGCGGGTGTCGATGGCGAACAGGTCTGCTGCCATGCCCACGCCCAAGCGGCCAATATCGCGCCGCCCCAAAAGGTCAGCCCCGCCTTGGGTGGCATAGTGCAGGAATTGCCCCGGATCTGGCACAGGATGTTTGCGCCCTGATGCCACCAAGCATTGCAGCATATAGGCCGAATGGATGCAGTGCATCAGGTTGGAATTGTCATTCGACGCCGCCCCATCCACCCCCAGCCCAATGCGCAACCCCATGGCCTGCATCGCGGGGATATCGGTCACTTCGGCCCCCACCAGATAAACTGGTTCGGGGCAATGCGACACGCCGGTGTTAGTTGCCGCCAACTGCGCCAGTTCGGTATGGGTTAACTCCCACGCATGGGCATAGAAGGTGTCGGGGCCGCAAAAGCCCATCTCTTCCAGATAATCCACTGTGCGTTTGCCGGTGCGGGCCTGCATCACGGGGCTTTCGCCCTCGCCCACATGGGAATGTAAGAACACCCCCTTATCCCGCGCCAGCCGCACCGATTCGACAAAGGTTTCGCGGTAGCAATTGACCGGCTGACATGGCGAAATCACCACCTGCCGCAGGCTGAATTCGCCCGCATCGTGGTATTGGTCGATCACCCTTTCGCAATCGGCCAGAAATCCATCGGTGGATTCGAGCATCTCGTCAGGGATGGTGGAGCCTTCGGCCTTGGGCAGCGTATTGCCGCCCCTTCCGGCATGAAAGCGCAGGCCAAACAGGTCGGCGGCTTCAAACTGGCGGTCGATGATGCGCGAACCGGCGTGGCGGGGGAAGTTGTACTGATGGTCAAACGCCGTGGTGCAGCCGTGTTTGATCAGCTCTGCCATCGCCACAACCGACGAATGGTAAAAGCAGTCTTCCGTCAGGCGGGCGAAGATTGGATAGATGCGGTCCAGCCATTGCAGCACCGACAGCTTGGTCCAATCCAGATCGGCGCGGTTGCGCACGAAGGTTTGGAAGAAATGGTGATGCGTGTTGATCAGGCCGGGGTAGACAAACCAGCCTGTGGCGTCGATCACTTGCGTGCCTTGGGGCAAAGGGCCTGCCGACAGGTTGGGGCCGATGGCCGTAATGGCGGGGCCTTGGATCAAGATATCTTGATCGCGCAGCACCGGCAGATGGGATGATCGCACAATCGCAGCACAGGATTTCAGCAGATATCCCATCAGGCCACCTTTGGTGCAGGGCTAAGTTCGTGCAAACGGTGAATGCCGGGCATTTCGATAAACCGGTCCAAAGCGCGGATGCGCCGCGTCCATAGGCGCACGCTTGGATAGGCATCAAGGCTAACGCCGCCGTCTTGGCTTAGGGCCACGTTGGGAAAACAGGCGATGTCGGCGATAGAGGGCGTATCCCCCACCAGCCACTCGCCGCCCGCAAAGCGCCGCTCGGTCAATGCCGCTTCCAACTCGCGCAGCGCGGCGTGACCTTGCTCGCGCCAAACGACAATATCGCCCTGATACAGCAGCATATCATGCAGCCGCGCCATTCCCAAACTTGCCGCCAAGCGGCCCGAAAAGGCCAGCCAGTGCTGCACCTGTGCGGCGGCTTTGGCGTCCACTGGCCCCAACCAGTCTGGCCCTGCTAGCTTTGCCAGATACACCAGCATCGCGGTGCTTTCGGTCAAGATCATCGCGCCATCAACCATCACGGGCAGCGTGCCTGCGGGGTTCAACTGGGCAAACGCCACCGACTTATGCGCCCGACCGGGGTGAAAATCGACCGCTTCATGGTCCATCTTCACACCCAGCAAAGCCGCCATCAGCCGGATTTTGTAGCAACTGGCACTGAGCACATAATCATAAAGCTTAATCATGCTGCCACCATCTGCGCGCCATACGTTAGCCCGCGTTTCTTAAGCCAACGGCGATACGCGATCGAGGTGAGGTCGGCCTGTGTGGGAATCTCCATCCCCGGATCCAGCGGCAACAGGCGGGGGATCTGGTTTTCCAAGATCGAGCGGTCTTGCAAGAAGATCATCTGCTGAAAGGCGATCAGTTCGGCTTGCGGGGTGACATCGTCATACAGCGCCATCCACGGCCACACATCGCACAACTCTTCGGTCAGGGGCTGCACAAAAATGCCAATCACATCCCAAGCATCCGTTCTATTGGGGCAGGTTTTATAAAGCACCGCCGCCGTGGGGGCGGGCACGCGGTACATATATTGGGTCACAATCCCGCCTTCAGCCGATTTGGCGGCTTGGGGTTGATAGAAGGTGACTTTGGTGGCCCAAACCTCGTCACTATCCTCGCGGATTTGCACCTCGTAGCGGTTCACCTCGGTGTGGGGTTCAGCGCCCAGAACATCGGTGTGAACAAAGGGGAAATGCGCGATGTCCAGAAAGTTTTCCACCGCCCGCAAGGGCGAGCATTTGACCCGCACCACCCCCACATCCACCAAGCGGCGACCGGGTTCTAGCGCTTCGGGGATGGGGAACAGATCATGCGCAGGGGTGCCGGGGCAGGCCCAGACATGGCCGAAGGCTTCGGTGACATGCAGCGCGCCACCCTGCCCTGTCACCACAATCGCGCCCTTTTGCAGATCAACCGTGATCGGTTGGCCCAACAACTGCGTCACCCGCCGCTGGCCTGCGCGGATTTGGGCGGCCATGGCCACGGGATACCATTCGTTCAAAACCTGTTGCGCGATCATGCGGCCACCTTCATTTCCGCGCGGCGGCGCAGATCTTCCACCCAACGCGAGACGGCAACCTTATCCGCCCCCACCCCGCACAAAGCGTGCAGCGTCAGGCCAGCGGGGCCCTCTTGCGCCACAAGGCAAACCTGTTGCCCCTGCTCGCCGATCTGAACCGTTGCGCGCAAGATATCTTGGCCTTGCAACGCGGGTTCAGCAGCTAACACAGCCGCCACATCGCAAGTCAGGCTGATGCTGCGCAGCGGTTGCAGATCACTTAGCACAGGCGGCGCGCCGGCCATATCGGCAGGTGCTACCCAGATCACGCCGTCTTGTTCCACACAGGCAAAACTTGCCACCGTGATCGTCGCAGGCGGGGTCAGCGCGGGATGGGCGGGAATGTGCTTGCACCCGCCATCCGCCCCGTAAACCCAACCGTGATAGATACAGGCCAAAGTCTCACCGCGCACAAAGCCGTGCGACAGGCGCATCCCGCGATGCGGGCAGCGGTCGTTCCATGCCTGCAATCGGCCCGTGGCACTGCGCCAAACGGCCAGATCATGACCCTGCCAATGGCCTGCCATGACCACCGCCTTGGGCAGATCTTGTGACAGGCCGGTGGCGATCCAACGCGGTGTCATGCAACACTCCTTACTGATGGCGCAGTCTTTCGGCTTGGCGCGTCCCGCTCTAGCCTTGTCGGGGTGAATGACAGGGCTTGCGGCGCATATGCCCAAGAATGCGGCAGATTGGGGCAAAGTTGTACATGTTTCAGGCAGCGGGTGAAGAGGATTCCGCATCCATGCGATCATTTGCCCTGCGCCGATCCACCTGATCCACCCAAACCTCTTGCGGGCCAAGGCTGCACGCCAAGGCCATAGCGTCGAGCAAATCGGGCGGGCCGGACACGATCATATCCAGCCGCGCCCCGCTTTGTGCCACAAAGCGCAAGCCCAACCCCAACCGCGCGGCGTGCCGCGTGATCCACCACGGAAAGACCGCAGCGCCCACCTGCCCGCAAAGGGCGAAATGTTCGGTGACATCGGCAGAGGGTGGCGCTGCGGGCATAGCGGGCGATCCTTGGGCGTTCGGGGCGCATCCTTGCGGCATTTGGCCCCTTTGACCAGACCAAAGCAGCGCCCCGCCGCGCCAAACTTGCCCCGCCGATGCCCAAGGCGCGCCCTTCCCTGCGGCGCGGCTTGGCGCTATGGTGGCCTTGAAAACCGCGCCGCACGCCCGTCCCCCTTCTTGCTGAAAGGCCTTTTCTGTCATGTCGCTGTTCAGCCGCTTTGCCTGCCTTGCCACCCTTGCCATTGCCACGGCCTTTCCTGCGCAAGCCTTTGAAACGGCAGCGACCCATGCGTGGGTATATGACATGACCACCCACACCGTTTTGCTCGACAAATCGGGGGACGAGTCTGTTCCGCCGGCGTCGATGTCAAAACTCATGACGATTGAGATGCTGTTTGAAGCCCTCGCCGATAAGCGCGTGCAGATGGACACAACCTTTGGCGTCTCTGACAAAGCGGTCAGCTTCACCGCCCAAGGCGGGTCAACCATGTACCTGCAACAAGGCGACAGGCCGACCGTGGCCGACCTGATCAAAGGCATGATCGTGAATTCCGGCAATGACGCCTGCACCGCCGTGGCCGAGGGGTTAGAGGGGTCAGAAGAAGAATTTGCCCGCAAGATGACCGAACGGGCCAAAACCTTGGGGCTAGAGCATTCCAGCTTTGCCAACTCCTCGGGGTGGCCCGACCCCAATCAGCGGATGAGCATGCGCGACCTTGCGATGCTGTCGGTGCATATCATCACCACCTATCCCGAGCTTTACCCAAGCTTTGCCGAAACCGAATTCAACTACAAAAACCGCGCTCCGGCGAATGCCGACAACCGCAACCCGATTTTGGGCGTGGTGTCGGGGGCTGACGGGCTGAAAACCGGCCACACCAGTGAAGCGGGCTATGGCATGGTCGGGTCGGTCAAACAGGGCGACCGGCGGATTGTCTTTGCCTTTTCGGGCCTCACCTCAACCAGTGACCGCGCCAAAGAGGCCGAAACCATCGCCAACTGGGCCTTCCGGCAGTTTTCGCTGAAAACCGTCGCCAAGGCAGGGGATTCCATCGCCCAAGCGCCGGTATTTCTGGGTGATGCCGATACGGTGGGATTGGTGACGGCGCAAGACCTGCGCCTGTTGCTGCCAGCGGGGGCTGCGGCCACTGTGTCAGGCGATGTGGTCTACACCGGACCGATCAAGGCCCCCATCGCCAAGGGCACCAAGCTGGGCGAGTTGATCGTGCATGTCCCCGATTTGGGCGACCAACGCTTTGATCTGATGGCCGCCTCCGACATCGGGCCTGCCGGATTTGCCAGCCGCCTGTCGGTGGCCGTGTCTTATCTGCGCGCCCGATACGGCCTGTAATTCATGGCCGGACGGTTTTGGTCATTTGAGGGCATCGACGGATCGGGCAAATCGACCCAAGCCCGCTTGCTGGCCGACGCTTTGCGCCGTTCGGGGCACGAGGTGGTTTTAACCCGCGAACCGGGTGGCAGCGCGGGGGCCGAAGAAATCCGCCGTCTGGTGCTGGAAGGCGCTGCCGACCGCTGGTCAGCCGAGACTGAGATTTTGCTGTTCACCGCCGCGCGGCGCGACCATCTGGAAAAGACCATCCGCCCCGCTTTGACGCGCGGGGCTGTGGTGATCACCGACCGCTTTGCCGACAGCACGCGGATGTATCAAGGCATCTCGCGCGGGGATTTGGGCCAAGTGGTTGATGACCTGCACGCGCTAATGATCGGGGTGGAACCTGACCTGACCTTTCTGGTCGACCTGCCCGCCGAGATGGGCTTGGCGCGTGCGCAAAGCCGCGCGGGGGCCGAAATGCGGTTTGAAGAGATGGGCCTTGCCCTGCAAAGCCAAATGCGCAGCGGTTTTCTCGCCCTCGCCGCCAAGCACCCGCGCTTTGCCGTGATCGACGGCACAGGCGCGCAAGACACCATCGCCGCGCAAATTTTGGCCATAGCCCAAGCGCATCTGGCATGAGCGATGTGCCCGAACCCGATTGCCTAGACGGCGCGCCGCATCCGCGCCAAACAGCGCAAGTCTTTGGCCACAAAGCGGCTGAGGCTGTGTTTTTAGATGCCTTTAACGCCGACCGTTTGCACCACGCTTGGCTGATCAGCGGCCCCAAGGGCGTGGGCAAGGCCACCCTCGCATGGCGCTTGGCGCGGTTCTTGCTGGCAACCCCCGAAGACGACGGCGGTTTTCTGGCACCGCCCAAGCCCGAAACGCTGAACATTCCTGACAGCGACCCCGTTGCCCACCGCCTGCTGGCCCTGTCAGAACCGCGCCTGTTCTTGCTGCGCAGGCCCTATGATGAGAAAACCGAACGCCTGCGCGGCGACATCACGGTGGATGAAACCCGCATCCTGCGTAACTTCCTAAGCCTGTCGGCGGCAGACGGCGGGCGGCGCGTGGTGATTATTGACAGCGCGGATGAGATGAACCGCTCTGCCGCAAATGGCATTTTGAAACTGCTGGAAGAGCCGCCCGCCAAGGTGACCTTCCTGATCATCAGCCACCAACCGGCTGACCTGTTGCCCACCATCCGCTCGCGCTGTCGCGATCTGCGGTTGGCGCCTTTGTCGCCCGCTGACCTGTCTGACGCTTTGACCCAAGCGGGCGCTGCGATTGACGCCGCCGACCGCGAAGGGTTGGCACAGCTTGCGGGTGGTTCGGTGGGCGAGGCGTTTCGCCTGTCGCACCTTGACGGGTTGAAACTCTACGCCGCCCTGATCCGCCTGCTGGCGACCCTGCCCAAGCTTGACCGCCCCCTTGCCCGTGCTGTGGCCGACAACGGGGCCAACCGCAAAACACCCGAGGCGTTTGATTTAACCGTCACCCTGCTTGATGCGCTTTTGGCGCGCACCGCCCGTGCTGCCGCCACCCGCACCCTGCCGCCCGAAGCGGCCAAGGGCGAAGCCGCCCTGATCGAACGCTTGGCGCAAATCCCCGATGCAGCGCTGGTTTGGGCCGATCTGGCGCAACATTTGGGCCTGCGCGCGCGCAAGGGCAAAGCGGTCAATCTTGACCCTGCCGCCCTTCTGATGGATATGCTTTTGAAGGTCGACGAGACGGCGGCACAGGTCGTCAACAGGTGACAAAATGAACGCCCCTTATGAACTGGTCGACAGCCACTGCCACCTCGACTTCGCCGATTTCGCAGAGGAGCGCGACGCCGTCATCGCCCGTGCACGCGCCGCAGGTGTCACGCGCATGGTGACGATCTGCACCAAGTTGCACCAAGAACCCACCGTGCGCGCGATTGCCGAAACCTATGACGGCGTCTTTTACGCCGCAGGCACCCATCCGATGAGCGCTGCCGCCGAACCCATGGCCACGGTTGACCAGTTGGTGGCCCTTGCGCGGCACCCCAAGTTTGTCGGCATTGGCGAGACGGGGCTAGATTACCACTATTCCGCTGACAGTGCGCAGGTGCAAAAAACCTCGCTGCGCGTGCATATTGAAGCGGCACAAGAAACCGGCCTGCCGCTGATCATCCATGCCCGCGCAGCGGATGACGACATAGCTGCGATTTTGGCCGAAGGGATGCGCGCCAAGCCCTATACTTGCGTGATGCACTGCTTTTCTTCGGGGCCAAATCTGGCCAAGGCAGCCCTTGAGATGGGCTTTTATCTGTCGATGTCGGGCATCGCCACTTTCCCCAAAAGCGGCGATCTGCGCGACATCTTCGCTTCCGCCCCGCTGAACCGCATCTTGGTGGAAACCGACAGCCCCTATCTGGCCCCGATCCCGCATCGCGGCAAACGCAATGAACCGGCCTATACGGCCTTCACCGCCAAGACCGGTGCCGCGATTTACGGTGTGAGCGAGGCTGAATTTGCCGCCGCGACCTGTGCCAACTTTGACCGCCTGTTCACCCGTGCCGCGCGCACGGCCAAGGCCGCATGATGGCCAGCTTGCGCTTTACCATTTTGGGCTGCGGATCGTCGGGCGGCGTGCCGCGCCTTGGGGGGGATTGGGGGACCTGTGATCCGACCAACGCCAAAAACCGCCGCCGCCGCTGTTCGATGCTGGTGGAACGCATTTCAGGTGATGCGCGCACAAGGGTGTTGATCGACACCTCACCCGATATGCGCGAGCAGTTGCTAGATGCGGGGGTTGGCGAACTGGACGGGGTGGTTTTCACCCATTCGCACGCCGACCATACCCACGGTATCGACGATCTGCGCCAGATTGTGTTCAACACCGGCAACCGCCTGCCCGTCTGGGCGGATGGGCCGACAGAAAACGCCCTGATCGCGCGGTTTGGCTATGCCTTTGTGCAGCCGCAAGGGTCACCCTATCCGCCGATTTTAGACTTGAACGCCATCACAGATGCACCCTTTAGCGTCGATGGCCCCGCAGGCCCCATCCGCTTTGCCCCCTTCACCGCAGACCACGGCGCGATGCAGGCTTTGGGCTTTCGCATCGGCAATCTGGCCTACCTGCCCGATGCTGTCGCCCTGCCGCAAGAAAGCTGGGATTGTTTGCACGGGCTAGAGGTGTGGGTGGTCGACGCGCTGCGCCGCAAGCCGCACCCGACCCATGCGCATCTGGCCATGACGATGGACTGGATCGCCCGCGCCAAACCCGCCCGCGCGGTGTTGACCAATATGCACTTGGATATGGATTACGAAACCCTGCGCGCCGAATTGCCCAAGGGGATCACCCCCGCCTATGACGGCATGACGATCACGCTTGAAGACATCGCCTGATATGGGCCTGTTGCTTGATGTGATCCTGCCGGTCTTTGTCGTGATCGGCTTTGGCTATAGCATGGCCAAATGGGGCGGCATGAGCGAAAGCATGGTCGATGCGCTGATGTGGTTTGCCCAAAGCATTGCCGTGCCCGCTTTGCTGTTTCGCCAAATAGCACTGCTTGACCTTTCCACCAGCTTTCACGTCGGCCTGATTGGCAGCTTTTATGGCGGGGCCTTTTTGTGCTTTGCCGTGGGCTTTTTCGGCGCTTGGAAGCTGTTCAACCGCCCGCTGGAAGAGGCTGTGACGACCGGCTTTGCCTGTATGTTTTCCAACTCGTTGCTGCTGGGCCTGTCGATCACCGAACGCGCCTATGGGTCTGCGGCTTTGACGGGCAACTACGCCATCATCGCCATGCATTCACCCATGTTTTACGCGCTTGGCATCACGCTGATGGAACTGGTGCGCAGCCATGGGCAAGGGCTGTCGGGGCGGGTTTTGACGGTGAAGGTGGTTCGGGCGATTTTCAGCCAATCGTTGGTTTTGGCGATTACCTTGGGCTTTATCGTGAACCTGTCGGGCATTGCCCTGCCCGGTGCCCTTGATGCGGCTTCGGAAATGCTGGGCAAAGCCGGCCTGCCTGCGGCCCTGTTTGGCTTGGGCGGCGTGCTGAACCGCTATCGGCCAAAGGGCGACAAGGGCCTGATCGCGCTGATTGTGGGTGTGTCACTGGTGGTGCATCCGGTGGTCACTTACGGGCTGGCGATAGTGTTTCAGTTGGATGTTGCCAGCCTGCGGTCGGCCACCGTCACGGCCGCCATGCCGCCGGGGGCGAATGCCTATTTGTTTGCGCATCTTTATGCGACGGGGCGCAGGGCCAATGCCTCGGCCGTGTTGATCGCCACGGCGCTTTCGATTTTCACCGCTTGGATCTGGTTGCAGATATTGCCCTAATCACCGCGCGCCGCGCGCGTGGAAGATGAAGCCTAGAAAGTTCAGCAAGACCTGTGCCGCCAAGATCGCGGTCGATTGGCTGTGGTCGTAATCGGGCGCCACCTCGACCAGATCAATCCCCACGATGTCATGCGCCTTTGCCACCTGTTGCAGCAGTTCCAGCACCTCGTAATACAAGAACCCGCCGTGGCTGGGCGTGCCTGTGCCCGGCGCGATAGAGGGGCAAAAGCCGTCGATGTCGATCGTCACATAAAGCCGCGCGCCTTTGGGGATGCGGGCGGCCACGCCTTGCGGGCCAAGGGCGCGGAATTGGCGCACAGACAGAATGTCAGACCCCATGGCGCGGGCCGCTTCATACCCATCACGCGCGGTCGATGACACGTTGCGAATGCCCACTTGCGTCATGCCCGTGACATAAGCCTTTTCCGCTGCACGCCGCAGCGGCGAGCCGTGGCCCACCTTGACCCCGTGGCGTTCATCGACAAAATCCAGATGCGCGTCGATTTGCAGGATGTGGATCGGGCCTTGGTCGGCAAAGGCCTCGATACAGGGGATGTTGATGGAATGGTCGCCGCCAATCACCACGGGCAAGGCCCCCGCGCGCAAAATCGCCTGAACACCGCTGCGAATGTTGGCATGGCTTTGCGCCGTGTCAGTATGCACGATGTCGGCATCGCCGATATCGACGATGCGCACCGATTGCGGCAGATAGGTCGCGTCATCCTCGTGGTCATAGGCCCCCGCATGGCCAAAGCTGAACAGGGTTGACGCTTCGCGCACCGCGCGCGGGCCAAAGCGGGCACCGGCGCGAAACTGGGTGCCAAAGTCATAAGGCGCGCCCATCACCGCCACATCGGCGTCGATGGCGGACCAATCCTCGACATAGGGGCGCTTGCCAAAGGTAGAGATGCCCACAAAGGGCAGGTTCAAACGGCCAGTGTCGTAGCTATGCGCCATGGGTTTGCCTTTAATGCGGGGTAATGCCGCGCAAGCGTTCTGACCTGCGCCGCAGCAATTCCACCGTGGCCAAAAGCGCCACAGACACGATCACCAAAATCGTAGCGACCGCCAGAATGGCCGGAGAAATCGCCTCACGGATGCCGTTGAACATCTGGCGCGGGATGGTTTGCTGATCGGGGCCTGCGATGAACAGCACGGCCACCACCTCGTCAAACGAGGTGACAAAGGCGAACAAGGCCCCAGAGATCACCCCCGGCAGGATCAGCGGCATCACCACTTTGAAGAACGTGGTCCTAGGATTTGCGCCCAAAGAATGCGCGGCACGGATCAGCGATTGGTCAAACCCCGACAGCGTCGCTGTCACCGTGATGATCACGAACGGAATGCCAAGCACCGCATGCGCCACAATCACCCCCAGATGCGAATTGGCCAGACACCCTTTTTCCGACAGGAACGGCCCTACGAGGGGGGCAAACACGCTATCGGGCGGCACACAGGCTTGGGCGTAAAAAAAGCTCATCCCGACCGCGATGATGATGATTGGCACGATCATCGGACTGACGAGGATCGCCATAATCAGCCCACGATAGGGCATTTCGCGGCGCGATAGGCCAAGCGCTGCAGTGGTGCCCAAAACCGTGGCCAAAACGGTTGCCCAAAGCCCGACCCAGAAGGAATTCTTGGCCGCCTGCACCCAAGTTGCGCGCTCCCAGACCAAAGCCCACCAAGCGCTGTCGCGCGGCGTGTCTGGCGATGGGTGGCCCAGCGTTAACAGCGTGTCATACCAGCGCAGCGAATAGCCTTGCGGATCAAACGACAGCATCTTTTCGGTAAAGCTGAAATAGGGTTCTGCGTTGAACGACAACGGCACGACCAGCAGGATCGGCGCTATCAGAAAGATGAAGATCAGCGTGCAGATCACCAGATAGGCATAGTGCCAGATCCGTTCCAAAGGCGATGCGTAAGTTGGAAGTGCCATGATATGCTCCTTAACCCAACTTCAGCCGGTCAATGCCGACTAAGCGATCATATATCCAATACAAAAGCAGGATCGCTGCCAGCAACATTGCCGCAAGCGCCGCAGCCAGCGACCAGTTTGATTTGTTCATGTGAAAGCTGATCAGGTTGGAAATCAGTTGCCCTTCGGCCCCCCCAACCAAGGCTGGGGTGATGTAGTAGCCCACAGCCAGAATAAACACCAACAAGGAGCCAGCCGCTATTCCGGGCAAAGTCTGCGGCAGATAGATGCGCCGAAACGTGGTCCATGATGTGGCCCCAAGGCTGCGCGCTGCGCGTGCATAAGATGGCGGAATAACCCGCATCACCGAATAAAGCGGCAAAATCATGAAGGGCAGCAACACATGGGTCATCGCCACGATCGTGCCCGTCATGTTGTACATCATCGAAAGGCGGTTCTCGTTTGACACGACCCCCAAAGCCACCAGAGCGTCATTGACGATCCCCTGTTCCTGCAACAAGGCAATCCACGCGGTTGTGCGCACCAAAAGCGATGTCCAAAACGGCAAGAGCACCAGGATCATCAAAAGCGATGATTTTGACATCGGCAGTACGGCCAGCAGATGCGCCACAGGAAAGGCCAGCACCATGCAGATCAAGGTGATGATGCCTGACACAAGGAAGGTCTTGAAGAAGAGATAAAGGTAAATTCGCTGCTTGTCGTCGCCCCGTTCCCATCCGGTTGCGGTCAGCTTGCGGTCGGCGGCGACCTGATAGAAATCTGTGGTCCACTTTGACGCTGCCGATTCCATTCCATACCACAACGCAGGGTCGCCCCATGCGGGGTCTAGCTTGAGCATCGCCTCTTTGAACGGCGGTTGCATATCGCCCGCCTCGCGCGCGCCCTTCTTGAACAGGCTGATGCTGCCGGGCACGGTGTAGTTGATGCGCGTTCCCGCCATGCCGGTGTTCTTGTCGGCTTGCATTTGGGCAAGGTCTGTCACCAAGGCGGCAAAGGCGCCTTCGGGTGGGTTCATATGGTCAAACTCTGGGTTGGCGTGAAACCATGCGGTCAGGGTCGGCGAGGATTTGGAAAACCCATCATGCTCGACCGAGCGTTTCAACATATAGCCAATCGGGATCAGAAAGGTCAAAAGCACAAACACCAGCAAAGGCAACACAAGCAAAAATGCCTTGCGCTTTGAGCGGGCTTGGGCCGCAACAAGCGCCTCGCGCAAAGGCCGGCCATCGGCGGTTTTCAAAAGCTCTGGTGTGGCCGGGATCATGCCGCGTTCCTTTTTGTGCAAATTGGGCGCGGAGATTCCCCCCCGCGCCCTGCTTTGGGCTTTTGCCCGATTACTGCGCCAACCAAGCCTGGAAGCGCTCGTTCAGTTCTGCGTCGTGGTCGACCCAGAATTCTGCCGATGACAGCAGAGCGTTGGTCAGGTTTGCAGGCGCGGTCGGCAGGTGCGGTGCCATCACCGTCTTACCGTCTTTGTACAGGATCTCTTCAGCCATCGACGACTTGCGGGCCGGGCCGTAAGAGATTTGCTGTGCGGAAGCACGCAGGCCTTCGGTCGAGGTTGCGAAGGCAATGAATTCCATCGCATCGGCCTTGTTCGGAGCGCCCTTCGGAACAACGAACATTTCGTTTTCGTAGACCTGACCATCCCAGACGATCTGGAACGGCTTGCCTTCATTCATCGCAGCAGCGAACAGACGGCCGTTATAAGCGGTGGTCATGACAACTTCGCCGTCAGCCAGAAGCTGCGGAGCCTGAGAGCCTGCTTCCCACCAAACAACGTCAGCTTTGATGCTGTCGAGTTTGGCGAAGGCACGATCAACACCCTCGGGGGTCGACAGAACCGAGTAAACGTCAGCAACCGGAACGCCGTCACCGATCAAAGCAAATTCCAAAACAGCTTTGGCCGACTTGTGCAGACCGCGCTTGCCCGGGAACTTAGCAAGGTCGAAGAAGTCAGCAGCGGTCTTGGGGACATCGCCGGTGAACTTGGTGGTGTCATAGCCGTAGACGTTGGCCCAGATGTCGGTCGACACGGCGCATTCTGTCACAGCTCCAGCCAAGAAGTCGTCGGCTGCGGGGGTGCCATCGGGGGCAGCCGGCAGGCTAGCCACGTCGATCGGCTCAAGCACGCCTTCGTCGCAAAGACGAATACCGTCAGCATATTCAACCGAGGCGACGTCAACCGTAACGTTGCCAGCTTCGACCATCGCCTTGATCGCCGGAGCGGGGTTGTCGCTATCCACCATAATAGTGGCTTTGCCGGTGGCCGCGATGAACGGCTTCACGAAGGCTTCGGTCTGGGCTTCGCCATAAGCGCCGCCCCACGACATCACCGTGATGTCCGCATTTGCCGCAAAGGCAAAACCGGTCAGCGCGGTGGACAGGATTAGAATCTTCTTCATTCAAGTCTCCATGTTGGATTTTGGTTCAGTTTCTTGGCAGCCAATTGCTTGGCCACACGTCTCAAGGGTCAAGCGCGCGGGCATCTTGGGGATGCCAGCCGACCTTGATCTTTTCGCCCGGCACCAAGACACGTTGGCCTTGGGCGTTGCGGGCTTTGATGACGAAATCGTCCGAGCCTGCCACGCGCAGACGGGTGCGGAACAAATCGCCCATATAGATGAATTCCAGCACTTCGGCTTCGATTGTATGGGTGCCTTCGGGCATCATCTCGGGCTTGAACTCAACCCGCTCGGGGCGAATCGACACCACGGTTTTCGCGCCGATGGTGGTGACGTTCACGGGGGTTGCGTCAATCACCTCGCCGGTGGCCAAACGCACAAGGCAGCGCCCGCCGCTGATGTCTTCAATAACGCCGGCCAAGCGGTTGTTTTCGCCGATAAATTGCGCAACAAAGCTGTTGTCGGGGCGTTCGTACAGGTCTTGCGGGGTGGCAAGCTGCTGGATGCGGCCATCGTTGAACACGGCAACACGGTCTGACATCGTCAGCGCCTCACCCTGATCGTGGGTGACGTAAACCACCGTGATGCCAAGGCTTTCGTGCAGGTGCTTGATTTCAAACTGCATATGCTCGCGCAGTTGCTTGTCCAACGCACCCAAGGGTTCGTCCATCAAGACCAAAGCGGGGTCAAACACCAAAGCGCGCGCTAAGGCGATGCGCTGTTGCTGGCCGCCCGAAAGCTGGGCGGGACGGCGGTTCAAGAACGCCCCCATCTGCACCATATCCAAGGCGCGTTTCACTTTGGCTTCGCGCTGATCGCGCGCCATGCCGCGCACTTCCAAGGGGAAAGACAGGTTTTCCCCCACCGTCATATGGGGAAACAGCGCGTAATTCTGAAACACCATCCCAATGCCGCGCTTGTGCGGTGGCACTTGGTTGATCGGGCGACCGTCCAGCGTGATTTCACCGTGCGTTGCGGTTTCAAACCCCGCCAGCATCATCAGGCACGTCGTCTTGCCCGACCCTGACGGCCCCAGCATCGTCAGAAATTCGCCTTTGCCGATGGCAAGGTTCAAATCCTTCACAACCAGCGACACGCCGTCGTAGCTTTTTTGCACATGATCGAACACGACAAACGCCGTGCTTGCGCTCTGCTTGCCACCCAATTGAGCGCCGGATTGTGACACCATCTTCTCCCCATCGTCGCGGCCGTTGGTCGGCCTTGTTGCTTAAGTCTTAAGCCGATGCCTAGGCTGATGGCAATTGGCTTTCATCTGAACAAGGCTAGCCGTGGCAGATGCCCGCCAATCGGTCTTTTTGCGCCCAATTTGCCGCCTATCGCGCCAAAGTGATCATAAATGAGGCGTTTGGCAAGCGATCAGGCCAAGCCTTTGGGCAAGGGCAATTTGACCGATGCCTGAAACAGCACGATTCGTGGGCACATTGGAACGCCACCGAAAAAAACCGCGTCGCAGGCCAAAAAGGCACGACCCGACCATTTTCAGTCACTTTAACAATTTTTGGGAAATCCCGGCCAGATTGGTGCGGATGAAAGGACTCGAACCTTCACTCCGATTAAAGAACAGCGACCTCAACGCTGCGCGTCTACCAATTCCGCCACATCCGCATTGATCCGGCTCGGGTGTGGGGGTGATAGCGAAGGGCGCGGGCGAAGGGAAGGGGTTTTGTGGGAAATTCCCGCAGCTTTCGCCAGAACGGGCCAGCGCACTGGACGGGGGCGGTTTGCAGCGATATTCAAGTGATATGCCACAGATCACCACCCTGCCCGGCCTTGCGCCTTACGCCGAAACCTTGGCCGCGATGGAAGCGCGCGTCGCCGCCATTGCCGCAGGCACGGCAGAGGAGGGGGTTTGGTTGTTGGAACACCCGCCGCTGTATACGGCTGGCACCTCATCGCGCCTTGAAGATTTGACCGACCCGACCCGCTTTCCCGTGCATGTCGCAGGGCGCGGCGGACAATACACCTACCACGGCCCCGGCCAACGTGTGGCTTATGTCATGCTAGACCTGAACAAGCGCGGGCGCGATGTGCGCCAGTTTGTTTGCGCGCTCGAGGCTTGGGTGATCGGCACTTTGGCCAGCTTTAACGTCAAGGGCGAACGCAGGGCTGGCCGTGTGGGGGTTTGGGTCACACGGCCCGATCAGCCCGCCAACGCCGACGGGTCGATGCGCGAAGATAAGATCGCAGCCATCGGCGTGAAGCTGCGCCGCTGGGTCAGCTTTCACGGCATCTCGATCAACGTGGAACCTGACTTGCGCCATTTTTCCGGCATCGTGCCCTGCGGCATTCGCGACCACGGCGTCACCTCTTTGGTCGATCTGGGCCTGCCTGTCACTATGGCCGATCTGGACGCAGCGCTTTTGGCCGAATTCCCCCGCCACTTCCCATCCTAGCATGGCGCGCCCTTGGCAAAAACGACCAAGGTTCTTGTCGCAATCGGGCAGCTTGGGGCGCACCAACCCGCAAATTGCAAAAAAAGTAACGCCAGCCTGACATTTTCTAAGCGAAGCCCCAAGTCTGACATTGCCCTATAGCGGCGTGCAAACTAAACACTCTAGCAATCGGGGCAGAGTCTTGCACGACCGCGCGCCGAACCTGACACGCAATACACGGGAGACGCCAATGGCTGACGCAGCCCTCCATGGCCACGACCATGACCATGAGCACAAAGGGTTCTTTACCCGCTGGTTCATGTCGACGAACCATAAAGACATCGGTATTTTGTACCTGTTCACCGGCGGGCTTGTGGGCCTGATCTCGGTCATCTTCACCGTTTATATGCGGATGGAGCTGATGTACCCCGGCGTGCAATACCTTTGCACCGAAGGCCTGCGCTTTGTCGCAGATGCCAGCCAGCCCTGCACACCTGACGGCCACCAGTGGAACGTGATCATCACGGGCCACGGGGTCTTGATGATGTTCTTCGTGGTGATCCCCGCGCTGTTTGGCGGCTTTGGCAACTACTTCATGCCGCTACAAATCGGCGCGCCGGATATGGCGTTTCCGCGCATGAACAACCTGTCGTATTGGATGTATGTGGCTGGCGCCACGCTGGGCATCTTATCGGTCTTCGCCCCGGGTGGTGAAGGCGGCACGGGTGCGGGCGTTGGTTGGGTGCTTTACCCGCCGCTGTCGGCCAAAGAAGATGGCTACGCGATGGACCTTGCGATTTTCGCGGTTCACTTGTCGGGCGCTTCGTCGATCTTGGGGGCGATCAACATGATCACCACCTTCCTGAACATGCGCGCACCGGGCATGACGATGCACAAAGTGCCGTTGTTTGCTTGGTCAATCTTTGTGACCGCATGGTTGATCTTGCTGTCGCTGCCGGTTCTGGCGGGTGCGATCACCATGCTGCTGACCGACCGCAACTTTGGCACCACCTTCTTTGACCCCGCAGGCGGCGGCGACCCGATCTTGTATCAGCACATCTTGTGGTTCTTCGGCCACCCAGAAGTGTATATCATCGTCATTCCGGCCTTCGGCATCATCAGCCACGTCATCGCGACCTTCTCGAAAAAGCCGGTGTTTGGCTATCTGCCGATGGTTTACGCCATGGTGGCGATTGGGGTTCTGGGCTTTGTTGTCTGGGCGCACCATATGTACACGGTGGGCATGTCGCTGACCCAGCAAAGCTACTTCATGATGGCCACGATGGTCATCGCGGTTCCGACCGGCGTGAAGGTATTCAGCTGGATCGCGACGATGTGGGGCGGCTCGATCGAGTTCAAGACGCCGATGCTTTGGGCCTTTGGCTTCTTGTTTCTGTTCACCGTCGGCGGGGTTACGGGCATCATGCTCAGCCAAGCGCCGGTCGACCGGATGTATCACGACACCTATTACGTGGTGGCGCACTTTCACTATGTGATGAGCTTGGGCGCGGTGTTTGGCATCTTCGCGGGCATCTACTTCTGGTTCGGCAAGATGTCGGGCCGCGAGTATCCGGAATGGGCGGGCAAGCTGCACTTCTGGACGATGTTCATCGGTGCGAACCTGACCTTCTTCCCGCAGCACTTCTTGGGTCGTCAGGGCATGCCGCGCCGTTACATCGACTATCCGGAAGCCTTCGCCTACTGGAACCAAATCTCGTCTTACGGCGCGTTCCTAAGCTTTGCTTCGTTCGTGTTCTTCCTAGTGATGATTTTCTACGCGATGTTCTATGGCAAGAAGATCACTGTGAACAACTACTGGAACGAGTACGCCGACACGCTGGAATGGACCCTGCCCTGCCCGCCGCCCGAACACACGTTCGAGCAGTTGCCCAAGCGGGAAGACTGGGATCACGCCCACAACCACTAAGACCCAAAGGCCCCGGGAAACCGGGGCCTTTTGCTTTGGGGCAAAGCCGTTTAACATGCCAAAAGACGTAAACAGATTGTTTTCCCGTTTCCCTTTTCCCACAGCAAGTTTTTCATGATGCGTTTCGGTGCAGCCCTTTTTATCATGATGATCGGCTTGCCCTTGCGGGCAGATCGCCTTCCCCCCTTGTTGATGTTCCCCGCGCCCCTTGCCCCTGACCTAGCATCCCTGCCAAGGATTGCAGGCAGCGACCCTGTTGCGGTGAAAATCAACCAAGCCCTCAAGCAAGAGGAAGAGAATATTCTGCTCGGCAGACAAGAATGTCTTGCAAAGCCCAACTCCGATTTTGCCGCTTGGTCAAACGTTACGATGAACGGCCCAGAGTTTCTAAGCATCTGGCAAAGCCGTGATTTTTCTTGCGGTGGACCCCATCCGGACAACGCCCAATTTGTATTGCTGTTTGACCTGAAAACCGGTGAGGCGCTGGACCCTTACACGCTTTTGCCGCGAGAGATGCGGCCAGACAAACCAAAGCTGGGCAGGTATCCAGGGGATGAAACCTCTTTCATCCTCTACCGTCCCTTGCAAAACCTGTATACCAGCCGTGCGGTGCTGGACCCGCTTATGCCCGAAGAGTGCTTGGACATCTTTGCCAATGATCGCTGGATGCGTTTCCTTTTATGGCCCGACGCCAAAGAACATGCCTTGATAATCCAGCCCCACGGCTTGGCCCATGCCGAGGCTTATTGCGCCGAGGCGCTGCCAGTTCCGTTAGACGTGCTGCGGCAACTTCATGCCCCGCTGCGCTTGATTGACGCTTTGGCACGATAACACCAAGCGTGGGACATTTGCGGTTTCCCCATCTTGGGGCTGGGAAATGGGATGGGCCACGCTATGATTTGGCTATAGCTAGATTTGGTCAAAATGCCCTATCACTGGTCCCCTACCCCGCCGTCTGAACCACACCGATTGCACCTATGGGCACATCAGTCGCTTAGCCCGCGCGGGTTTGTGGGGTTTTTGGGGGTGACGTCGATCATGCTGGCCCTGCCCCTGATCACGCAAATCGGCCATCCGGGCTTGTGGGTGCTGTTGCCGTGTTTGCTGGCAGCACTCGCGGGATTGTGGGCGGCGCTGGCGCGCAATGCGCGGGATCGTGCGATCACCGAGGATGTGACCCTGTCGGCAGAAGACATCACCCTAATCCGCCACGGCCCGCATGGGCGTCGGCAAGATTGGCAGGCCAACCCGCATTGGCTGCGGCTAACGCTGCACGAATCGGGCGGGCCTGTGCCGCAGTATCTGACCCTGTCCGGCGGCGGGCGGGTGGTAGAGTTGGGGGCGTTCTTGACCGAGGCCGAACGTGTTACGCTGAAGGGCGAGATTGAACGTTTGCTGGTCACCCTGCGCTAGGCTGGAGGGCTGCGCGCCCTCCAGACCTCTGCGGGATATTTGCGCAAGTATGAAAGGGGGGTGCGGGGGGGGCTTAGGCGAGGCGGGCTTTGATGAGGGCACCGACAGAGCCGAAATCCATCGAACCGGTGTATTTGGCTTTGAGCACCGCCATCACACGGCCCATGTCTTTGACCGAAGTGGCCCCCACCTCGGCCACGGCAGCGGCGATGGCGGCTTCGACTTCGGATGTGGTCAGTTGCTTGGGCAGGAATTCTTCGATCACCTTGATCTCGGCGATCTCTTTATCCGCCAAGTCTTGCCGCGCGCCTTCGATGTAAACTTTGACCGATTCTTGGCGCTGTTTGACCATCTTGGCCAGAACGGCCAACTCATCCGCATCGCTGATCACCACGCCATCACCGCGCAGGGCAATCTCGCGCTCTTTCAAGCCGTTCAGAATCAGGCGCAAGGCTGAGAGGCGATCTGCCGCTTTGGCCTTCATCGCCTCTTTAATCTCGCCCATCAGATCATCGCGCAGTGCCATTTTCGCCCCCATTTGTGCTTGAAACCCACCATAGCTGTCACACCCCCGTCACGCAACCAAGCTGCGCAAAATCAACCTGCTGAAATCACACCATATTCTTAAATGCAGCCCACCTTGACCCCACAGGCCACAACCCTTAGGTTCCGCCCGTTTCCCGCCCCCCGCCCCTAGGAGTTGCCCCCATGCCGCATCAAGCCGAAAAACCCACCGCTTGTCTGGCTTTGGCCGATGGCACGCTGTTCTTCGGCCATGGCTTTGGGGCTGTTGGGGAAACGGTGGCCGAGCTGGTGTTTAACACCGCGATGACCGGCTATCAGGAGATTATGACCGACCCGTCCTATGCGGGCCAAGTGGTGACCTTTACCTTCCCGCATATCGGCAACACCGGCATCACCGACGAAGATGATGAAACCGCAACGCCGGTGGCGGCGGGCATGGTGGTGAAATGGGATCCGACAGAGCCGTCAAACTGGCGCGCGACGGGCGATCTGGTGGCGTGGATGGCAGCCAAGGGGCGCATCGGGATTGGCGGACTAGACACCCGCCGCCTGACCCGCGCCATTCGCCAACAAGGTGCGCCGCATGTGGCCCTAGCCCACGACCCTTCGGGCAATTTTGACATTGCACGGTTGGTGGCCAAGGCGCGGGCTTGGAAGGGGTTGGTGGGGCTGGATTTGGCCAAGGATGTGTCTTGCGCGCAATCTTACCGCTGGGACGAGCAGCTTTGGGCTTGGCCGCAAGGCTACACCAAGCGCCAAGGCCCCGGCCTGCGTGTGGTGGCGATTGACTACGGCGCAAAGCGCAACATCCTGCGCTGCCTTGCTTCAACGGGGTGCGAGGTGACAGTGTTGCCCGCCACCGCCACAGCCGAAGATGTTCTGGCGCTGAACCCCGAAGGCGTGTTCCTGTCGAACGGTCCGGGCGATCCGGCGGCGACGGGGGCCTATGCTGTGCCGATGATTCAAGGCGTGCTGCAAGCCGATCTGCCGCTGTTTGGCATTTGCCTTGGCCATCAGATGCTGGCCCTTGCCTTGGGGGCGACCACCGTCAAGATGAACCACGGCCACCACGGCGCGAACCATCCGGTGAAAGACCTCACGACGGGCAAGGTCGAGATTACCTCGATGAACCACGGCTTCACGGTGGATAGCCAAACCCTGCCCAAGGGCGTGTCAGAAACCCATGTCAGCCTGTTTGACGGGTCAAACTGTGGCATCGCGGTGGATGGCAAGCCGATCTTTTCGGTGCAATACCACCCCGAGGCGTCACCCGGCCCGCAAGACAGTTTCTATCTGTTCGAGCGGTTTGCCGCCGCGATGCGCGCACGGCGCGCGGCCTAAGGGGTGCGCGCTGATCACAGCGGCTTGTGGATAAATTCGGTATTAAACTTGTATTGCGCGGTTTTTGTTAAGCCGGTCTTAACCTTGAGCCGGTGATGCTGACCCCAAGGCCCAAGTCTGGGCCAAGGGGATTTCATGGCAATCGCGCAGCGCCCGTCAGACCTTCGCCCCGCCTTTGTGGCAGGCCCAAGGGTCTTGCATCCGTTTCGCGCTGACACGGCTCCCCCAGCCGCGCCGACCGCGGTCGAGGCGGACCAACGCCTTGCCGCCACCTTGCTGCGCGACGGGCTTGTGCCACCCCACCGCCTTATTCAGGCGCTGACCCATGTCAAAGACGGGCAAGGCCATCGGCTGGTCGATGTGCTGCTAGAGCGCGAGGTGATGGGCGAAGGGCCACTTTTTGCCACCTTGCAGCGGCAGACGGGGTTGGGGCGGGCCAATCTGGTGGCTGCCTTCGACCCAAGCCTGATCGACCAGTTGGGCGCATCGTTTTGCTTGGCAGAACGCTTGGTGCCTTTGCGCCGGATGGGGGGGGCCACGCTGATTGCCGCAGGCCACCCTGACAGCTTTGCGCGCCATCACCACAGGCTGGCGCAGGTCTTTGGCAAAGTTCTGCCCAGCCTTGCCCCCTCTGCCCAGATCGAGGCGCGGATACTGGCGGCGCGTGGCCCCGCTATGGCGCAGGCGGCCGAAACCACCGTAGCGCTTGACCTGTCGTGCCGCAGCTACACAAAGCCCAGCCCCAGCACGCTGCGCCTTTGGGCGGTGGGGGCTGCGCTGTCGCTGTTGGTGTTCAAGCCATTGTTGGCGGTGCTGGCCCTGTGCGCGGTACTGACGCTGGCGCTGTCCACCGGCCTGAAACTGGCCGCCCTGATCGCCAGCCTGCGCCCTGCCCCGCCCCAAGCGCCAAACCCCGCGCATCTCGCCCGATTGCCCACCGTGTCGATCCTTGTGGCGCTGTACCGTGAAAGCGACATCGCCGCGCGTCTGGTGCAGCGCTTGGGCCGGCTCGACTATCCGCGCGCTTTGTTGGATGTGGTTTTGGTGGTGGAAGAGGACGACAGCCTGACCCGCCAAGCCCTGTTGCGCGCCGATCTGCCGGGGTGGATGCGCGTTGTCGTCACCCCCGCCGGACGGGTGAAAACCAAGCCCCGCGCCCTGAACCATGCGCTGACGCAGTGCAAAGGCACAATTGTGGGGGTCTATGATGCCGAAGATGCCCCCGCCCCCGACCAGATCGCCCAAGTGGTGAACCGCTTTGCCCAAAGAGGGCCACAGGTCGCCTGCCTGCAAGGCGCGCTGGATTTTTACAACCCGACCAAGACATGGCTGTCGCGCTGCTTTACGCTGGAATACGCCGCTTGGTTTCGCGTAATCTTGCCGGGCTTGCAACGGTTGGGCCTGCCCCTGCCCCTAGGGGGGACAACCTTGTTCTTTCGGCGCGAGGTGTTGGAAAAACTGGGCGCTTGGGATGCTTACAATGTGACCGAAGACGCCGATCTGGGCATTCGCTTGGCCCGATGCGGGTATCGCACCGAAATTCTTCCCTCGACCACGTTAGAAGAGGCGACCTGCCACGCGCGCCCTTGGGTCAAGCAACGCTCGCGCTGGGTGAAGGGGTATATGATGACCTACCTGACCCATATGCGCGACCCCGCCCGCCTGTACCGCGATTTGGGCCTGCGCGGGTTTGCGGGATTTCAAATCTTGTTCTTAGGCTCTATCGCGCAAGCACTGCTGGCGCCTGTGTTATGGTCGTTTTGGGCCTTTTGCTTGGGGCTTGGCCATCCGCTTTCGGGCATCATCGCCCCGCAAGCCCTGCACGGCCTGACGCTGGCCTTTGTGACCTGCGAGGTCGTTTCCATCGCGGTGGGCATCTTGGGGCTGAAACGGTCGGGGCAAAACATCGCAGCCCTGTGGGTGCCCACGCTGGCGTTATATTTTCCGCTGCAAACCTTGGCCGCTTATAAAGCGGCTTACGAGATGTTGGTGAACCCGTTCTTTTGGGACAAAACCTCGCACGGGGCGTTTCACCAAGCGACGACGTTTAGCGCAGCTTCAACTCTCCCGCATCGACGCGCAGGCGTGTTTCATAGGCTTTCGAGATGTGCATCTTAAGCGCCAAATAAGCGGCGTCGCCATCGCGCGCTTCAATCGCGGCCACGATGCCGTCATGCTCGGCCAAGGCAGGGCCATCGCGGCCTTCGGCGGCAAAGGATGTGTTGGTCATCAGCGCCATAGACCGATGCACCAGATCAAGCTGTTGCACCAAAAAGCGGTTGTGGCTGGCCAAGTGGATTTGCTTATGAAAGCGCTTGTTGGCGCGTGACAGCGCGCGCGGGTCACCGCCCAGCAGGGCCTTATCCTCGGCCACCATAGAACGCAAAACGCGCACCTCTTCATCGGTGGCATGGCGCGCGGCGAGGCGGGCGGCCAAACCCTCCAACTCGGTGCGCACGGCGTAAAGTTCGGCCAACTGGTTGTGATCTAACGAGGCGACAATCAAACTGCGCCCGTCACGTGTGAGCATCGCTTGGGTTTCCATGCGCTGCAACGCTTCGCGCACGGGGGTGCGGCTGACACCGAAGCGGTCCGCCAGATCAGATTCCACCAAACGGTCGCCGGGTTTGTAAACGCCCGCCTCAATCGCCTCTAGGATCAGTGTATAGGCATCTTTGGCCATGAGCCCCCCAATTTTGGCGCAAAGACTAGCGAAGCGCATGGCAAGGCACAACCCATGGACGCGGGCCTTGACACGGGTTAGCGTGCCCGCATGCGCGATGAGTTTTCCCATATCGAAACTTGGGTCTTTGACCTTGATAACACGCTCTACCCGCCGCAGTTTCGCCTGTTCGACCAGATCGAGGTGAAGATGACGGCGTGGGTGATGCGCGAATTGGGCGTGGGGGCCACCGAAGCCAGCCGCCTGCGCCAGCATTACTGGGACAAGTATGGCACAACCTTGGCAGGGCTGATGCGCGAACATGGCGCTGATCCGGCCCCCTATCTGACCGAAGTGCATGACATCGACTTTAGCGTGCTGCCCGCCGATCCGCCCTTGGCAGCGGCGATTGCAGCCCTGCCCGGTCGGCGGATTGTCTACACCAACGGCAGCGCGCCCTATGCGCATCAGGTGCTAAAGGCGCGCGGGCTTTCGGGCCTGTTTGACGCGGTCTACGGCATTGCAGAGGCGGGCTTTCTGCCCAAGCCCGAACGCGCCGCGTTTGAGGTGATCTTTGCTACCGACGGGCTTGATCCGCAAAAAGCCGCGATGTTTGAAGACGACCCGCGCAACCTTTCCGCCCCCCACGCCATGGGTATGCGCACTGTGCACGTGGCCCCCAAGCCGCTTAAGGCGTTGCATATTCACCATCACACCGACGATCTGGCAGGATTTCTGGCCAAAGTGATCTGACCCCTTCGCTTTGCCCCCCGCACGCCCTAGATATATCTGGAACGGAGGCGAGCCATGCGCAAAACAACCGACATCCTGATTTCCGGCGGCGGCGTTGCGGGCCTGACGGCGGCGGCGGCGTTTGGCTCTGCCGGATTTGACGTGCTGTGCATCGAACCCACCCCGCCCGTAACCGATGCCGCCGCCCCCGGCGCTGATCTGCGCACCACGGCGTTTCTGACGCCTTCTATCGCGGTGCTTGAAGCCGCTGGCCTGTGGCAGCGTTTGGCCCCGCAGGCGGCGGCTTTGCAGATCATGCGGATCGTCGATGCGGGTGGAACGCTGCAAGAACCCCGCCAAATCAAAGACTTTGACGCAGGCGAAGTGTCAGACCATCCCTTTGGCTGGAACCTGCCCAACTGGCTGTTGCGCCGCGAAATGCTGGCGCGTTTGGGCGAATTGCCCAACGTCACCCTGCGCACCGGCGTATCGACCACCGACCTTGTCACCCGTGAGGATGAAGCCCTTGTAACCCTGTCAGACGGCACCCAAATCGCCGCGCGCTTGGTTGTGGCGGCGGATGGGCGCAATTCTACCATGCGCACGGCGGCGGGCATTGGCGTCAAAACCTTCCGCTACGGGCAAAAGGCTTTGACCTTTGCTGTGACCCATCTGGTGCCACACCAGAATATCTCGACCGAAATCCACCGCTCTGGCGGGCCGTTCACGCTGGTGCCGCTGCCCGATGTGGATGGCAAACCCGCCTCGGCCGTGGTGTGGATGGAGCGGGGGCCCGAAGCGCTGCGCCTATCAACCTTGCCGCAAGCAGAGTTTGAGGCGGAGATCAACGCGCGCTCTTGCCTGATCTTGGGGCCGCTGACCCTCGCCTCAAAGCGCATGGTCTGGCCGATGATCGCGCAACTGGCGCAGGCCATGTCAGCGCAGCGCGTGGCCCTGATGGCCGAAGCAGCGCATGTTGTGCCCCCCATCGGCGCGCAGGGCTTGAACATGAGCTTGGCCGATCTGGCCTGCCTGCTGGAATTGGCCCAAACCATGCCCTTGGGCAGCGCCCAAATGCTGCAAACCTACCACCGCCGCCGCCATACCGACGTGACAGCCCGCGTCTTGGGGATAGATGCGCTCAACCGCGCCTCGATGGCGCAGGCCCCATTGCTGCGCGATTTGCGGGCGGCAGGGTTGAACTTATTGCACGGCCTGCCCCCCCTGCGCCGCATTCTGATGCGGGCAGGATTAGGCCTGCGCTGAAATCGCATTGTTCGGGCTAAGCCTAAGGCGGCAGGCGATGGAAAAAGGGCAAGACAGCCTGCCTTGCCCCTGCCCCATTGAAGCGCTTAGGCGGGCATGGCGGCATCCAGCCCTGCTGTCAGGCGCGCCACCGTCGCGGGCACATCTTTCAACTTATCCAAGCCAAACAGCCCCAAGCGGAAGCTGCGATACTCTGCCCCCTCGCCCACTTGCAGCGGCACGCCGGCGGCGATTTGATAGCCCGCCGCACGGAATTTGGCACCGGTTTGAATGTCGGGGTCTTCGGTAAAGCTGACCACCACGCCGGGGGCGGTAAAGCCCTCGGCGGCAACCGAAACTACGCCGCGCGCGGCCAGCAAGGCGCGCACCTGACGGCCCAGATCCCACTGCGCGGCCTTAGCGGCATCAAACCCCATCGCCTTGGTTTCCAGCATCGCATCGCGAAAGCCCACCAAAGCATCGGTCGGCATCGTGGCATGATAGGCATGCCCGCCGCCTTCATAAGCCGCCATCATGGCGCGCCATTTCTTCAGATCGACCGCGAAAGAGTTGGAATTCGTCTCAGCCAACCGCGCCTCGGCCAAGGGGCTCATCACCACAACGCCTGCGGCAGGCGAGGCCGACCAGCCCTTTTGCGGGGCCGAGATCAGCACATCCACCCCCGTCGCCGCCATATCCACCCAAATGCACCCGCTTGCAATGCAATCAAGCACCATCAGCGCGCCAACCTCATGCGCCGCCGCAGCCATGGCCGCAATATAGCCATCGGGCAGGATGATGCCAGACGATGTTTCGACATGCGGCGCAAAGACCGCTTCGGGCTTCACTTCCCTGATCTTGGCCACCACCTCTTCAATCGGCGGCGGCGCAAACGGCGCGCGCGGCGCGTTGCCTGCGCGCTTTGCCATAATCACATGGGTTTCACCGGCAAATCCACCGGCTTCGAAAATCTGGGTCCAGCGATAGGAAAACCACCCATTGCGCACGATCAGCACTTTGCCTTGGCCAAACTGCCGCGCCACAGCTTCCATCGCATAGGTGCCACCACCGGGGATCAGGGCGGTGGCCGTGCCGTGATAAACCTCTTTCAACAGGGCCGAGATGTCGCGCATCACCCCTTGAAACCGCGTCGACATATGGTTCAACGAGCGGTCGGTGAACACGACCGAGAATTCTTGCAATCCCTGCGGGTCGATATGGGCATGCGGCAATGTCATCGGAACCTCCCTGTTTTGCGCAAAGCTAGCGCAAGTTTCCTGCGCCACAAACCTCATTTCCGACAGATTTCATCCAATTGGCCCCGCGCGGCGTTCTTCTGTCAGCAAAACATTGGCCTCCACATTGCCCACGCCGGGCAAGGTCATGATCCGGCGGCGCAGCACACGTTCAAAGTCAGCGATGTCGCGGGCGACCACGCGCAAGCGGTAATCGAACAGGCCCAAGACGTGCTGCACTACCTGCACTTCGGGAATGGCGGCGACAGCGCGTTCAAAGTCTTCCAGCGAGACACGGCCCTTCGCGGCCAGTTTGACGCCCAAAAACACCGTCACCCCAAAGCCAAGTGCTGCGCGGTCAACCTCTAACCGCAGCCCCTTGATCACCCCCGCCTCTTCCAACCGCTTTTGACGGCGCCAAGCCGCAGGCTGCGACAGGCCCAAACGGCGGCCCAATTCCCCTGCCGATAGCGCGCCGTCCAAAGCCAAAGCCCGCAACATCGCGCGGTCTAGATCATCAAGGTCAATCACAGCGGCAATCCTTCGGTGTCTTTGATCGTCGCAATCAGCATCAGCGCTTCGACTTCGGCGATATGGGGCAAGGCCAGAATGCGGTTGCGGTAGATCTCTTGATACTGCGCCATATCGCGGGCGATCACGTTCAGGCGCACATCGACACGGCCCAAAAACGTTTCAATCCCGATGACTTCCGGCACCAACCGCGCTGCGTCGATGAATTCATCAAAGGCGCGCGGGTTGGTTTTATCCAGCGTAAAGCGCAGCGACACTTCCACCGCATAGCCCGTGGCACGCCAGTCAATCACCGCGCGCAGCCCTTTGACAGCGCCTTGATCACCCAACCGCTCCATCCGCCGCCACAGTGTTGCGGGGGTGACACCCGCCCGTTCCGCCAAGATAGCCCTGCTGGCCGCAGGGTCAGCCAGATAGTGGCGCAGAATGCGGCGGTCGGTTTCGTCGATCAGCATGATTTTTCCGCCATATCAGGAAAGGGCGCATGATTTTTCGCAGAAAAATCGTTCCGCGTCAAACAATGCACGGCAAACACCCAAAAAACCCCTATGATCCCCCCATCAAAAGAGGAGAACGCCATGCGCGTCTATTATGATCGTGACTGTGACATCAACCTGATCAAAGACAAAAAGGTCGCCATTCTGGGCTACGGCAGCCAAGGCCACGCCCACGCGCTGAACCTGCGCGACAGCGGCGCTAAGAACCTTGTGGTCGCCCTGCGCCCCGGTTCGGCCTCGGCCAAAAAGGCCGAAGGCGAGGGCCTGAAGGTCATGGACATCGCAGCCGCCGCCGCTTGGGCCGACCTGATCATGTTCACCATGCCCGACGAATTGCAGGCGGATACCTATAAGAAATACGTCCACGACAATATCCGTGACGGTGCAGCCATCGCCTTCGCCCACGGTTTGAACATCCATTTCGGCCTGATCGAACCCAAGCCCGGCGTTGACGTGATCATGATGGCCCCCAAGGGCCCCGGCCACACGGTGCGCGGCGAATATGTCAAAGGCGGCGGCGTGCCTTGCTTGGTGGCTGTGCACCAAGACGCTTCGGGCAAAGCGATGGAACTGGGTCTGTCGTACTGCTCTGGCATCGGCGGCGGGCGTTCGGGCATTATTGAAACCAACTTCCGTCAAGAATGCGAAACCGACCTGTTCGGCGAGCAGGCCGTTTTGTGCGGTGGCTTGGTGGAACTGATCCGCATGGGCTTTGAGACACTGGTGGAAGCCGGCTACGAGCCGGAAATGGCTTATTTCGAATGCCTGCACGAAGTGAAGCTGATCGTCGACCTGATCTATGAAGGCGGCATCGCGAACATGAACTACTCGATCTCGAACACGGCCGAATACGGCGAGTATGTGTCGGGCCCGCGGATTCTGCCCTATGCCGAAACCAAGGCCCGCATGAAAGCCGTGCTGGAAGATATCCAGTCGGGCAAGTTTGTATCAGACTTCATGCAAGAAAACTCGGTCGGCCAGCCCTTCTTCAAGGCCACCCGTCGCCGCAATGACGAGCACCAGATCGAAAAGGTCGGTGAAAAGCTGCGCGCCATGATGCCTTGGATTTCCAAGGGCAAAATGGTCGACCGCGCGCGCAACTAACAGCGGTGCGTGGAACCACGCACCCTACCGTCGCCTAGGGTGCATCCCACCAAATCTTAAGGCCGAAGCGCAAGCTTCGGCCTTTTGCACATTCCCACACGTCGTTCAGGCAGCCGTCAGCTTTCGGGCGCATACCCATCCTTAAGGCCATGTGGCGCAAAGCCGCAGACCGCCCTGAACCGATGAGGATGACATGCGTTTCAAACTGACCATCGCGGCCTTGGCCCTAGGCTTGGCCCTGCCCGCCGCCGCAGCCACTATCGCAACCATCGCCCCGCCCGCCACCCTACCGCCCTGCGTGACAAGTGGCAAAGACGCGACACCCAAAGCAGCAGACCCCACCTGCACGCCCGTCGCCTTGGGCGCAAATATCATTCCGCTGGCCCCCAGCGGCGATGAAGAGTCTGACGAGGATGGCGAAGGCGGCGATAATGACTAACGCCGCGCGCTAAGTCGCCCGGTAAACACTGGCAGGGGGCGCGAAAGCCCCCCGCCTTAGTCCCAGCAAGACACCAGCACGGTCATATCGCGCACCGCTGCCGTCTGCGCATCGGCTGTAAGGGCACCCCCCCCACTGGAGGCAGACAGTGTCAGGCCCTGCGCCTTGGCCAAAACTCCCGCAATCGCCGTGGCCGAGGCGGCAAAGGCCACCCCTTCGGGCAGTTGCTTGCCACCCTTGGCCTGCGCGGGCAGCAACATGCCCACCACCGCACCCGCGCTGTCTAGCACCGGCCCGCCCGCATCACCGGGCATGGCTTGCAACGTCAGACGCGACAGGCCCTTTTCGCCGTTCAGGCCCTGCGCCTCTTCCAGCGTGCCTTGGGTCAGCACCGGCGCAGGCAGGCGCGCGCCGTAGCTGTAGCCCGACACCGCAATGGCAGATCCGACCTGTGGCGCGACCGAGGCAAAAGCCGCCACGCTGCGCGGGGCAATCGCCGTATCGGGCGTCAGCACAGCCAAACCGCTGGCCTTATCGGTGAACGCCACTTTGGCCCCATGGCTTTGATCTAGCGTGATCGTGCCGCATTGGTCTACGGCCTCGATCGTGGTCAGAACCGATCCGGCCTGATCAATAAAGAACCCCGTGCGCGACAGTTTGGGCTGTTTGACGGAAAGCCCCGCCAAAAGCCCGCGCTTGGCTGCTTCGTCCAAGGGCACCAGCCCCGGGTCCAAGGCCACATCGCCCGAGGCGCGGAACGAGGCTTGCACAATCTCGACCACACGCTGCATCTGCGCGCCCTTGGTGACATCCCATGACAAAACATAGCCCTTCACCGCCCGACCCACGATCTGCGCATAGGCCAGCGTTTCGATCTGGTCGTTGCGGCCATGGATGGTGAAAGAGCGGTCCTCTAGCGCGCGGTCCCCAACCACGGGCATAATATCCAGCGTTTGCAGCAGATCATACAGCGCCGACAGGGTGGCCTTGGTGCCCCCCGGCTGCGAGATCAGCAGCGCTGTCACCCCCGACCCGTCTTTGGCACCGTAGCGCACGAAGGGCGGGGTGGTGCTGTCAAAGCTGACCATCGCCATCGGCAGGCTGATTTCAACCCCTGAGGCCGGATCGTTCACCGTCTCAAACCCAAAGGCGGTTTGTTCGGCGCGGTAGCTGGCAACCAAAGCGGCGCGTTGGCCCGTGGTAAGAACGCCTGTCGGCTCAAAGCCTTGGGTGGTTTGCCAATTGGCCATTGCGGCACGGCTACCGCTTCCGATGCTGCCATCCACCAGCCCGCCATAAAAGCCGAACCATTTCAGCGCCGTTTGCACTTCGCGCCGGTCGTTTTCATCTAGGCCCACTTCCGACGCTTTGGCATCGCCCAAGCTTTGATAGGCAGGCACCTCAACCAGCGCAGGTTGTTCGGTCAGTGTTTGATCTAACGGGGCCAAAACTGCTGCGCTTTGATCAACGGCCTCCACCGTCGGGCTAACCGCCTGCGCCCCCACCGGCCAGAACTGCGCGCCAAAGGCTTGCCCATCGGCCAAGGCACTGTCAGCCGCGATCATGTTCTGCGCCATCAGGCTGTGCAACGTGGCCACGGCCGTGTCTGTGTCCATCGGGCCCAAGACCACCGCATAACCGCCCGAGGGCAAACGGTACCCTTGCACCTGATCCAACAACGCGCCGTAAGCCCGCGCGCGGTCCATCGCGGCAGACAGGGTGGACTGCGCATCAATCTGCACCCAGACCTTTTGCTGCTGCGCTTGCGCGACACCGCCCAGAACGCACACAATCAGCCCCAGAATGATCCCGAAAACCCGCATAGGCCCTGCACCTTTTTCCTGCCACGGCTTAGGGTAAGGCTCTTTGGCCCTATCCCCTAGCACTTTGGTCGACAATACCATGCTGCAAAGCGGATGCACCCCCCCAAATTGCGCGCAAAGCCCATGTCCAAGCCATCGCTTCCATTGACCCTGTGCCCCGCCGTGCTTATGGAGAGGGCGCACCGCGAAAAGGCCCAAGATGACCGTGACAGCCCCCACACCGCCCCGCAGTTTTCAAGAGATCATCTTGCGTTTGCAAAGCTATTGGGCCGCCCAAGGCTGTGCGGTCTTGCAGCCCTACGATATGGAAGTGGGCGCGGGCACCTTTCACCCCGCCACCACGCTGCGGTCTTTGGGCACCAAACCTTGGGCTGCGGCCTATGTGCAGCCGTCTCGCCGGCCCACCGATGGGCGCTACGGCGAAAACCCCAACCGGTTGCAGCATTACTACCAATATCAAGTCATCATCAAACCCTCGCCCCCCAACCTGCAAGAGCTTTACCTAGGCTCGCTGCGCGCCATTGGCCTTGACCCCGCATTGCACGACATCCGCTTTGTCGAAGACGACTGGGAAAGCCCGACCCTTGGCGCCTGGGGCCTAGGCTGGGAGATTTGGTGTGACGGCATGGAAGTGTCGCAGTTCACTTATTTCCAACAGGTCGGCGGCCATGATTGCCGCCCCGTGTCGGGCGAGTTGACCTATGGGCTGGAACGTTTGGCGATGTATGTCTTGGGCATTGACCATGTCATGACCATGCCCTTCAACGACCCGCAATCGCCCATCGCGCTGACCTACGGCGACATCTTCCGCCAGACCGAGGAAGAATATTCCCGCCACAACTTTGACGGGGCCGACACCGCCCAACTGCTGCGCCACTTTGAAGACGCCGAAGCTGAATGCCAACGCCTGCTCGATTTCGCCCCCGATGATCCCAAATCGGGCAAGCGCATCATCATGGCCCATCCGGCCTATGACCAAACGATCAAGGCCAGCCATCTCTTCAACCTGCTCGACGCGCGCGGGGTGATTTCTGTCACCGAACGCCAAGCCTATATCGGCCGTGTGCGCGCCTTGGCCAAGAAATGCGCCGATGCGTTCCGGCTGACCGAAGCGGGCAAAGACGCCGAGGGTGTGGCGTGAACGGCAAACTGGTTGCAGGGTTCATCGTTTTGGCTGCGATCGTCGCGGGCGTTGGGGTCTATTACACCCAAGAATACGCCTATTATCGGCCAGTCGTGTTCACCGCAGACAACGCAATCAAGCTGACCTCGCTCAACTCTGACACAGCGGAACCCATCGCTGTGTCCGATCTTCAGGCGATTGACGCCGCCTCGTCCCCTCTGCGCTTTCGCGCTTGCTTTACAACCGAACTCGACCAAGCTACCCTTTTGAAGACGTATAAAACTTACGATAAAGCGGTGCCTTTATATGCGCCCAGTTGGTTTGACTGTTTTGACGCCAAAAAAATTGATGATGCCCTGACCTCGGGCGAGGCGGTTGCCTTTCTTGCCCAAGCCAACATCGCACCTGATATTGACCGTGTCATCGCCGTTTTTCGCACTGGAGAGGCTTATGCCTGGCATCAAGTCAACCCCAACGCGCAGGAGTGACCATGACCGTGGAGAACCTCAATAAACCCACCACAGCGCAGACCCCCTTGCCTGCGACCTTAGCAGAACTGCAAGCCATGCTGAAAAAGCGCGGGCGGGTCAGATATGCCGCAGGCCTGATCGACGGCGTGGCATCCATGCTGCAAGCGGGCGATGTGGTATGTGATTGCGGCGCAAATGTCGGGGCTGTGACTGGCGTTTTGCTGGCAAGCGGGGCCACCGTGCACGCCTTTGAACCCGACCCGCATGGCAGCAAAATCTTGGCCGAAAAGTTCGGCCATCTGCCCAATTTCATCTTGCACAGCGTGGCCGTCGGCACCGCTGCGGGAAAAGCCACGTTTTACCGTGATGCCAACAACGACCACCCCGACAAATCAGGTCTGGGCCACACCATCTTCGACCAATCACGCTTTGTGCAAATCAACAAACAGCGCAGCCAGATCGAGGTTGATGTGATCGACTTTCCGGCCTTCTTGGCTGATCTTCTTGACAAAGGTCACAACCTGCCCTTCGTCAAACTGGATGTCGAAGGCGCAGAACTTGGCATCGTGCGCCGGATGCTGGACATGGCCCTGTTTGACCGCATCCGCCTGACTTTGGCCGAAACCCATGAACGCATCATCCCTGATTGGGCTGATGATTACGCCCGCCTGCGCCGCGATGTTGCAGCGCGCTATCCCAAGAGCCGCGTCAATCTTGACTGGATCTAAGCCTGAACGGAACTTTGCATGCCTGACCTTCTGATCGAACTGTTCTCTGAAGAAATCCCCGCCCGGATGCAGGCCCGCGCGCGCGAAGACCTGAAGGCGCTTGTGACCAATGGCTTGGTCGAGGCGGGGTTGACCTATGCCTCGGCAGGCGTTTTCTCAACGCCGCGCCGCCTGACCTTGACGCTCGATGGCTTGTCATCCGAAAGCCGCCCCGTGAAGGAAGAACGCAAAGGCCCCCGCGCCGATGCGCCTGCGGCGGCACTCGAAGGGTTCTTACGCTCGACTGGATTAACGCTTGATCAGCTGGAACGCCGCGAAGACAAAAAGGGCGGTGTGACCCTGTTTGCCGTGCTGGAAAAGCCCGGCCGCCAAGCCGCCGCGATCATTGCCGAGGTCTTGGAAACCACGATCCGCACGTTCCCTTGGCCCAAGTCCATGCGCTGGGGCAGCGGCAATTTGCGCTGGGTGCGCCCGCTGCATTCGATCTTGTGCATCTTGGTTGACGAGGCGGGGGCCACCACCGTCCCCCTAACCGTCGACGGCATCCAAGCCGCCAACACCACCGCTGGCCACCGCTTCCTGTCACCTGCCCGCTTCGCCGTCACCTCGTTTGACGACTATGTCGTGAAGCTTAAGCGCGCCCATGTTGTGCTCGACAGTGCCGAACGCGAAGCGGCCATCTGGCAAGGCGCATCCAATCTGGCCTTCGCCGCAGGGCTGGAACTGGTCGAAGACCGCGCTTTGTTGACCGAGGTTGCGGGCCTTGTCGAATGGCCCGTGCCCCTGATGGGCCGCATCGGGGCTGATTTCTTGCACCTGCCGCCCGAAGTGCTGCAAACCTCAATGAAAGAGCATCAAAAGTTCTTCTCGGTGCGCAATCCCAAAACGGGCCGGATCGAAGGCTTTGTCACCGTCGCCAATACCGAAACCGCCGACCACGGGGCGACGATCCTGAAGGGCAACCAAAAGGTGCTCTCCGCCCGCCTGTCAGATGCGCGTTTCTTTTGGGAGAACGACCTGCGCGTGGCAAAGGCGGGGATGGGCGAATGGTTGGATGGGCTGAAAGCGGTGACCTTCCACAACAAACTCGGCTCCCAAGCCGACCGCATCGCCCGCATCGCGTCGCTGGCGCGTCACATCGCCCCCTTGGTGGGCGCTGATGCTGACGTGGCCCACCAAGCTGCCACCGTCGCCAAAGCTGACCTGCGCAGCGCCATGGTCGGCGAATTCCCCGAATTGCAAGGCCTGATGGGCATGTATTACGCCAAAGCCGCTGGCCTGCCCGACGCCGTAGCCCATGCCGCGCGCGACCACTACTCCCCCCTCGGCCCGACCGACACCGTCCCCACCGACCCCGTTTCCATCGCAGTGGCGCTGGCCGATAAGATTGACACCCTGGCAGGCTTTTGGGCGATTGACGAAAAGCCCACAGGGTCGAAAGACCCCTTCGCTTTGCGCCGCGCCGCCCTTGGCGTGATCCGCCTGATCCTGTCGAACACCCTCCGCCTTGACCTGCGCGCCCTGCGCCAGATCGCCGACAGCGCCTTTCCAGCTGCCTTGAAATCTGGCGCGGGCAATGACGACAGCCTCCTCTCCTTCTTCCACGACCGCCTCAAAGTCTTCCTCAAAGACCAAGGCATCCGCCATGATCTGATCGACGCCTGCTTGGCCATGCCCGGCCATGATGACCTGACCCTGCTTGTCAAACGCGCCGAGGCGCTGGCGGCTTTCCTCAAAACCGAAGACGGGCCGAACCTTCTGGCAGGCTTCAAACGCGCCAACGCGATCCTTTCCCAAGCCGAGGCGAAAGACGGTGTCGAATATTCCTACGGGGCCGACATCAAATTCGCCGAAAGCCCCGCAGAGCGCGACCTGTTCGCCAAGCTCGACATGGCCGAAGCCACCATCGCCCCCGCCGTCTCTCGCGAAGATTTTAACGAGGCGATGTGGGCCATGGCCGCCCTACGCGCCCCGATTGATGCCTTCCTTGATGCGACCCAAATCAACACCGACAACGCCATCTTGCGCCGCAACCGCCTGAACCTGCTGCACCGCATCCGTGCCATCTGTTCGGGCGTGGCAGACCTGACCAAAGTCGAAGGCTAACCCAAAAGCCCCCCCCTTTCATATGTGCACAAATATCCCACGGGGGTGCGGGGGTGTGAAACCCCCGCGGGCGTAAGGCGCACCCTTTGCCCTTTCATCGTTTAAACCTCAGCCCTTGCACCAAAGCGCACAAGGTATATCCTGCACGCGCAAACGAAAGGCGCTGCAGTGCAGAATTCTACCGAATACGCAGAAATCACGCCCACCGCCCAGATGAAGGCCGATGCCTATGGCTGGCGTGCCAAGTGTTTGCAGCGCTTGATCCGGCTTGATCTGCCCGTGCCCAAGACCGTCGCGCTGCCCTCGGCCACCGTGCGTGCCATAGCGCAGGGCACTGTTGTAGACACCGCCGCCATTCTGGCGCATTTCGGCCCCATGGCGCTGGTGTCGGTGCGCCCCTCGCCTGCCAATCCGAACTGGGGCGGGCCGGGCACGTTGCTCAACGTCGGCATGAACGCCGACCGCCACCGCCTGCTTTGCGAAACCCACGGCCAACCCGCCGCTGACGCGCTGTACCTGCGCTTTGTGCAAGCTTACGCCACCCACGTTGCCCGCCTTGACCCCGACCTGTTCGCCCCCAGCCTGAACACCGCCGAAGCGCTGCGCGAAGCCCTGCGCACCTATGAGCGCGAGATGGACGAACCCTTCCCCCAAGACTCCGCCCGGCAATTGACCGAAGTGCTGCGTTCAATGGCCCGCGCGTGGGAGGGCACCTCGGCCCGCCTGCTGCGCCAAGCCAAAGGCGCGCCCGAGGCGGCGGCTTTGGGGTTGGTGGTGCAGACCATGGCGCAGGGCATTGGCCAAGGCCTGTCGGGCGCGGGGGTGATTCAGTTTGTCGACCCCGTCACAGGCCAACCGCAAATTACGGGCCGCTATCTGGGCCAAGCCCAAGGCCGCGCCGCGCTGAAAGAAACCGATGCGCTGTATCTGACACGCGACAAGCGCGGCCCCTCGCTGGAAGACCTGTCGCCCAAGCTGTTCGCGGACCTGATCGCCTTCGGGGCAGCCTGCCGCGCCAAGTTGCGCGAAGAGATGCAGATCGAATTTACCATCGAAGACGGCAAGCTGTCGGTGATTGACGCGGTCAAAGTCCCCCGCTCTGCCCGCGCGGGATTGCGCATTGCGGTGGCCTTGGCGGATGACGGCATTATCACCCAAAACGACGCCATCCTGCGGGTTGAACCGCGCAGCCTGACCGAACTTCTCCACCCCCAAGTCGACCCGCGCGCGCCGCGCGATGTGCTGGCCAAGGGGATCGCCGCTTCTCCGGGGGCTGCGACAGGTCGGATCGTGTTCTCCTCAGCCGCAGCGCAGGCCCATGCCGCGCGGGGCGAGGCGTGTATTCTGTGCCGCCGTGAGACTGAACCCGAAGATATTCGCGGCATGAACTCTGCCGCTGGGGTGCTAACCGAACGTGGCGGCATGACCAGCCACGCCGCCGTGATCGCGCGCGGGTTGGGCGTGCCTTGTGTGGTGGGCGCTTCTGGCCTGCGGCTGGATGCCAAGGACAAAAAGATCACTGTGGCCGATGGCCGCGTGCTGGTCGAAGGCGACCAGATCACGATTGATGGCACCACGGGCGAAGTGCTGGCGGGCAGCGCTGTGCTGCTGGCCGCCGCCCTTGATGACGCCTTTCGCAAGCTTCTGTCATGGGCTGACGGGGTGCGCGACATCGGGGTGCGCGCCAATGCCGACACCCCCGCCGATGCCCTAACCGCGCGGCAGTTTGAAGCGCAAGGCATTGGCCTGTGCCGCACCGAGCATATGTTCTTTGACGAAGACCGCCTTGTCGTGATGCGCGAGATGATCTTTGCCGGCACCCCGCAAGACCGCGCTGCCGCCTTATCACGCCTGTTGCCCATGCAGCGCGCTGACTTTGTGCAACTGTTCAGCATCATGCAGGGCCTGCCCGTCTGCATCCGCCTTTTCGACCCGCCGCTGCACGAATTCCTGCCGCAAAGCCGCGAGGGTTTGCGCGAACTGGCCGAGGCGCTGGACCGCCCCCTGTCCGAAGTGATGCGTCGGGCAGAGGCTTTGTCCGAAGCCAACCCCATGCTGGGGATGCGCGGTGTGCGTTTGGGCGTGGTGCTGCCCGAAATCTACGATATGCAGGCCCGCGCCATATTTGAGGCCGTGGTGGAAATGGCAAAGCAGGGCTTTGTTGTGGTGCCAGAAATCATGATCCCGCTTGTATCAGCACGACGAGAGGTGGAACTGGTCAAAACCAACATCGACGCCGTTGCCGCCGCTGTAAGGGTGAAATCGGGCACGAATTTTGACTATAAGCTGGGCGTTATGGTCGAAACCCCGCGCGCCGCTTTGCGCGCCGGTGAAATCGCCCAGCACGCGGCTTTTCTATCCTTTGGCACCAACGACCTGACGCAAATGACCTATGGCCTATCGCGCGACGATGCGGGGCGCTTTATGTCAACCTATGTGCAGCAGGGCGTTTTCCCCGAAGATCCGTTCTTGTCGCTAGACATCGACGGGGTGGGAGAGTTGCTGCACATCGGCGCAGAACGCGGTCGCCACACGCGGGCCGACCTGACTTTGTCGATCTGCGGCGAGCATGGCGGCAACCCCGAATCGATAGATTTCTGCCGCAAAGCAGGGTTCGATTACGTGTCATGCTCACCCTATCGCGTGCCTTTGGCGCGGCTGGCGGCGGCCCATCTGGCCTTGGCAGATTTGCAACCCATACGGGATTAATACCCAATATCATTGCGTTGCCAGTTTATGCCACTCTGGAAACGATAGATTTTTGGCGGATTTCCGCGCAAAATTGCGCAAAATCTGTGGCAATTTTGCCGTTTGGGTAGACCCAAGCCGCTTTCCTATCTAGCCCGACCCTTCGCCGTTTTGCCTGACCCTTCGGGCTTGCGGCTTATGGAAACAACCGGGAACATAGAACAATGCGCTTGCCCCTTTGCCGGACCTTGGCCGCCGTGGCCGTCTGTGTCCTGACGGGTGCTGCCTTCGCCGATGTGATGGTCAGCCAATCCAACTCTCCGACCCTTGCCATGGGCGCTGAATTCAGCGCGCTGCTTGGGGCCGAACATAGCACCGTGAATGCCTTGGCCCAAACCGAACTGGCGGCCTTAGCCAAGGGTGATGGGGCCAAGGGTGATGGGGCCAAGGCGAATGCGGCCCGCAAGTCGTTGCCCTATTCCGAAGACTGGCTTGCCAGCCTGCCCGCGCCCAAGGGTGATGCACAGTGGGATTGCCTGCGCAGTGCCTTATACTTTGAAGCGCGGGGCGAAACGGTCCAAGGCCAATTCGCCGTGGCCGAGGTGATCTTGAACCGGCTGGACGCTGCGGGCTTTCCCAAAACCGTTTGCGGCGTGGTCAAGCAAGACGGCGATGGCACCTGTGCCTTTTCCTTTATGTGCGACGGTCTATCAGACCAAATGCGCGATCCTGTGGCGGCGGATCGGGCGGGCAAGATTGCCCGTGTGATGCTTGACGGCGCGCCGCGCCCGTTGACGGCGGGGGCCACCTTCTTTCACAGCCAAGATGTTAGCCCCAAGTGGCGGCACCTGACCAAAACCGCCGCCATCGGCGCGCATCTGTTTTACCGCACCGCCCTATAACGTCGCGCGCCTTGCACAGGCGGTCGGGTTCGGGCACATCAGGCTTCGGGTCAGGCGCTAGTCTGATCCGGTTCCTAAAGGGGGGGCGCTTGTGACCTCTGACATCCGCCTAGCCTTTGCCCATCCTGAAGAGCGCAGCCTTGCCTCTGCCAGTGCTGATCCGCGCGACCGTATTTCGCTGCGCGATCACATGGTTGAGGTGGACATCGGCGCTTTTCAAAAAGAGCGCGGCCACACCCAGCGCATCTTGTTCAACATCGTGGTCGAGGTGCGCCCCGCCCCGCAGCCCTTGAACGACGATGTTGACCGCATCCTGTCATATGACCGCCTGACGGAGGCGATTGCCACCGAATTGGCCGCTGAACGGCTGAACCTGCTAGAGACTTTGGCCGAACGTGTGGCCGAACGCATCTTGGCCGAACCCCAAGCCATGCGCGCCTTTGTGCGGATCGAAAAGCTGGATGTCGGCCCTTATAAGCTGGGGGTGGAAATCGTGCGCTCGCGCGCCGAGGCGGCGTTGAAGGTGATGGGCCAAGACGGGCAAGAAGCGGCGGTGCATCCGTTGGTGGTGTTTTTGGACAACGCCACGATTGCCGCCCCCGACCTTTCATCGAAGCTTGACGCTTTGGCATCGTCGGGCCTGCCCGTGATCATAACCCTTGGCCTGCCCGACCTACCGCGCCCGCAAACCGGCCACAAACCGACCCAACGCCGTGTCGACCTGTTGGCCATCGAGCAAAACGCTTGGGGCCTTGCCGCGCGCGACCCGCGCTGCGTGGTGATGCAAACCCGCACCGAGATTGATTGGGCGGTCAAGCGGCGCCAGATGATGGTCTGGGCCCCGTCGAAGATGGTGCTGGATGCCACCGATGGCCCGCAAGCGCGCGATGCTGTGGGGTTAGCGCTTTGGCTGGCCGAAACCATGGCGGCAGACCGCTTGATCGTTCACGGCCCTGTGACACTGCCGGCAGGAAGCCGCGTGCGGGTGGAACAGGCGTAAGGCTGACCCTTGCTGGAGAGCGGTTTGCGCTTTATCCGGCAAAGACAGCGCGGGCCCCAGCCGGGGGTTTTGCACCCCCGGACCCCCGCAGGATATTTGGGCACATATGAAAGACGCATCCGTGGCAGACTATCTGCGCCCCATCACGATGAGCGACCCGGCCCGCCCTGAGGGGGCCTTGCCCCTTGCAGGCGGCTTGTGCTGGTTTGATCGGGTCGAGGTGTTGTCGCGGACAGCGCCGCCGCGCATCGTGGCCGCCGCGGATCTGCCGCAGGCCGATCAGGCGCGCCTGTCGGCGGCGCGGCCCGACTTTGGCCACTTGGACATGACCAAGCCGCGTATCATGGGCATTTTGAACATCACGCCCGACAGCTTTTCGGATGGCGGGTTGTTCCTGCGCCCCGAGGCGGCGGTTATGCAGGCTCGATTGATGGCGGCGGGGGCAGAGATCATCGACATCGGCGGCGAAAGCACACGGCCCGGCGCGGTTGAGGTGGACGTCGCCGAAGAGATCACTCGCACAGCGCCTGTAATTGCGGCTTTGCGCGAGGGTGGCTTGGACCTTCCGCTGTCGATTGACACGCGCAAGGCACCTGTGGCGCAAGCGGCCTTGCAAGCGGGGGCGTCTTGGGTGAATGACGTGACCGCCTTGCGCTTTGACGCGCAGATGGCGGGGCTGGTCGCTGCCCACAACGTGCCCGTGATCTTGATGCATTCGATTGAGACGCCCGCCACCATGCAGGCCGACCCCTATTATGACGATGTTCTGCTGGACGTTTACGACGCCCTCGCGGCCCGTGTTGCCGCCGCCGAAGCCGCCGGCATTGTGCGGGCCAATATCGCCATTGACCCCGGCATCGGCTTTGGCAAGACGCTGGCGCATAACCTTGCCCTGCTGCAACGCCTAAGCCTTTTTCACAACCTTGGCCTGCCTGTGCTTTTGGGCGCTTCGCGCAAGCGTTTCATCGGCACCATCGGGCAAGAGGCCGAAGCCGCCCGCAGGATGCCCGGTTCACTGGCGGTGGCGCTTTGGGGCGTATCGCAAGGCGTGCAGATGATCCGCGTGCATGATGTGGCCGAAACCCGCCAAGCCCTGTCGCTGTGGCAAGCCACCACCCAAGGAGCGCCGTCATGACCCGCAAACTGTTTGGCACCGACGGTGTGCGCGGCCGCGCCAACACCTATCCGATGACCGCCGAGATGGCCTTGAAACTGGGGGCCGCGGCGGGCCGGTATTTCCACCGCGATGGCAGTTCCGCCCACCGCGTGGTGATTGGCAAAGACACGCGCCTGTCGGGCTATATGCTGGAAAACGCGTTGACGGCGGGGTTGACCTCGACCGGGATGAACGTGCTGCTTTTGGGGCCCTTGCCGACCCCTGCCGTGGGCTTCCTGACGCGTTCGATGCGCGCCGATCTGGGCGTGATGATCTCTGCCTCGCACAACCCGCACCAAGACAACGGCATCAAGTTCTTCGGCCCCGACGGGTTCAAACTGTCAGACGAGGCTGAGGCCGAGATTGAAGCCATCGTCGCAGGCGACATCACCCCCGCCGAGCCCAGCCTGATCGGACGGGCGCGCCGGATCGAAGATGGTCGTGGCCGATATCAGGAATTTGTGAAAACCACTTTTCCCGCAGGCCTGCGCCTTGATGGCCTAAAGGTCGTGATCGACTGCGCCCATGGGGCCGCCTATAAAGCCGCCCCCGAAGTGCTGTGGGAGCTGGGTGCAGAGGTCATCGCCGTGGGGGTCAGCCCCAATGGCACCAATATCAACGACCAAGTCGGGTCCACCCATACCCAAACCGCAGCCCAAGCTGTTATCGCCCACGGCGCGCATCTGGGCATCAGCCTTGACGGTGACGCCGACCGCGTGATGATCCTTGACGAAACCGGCGGCGTGGCCGACGGCGACCAGATCATGGCGCTTTTGGCCAGCCGCTGGGCCGACGAAGGCCGGTTAAAAGGCGGCACCTTGGTCGCCACTGTTATGTCAAACCTTGGCCTTGAACGCTTCCTAACCCAGCGCGGCTTGCGGCTGGAACGCACCGCCGTTGGCGACCGCTATGTTGTCGAAGCGATGCGGCGCGGCGGGTGGAACCTTGGGGGCGAGCAATCGGGCCATATCGTGATGACCGACTATGCCACCACAGGTGACGGCCTGATCGCGGGCCTGCAATTTCTGGCTGAAATGGCGCGCACCGGCCAACCCGCCAGCCGCCTGATCACCCAATTCCAAACCGTCCCGCAACGGCTGCAAAACATCCGCTACCCTGCCGGATCAAAACCGCTTGACGCAGCCGCCGTTCAGGCCCGCATCGCAGCCAACGAACAGCGCATCGCAGGCCAAGGCCGCATCCTGATCCGCAAATCCGGCACCGAACCGCTGATCCGCGTCATGGCCGAATGTGAAGACTCAGACCTTCTGGCTGACGTCGTACAAGACATCGTCTCCGCCATCGAAGCCGCAACCCACAGCGCAAAGTAAGCCGCCGCCCTTTTCACCAAGGCCCAAAGGCCACCCTTAGTCCCCCTTCAATCCCCCCGCCATTCGCCCTATAAGACCCCAAACCGTTGGAGGCCCCGATGCGCGACGCCACAATCACCCGCACCACGTCTGAAACCGCGATTTCTGTCTCGCTGGCACTCGACGGCACCGGAGCCGCCAAAATCTCAACCGGCGTGGGGTTTTTTGACCATATGCTTGACCAACTGGCCAAGCATTCGCTGATCGACATGACCATCACCGCCAAGGGCGATCTGCACATCGACGATCACCACACGGTCGAAGACGTGGGCATCGCGATTGGCCAAGCGCTTGCCAAGGCTTTGGGCGACAAAAAGGGCATCCGGCGCTATGGCCATTTTGCGCTTGCGATGGATGATGCGCAAATCGGCTGCGCGCTTGATCTGTCAGCGCGCCCCTATCTGATCTGCAACCTTGAGTTCCCTACGCAAAAGATCGGCAGTTTTGACACCGAACTGGTGCGCGAATTCTTTCAAGCGCTCTCGACCCATGGTGGCATCACGCTGCATATTGACAAAAAGCACGGCTTTAACAGCCACCACATCGCCGAAGCCGCCTTTAAGGCCGTGGCGAAATCTTTGCGCATGGCTGTCGAAAAAGACCCGCGCAATGACGCGCTGCCCTCCACCAAAGGCGCGCTATGAGCCTGACGGTTCTGGTCGATTACGACAGCGGCAATCTGCATTCGGCTGAAAAAGCCTTTCAGCGCATGGCGTTGGAAACGGGTGCGGGAACCGTGCTTGTGTCGTCGCGCCCCGAAGATGTCGCCCGTGCGGACCGCATCGTTCTGCCGGGGGATGGGGCCTTTCCGTCATGCAGGCGCGCCCTTGGCAGTTACGGCGGGCTGTTTGAGGCGATTGAAGAGGCTGTCACCGTCAAGGCGCGCCCCTTCCTTGGCATCTGCGTGGGTATGCAGATGATGGCCACTTGGGGGCGCGAATACGAAAACACCCAAGGCTTTGGCTGGATTCCGGGCGAGGTGGTCAAGATCACCCCGCAAGACAAGGCCCTAAAAGTGCCGCATATGGGGTGGAATGATCTGGTGATCGACCACGATCATCCCGTTCTGGCGGGGCTTCAAACCGGCGATCACGCCTATTTTGTGCATTCATACCATTTCAAAGTCACCCACCCCGCCCAACGCTTGGCGCATGTTGACTATGCAGGCGATGTCACCGCCATCATCGGGCGCGATACAATGGTGGGCACGCAGTTTCACCCTGAAAAAAGTCAGGCGACCGGCTTGCACCTGATCGCCAACTTTTTGTCGTGGAAGCCTTAAGGTAGCGTCTTAGCCTGCGACCTTGGTCCAGCCCAAAGTCTTGCACAAAACCGAGCAGACTTTCACGTTCAACGTCTCACCGTCGACCGTCATCGAAGCCGAATAGGCCTTGTCGCCACCCGGTGCGACCAACTGCCCGTCGGTAAAGCTGCCCGCAGCGGCCAAAGTCATGCCGGTGATGATGGCCTTGCCCACGTCGCCGCCCGCTTGTTCCGCACCCGCGCTGTCAAACGCCTTCACCACCGTGCCGCACATTTTGTCGCCGCAAGGCGCAATTTGGACATAGGCATAGCCGCCCTTGTCATTGGGCGTGGTTTTCCAAACACCTTCCACCGGATCAGCCAAAGCCACGCCAGCGCAAAGAATAGCCATCGTCGAAAGAATCAGTTTTTTCATAGTTTGCTCCTGTGATGGCTGCTTATCCCAAACCCGCGCGGCCCTGTCTACCTGCTCAATAGTGCACCACCTTCTCTTGCCCTAAGCCCCACTTGCGCCTAAACACGCCCCACGTTTTGGAGTGCCGCCATGATCCTTTACCCCGCCATTGATCTGAAAGACGGCCAATGTGTGCGCCTGTTGCGCGGTGAGATGTCTGCCGCCACCGTCTTTGGCGACGATCCCGCCGCCCAAGCCGCAAAGTTCGTGGCCGCAGGCTGTGCGTGGCTGCATCTGGTTGACCTGAACGGTGCCTTCGCCGGCACCCCCGTCAACGCCGCAGCGGTCGAGGCGATCTTGGCCAGCGTGAATGTGCCCTGCCAACTTGGCGGCGGCATCCGCGATATGGCCACGATCGAAATGTGGCTGACCAAGGGCCTTGCCCGTGTGATCTTGGGCACGGTTGCGGTTGAAAACCCCGATCTCGTGCGCCAAGCCGCACGCGCCTTTCCCGGCCAAGTCGCCGTGGGAATCGACGCGCGCAAGGGCTTTGTTGCCACCAAAGGCTGGGCCACGGAAACCAACGTCCAAGCCAGTGACCTTGCCCGCAGCTTTGAAGACGCAGGCGTGGCCGCGCTGATCTACACCGACATTGACCGTGACGGCGCAATGCAAGGCCCCAATATCGCAGCCACCCAAGCCCTGTCGCGCGCTGTCACGATCCCTGTCATCGCCTCGGGCGGGGTCAGCACCATGGCCGACCTGATAGCGCTGCGCGACACGGGCACCATCGCGGGGGCCATATCCGGCCGCGCGCTGTATGATGGCGCAATTGACCTGACCGCCGCCTTGGCCGCCCTAAAACAGCGCTAAAGCCTTTGCGCTCACCCGCATTGCCCCTATAAAGACCCCATGCTCAAAACCCGCCTCATCCCCTGCCTTGATGTCGCCGATGGCCGCGTGGTCAAAGGGGTGAACTTCACCAACCTGATCGACGCAGGCGATCCAGTGCAAGCCGCGCGCGCCTATGATGCGGCAGGCGCGGATGAGCTATGTTTTTTAGACATCCACGCCACCCATGAAAACCGTGGCACGATGTTTGATCTGGTGACCCGCACCGCCGAGCAATGCTTTATGCCGCTGACCGTGGGCGGCGGGGTGCGCAGCCACCACGATGTGCGCGCCTTGCTGCTGGCAGGGGCTGATAAGGTCAGCTTCAACTCTGCCGCCGTGGCCAACCCCGATGTCGTGGCCGAGGCCGCCGACAGGTTTGGCTCGCAATGTATCGTCGTGGCGATAGATGCCAAAACCGTAGCCCCCGGCCGGTGGGAGATTTTCACCCACGGCGGGCGCAAAGCGACTGGCATTGACGCGGTGGAATTCGCCCGCACCGTGGCGGCCAAAGGCGCTGGCGAAATCCTTTTGACCTCAATGGACCGTGACGGCACCAAGGGTGGCTACAACCTGCCCCTGACGCGCGCCATCGTCGATGCGGTGGGCGTGCCCGTCATCGCCTCGGGCGGGGTTGGCACGCTCGACCATCTGGTCGAAGGTGTGCTGCAAGGCGGTGCCTCGGCGGTGCTGGCCGCCTCTATCTTCCACTTTGGCACCTTCACCCTGCCCCAAGCCAAAGCCCATATGCAGGCCGCAGGCATCCCCATGAGGCTGTCATGACCAACGCCCTCACCCGCCTCGCCGCGACCATCGCCGCGCGCAAAGGCGCTGATCCTGAAAGCTCTTGGACAGCCAAGCTTCTGGCCAAAGGCCCCGAAAAATGCGCTGAAAAGTTCGGCGAAGAGGCGGTTGAAGCCATCATCGAGGCGGTGAAGGGCGACAAGGCGAAACTCACAACCGAAGCCGCAGATGTGCTCTACCACCTCCTCGTCATGCTCGCCGCCCGCGATGTCACGCTTCAGGATGTGCTGGCCGAACTCGACAAACGCGCAGGCACCTCCGGGCTCGCCGAAAAAGCCGCACGCTAGGGCCAAACGCCCCTTCCCCTTTCATACATGCACAAATATCCCGGGGGGGTCCAGGGGGGCAGCGCCCCCCGGCCTTCCGGCGGCCGCAGGCCCCTTAGGCGTTGAACAAAAAGTGCAACACGTCGCCGTCTTTGACCTCATAGGTCTTGCCTTCGACACGGAACTTGCCCGCTTCCTTGGCCCCCGCCTCGCCATTGCCCGCAACATAATCGGCATAGCCGATGGTTTCAGACCGGATAAAGCCCTTCTCGAAATCGCCGTGGATCACGCCTGCCGCTTGCGGGGCAAGGGTGCCCTTGAGGATCGTCCAAGCGCGCGCCTCTTTCGGGCCGATGGTGAAATAGGTCTGCAAGCCCAACAGCTCATAGCCCGAACGGATCAACCGATCCAAGCCCGCCTCAGCCAAGCCCATTTCTTCCAAGAACATCGCCGCCTCGTCAGCGGCCAACTGGCTGATCTCTTCCTCGATCCGGGCCGAGATGACAACCGAAGCCGCCCCTTGCGCCTTGGCCATCGCGGCCACGCGGTCAGACTGGCTGTTGCCCTTGGCAGCGCAAGCCTCTTCCACGTTGCAAACATACAGCACAGGCTTTGAGGTCAGCAGTTGCAGCAAGCGCCACGCGCGCAGGTCGTCTTCGCCCACCTGAACCGTGCGCGCCGGTTTGCCCGCTTCCAGCGCCACTTGCGCCAAGGCCAGCAGGCGGTCTTGATCGACCAGTTCCTTATCGCCGCCCTTGATCTTGCGCGCCAAACCCGCACGGCGGCGTTCGATCGATTCCAGATCAGACAGCATCAACTCGGTTTCAATCGTCTCGGCATCGGCCACGGGGTCAATGCGGCCTTCGACATGGGTGATATCGCCGTCTTCAAAGCAGCGCAGCACATGGGCAATGGCGTCACATTCGCGGATATTGGCCAAAAACTGGTTGCCCAAGCCCTCGCCCTTAGATGCACCCCGCACCAGCCCCGCGATGTCGACAAAGGTCATGCGAGTCGGAATAATTTGCTTAGACCCTGCAATTTCCGCCAATTTATCCAGCCGTGCATCGGGCACAGCCACTTCGCCCACGTTGGGTTCAATCGTGCAAAACGGAAAGTTTGCCGCCTGAGCGGCAGCTGTTCTGGTCAAGGCATTGAAAAGGGTGGATTTTCCCACATTCGGCAAACCCACGATACCCATTTTGAAACCCATGACACCCTCCGCTTTTTCACCCTCGCGGCATAGGAGGCGGGGGGCTTTTGGTCAAGGGGGCGCTCAAGCTCCAAAGGCCCCTGCGCGGCATTGCGTGTCAAAAAACGGCGCAGATGGCCTGTGCGAAGGCCCAAGCCATTGCTTTTCCCCGCGCCCAAGTGCACATCGGACCCAACATTTCTTTTGGCAAAGATCGCTGACATGACCCGAATCGATGACACTTTCGCCCGTCTTTCCACCCAAAACCGCAAGGCCTTTGTTGCCTATATCATGGCAGGCGACCCCGATGTGGCCACCGCTTTGGCCGTGATGAAGGGCCTGCCCGCCGCTGGTGTCGACATCATCGAACTGGGCCTGCCCTTCACCGACCCGATGGCCGATGGCCCCACGATCCAACTGGCGGGCCAACGCGCGTTAGAAGGCGGGATGACGCTGGATAAAACCCTGCAAATGGTGCGCGATTTTCGCGCATTCGACAGCACCACCCCCATCGTGCTGATGGGCTATTACAACCCGATCTATGCACGCGGGGTTGATCTGTTCCTGACCCAAGCGAAAGACGCCGGAATTGACGGGTTGATCATCGTTGACCTGCCGCCCGAAGAAGACGCCGAACTGTGCATTCCGGCGCAAAAAGCAGGCCTCAACTTCATCCGCCTTGCCACCCCTACCACCGACAACAAACGCCTGCCCAAGGTTTTGCAAAACACGTCCGGCTTTGTGTACTACGTCTCGATCACCGGCATCACCGGCGCTGCGGCGGCCTTGGCGGTCGATGTCGCCCCCGAAGTGGCGCGGATCAAGTCGCAGACCAAGCTGCCGATCATCGTGGGCTTTGGCATCAACACCCCCGAAGCTGCGCAGGGCATCGCCTCGGTTGCCGATGGCTGTGTGGTCGGCTCTGCCATCGTCAAGCAAATCGGCGAGGGGCGTCCGGTTTCCGACGTTCTGGCCTTTGTGGCCAGCCTTGCCGCAGGCGCGCACCGCGCCTGATGCGCGACCTTGGCTATGCAAAGCTTTTGGCCGACAGTTTCGAACGCCTGACGGGCCGCCCTTTGGGCGACCCTTGGGGCCTATCGCAGCCCTTGGTATCGCACGGCACCGAAGATGACCCGATCTTTCGCTACGCCAACCCCGCAGCCTTAACCCTGTGGGAGATGGATTGGGACAGCTTCACCAAACTGCCCTCGCGCCTTTCGGCTCAAGATGACCCCGCCATCCAAACCGACCGCAGCGCCTATCTCGCACAAGCGGCGGTTCAGGGCTTTGTCAGCGATTACCAAGGCATTCGCATTTCCGCCACAGGTCGGCGGTTTCGCATTGCTGATACGATCTTATGGACAGTGACTGACACCACGGGCATCCGTCATGGCCAAGCCGCCCTTATCGGGCGGGTGGAAAGGCTGGATGAGGGCCGCTTTGCCCCTGTCCTTCCCGAACAAGGGCGTTAAACTGACGGCAAATCACGCCCGAGGATCTTATGCCCATCATCACCTGTATCGAAGACCTCAAACAAATGCACCGCCGCAAAGTGCCCAAGATGTTTTGGGACTATTGCGAAAGCGGGTCTTATACCGAACAAACCTTTGGCGAAAACAGCAGCGATTTTCACAAGATCCGCCTGCGTCAACGGGTCGCGCGCGACCTGTCAGGGCGCACGACTGCGACCACCATGATGGGGCGCGATGTGGCGATGCCCGTGGCACTGTCACCCGTAGGGTCTGCCGGAATGCAATCGGCCGATGGCGAGATCAAAGCCGCCCGCGCGGCCGAAGCCTTCGGGGTGCCCTTTACCCTGTCAACTTTTGCGATTTGTTCCATCGAAGACATCGCGGCCCATACCAAAGCGCCCTTTTGGTTTCAGCTTTACGTCATGCGCGACGAAGATTTCGTTGACGGCTTGATCGAGCGCGCCCGCAACGCCGGATGCGATGCTTTGGTGCTCACGCTTGATCTGCAAATTCTGGGCCAGCGCCACAAAGACATCAAAAACGGCCTCACCGCCCCGCCCCGCATGACACCGCGCAACCTGTTGGATATGGCGCTGCATCCGGCATGGTCTTACGGCATGGCCACGACCAAACGGCGCACCTTTCGCAATGTGGTGGGCCATGCCAAGGGCGTGGTCAGTTTGCGCGATCTGAACGCTTGGTCGAACGAGAATTACGACCCCCAGTTGGATTGGGGCAAGGTGCGCAAGCTGCGCGACAAATGGGGTGGCAAGCTGATCTTAAAGGGCATTTTAGATGCCGAAGATGCCCGCATGGCTTTGGATGTGGGGGCAGATGCCATCCTTGTATCCAACCACGGCGGTCGGCAGCTCGACGGCGCGCTGTCGACCATCCGCAGCCTGCCCCAAGTGGTGCGCGCCGTGGGCGACCAGATGGAGGTGTATCTGGATGGCGGCATCCGATCCGGCCAAGATGTGCTAAAGGCGCTGGCGATGGGGGCCAAATCAACCTTCATCGGGCGCAGTTTTCTGTATGGCCTTGGCGCGATGGGGCAAGCGGGTGTGACGAGTACCTTGCAAGTGATCCAGAAGGAAATCGACATCACCATGGCCCTGTGCGGTGTGCAGCACGCGCGCGAGTTTTCTCGTGACCACGTTCTGGTGCCCGAAGGGTTTGAGGGGCGTTGGGAATGATCGAAACCCTGCTGCACTTTGCCGTGCAAGGCCAGCGCGTCACCGGCACGTTGTGCCTGCCGCAAGGCGCCCCTGCCCCCGTGGTTTTGATGGTGCATGGCTTTACCGGATCACGCGATGAAATGGCGGTAACGGGCACGGGGGAAGGTGTGTTCTCACGCTCGGCCCGCCGCTTGGCACAGCTTGGGCTGGCATCGCTGCGGATAGATTGTCGCGGCAGCGGCACGTCAGAAGGCGATTTTGCCGACACAACCTATGAAGGCCAAATCGCTGACGCGCTGGCGGCTTTGCAGGTGCTTTCTGATGAACCGCGCGTACAAGGCAAGCGCGCGGCTTTGCTGGGGTGGAGCCAAGGCGGCTTGGTTTGCGCCTGTGTCGCTGCGCGCAGCCAACTGCCCTTGGCCACGGCACTTTGGGCGGCAGTCGCTGATCCGGTGGAAAGCATCGGCGGGATATTGGGCGCGGATGTTATAGCCGCAGGGTTGAAAACAGGCGATCAAGCGCTGAACATCGTGGTGCATGACAAGACGATTGCTTTGAAGCAGGGCTATTTTGACGGGATGAAGACCTTAAAGCCCGCCGATGAAATTCGGCGCTATGCGGGGCCGTTGTTTGTCGCACACGGGCTGGCCGACACCGCCGTTCTGCCCCATGCCGCAGATACGTTTCTGGCCGCGCATAAGGGCAAGCAACAAGCGTGGATCACCGATATGGACCATTCGTTTAACGCAACCCAAGGGCCTGAAATGCTTGACCGTTTGCTAGACGCTACGGCAGGTTTCTTCAAACTCAACGGGTTGGCTTAAGGCGCGCCAGTAGCGGAGCCAGCAGCCAGACAAAGCCCAAAAGGGCCGCGGTAAAGACAAAAGCGGCGCGCAGGCCCAAACCGCCCGCAATCATCCCCACAAGGGGCGGACCCACGAAATATCCCGCATAGCCCAGCATCGTGGCACGTGCCACAGCGCGGGCGCGGGCTTCCGGTGCGGCCATGGTGCCCACCAAGGTAAAGGCTGTGGGCGCAATGACCGACGATCCGATGCCCATCACGATAAACCCCGCATAGGCCAAGAACGGGCTGGCCGCTAAGGCCACCGCCAAGGCCCCGCATGCCGAAATCGCCGCACCGATCAGCAACAGGCGCAGCGCACTGATCTTGGCCGATAGGCCGTGCCCGAACACCCGCGCCGTGCCCATCGTCAGCGCCAAAACGGCAGGCCCCGCCGACCCCAATGCGGCCGACCCGTGCAGGGTCTTTTCGATATGCAAGGCTGACCAGCTTTCAGCGGCATTCTCGCTCATGAAGGCGATCAGCACGATGGCCCCGCCGATCACAGGGATCAAGCCAAGGCTGGGGCTGGTGCCTTCGGGTGGGGCGCGCAATCCGTCGATCTCACCCTTTGCCTCAAACGTCGCAAGGGCTGCCAACACGGCCAAGGCAACCGCCACGGCCATCACAACCGCAGGTGTTGCCCCCATCGACCGCAACGCGCCTGTGCCCAAAGCCCCCCCTGCATAGCCGAAAGAATAGGCGGCGTGGCACAGGTTCATCAAAGGTCGGCCCTGCGCCACCTCCATCGCTGAAACGCGGGCGTTCATCAAAACGTCCACCGCCCCTGTGGTGGCCCCGCAGACCAGCATGGCGGCGGGGAACAGGTACCAAACGCCGGTTTGACCGGGCAAGATAAAGGCCAAAGCCATGCACAGGCTGGTGACGCCCAGAACATACCGCCCCAAAGCTTCGCTGACCCAAGGCGCTGCGCGCATCGCCAGCATTGCGGCCAAGGGGGTTAGAAACATCAAGAACCCCAAGCGGCTTTCGCTGACGCCCAGCATGGTTTTGATATCAGGCAAATCCGCGGCAAAACTGCCCCACAAGATGCCCATGGCAAAGAACGCCGCAAGCGCGGCGCGGGTGTGGCGCAGGGTGGATAAGGTCATCATAAGGCTTGATAGAGCAGCGCAAGGCAAGCCACTTGCCCAGTGCCGACAGGGGTTGGCCCGCCTGCGGCACTGGGCAAGCGCTTTACGCCGATTTCAACAAGCCGTCAGCCTTCAGGCCAGCATAGCATTCATCCAGCGACTTGGTGGCGCGGGCGATCAGGATGTCAATTTCGTCAGTCGTGATCACCAAGGGGGGCGAGATGATCATGCGGTCGCCGACATGGCGCATGATCAGATCATTGGCAAAGCAACGCTCGCGGCAGCGGTAGCCGACAGTGCCGGTATCGGCAGCGAACTTGGCGCGGGTGGCTTTGTTGGGCGTCAAAGCGATAGAACCCATCAGGCCCACCAGTTTCGCCTCGCCCACCAAGGGATGGTCGGTCAGGGCTTGCCATTTGGCCCAAAGGTAGGGGTGGGCCACATCGCGCACGTGTTCGACGATGTGTTCTTCTTGCAGGATGCGGATGTTTTCCAAGGCCACGGCGGCGGCAACGGGATGGCCGGAATAGGTGTAGCCGTGGTTAAAATCACCGGCTGATCCCATCACCTCTGCCACTTCATCGCAGACAATCGACCCGCCGATGGGCTGGTAGCCAGACGACAGGCCCTTGGCGATGGTCATGATATGGGGCTTGATGCCAAAGGTTTCGCTGCCAAACCAGTTGCCAGTGCGACCAAAGCCGGTGATAACTTCGTCGGCGATCAAGAGGATGCCGTATTTGTCAACGATGCGCTGAATTTCGGGCCAATAGGTTGACGGCGGAATGATCACCCCACCCGCACCCTGAACCGGCTCGCCAATAAAGGCCGCGACGTTTTCAACGCCCAATTGCAGGATCATGGCTTCCAACTCACGCGCGCGCAGCAGGCCAAAGTCTTCGGGCGTCATATCGCCGCCCTGCTCCCACCAGTTCGGCTCGCCGATATGCACGATGCCCGCGATCTTGCCGCCATGGGCATGGATGCCCGACATGCCGCCCAAAGACCCGCCGCCCATGGTTGACCCGTGGTAGCCGTTGGTCCGTGCGATGATGATGCGCTTTTCGGGCTGGCCTTTGATGTCCCAATAGCGGCGCACCATGCGGATGTTGGTATCGTTCGCTTCGGACCCCGAGCCTGCGAAAAAGACGTGGTTCAGATCACCGGGTGCCACCTCGGCAATCTTGGCGGCGAGCGCGATGGCGGGGATGTGGCTGGTTTGGAAGAAGGTGTTGTAATAAGACAGCTCCTCCATCTGGGCGGCGGCAGCTGCGGCCAATTCCTTGCGGCCATAGCCGATGTTGACGCACCACAGGCCCGCCATGCCGTCGATGATGCGGTGGCCTTCGGTGTCGGTCAGCCAAACACCCTTGGCCGATTTCATGATGCGCGCGCCTTTTTTGGCAAGGGCGGAATTGTCGGTGAACGGGTGCATGTGGTGTGCCGCGTCTAGCGCTTGAAGCTCGGCTGTGGGCATGTGGTTGGTGATCTTGTTCATGGCGCGACCCTTGTGCTGGCGAGCGCTTAGCGCCCTTTGGCAACAGCTTAAAGTCAAACGCGGTGCGCTTCAAGAAATTTGATCAAATTTTTCAGATAGGGCGAAACGGCGCTAAACCTCGCCCCGCGCAAGGGCGGCGCGCACTTGATCTACGCCTTGCAAAATGTCATCGCGCAGGGCCTGCGCCAAGGCGGTGCTGTCGCCCGCCCGCATGGCTGACAGGGCCAGCCCGTGTTGGTCAGGCAAGGCCAAAGCCCCGCCCCGCGCCACGACAATGCGCAACGAAGGCCCAAAGCGCAGCCAAAGCGAGCGCGCCATGTCGACAAGGACGGGGGCGTTTGATGCCTCATACAGGGCGAAGTGGAAGGCGTGGTTGCTTTGCAGGTAAGCGGTCGTGTCGCCCGCGCGAATGGCAGTATCAACTTGGGCATCCAAGGCTTCCAACCGCGTGATCAAAGCGGGCGTCAGGTGGGCGGCGGCAAGCTGTGCCAAATGCGGCTCGATGGTCAAACGGGCAAAGGCGATCTGATCCAACAGGCCCAAGCTGACACGCGGCACTGTCACCCGCCTGTTGCCCTGCGGCAACAAAGCCCCTTCTGCCGCCAAACGCCGCAACGCTTCGCGCACGGGGGTCATGCCCGCGCCCAAATCGTTGATCAATCCCTGAATGGTGACGGGCGCGCCGGGTTCTAGCAAGCCAAACAGGATCATATCCCGCAGACGGGCATAGGTGATCTCATGGGTCGGAATCTTGCGCGTGTCGGTCATGGGGTATCCCGCAGGTGATCTCTCGCCTTATGACGGCTTTTGCGCCGCAATCAAGCGCAAGCGGGGCATCCATAGCCTTGACCCGCGCGGAATGGGCTTGGCAAGACACGGCGGGGGGCCAAGCGGCCCCCCAGTTTCGTTACGCCAAAAGCGCGCGGGCTTCGGCGATGCCAAGGGCTGCGGGGCGGGTGCAGGTGGTGGTCAAGGTGATAAACTGCCCCGTCTCGCCCGATTTCAGGATAGAAGTCATCACATCCACCCCATGCAGCGTGCGTTCCAACGAGCAGCGGTGGTCGCGCCCCTCCATATGGGCTTGCGCCATATCGGCCAGCCCTGCGGTGCGGTAGTTCGCCAGATCGCGGCCGTTGTGGTTTTGGTTGATCACACCAAACGGGTGATCCCATGGGCTTTGCACTTGGGCTTCACCGCCCGCCAAGGCCACTTCAACCGTGCCGCCAAAGAAGTTGGGGTCGGGCACATACAGCGTGCCTTTGGTGCCATAAAGTTCGAAATGGTTGCGCTTATGGTGCCACACATCCCACGAGGCCGAAAAGCTGATCGTGGCGCCAGAGTGGAATTCCAGCAGCGCTTGAATGTTTGACGGTGTGTTGACCTTGATCTTCTGCCCCTGACGCGGGCCAGAGCCGATCGTGCGTTCGGGTTCGGCCGAAGAGGTCAAAGCCCCCACGCGCTTCACTGGCCCCAGAAGGTTGATCAGCGTGGCGATGTAATAGGGCCCCATATCCATGATCGGGCCCGCGCCGGGTTGGTAAAAGAACTCTGGCGAGGGGTGCCAGCTTTCGGGCCCATGGGCCTGAATGGCGGCGTTGCCTGTGGTGACCTGACCAATCGTGCCTTCGTCCAGAATGGCGCGGGCTTGTTGGTGCGCCCCGCCCAAGAACGTATCAGGCGCGCAGCCGACCGACAGGCCTTTGGCCTTGGCCAGATCGCGCAGGGTCGTGCCCTGTTCCAGCGTCAGCACCAGCGGCTTTTCGGAATAGGCGTGCTTGCCCGCTTCCAGAATGCGCTTGGTGATGGGGTAATGCGCATCGGGGATCGTCAGGTTGATCACGATATCCAACGCGGGGTTGGCGAGCAGGTCATCCACGCTTTGCGCTTTGACGTTGAACTCTGCCGCGCGGGCCTTGGCGGCTTCCATGTTGATATCCGCAACAGCGCGGACTTCCAGCCCTTTGAACAGGGGCGCAAGTTTCAGATACGCGGTCGAGATATTGCCGCAGCCGATGATACCGATGCCAAGTTTTGTCATGTCAGCCTCACAAAGCGTTCAGGGTGGCGAAAGAGCGCGACGCGAAGCGCTTGTGATCCGCCGGATTGTCATGTTCCAAGACGAAGTGCTTGCAGCCTGCGGCTTTCAGCGCGGCGTGGATGGTTTTCCAATCGACCGTGCCGTAGCCCACATCGGCCCAGCCGTCTTCATCGGCGTTCTGGCCCTTGGGGGCGATGTCTTTGACATGGGCCGCCGTGATGCGCCCTGCGTAGCGGTTGATCCACGCCAAGGGGTCTGACCCGCCACGGATTACCCAAGCCACGTCCAGTTCCACCTCAAGGTTCGGGCCGCCTTCAAGGATCGAGGCTTGAGGGATCGAACCATCGGCTTGGGCTACGAATTCAAAATCATGGTTGTGCCAGCCAAAGCCCAAACCAGCCGCGCGCAATGGGGCGCCTGCCTTTTCCAGCCTTGCGCCAAAGGCGCGCCAGCCAGCGGCGTCTTTGGGGCGATCATCGGGCATAAGATAGGGCACATAAACGCGTTCAATCCCCAAGGTCTTGGCCACTTCCAGCGCCCAAGCGGGGGTGTCTTCGACTTGGGATAGGCCGAAATGCCCCGTTTTCATCGACAATCCCGCAGCCTTTAGGGCCGAGGCCGTCGCCGCCAGCGTTGCAGGCGTGTCGTAAAGCCCGCCGAAACCTTCGGTGCCCGTCAGGCCAACGGAGGCCAGCATTTTGGCAGTGGCGTCCAGCGGCGGGAAATTGCGCGACGAATATAGCTGATAGGCGATCATGTCTTGTCCTTGTCAGGTGGTGGCGGCGTGCAGGTCGCGCAGGGTGAACTGCGGGGCGGGGCCGGAGGATTTCGGGGTAAATGTCACTGTGGCCGGATGGCCGGGGAAAAGCGCAAAGCCATTGGCAGAGAAGCGGCCAGGTTGGTCGGATTCAAGTGCGACGAACAGCGCCAAGGCATCAGCTTTGAGGGTGATTTCATAAGACTGCCCGACTTTCTTTGCGTCATAGGTCACGAAAGCCGGTTGCAGATCATAGGATTTGTAAGGCTTGGGCGCGAAATGGTCGCCGCCCTGATGCCCGTCAGCCGCCCATGTATAGGCGAGGATTTCGCCTTCGGGCACAGCAACGGTTAGCGCCAGTTCAGCCTTATCGCCCACAGTTACTCTGGCTGTGCCCAGCAAGCGCGTGGAGCCATCCATCGCCGCCGCATGGGCTGTGACGGTCAGCGCCACGGGGGAGCCAGTGTCATTCACAGCGCGCAGTTCCACTTGGCCCGCAACGGGAACGGCAGAAACGAACACCGGCTGGTAGAATTCTTTGGCCATATGGTGCAGCAGTTTCCATCCACCGCCGTGGTCAAGGCTGGCCCATGAACACACCGGCCATGTGTCATTCAACTGCCAGATCAGCGTGCCCATGCAATGCGGCTTTAGGCTGCGCCAATGGGTGACGGCGGTTTTGATCGCCAGCCCCTGTTGAACTTGGCTGAGATAAACGAAGTTTTCGAAATTGGTCGGGAAGCGGAAGTAGCGAAACATCGTTTCTGCAATGCGCGCATTGCCACCGGCGTTCTTTTGGTGGCTTTCCATCACGGGGGCCGCGATGTTGAAATCTTTGGGGTCAGCAAAGCGGCGGATCACATCCATCGACGGATAGGACTGGAAGCCGAATTCCGAACAAAAGCGCGGGGCGACATCGCGGTAATGGTCGAAATCGCGCCCCTCATGCCAGACTGACCAAAAGTGCATATCGCCTTTTTTATCGTCATGCCATGTATCGCCAAAATCCATCGGGCCGGGCGAGGGGCTAGAGGGCCACCAAACCGCCGCAGGAACCGCCGCTTTCAGCGCCTGTTCAATCGTGCGGTTCAAACGGTCATAGCCCACCAGATACTGGTCGCGGTTCGCGCGGGTTTCGGGGAACCATGTCAGCGCGCCGATCAACTCGTTATCGCCGCACCAGATGGTCATTGACGCATGGTGATGCAGGCGCAGGCCGTTTTGGCGCACCTCCTCGGCCACTTGGGTCAAAAAGGCATCATCTGACGGGTAGATATGGCACGAGAACATGAAATCTTGCCAGACCATCAGGCCCATTTCGTCGCACAGGTCATAAAACCAAGTCGGCTCATACCGCCCGCCGCCCCAAATGCGGATCATGTTCATATGGGCGTCTTTGGCCGATTGCAGCAACTCGCGGGTGTCGGCCTGATTGATGCGGCCAGCCAAGGCGTCAGCAGGAATCCAGTTGGCCCCTTTGCAGAAGATATCGCGCCCGTTGATGCGCACCTTAAAGCCAAGGCCCACCGCGTCTTTTTCGGTGATCAGTTCGGCCACCCGCAGACCGATGCGGCGCGTTAGCACCTGTGTGCCCATCGTGACGGTCAGGTCATGCAGCGGCTGTGCGCCCTGCCCTGCGGGCCACCACAGCGCGGGGTTGGCGATGGCAAGATCAGCCTTAGCTTGCCCCCGCCGCACCACGGCTTTGGCCTGCACACCGCAAAGATCAAAGGTCACTTCGTGGCCATCGTCGCCGTCAAACTGTGCTGTCACGCTAACCACGGCACGACCGGGGCTGTGGGTTTGGGTGATCACAAGGTGGTCAATGCGCGCGGGCGCTGCGGGTTCCAGATACAGGTCGCCGTAAACGCCAAAGGTGGCAAGGGCGATGTTCCAATCCCAGCCGAAATCGCAAGCGGGTTTGCGGATCAGGTTGCCGTTGTGGATGGGGGTGTTGTTGGCCGAAAAGGGCAGGAAATAGCGGTAAGCGTCTTGGCGGCGCTTGGCTTCGGCGGGCACGTTGCCGAAAGTTAGCGTGATGTCATTGCGCCCCTTGACCAGCACGCCTGACAGATCAACGCGGTGCGATAGGAACATGTTGTCAGATGTCAGCACCACGGTGCCGTTCACCGCAACCGTCACCAAAGTGTCAAGCATCGACGCTACAAGCACCAGATTGGTGCGGTCAGCCGCAAAACTGCGCTTGGCCACCCACGTGCGGTCACAAATCCAGCGCAACCCATATTCGTTGCGGCCAAAGTAAGGGTCAGGGATCGACCCCGCCTGAAACAGCGCGTCAATACCATCGCCGGGGAGTGTGAAAGCCACCGCAGTCTCGCCGCTTTCTTGCGAAAGCAACCACTCTCCGGCAAGGTTGATCATGATCAGATCCGCAGTTCGTTGGTTTCGTCAAACAGCGAGGCTTTGGCTATATCAACCTTTAGGTGAACCTGTTTGCCCGGCGCGGGGCGGTGTTCAACCGGCACGCGCACCGACATTTGCCGCCCCTCGGCCAGCAGCCACACCAGCGAGTCTGCGCCCATCGGTTCGTCAATTTCAACCACGGCGGGAATGGTGTGGCCGGGAATGGCTTCATCAACCATGCTTAGATGCTCGGGCCGCAGGCCGATGATGGCCTTTGGCCGATCCAGAATAGCCCCGCCTTCATAGCCCGCCAAATCCAGCGACACATCGCCGAATTTAAAGCGCTTACCGCCGTCAACCGTTTCACCTTTGATAAAGTTCATTGCCGGAGAACCGATGAACCCCGCCACAAACAGGTTGGCCGGACGGTTATAAATGGTCTGCGGCGCATCCAATTGCTGGATGATGCCGCCGCGCATAATGGCGATGCGGTCGGCCAAGGTCAGGGCTTCGATCTGGTCATGGGTCACGTAGATCATGGTGTTTTTCAAGCGGTTATGCAGGCGCTTCAACTCCACCCGCAATTCGCTGCGCAGTTTGGCATCAAGATTTGACAGGGGTTCGTCAAATAAGAAAACATCCACCTCGCGCACCAAGGCGCGGCCAATCGCCACGCGCTGGCGCTGGCCGCCCGACAAAGCGCCGGGCTTACGGTCTAGCAGCGGGCCGATTTGCAAGATTTCAGAGGCGCGGTCGACCCGCTTGGCGATCTCGGCCTTGGGCAGGCCCGCAATCTTTAGGCCAAACGACATATTCCCGCGCACTGTCATCTGCGGATAGAGCGCGTAAGATTGAAACACCATGCCAATGCCACGTTCCGAAGGTTCGGCCCAAGTGACATTCTTGCCCTTAATATGAATCTGCCCTTCGGTCAGTTCCAACAGACCGGCAAGGCAATTGAGCAGCGTCGATTTGCCGCAGCCCGATGGCCCCAGCAGAACGATAAACTCGCCCTCTTCGACATCAAGGTTCAGGTTCTTCAGAACCTCGGCAGAGCCGAATTTCAGGGTTAGGTTTTTAACGGAAACTGAGTGCATGAGTTCAACCCTTCACGGCGCCGGCTGCAATGCCGCGCACGAAGTATTTGCCTGAGAAGAAATAGATGGCGAGCGGGACCAGACCTGTCAGGATCGTGGCGGCCATGTCGACGTTGTAAGCCTTGCCCCCTTGGGCCGAGTTGACGATGTTATTAAGCTGCACCGTCATGGGATAGTTGGTGGGGCCAGCATAGATCACGCCAAAGAGAAAATCGTTCCAAATGCCCGTGACCTGCAAGATCACAGCCACAGTAAAGATCGGAACCGACATGGGCGCAAAGACTTGGAAGAAGATCTGCCAATAGCCCGCACCATCAACCCGTGCCGCTTTGAACAATTCTTGCGGCAGGCTGGCGAAGTAGTTGCGGAATAACAGCGTCAGCAGCGGCAAGCCAAAAATCGTATGCACCAACACCACGGCGGGCAAAGTCGAATAGATGCCCAATTCGCGGGTGATGATCACCAAGGGGTAAATCATCACGACATAGGGGATAAACGACGACAGCAGCAGGATGGTGAAGAACACTTCCGAAAATTTGAACGGCCAGTTGGCCATGGAATAGCCGGTAAGTGACGCGACAATGATCGACACGATGGTCGACGGCACCGTTATCTTGATCGAATTCCAAAAGCCGACCTTGATGCCCTCGCAATAAAGCCCCGTACAGGCTGAATTCCACGCTTTTTCCCATGCGTCAAACGTCGGGTGCATGGTTGGAATGAAAATATTGCCAGATTGGATCTCTTGGATGTTTTTAAGCGAGGTGATGACCATGATATACAGCGGGAACAAGAAGAAGATCGCGCAGACAATCAGCACCGTATAAACCACCGCACGTTGCGGGGTGATAAAAGGTTTCGGCTTTGCGCCCGAAGGGCCTGCCGCGAGGGGTGTGTTGGCCATGCTCATGCTCCTTACGCCTGCGACTTCTTGCCAAATTCCATGCGCATCCATGGAATAAGCACAATGGCCATCGACACCAGCATCACGGTCGAAGCCGACAGGGATTGGCCAAGATTGGCCGAGAAATTCTGATAAATATAGCGCGACGGCACATCAGACGAGATGCCCGGCCCACCATCTGTCAAGGCCACCACAAGGTCATAAATCCGCACAGCGCCCGATGCGACCAGCACAAAGGTTGTCACCATCACCGGCTTCATCATTGGCAGAACAATTTGAATATAGGTGCGCCAAGCGGGAATGCCGTCAACCCGCGCGGCTTTCCAGATATCTTCATCAATGCCGCGCAAACCGGCCAGCATCAGCGCCATAACAAAGCCCGTGCCCTGCCAAATACCGGCGATAACAATGGCATACATCACCATTTGGCGGTCCGCGATCCAGCCGAAGGAAAAACTCGTCCACCCCAATTCGCGCATCGCATGCTGTAGCCCGTATTCCGGCGACATGATCCAAGCCCAAACGTGGCCGGTCACGATAAAAGACAGCGCGAAAGGATACAGATAAATCGTGCGGAACATCCCCTCTAGCCGGATCTTTTGATCCATCATCACCGCCAGCAAAAACCCCAGCGAGATAGAGATGATAATCGCCAAAATCGCATAGGTGATCATATTCGGCATCGCGCCGGTGCATTTAAACTGCCAGCTTTCCTGCCCGATTTTGGTAATGGCAGGGCAGCTCATCCAGCGGTCGGAATTGAACAGGCGCTTGTAATTGGCAAAGCCCACGAAACCGTCGATCCACTGCTTGGGCGTGAAAATCGGCAGGATTTTGATATTGGTGAATGAAAACAGCACGGTCCATACCGTGCCACCGACAAAAACACCCAACACAATCAACATCATTGGCAAGGAAGCAATTTTGGAATTCAAATTCCTAAAAAGCGGATTTGGCCTGTTCATCTGGTCGTCATCCCTACCTATGAGATCTAATTAACAGGCCCGGCAACCCGTTCAGGCGCCGGACCTGCTGTGCGTCATCTGACCAAAGTCTTACTTCGGTGCAGCTTCGATGATCGACACGAACTTGGCCTGTGCATCAGCAGCAGCCATATCGGGGTTCGCCATGAATTCGGTGAACAGATCGTTGATCTGGTTCAGCGAGTCACGGTCGATCATCTGGATGTCGTTCGGGAACACGGCGGAAGAGTGGTCAAGGATTTCCAGACCCTTCTTCATGCAGTCGTTGGCAGCCGACAGATCAACGTCAGCGCGCATCGGCAGCGAGCCCTTCTTCAGGTTGAACGCAACCTGAACTTCCTTGGTGACAAGGGTCGAGGCCAGCTTCAGCTGAGCTTCCGTCACAGCCGGATCGGCCGATTTCGGGAAGTAAAACACGTCGCCGCCGGTGTTCAGAACCGGGGTCACACCCAGACCGGGCAAGCAGTCATAGTCCGTCCCAGCGACCATTTTGGCCACCTGGAATTCGCCACCAGCCCAGTCGCCCATGATGTTGGCGGCAGCTTTGCCCTGAATCACAAGACCGACAGCTTCGTTCCACTGGGGAACCATTTTGTCAGCCGGGGTGTACTGGCGGATCGACGCCAGCGTTTCGAAGATCTTGCCGAATTCCGGACCGCCAGCGATGGCCAAGTCACGGTCTTTGTAAACCTTCACAAAGTTATCAACGCCAGCCTGAGCAACCAGAATGTCGTTGACCATCAGACCAACCGGCCAGCCTTGGGCCAGCGACAGCGGCTGAATGCCAGCTTCTTGCAGCTTGGGGGCCAGAGCCAGCAGCTCGTTGATGTCTTTCGGGGGTTCCATGCCAAGGTCGGTAAAGACCTTGCGGTTGGTCCACATCCACTGAGCCGAGTGCAAGTTGACGGGCACGCAATAAACTTTGCCGTCTTTGGTGCACGATTCCAGCTGCGATGCGGGGCGCAGAATGTGGGCCCAATCTTCGGCAGTTGCCAGATCGGTCAGGTCCTGCATCAGGCCAGCCGCGATCAGATCGTCAGCATCTTTGCCGGGGTTCAGCTGGGTGGCGCCCATCGGGTTGCCGCCCATGATGCGGCTGATGATGATCGGGCGGGCAACGTCGCCCGAACCGGCGATAGCGCCGTCAACCCAGTGGTTGCCGGTGGCATCGAATGCCTTGGCAAATTCCGCCACAGCGGCGGCTTCACCACCAGAAGTCCACCAGTGGGTGACTTCCAGATCAGTTGCCATGCCAACAGACGGCAAAGCCACAGTTGCAGCCAAAACGGCTGCCATCGTAAACGCTTTCATTAGGGTCTCCTCCCCGTTTGTAAATCGTTATTGGGCGATCCTATAACGTTATAGTTTTTTCAATCAAGCAATCTTTTCGCTTGCGGATGCGCTTTTTCGCGGCGTTGTATGCGCCTTACCAGAAGGTCAAGTCGCGCGCGGTTTGTGGAAAGAACGGTTGAAATCCCGATGCAGAACAAGTCAAATTTCTGCGCTGCAACATCCGGCAAGGCTCTCGCAAACGGGGGGCTTGGGGCTTGGTTTGGCACGCTTTGCGCCCATCGCAGAGCGAGGGTTGCTGCGCTGCGGCAAAGCGGAATGGCCAGCGATAGGGGTGCCGCTTTCTGCAAGCGCAAAGCGGTGCAGGGGCGCAGGCTGATTCGCAACCAGCCCGCCTGTAGCGGGAGTGGGGCGCCATGAGCGGCATCTCTTTACTGCCCCCTGATTCGGATCGCCCGACGCTGAAGACCATCGCCGCCGAAACCGGCCTTGCGATTGCCACGGTGTCGCGCGCGCTGAAAGATGCGCCAGACATTGGCGAAGACACCAAAAAGCGCGTGCGCGAAACCGCCGAGCGTTTGGGCTATCGCCCCAACCGCGCGGGCGTGCGCCTGCGCACGGGAAAGACCAATGTGATCGCCTTGGTTTTGTCGACCGAAGCGGATGTGATGAACCACACCTCAAAACTCATCTATTCCATTGCCGAGGCGTTGCGCGGATCGGCCTATCATCTGGTGGTGATGCCGTTTTTTGGCGACCAAGACCCGATGGACCCGATTCGCTATATTGTGGAAACCGGCTCTGCTGATGGTGTGGTTCTGAACCAGACCCAGCCGAATGACCCGCGCGTGCGCTATTTGGCGCAACATACCTTGCCCTTCGCCACCCATGGCCGCACCGATATGGGCATCCCCCATCCCTATTTTGATTTCGACAACGAAGCCTATTCGCGCCTTGCGGTGCGCGAACTGGTCAAGCGCGGGCGCAAGAGGCTTTTGCTGATCCCCCCGCCCCGCTCGCATTCCTATGCAGGGCATATGATTGCGGGCTTTGTCGATGAGGCGGGCAAATGCGGTATCGGTTTTGAAGTGACAGGTCATATCAGCAGCGATTCTGCGGGGGGCGCGATCGAGGCGGCTGTGACCGACCGCATGGGGCAAGACCCGCGGATTGACGGCATCGTTTGCGGTTCAACCACCGCCGCTATGGCCTCTGTCGCTGGGGCTGAAAACGCAGGCCTGCGGATCGGGCGCGACTTTGATCTGGTGGCAAAAGAGGCGATCAGCTTTTTGCACCGCTTTCGCCGCGAGATTTTGGTGGTAAAAGAAGATGTGGGCCATGCTGGAACCTTTATTGCCCAATCGCTCATGGCCGCGATTGAAAAGCGTTCGCCGGACCAAGGCCAGTATCTAGAACGTCCCACCCGCGCGGACGACGGCTTACCCAAGGGAGAGACCCTATGAAGACGATCAAAGGACCAGCTCTGTTTCTGGCGCAATTTGCAGGCGATGCCGCCCCGTTCAATTCGTGGGACAGCATCACCAAATGGGCCGCTGATTGCGGCTATGTCGGCGTGCAGGTGCCCAGCTGGGACGCAAGGCTGATCGATCTGGACAAGGCGGCGAGTTCCACGACCTATTGCGACGAGCTGAAGGGGGTCGCCGCTGCAAACGGCGTGCAGATCACCGAACTGTCGACCCATTTGCAAGGCCAGTTGGTCGCCGTGCATCCCGCCTATGACACCCAGTTTGACGGCTTCGCCGCCCCCGCTGTGCGCGGCAATCCCAAGGCGCGGGCCGAATGGGCGGTGGATCAGGTCAAAAAAGCCCTGACCGCCAGCCGCAATCTGGGCCTGACCGAACACGCCACCTTTTCGGGCGCTTTGGCTTGGCCCTACCTATACCCGTGGCCGCAGCGCCCTGCGGGTTTGGTTGAAGAGGCGTTTGACGAACTCGCCCGCCGCTGGCTGCCGCTTTTGAACCATGCCGAAGACTGCGGTGTCGATGTGGCCTATGAAATCCACCCCGGCGAAGACCTGCATGACGGCGTGACGTTTGAGATGTTCTTAGACCGCGTCAAAGGCCACAAGCGGGCCAATATGCTGTATGATCCCAGCCATTATGTGCTGCAGTGCTTGGATTATTTAGACCATATCGACATCTATCACGAGCGGATCAAGATGTTCCACGTCAAGGATGCCGAGTTCAATCCCACGGGCCGCCAAGGCGTGTACGGTGGGTTCCAATCATGGGTGAACCGCGCGGGGCGGTTCCGCTCTCCGGGCGATGGGCAGGTCGATTTTGGGTCGATCTTCTCCAAACTCACTCAGCATGATTTTTCGGGCTGGGCCGTGGTGGAATGGGAATGCTGCCTGAAACACCCCGAAGATGGCGCGCGCGAGGGGGCGGATTTTGTCGCCGCCCATATCATTCGCGTGACCGAAAAAGCATTTGACGATTTCGCTGATGCGGGAACCGACCGCGCCGCCAATCGCAAAATGCTGGGCTTGGGCTAAACGCCCGTCCAAACCAAAGCCGGGGGGCCAGCCCCCCGGACCCCCCGGGATATTTAGACAAGTATGAAAGGGAAAGCGGCGCAGTGCCTAGGCGCGGCGTTGGCCCCCAAACCTTAAAGGAGAGTTTTCATGGCCATCACCGCTGCCCACGTGGCCCGCGCCCCTAGAATCCGCCTTGGCATGGTCGGCGGCGGGCGTGGGGCTTTTATTGGGGCTGTACACCGAATCGCTTCGCGTTTGGATGATCAGTATGAACTGGTCGCGGGCGCGTTTTCGTCTGACCCCGAAAAATCTGCCGCATCCGCCGCCGATCTGGGCGTGGCGCGCAGCTATGGGTCTTATGCCGAGATGGCGCAGAAAGAGGCGCGGCGCAAAGACGGGATCGAGGCTGTGGCCATCGTCACCCCCAACCATATGCACGCCCCTGTGGCGGTAGAATTCTTAAAGCGCGGCATTCATGTGATCTGCGACAAACCGCTGACCGCGACCCTGCCCGAGGCGAAGAAGCTGGCCAAGACCGCCGAGGCCAGCGGCGTGGTCTTTGCGCTGACCCATAATTACACCGGCTACCCGATGATCCGCCAAGCGCGCGAGATGATCGCCGCAGGCGCTTTGGGCGATATTCGCTTGGTGAATGTGGAATACATCCAAGACTGGCTGGCCGAACCGATTGAAGCCACAGGCCAAAAGCAAGCCGATTGGCGCACAGACCCAGCGCGTTCGGGGGCGGGCGGGGCCACGGGCGACATCGGCACGCACGCATTCAACTTGGCCAATTTCGTCACAGGGCTGACGCTGCAAGAACTGTCCGCCGATCTGCAAAGCTTTGTCGCCGGTCGTCGGGTGGATGACAACGGCCATATCATGATGCGCTACACTTCGGGCGCGCGGGGCACGTTGTGGTGCAGCCAAGTCGCCTCGGGCCAAGAAAACGGGCTGCGGTTGCGGATTTTTGGCACCAAAGGCGGGATCGAGTGGGAGCAAGAGAACCCCAACTACCTGTGGGTCGCGCCCTTGGGCCAACCCAAATACCGCCTGACACGCGGCGGCCCCGCCACGGGTGAGGCTGCGGCGCGCTTGACGCGCATTCCTTCGGGCCATCCGGAAGGCTATCTAGAGGGCTTCGCCAATATCTACGCCGAAGCCGCACGTGCCATTATTGCGCGGCGTGAGGGCATAGCGCTAGATAGCGCCGTTGTCTTTCCGGGGTTGAAAGAGGGGCTAGAGGGCGTGGCCTTTGTTGATGCCTGTGTGCGATCTTCCAAGCGCAACGGGGCTTGGGTGAGCTTGGCCTTGTAAGGGTCTTGCGCGCCGGAAGATGTTATCCGGCGCGCAAACGCCCCCGTTCGCGTTGCAGCCAAAGGGCGGTTAAGATCAAAGGGGCGTTTGCCGCCTCGCCACTGGCGACCAGTTCCATCAGACGGTCAAAGCTGATCAGGTGGCCGCGAATATCCTCGGCCTCTTCGGCGAGGCCGAAGACACCGGCGCAGCCGTCGGGCAAAGCGGTGAGGGCGACGTAGGAATAAAGGAACTCTGTCTTGGCCCCCGGGCTTGGGTAATATTGGGCCACGGGGATCAGGTCTGTCAGGGTCAGGCCCGCTTCTTCCACCGCTTCGCGGCGTGCGGCCTGTTCGGGTGTCTCGAACGGGTCAACGCGGCCGGCAATCGCCTCGATCTGCCAAGATTGCCCATCGCCGCGCGCAAAGGGGCCGGCGCGGATTTGTTCCACCACCAGCACCAGATCGCGCTTGGGGTCATAGGGCAGCACTGTCACAGCATCGCCCGAGACAAAGGCAGCACGCGTGGTGGGCGGGCTGAAACTGCCATCAAACCGCCGCCATGAGAGGTCATATTCCTCGACGGCAAAGAACTTCGCATAGGGCAAGCGCTGCGCTTGGGTCACGATGTCACCCGCACGGGTGGCGCGGCGCAGGTCGGTCGGAGCCAAAGCGCGCGCGCGCAGTTTTGATGCAGCGCGCACCAAGGCGGGCGACAGGCGGCGGGCAAGGGTGGCGGCATCGACTTGGCCTTGCAGCGGCAAGACATCCTCTAGATAGGCCAAGATCACCGCCAGCACATCGGGCGCGGTGGCGGGCATAACGCCCCCGCCCTGCCCCAGATAGGTCGCCCCCGCCCCATCGGGCAGATCAGCCGCAACCATCCCCAAAGCGCGCAGGGCGAAATCAAGGCGGCTTTCTTGCGCGCCCGTCAGCTGCACCACAACGCCCGCCGCCGTTCCACCCACCGCGCAGACCGCCACAGGCCAAGGCCCTGCGTCGGCGGCGACCAACACCAGCCCCGCCACTTGCGCCGGTTTTACCTCAGGTTCGCCCAAGACAAGCCGCAGCACCGCAGGCTCTGCCGCAAGCCCCGCCAAAAACACGTGGCCCGCCATGCTATCCCCCACACTGCTGCGAAATCGCCTTACCCTGCCGCAGGCCGTGCGATGGTGATCTGCGTCACGTCACAATTGCCGCCCTCAAAAGCACCGGCACAAGAGGTCAGATAAAAGTTCCACATCAAGCGGAAGCGGTCATCAAAGCCCATCTTTTGCACATCCGCCCAGCGCGCGTTGAAGGTTTCATGCCAGCGGCGCAGGGTTTGGCTGTAGCTTTTGCCAAACTCAACCGAGCCTAGAACCTTCATCCCCGCCCGCTCAACCTCGCGCCGCAAGGCTGAGGGTGAGGGCAGCATACCACCCGGAAAGATGTATTTCTGGATAAAATCGACTGATTTGCGGTAGGTTTCCCAGCGGTGATCAGCAATCGTGATGATCTGCAAGGTCGCCTTCTTGCCCGGATGCAGGCGGTTCAGCACGGTGTCGAAGTACACAGGCCAGAACTTTTCACCAACCGCTTCAAACATCTCAATCGAGGCGATGCCGTCATAAACCCCCGTCTCGTCGCGGTAATCTTGCAGCTTGATGTCAACCTTATCCGACAGGCCCAAGCGCGCCATTCGCGCAACGGCATATTTGTGCTGCTCGGCACTGATGGTCAGGCAGGTCACTTTTAGCCCACGATGCTTTGCCGCATATTCGGCAAAACCACCCCACCCGCAGCCAATTTCCAACACATGATCGCCCGGCTGCACGCCCATTTTATCAACCATCGAGGCGTATTTTTGCTCTTGCGCCTTTTCAAGGCTTTCTTGCCCGCTTTCAAACAGGGCTGACGAATAGGTCATGCTTTCATCCAGCCACAAGCCATAGAAATCATTTCCCAAATCGTAGTGATAGCTGATGTTTTTCAGCGCCTGCTTTTTGGTGTTTGATTGCAGCCAAAAGCGAAACCGTTCATAGGCGCGCACCAAGGCCATGCCGGGAAAACCGTCATAGACCGCATCATTGTCCATCTGGATCAGGTCCATGAACCCCATCAGGTCGGGGGTTGACCACCAGCCATCCAGATAGGCATCGCAAAAGCCCAAATCGCCATCGCGGATCAAACGCGCGAACAAATCTGGGTTGTGAACGTCCAACATCACGGCAGGGCCGGGCTTTTTGCCTTCGGCGCGAAAGATGCGCCCATCGGGCAGGCGAAAATCCAATCGCCCGCGTCCCATCTGCGAAATGGTCGCGAAGGCTTGGCCAAAATAGCGCGGCAGGCCCTTTTGGCCGGCGGTAGAGGTTAGAACCGTCATATTTCCCCCGTCGAAGTCTTTTCGCCATGTTTCCAGAAGATTTGGCGACACTCAAGCCTTTCGTTGCGCATAGGCCGCCAAGGCCCGCGCGCGGCCCTCTGCAAGGGGGATCAATGGCGCAGGATAGGGGCGTTTCGGGTCAAGCCGCCATGACAACGGCGCTGCGGCAAAGTACTCTAGCGCGGGTTTGGGCGGATGGGCTGACAGTTCTGCGACATAGCGCCGCCGATAGGTCTGGTCGGGGTCGAAATTCTGCGCCTGTGTGGCGGGGTTGAAGACGCGAAAATAGGGGGCGGCATCGGGGCCACTTCCTGCCACCCATTGCCAGCCCATCGCATTCGCCGCAGGGTCCCAATCGGTCAGGCACTGGGCAAACCACGCTTGGCCCACGCGCCAATCGGTCAGCAAATGCTTGGTCAGATAGGATGCTACGATCATGCGCGCGCGGTTGTGCATGGTGCCGGTGACAAACATCTGGCGCATCGCGGCATCGACCACCGGCTCTCCGGTTTGCCCACGCCGCCAGGCTTCGGCGTCAGAATTATCGCCGCGCCAGTCAAACCCCTCCCACTCGGGGCGCCAGTTGGTTTGGGCGATGTGCGGGGTGTGGTGCATCAAAGCCCAAGCAAACTCGCGCCAGACCAATTCTTTTAAGAAATGCTCCGCCCCCGCCGCCCCTTCGTGCAAGGCACGCTGGCCTGCGTGCCAAATCTGGCGCGGGCTGATTTCGCCGTAGGTCAGGTTCTCCGACAGGCCAGACGAAGCATCTTCGGCCATAAAATCGCGCCGCGCCTTGTAAGCGCCGACCTTGGTTTGGATAAACCCCGCCAAACGGTCCAAAGCCGCAGCCTCTCCGACGTGCTGATATTGCCGCACCACCGCAGCCCCGCGCCGCATTCCAGCGCCCAAGTCCCAAGCGGCCAAATCGTCAGAGGCGGGCCAGACGTCAGGCGCAGGCAAAGCCTTGGGCGCAGGCAAAGGCGCATCGACGGGCAAGCCCTTCACGGCATTCCAATAGGGGGTGTAAACGCGGTAAAAGCCGCCCGCCCCCGTCATCACAGCGGCAGGTTCATGCAGCAAAAACCCCGCCCGTGATCCGCCGATCAGACCGCGCTCTTTGACCATCGCCTTGACCGCCGCATCGCGCGGTATCGTGGCGGGGTCGTAACTGCGGCTCCACAGCACGCCCGCAGCCTGCGTTTCATCCAGCAGGGCAGCGATCACCTCAACCGCGTTTCCACGCCGCAGGATGAAACGGCTGCCCATCGCAGCCAAGCTGGCCCCAAACGCCTCTACCGCCAAACCCCAGCGCCACAAGGCCGCAGCCCCCATGGCCAGCGTTTCGCTGTCAAGCACCACCACGGGCAAGACCGGATGCCCCGTAGCCAAAGCCTCGTGCAGGGCCGGATGATCCGACAGCCGAAAATCCCGCCGGAACCACACAATCATCGGTCGCTTGGCCATAACATCCCCCTGCCCCATCAAAGGCTTACGCCTAAGGCCCCGCCACAGATCACTTTCCCCTTCAGCTTGGCAGAAATACGCGCGGGAGGTGCGGGGGGCAGCAGGCCCCCCGCCTTACAGTACACGGTCCAAGGCGGCAATCAGGCGCGCCACATCGTCGGCACTGGTGTAATGCACCGCCGACAACCGAAGCACGCCCAACGCGCGGTCGATGCCCATCGCTTCAATCGGGCGGACGGCGTAGAAATCCCCCGCCCAACAGGCGATGCCATGCGAGGCCAGCGCTTCTGACACAGGCTCTGCGTCACGGTCCAACGCCACGGCCACCGTCGGCGCGCGGTTGGCGGCCGAACGCGGGCCGACCAGCCGCACATCATTGCGCGCGGCCAGATAGTCTAGCAGCGGTTGAATAACCGCCACTTCTTGCGCGCGCATCAGATCATGCACCACGCGGTTGCGTTCCGCGGGGGTCGTCGTTTGACCGGGGCAGTGGTGCGCATAAACCGCGTCGATGTAATCGGCCATCCCCGCACAAGCCGCGATCTGGGCATGGTCAGGGCCTGCGGGGGTGAAGCGTTTGTACAGGCTGCCCGCGTTGAACCAATGGCCCTGCGCCGGCAGTTCTGCCCCAAAATCAGAGCGTATCAGCATCAGGCCCTGATGCGGGCCATAGGTTTTATAGGCCGAAAACAGATACACATCCGCGCCAAGGCTTGGAAAGTCGGGCAAGCCATGCGGCGCATAGCTGACACCGTCCACCACCGTGCGCACACCTGCCGTGCGCGCCATCGCACAAATCTCGGCCACGGGGTTGATCTCGGCCACCACATTCGAGCAATGCGGAAAGCATAGCAGTTTCACTTTGCCATCGGCAAACAGACCAACCAGATCTTCGGGGTTCAGATGCCCCGTGGCAGGGTCAATCTGCCATTCGCGCACGTCGATCCCTTCGTCCGCCAACCGCCGCCACACGCCAGAGTTCGCCTCGTGGTCTTGATTGGTCACCACAATCGCGGCCTTTTGCCCGCGCAGCCAGATGCGCACGGCATTGGCCAGCACGAAGGTGTTCGCACTGGTAGACGGGCCAAAAGACAGCTCCTTTGGCGCGCAGCCCATCAGCGCTGACAGACGGTCGCGCGCCTCGTCCATCTCTGCACCGCCTTCGGTGGCACCAGAATAGGGCGCATAGGGCTGCACTTTGCGGTCGGTGTAAAAGCGGTGCAAACGGTTGACCACTTGCACGCAAGGAAACGATCCGCCTGCGTTTTCAAAAAAGGCGTTGCCCGACAGCACAGGGCTTTGAAACGCCGGAAACTGGGTGCGCACGAAGGTCATATCTAGCTTGGTCATGGCAGGCCGCCTTTAACAAATGTGATGCCCCAAAGGGCTTGGGTGGCAGGTCTTCCAGCCAAGCCACGCACTGCGCGGCAGAAACGCTCAACCAGCGCTTCGCCCCAAGTCGTAGCAACCGCGCCGCCAGCCTGCAAGCCGCCCATGGGGCTGACTTGCGCGGGAATTGCCCGTTTTTCGAGCAGAGGAACGGCAAATTGCAAATGGCCGCTTGCACGCCTTTGGCTTTGGGGTATTTTTCGCGTCATCCACCCTTCTTGGCGCATTTTGCCACACAGCGCCCCAAGCCCCGCCGCCCCAGATCGGAGAAAAGATGTCACATTTCACAAAATTCCTGACCGGCACCGCCCTTGCCCTATCACTTGGCTTTGGCGGCACGCTTGCCCGCGCGGGCGACCCTGACCTGATTGCCTTTGACTGGTCCAGCTTCCAACTGCCCGATCTTCTGGCCACTTATGTCACCCAACACGGCGATATGCCCACCTTTTCAATTTTCGCCGACGATGACGAGGCGTTTCAGAAACTGTCTTCGGGCTTTAAGGCCGATGTGGCGCATCCATGCAGCCAGATGATCCAGAAATACCGTGATGCGGGGCTGATTGAGCCTTGGGATACCGCAAAGATCCCGAACTTTGGCGAAATTTCGCCGGCTTTCCTGAATTCCAAGATCTTCAAGGATGACACCGGCGTTTGGTTCATTCCGACCGATTTCGCCTATACCGCTGTTGCCTATAACACGACCGAGGTTCCTGCCGAAGACGTGGCAAGTTTGGACGTTTTCACCAACCCCAAATACGCTGGTCGCATTTCGCTGCCCGACAATGCCGATGACGTTTGGGCGCTGGCTTTGCTGGCCACCGGTGTCAGCGACTGGACCAATATCAGCGACGACCAGTTCAAAGCCGCCGCAGATTGGCTGCGCGCGGTGCACCCGAATGTTCTGGCCTATTGGGCCGACCCTGCGCAACTCAGCCAACTTATGGCTTCGGGCGAGGTCGTGGTGTCTTGGTCGTGGAACGACACAATCGCCCTGCTGCGGGCCGAAAACTTCCCCGTGGGCTTCCAACGCCAAGCCAAAGAGGGCGCATCAAGCTGGTTCTGCGGCTGGGTGAATCTGAAAGACGGGCCGGGCAAGGAAGACAAGGCTTATGACTTTATCAACGCTTGGCTGGATCACGGGGCTGCCAAGCCCTTGCTGGACAATGTGGGTTATGCGTCAACCAACGCAGTGTCGATGCAAAGCATTGATATAGCTGCGCTGAAGGCGGCGGATGTTGACCCGCTCACCTCGACCCTTCTGGCGCAAACCCCGATTGATCCTGCCCTGCGCGACCGCATGGTGAATGAGTTCGAGCAGATCAAGTCGGGCTTCTGATCCCGCCAAACGCCCCCAAACGCCCGAAGCCTGCGCTTTGGGCGTTTTCATTTGCCCACCCTTGCGCCCCGCCCCATCCAGTCCTATATACGAGCTGTCTGAAGCAATTCAGACTATGGCGATAAACGCACCCATAATAGACGGATCGGACCCGGGGGCGGTACCCGGCGGCTCCACCAAAACCCTGTTCATTTCAGGTTCTGGGGCCGAAATAGGATCGACGGACGTTCAAAGGGGCCAGCTTTTGCTCGGTGAGGTACCACCGTTATCGGTCCAAGATCACAGTTGCAAATGACAACCGTGCTCCGGCTTATGCTCTGGCTGCGTGAGCAGTTCGAGAAAGCCAAACTAAGTCCTTGCGGTTAGCACCGTAAGGCGGGGTTTGCAGGTACCTGGCAACAGAAACCTGCGCCTAATTTCCTTTGCGGTGTAGAGTGCGGGCGTCTTGCCCGTGTCACATTCCTGCCGCACAAGGCAAGGATGTCGGGCCAAACACTCAACGACACGATCCCCTATCGCACGCTTTTTGGCGTCTTTGCGCGTATCGGGCTTTTGTCCTTTGGCGGGCCTGCCGCGCAAATCGCCCTGCTGCACCGCACCTTGGTCGACGAGCGCCGCTGGATTTCTGAAGCAGAGTTCTTATCCGCCCTGTCATTTTGCATGCTGTTGCCGGGGCCAGAGGCGATGCAACTCGCCACGTGGACAGGCTGGCGGCTGCGCGGCACAGGTGGCGGGCTGATTGCGGGGTTGTTGTTCGTACTGCCCGGCGCTGCGGTGGTCTTAGCACTCGCAACGCTTTATGCGGCTTTTGGGCAGGTGCCTGTGGTCGCAGCCCTTTTCACAGGCGTGCAGGCGGCGGTGGTGGCGGTGGTGATCGAAGCCCTGTTGCGCGTATCGCGCCGCGCGTTGAAGATTCCGGCGCATAAGATGGCAGCGGTCTTGGCCTTTGTGGCGCTGGCGCTTTTTGGCCTGCCCTTTCCGGCGGTGATTATCGTGGCGGGGCTTTACGGCTATCTGACAACGAAGGCCACAGCCCCCACCCCAAGCGGCCCGCGCCCTTGGGCGGCGACATGGCGGGCGGTGGTGATTTGGGGCACAGTGTGGCTGCTGCCTTTGGCGGCACTTGTTCTATTAGCCCCCAGTTTTTACGCCGAAGTCGCGGTGTTCTTTGCCAAACTCGCCGTTGTCACCTTTGGCGGGGCTTATGCCGTTTTGGCGTGGATGACCCAAGCGATTGTCGCCGACAAGCATTGGCTCACCCTGCCCCAGATGATGGACGCTTTGGGCCTTGCCGAAACCACACCGGGACCGCTGATTTTGGTGACGCAATTTGTGGCCTATGTGGCGGGGCATCAAAAAGACGGCTGGCTCGGCGGGCTGTCAGCCGCGCTGATCACCCTATGGATGACCTTTGCCCCCTGTTTTCTGTGGATCTTCGCCGCCAGCCCATGGCTGGATCGCCTAACCCAAATGCCCCGCCTGTCGGGGGCGTTAAGCTTCATCACCGCCGCAGTCGTGGGCGTGATCGCAAATCTGTCGCTATGGTTTGCGACCCATGTGGTCTTCGCCCAAGTCGGGCGAATCGATCTGGGCCCGATCCACGCGCTGTGGCCGCAGATCAGCACGCTTCGCCCGCTGCCCACGGTCTTGGCCCTAAGTGCGGCTTACCTGCTGGCGCGCCGCCATTGGCCGCTGCCGCTGGTGCTGATGCTTAGCGCGATCACCAGTGCCATCGCGGCTTGGATGTGACGGGCCTCTTCCCTTTGGGGGCAAATCGCCTATGGTAGACCCACGCAGCGAAAGGAACTGGCATGGCAAAGTCGATCGACTATGGCAATCTGATGCACAAGGCCATGTGCGGGCTGATTCAAACCGTGCTGAAAGACGTTGCCGCTTTCGGCCTGCCCGGCGCGCATCACTTCTTTATCACCTTTGACACCACGACTGACGGCGTGGAAATGGCCGATTGGCTGCGCACCCGCTATCCGGGGGAAATGACGATTGTGGTGCAGAACTGGTTTGAAAACCTTGTCGTTTCCAAAGACAGCTTCGCAATCACGCTTAACTTCGGCAACAATCCCGAACGCATGACCATTCCCTACGACGCGCTGCGCACCTTTGTAGACCCGTCGGTGGAATTCGGCCTGCGCTTTGACGCCCAAGTTTCCGACGACGACGAGGGCCCCGATGACGAGCCCCCCGCCCCGCAGCACGACGCGCAGATTGTGCGCTTGGACAAGTTCCGGAAATCATAGGGTATCATGAACGACACACTGCTTTTCATGCGCCAGCTCATCAGCCGGCCGCTGCAAGTTTCTGCGATGGCACCCTCCTCGCGGTTTTTGGGCAAAGCCATGGCCAAAGATCTTGGTCCGCATACCGGCCGCGTGGTGGAATTTGGGCCCGGCACGGGGCGCTTGACCGAAGGCATTTTGAACGCTGGTGTGGCCCCTGAAAACCTGACCCTGTTTGAGATGAACCCCGAGTTTGTGACCTACTTGCGCGACCGATTTCCAGGTGTAACCGTGCATTTGGCCGGCGCGGAATCTGCGCCACAGATGGTCGAAAAAGGCGTAGGGGCCGTTATTTCGGGCGTGCCTTTGCTGTCGATGCCCATGGCGCTGCGCCGCACGATCATGGCGGCCGCTTTCGAGATTTTGCGGCCAGATGGCGTTTATGTGCAATTCACCTACCGCGGACGCCCTGCGCTGGAAGAATCGCAGATAAAATCTCTTGGGCTGACGTGGAAGCAAACAGCTTTTGTGCCGTTAAACCTGCCCCCTGCGCGCGTGCACACGTTCCGGCGCGCCTGACGGTATGCGACTGTATACCGATTGAGTTTTCTGCGCGGCAGAGCTAAAAGCCCCCAGCAACCATAGGAGCCTGCGCCATGACCGCCATCCGTGTTGAAACCGACAGCTTTGGCCCGCTGGATGTTCCAGCCGACAAATACTGGGGCGCGCAGACCCAAAGGTCGATCATCAACTTCCCCATCGGCTGGGAACGCCAACCTGTTGCAATCATCCGCGCCTTGGGCGTCATCAAGAAAGCCTGCGCCTTGGTGAACATCGCACAGGGCGACATTGACCCCACCTTGGGCCAAACCATTGCCGCCGCAGCCCAAGAGGTGATTGACGGCAAGTTTGACGACAACTTCCCGCTGGTGGTGTGGCAAACGGGGTCAGGCACCCAGTCGAACATGAACGCGAACGAGGTGATCTCGAACCGCGCGATTGAAATGCTGGGCGGGGTGATGGGGTCAAAAAAGCCGGTGCATCCGAACGACCATGTGAACATGGGCCAATCCTCGAACGACACCTTTCCCACCGCGATGCACGTCGCCATCGGCATGATGGCGCGCGATGTGCTGCTGCCGGGGTTGGAAAAACTGCACGAGGCGCTGCATGCCAAAGCGGTAGAGTTCAAAGACATCATCAAGATCGGCCGCACCCATACGCAAGATGCAACGCCCTTGACCTTGGGGCAGGAATTTTCAGGCTATGCCGCCCAAGTCGCCAAGGGCATCGCGCGGGTGAAGATGTGCCTGCCCGACATTTACGAGCTCGCCCAAGGCGGCACGGCTGTGGGCACGGGGCTCAACACCCGCGTCGGTTGGGACACCCGCGTTGCCGCAGCGATTGCCGACATCACCGCCCTGCCCTTTGTGACCGCGCCCAACAAATTCGAAGCGCTGGCCGCGCATGACGCCATGGTGATGTTTTCAGGCGCGTTGAAAACTGTCGCAGCCAGCCTGTTCAAAATAGCCAACGACCTGCGGCTTTTGGGGTCTGGCCCGCGTTCGGGCTTGGGTGAGTTGATCTTGCCCGAAAACGAACCCGGATCGTCGATCATGCCCGGCAAGGTGAACCCCACACAGGCCGAAGCGCTGACGATGGTCTGCGCCCACGTCATGGGCAATGATGCCGCCGTGGGCTTTGCCGGATCGCAGGGGCATTTTGAGCTGAACGTTTACAACCCAATGATGGCCTATAACGTCTTGCAATCCATGCAACTTTTGGGCGACGCTTCGGGATCTTTCACTGACAACATGGTGGTGGGCACCCAAGCCAACATCCCGCGCATCGAAAAGCTGATGAAAGAAAGCCTGATGCTGGTGACAGCGCTTGCCCCCACCATCGGTTATGACGCCGCCACCAAAGTCGCCAAAACCGCGCATAAAAACGGCACGACCCTGCGCGAAGAGGCGATTGCTTTGGGCTATGTTGACGGCGCAACCTTTGACCGCATCGTGCGGCCCGAAGACATGGTTGGCCCGAAAGGCTGATGGCAGAACTCATCAACCTGCGCAGCGCTCGCAAAGCGGCAGCCCGCAAGGCTGACCGCTTGGCGGGTGATCAGGCTGCGATGAAATCAGGCCGCACCAAGGCGCAAAAAGTGTTGCAGGCGGCGGAAGCGGCCAAGTCCAAGGCAGCGCTGGATGGCAAGAAGTTGGATGGGTCTGACACGCCCTAAACACGGGCGTTGCAGCGTTTGGCCAGATCGTCGCAGACTGCCCGCACAGAACCAAAAGGCCCCGTTATGAGCGATGCACCCACCTTAGGCCGCCCTGTCAAGCACAGCCTAACCCTGCGCGGCCACCGCACATCGGTGTCACTGGAAGCGGCGTTTTGGCAGGCGTTTCGCCAGATTGCCGCCGATCAGCAGCAGTCTTTGAACGATCTGGCCGCGCGCATAGATGCGCAGCGCGGGGATGTCGGCCTTGCCTCGGCCATCAGGGTGTTTGTGCTGACCACGTTGCAGGCAAAATCCGCCTGACGCGGTGGCGGCATAAAGGGTAAAAGCGGGGCAAAGGTGTTCACGAAAGGCTGCTAACACCCAACGCGCGCAAATCGGCCATTGTCATTTACCACCCTTTGCCCTTAAGTGGAGCCACGCGATTAAGTTCGCGCAAGCATTCTCTGACCACCCGCTCTGGCGCCTGACAACGGCGCCGAAACGGCGGTCAGTCGGATCGGTCGCAAGACCGGAGAGTTGCCCAGCAAGTCGCAGATTTACTGGGATTTCATTGGGGCCCGTCCGGGGCCTGGAAGAGAACCGCGATGAAGCGCGCGTTAACATTGGTGAAAAGTGCTGGCTGCCCCAAGGGCCTAGCCGCGCTTTCGCATGCGCAGCCCCTCGCCCGAACACGCCGCCCGTCTTTTGATCTGCCCCGCACTGGCGCTTCGCCACCGGGGCGCCCAAGGGCATGCGGCATTGGAACATCATGTCTAAGAAAATGCTCATCGACGCCACCCACGCAGAGGAAACTCGCGTTGTTGTGGTGGACGGAAACAAAGTCGAAGAATTTGACTTTGAAACCCTAAACAAGCGCCAGCTTGCCGGAAACATCTATTTGGCCAAAGTGACGCGGGTTGAACCCTCGTTGCAGGCGGCCTTTATTGATTACGGCGGCAATCGGCACGGCTTTTTGGCATTTGCCGAAATTCACCCCGATTACTACCAAATTCCGGTCGCCGACCGCAAAGCCCTGCTGGAAGAAGAGCGCGCCTTTGCACGGGCCGAGGATGACGAGGACAATCGCCGTTCCAGCCGCCCCGCACAGCGCCAGCGTTCGCAACCCGCCCGCGTTGAAAATCGCGATCAGGTCGAAAGCGCGCCCGCCGCCTCCAGCTATGGCAGCATGGATGTTGTTGATCTGTCAGAAGACACCGCCGCCGAAGAAGGCCAAGTCGCTGAAGCTGGGGTCGAAGCCGTGGCCGAGCAGGTTGTAGAAGCCGCTTTGGCACATGACCACGACCATCATCACGATCATGACCACACCCACAGCCATGACGATGCACAACCTGCCGAAGGCGACGCCCCCTTCCGCGCCATCGACCACGCCTCTGACACCGATGACGAGATTGAATCCATCGCCGAAGAGGATGTACAGGAAGAAATCAGCGCCCCGCGCAAACCCCGCGCGCGTCGCTACAAGATCCAAGAAGTGGTCAAAGTGCGCCAGATTATGCTGGTGCAGGTCGTAAAAGAAGAGCGCGGCAATAAGGGTGCCGCGCTGACCACCTACCTGTCGCTCGCTGGTCGTTACTGCGTGCTGATGCCCAACACCGCGCGCGGTGGTGGCATTTCGCGCAAGATCACGGTCGCGACCGACCGCAAGAAGCTGAAAGAAATCGCGTCAGAATTGGAAGTGCCGGAAGGCGCTGGCCTGATCATCCGCACGGCGGGTGCCAAGCGCACCAAGCCCGAAATCAACCGCGATTACGAATATCTGATGCGTCTGTGGGAACAAATCCGCGAACTGACGCTGAAATCTATGGCCCCTGCGGCGATTTACGAAGAAGGCGATCTGATCAAACGCTCGATCCGCGATCTGTACAGCCGCGAGATTGACGAGATTTTGGTGGAAGGCGAAGCAGGCTACCGCACCGCCAAAGACTTTATGAAAATGATCATGCCCTCGCACGCCAAAGTGGTGCAGCGCCATAATGACCAGATGCCGCTGTTTGCGCGCTATCAGGTTGAAAGCTATCTGGGCGGCATGTTCAACCCCACGGTTCAGCTGAAATCGGGCGGTTATATCGTGATCGGCGTGACCGAGGCGCTGGTGGCGATCGACGTGAACTCTGGCCGCGCCACCAAAGAAGGCTCGATCGAAGACACCGCGCTGAAAACCAACCTTGAAGCCGCCGAAGAGATTGCCCGCCAGTTGCGCCTGCGCGACTTGGCCGGTTTGATCGTGATCGACTTCATCGACATGGAAGAACGCCGCAACAATCTGGCGGTGGAAAAGCGCATCAAAGACAAGCTGAAAACCGACCGTGCGCGCATTCAAATCGGGCGGATTTCGGGCTTTGGCCTGTTGGAAATGTCGCGTCAACGCTTGCGTCCGGGGATGCTGGAATCAACGACCCAGCCTTGCGCGCATTGCCATGGCACGGGCTTGATCCGCTCGGATGACAGCCTTGGCCTGCAAGTGCTGCGCGCTTTGGAGGATGAGGGCGCGCGCAAGCGGTCAAAAGAAGTGCTGCTCAAAGCGCCGATTGGGATTGTGAACTTCCTGTTCAACCAAAAGCGCGAACATCTGGCCGTGATCGAAGCCCGCTACGGCATGGCCGTGCGGATCGAAGCTGATCCGCATATGATCAGCCCCGATTTCCTGCTTGAAAAGTTCAAAACCGCCACCCGCGTTGTGCCCGAAGCCGCCGCCGTCATCTCTGGCAACGCCAGCCTGATGGGCGCACCGGTGCTGGAAGAAGAAGACGACGATATCATTGAAGAGGATATCGACGACGAAACCGATGATGCGGAAGATGAGGGCGAGGGGGAAAGCCTAACCAACGCCGGCAAGTCAACCGATCCGGCTAATCCGGGCAAGAAAAAGCGCCGTCGCCGTCGCAAGAAGAAGGGCGGCGCGGCACAAGGGGAACAGGGCGAAGCCGTGGCCCAAGAGGGTGGCGAAGCTGTGGCCCCTGACGCCGCAAGCGAAAGCGCTGATGCAGCCGAAGCAGCACCCGCCGCTGAGGTTGACGCCCAAGCCGCCAAAAAGGCCCCGCGCCGCTCGCGCAGCCGGTCGTCTAAGGTGGTGGAAGCTGCGGTTGCGGTGGAGGCCCCCGTTGGTGAACCTGTGGCAGAGCCTGTGGCCGAAGCCGTTGCAGAACCTGTCGCCGAAGCGGCAGAACCCGCCGCCAAACGCCCCGCCTCGCGCCGCAAGGCCGCTGCGGAAGTGCCCGCTGACGGCGCAGAACCTGCGCCCAAGCCCACCCGTGCCCGCACCCCGCGCGGCAAGGCCGCCGTGGCAGAGGTTGTGGCGGTAGAAGCGCCAGCACAGGCCGAAGCGACCACTTTCCCCGCTGATCCCGCTGTCAGCGAACCCGCTGTGGCCGACGTGCAGCCCGTATTGCGCGCTGATCCTGAAGATGTGGCTGGTGTTGCCGCACCGGCCGCACCCGCGGTTGAGCCGGAAGATCCAAACAAACCCAAGCGCAAAGGCTGGTGGTCACTGGGCCGCTAAACCAAGGCTTTAAAATTCAAACGCCCGGCAGCACCGCTGTCGGGCGTTTTCTTATCCGCCGACGCGGATCAGGTGCAGCGTGACGCTGCCATCCTCTTGCGCTTGCAAATAGCTATGCCCTGCTTGGCCGCAAAAATGTGGCAAGTCGATGCCGGCCATCGCGTCGGTGGCGCGAACGCACAGCACTTGGCCGGCATCCATGCCCATCAAACGCTTGCGCGCCTTTAGCACGGGCAGCGGGCACAACAGCCCCTCGCAATCCAAAACCTCATCCCACATGACGCACCTCTTTGGCGTTGCATACAAGCCAAGGTCGCCAAAAGCCACACGAAGGTGAAGATTGCGCAGGTGACGGCGGGGACCAAACAAGGTAAGCCTGCGCCATGTTCGGAATAGACATCCTAGACGCCAGCCTTTTGCCCGCAGCCCTTGTCGCTTTGGCGGCGGGGGTCTTGTCGTTCTTATCGCCCTGCGTGCTGCCCATTGTGCCGCCCTATCTGGCCTATATGTCGGGCATCAGTTTGGGAGAGATGAAGTCAGGCCGCAAACCCTTGCTGGCCGCCAGTTTCTTTGTGCTGGGCCTGTCGACGGTGTTCTTGCTGATGGGGGCGGCGTCTTCGGCCTTCGGCGCTTTCTTTCTGGCACGCTCGCAAACCTTCGCCACCTTGTCGGCCATTGTCGTGATGATCTTTGGCGTGCATTTTCTAGGCATCTTCCGCCTGCGCTTTCTCGATCAAGACATCCGCCTTAATGCCGGCGATCAGGGCGGGTCGGCCATGGGGGCCTATGTGCTGGGCCTCGCCTTTGCCTTTGGCTGGACACCTTGCATCGGCCCGCAACTGGGCGCGATCTTGACGATTGCAGCCCAAGAAGGTTCCGTCGGGCGCGGCACTGTGCTGCTGGCCGTCTACGCCCTTGGCCTTGGCCTGCCATTCCTGCTGGTCGCGGCCTTCTTCCCGCGCCTGACGCCCGTGATGGCGCTGATGAAGCGCCATATGGAGCGGATCGAGAAGATCATGGGCCTGATGCTGTGGACCATTGGCCTTTTGATGCTGACCGGCGGCTTTTCGCAGTTTTCCTATTGGCTGCTAGAGCATCTGCCAGCACTTAGCCAACTGGGCTAAGTGCTGGCAGGTCAGACGTAATCTTGCCGCTGCAAGTTATACTTGGCCATCTTTTCATTCAGCGTGCGGCGCGGCAGGCACAGTTCTTCCATCACCGCGACGATTGACCCCTTATGGCGGCGCATGGTGTTGTCGATCAACATCCGCTCGAACGCTTCGACATAGTCTTTCAGCGGCTTGCCCTCGGTTGTCAGGGTGGGGCCGGTGGAATCATTATCAGCCATCAAAAGCGACGCGATGGATCCTGACCCGCGCCGGTTTTGCAATACGGCACGTTCGGCCACGTTGACCAATTGGCGCACATTGCCCGGCCACGGCGCTTGCAGCAGTTGGGCCGCTTCTTGGGCGGTCACTTGGGGCGCATCGCAACCGTATTCATCGGCGAATTGCTCGGTCAGGCCGTTGAACAGGGTCAGAATATCTTCCCCCCGCGCGCGCAGGGGCGGCAGCACGATGGTCATGGCGCCAAGGCGGTAGAACAGATCAGGGCGCAGCGTGTCTTCCAGCGTTTTGTCGGGCGCGTGGCGGTTGCAGATGGCGATGATGCGGGTTTCGGGCGGGGTGCCTTGGTCGTTGATCAGCTCTAGCAGGCGGGCCTGCATAGCACCTGACAGGGCCTCGATATCCTCAAGGCAAATCGTCCCCCCCCGCGCGTCTTCGATCATCGGGATCATGCCGTCTTCGGCAGGCCCAAACAGGCGCGCGGCCAGCTGGTCTTCAGACCAAGCCGCACAAGACACGGTGACAAACTTGCGCCCCGCGCGGGGGCCCACGGCGTGCAGCGCATGGGCGACCAAGGTCTTGCCCGTGCCGGTTTCGCCGTCAATCAGCACATGGGCGTCAGCTTGGCCTAGGTCGAGGATGTCTTCGCGCAAGCGTTCCATCACAGGGCTGGTGCCGATCAGCTTTTTCATCAAAATCGTGCCGTCAGACAGTTCTTTGCGCAAAGCGCGGTTGTCCAGCGTCATGCGGCGGGTTTGGGTGGCGCGTTTGGCAAGCTCGGTCATCCGGTCGGGGTTGAAGGGCTTTTCCAGAAAGTCAAAAGCCCCGACCCGCATCGCCTCTACCGCCATGGGCACATCGCCGTGGCCTGTGATCAAAATCACCGGCAGGCCCGAATCCATCCCCATCAGCTTTTTCAAGAACGCCATGCCGTCCATGCCGGGCATCTTGATGTCAGACACGATCACACCGGGAAAGTCGGCCCCGATCACCTTCAGCGCCTCTTCGGCCGAGGCGAAGGTTTCCGTATCAAACCCCGACAGGGCCAGCCATTGGCTGATGGATTGCCGCATATCGGCTTCGTCATCCACAATCGCCACTTTCATTGCCCGCGCCATCAAACCCTCACTCTGCTGCTTTTACGTCTTGCCCCATATCCTGCGCCGTGGATTGACCTAGGATAGGAAGCTGCATTTCAAATACCGCCCCTTGAGGGCTGCCATTGCGGGCGGTCAAGCGACCGCCAAAATCGGTCATAATACCCGAACTGATCGCAAGGCCCAAACCAACACCCTCACCCGCCCGTTTGGTGGTGTAGAAGGGTTCAAACAGGTTCACCAGATCGGCAATGCCGTGACCGTTGTCTGACACGGTCAGGGTCGCCGTATTGCCTGCGGCAAGGGTCAGGTCGATCATCGGTTCGCGGGTGTCTTTGGTGGCATCGAGCGCGTTGCGCAAAAGGTTGATGATCACCTGTTCTAGGCGCAAGCGGTCGACCGTCACCATCACGGGCTGGCGTGGCACCGAACGGGTGATCTTGACCACACGCAACTTTAACTGCGGTTCCATCATGGCAAGGGCCGACGACAGGCACTGGCGCAGATCAACCGGTTCAAAGGCATCGCCGCCCTTGCGCGCATAAGACTTAAGCTGGCGCGTGATGGCCCCCATGCGGTCGATCAGATCGTCGATGCGCTGGAAGGACGACAATGCCTCTTCCGCGCGCTTTCGTTGCAACAGCAGCCGCGCTCCGGCGAGATAGGTTTTCATCGCGGCCAAGGGTTGGTTCAACTCATGGCTGACAGCGGCTGACATTTCGCCCAATGCCGCCAGCTTTGAGGATTGCGCCAAGGTCTGCTCGGCCACGGCCAGATCTTTTTGCACCTTTTCGCGCTCTGCCACCTCGCGTTGCAGGCGGGCGTTCAGTTTGCGCAGTTCCAAGGATTCGCGCCGAAAGGTCAGGGTCTGCGACCAAGCACGGCGCGACAGCAGGTAAAAGGTCAAGGCGGCCAGAATGGCAAAGCCCATGATTTCCAGCGCCAAAATGCCGTTGACCCGTTCGCGCACCGAATCATAGGCGGTGAAGCTGGCCATATGCCAGCCGCGAAAGCTCATCCGGTTATCGGTGCGCAGCACGGCCACGCCGCGCACATAGGCGTCGGGGTGGTTTTGGGTCAGGTCGGATGTGACCGAAATCGCCCTATTCAGCGCCTTATTCAGCGCCGAGGGGCTATCAGGTGCCGCAATCGCCTGTTCCACCGGCTTGCCGCGCCAGCGCGGTTCGGTCGACAAGATCACCTTGCCTTCGCTGTCGCTGACCAGCACCAAATCTTGCAGAGCCGCCCAAGCGCGCTCGAACTTCATCAGATCGACCGCCACCACAATCACACCGACAGATTTGCCTTCGGCGAAAACCTGTTGGCTATAGGTGAATTCGTATCCCCCCCCTGCGCGCGGCGTGGTGGAAAAGACGGTTTCGCCCGACTGCATCGCTTGCACGTAAAACGAGGCATTGCGGTAGGGCGTGCCCAGCAATTTGCGATCCGTGGCCCCAACGGTGCGCCCTTGCGCATCTAGCAGCAAGATCGAGGCCACGCTGATATCGGCCTGCACTTGAATCAGGCGCTGGCTGGCATGGACAAAATCGCCCTTGGTCAAGGCATCGGATATGGCAGCGTCGCGCGACAAAAGCAAAGGCACAACCGAGGTGCGCTGCAATTCCGACACCACGTTGCCGCTGTACAGGGCAAGGCGCAGTTCGGCCTTATTGCGGGTGGTTTCGGTGAAACGTTCGGTCAGCCAGCGGTTGGTGACAAGCACCACGCCGAAAGCAAAAACAATCAGCGCCACAACCACCACCTTGACCCAAACCGAAGGCCGCGCAGAGCTGTCAGCTTGCGCAGGCGAGTTGGTGTGGATCAGCGGTATTTGTGACATGGAGTGACCCTAAACCGCAGGTCAGCCCACCTCAAGTCAGGGCAAAACCAAGGCACTTAGGCCAGCGCCATCCCGCCCATCAAACCGGCAAACAGCGCGGCCCCATCTGCGCCCCCCTGTGCCGCTTCCACCGCACGTTCGGGGTGCGGCATCATGCCCAAAACCCGCCGGTTGGGCGACAAGATGCCCGCAATATCCGCCGTCGCCCCGTTGGGGTTAGACAGATAGGTGAAGGCGATGCGGTCTTGGTCTTGCAGCGCCTTTAGCCCCTCGGCATCAATGGTGAAATTGCCGTCGTGATGGGCGATGGGCAGCGCCACCTCTTGGCCGCGCGCGTAAGCGCTGGTGAAGGCGGTGTCGGTGCTTACCACCCGCAACCCCACCGAGCGGCACACAAACTTCAACCCCGCATTGCGCATCAAAGCCCCCGGCAACAGGCGCATTTCGGTCAGAACCTGAAAACCGTTGCACACCCCCAGCACAAAGCCGCCCCGCCCCGCATGGGCCACCACCGCCGCAGCGATCGGCGACTGCGCTGCAATCGCCCCGCAGCGCAGGTAATCGCCAAAGGAAAAGCCCCCCGGCAGGCCCACCACATCGGTGCCCGCAGGCAAGGCTGTGTCTTTGTGCCAGACGCGCGCCACCTGAAAACCGGCCTTTTCAAAGGCCACAGCCAGATCGCGGTCGCAGTTGGATCCGGGGAAGGTGATGACAGCGGCTTTCATCGCGGGCTCCGTAGGTTGGGATGGCCCGCCTTAACGCAAAGCGCTTGGGTCTGCCAGTGGGCGCGGCAGGATTTGCGCCGCGCCAAAGCGCGGGGGTTTCACACCCCCGCACCCGCGCCAAAGAGCGGGGGTTTCACACCCCCGCACCCGCGCCAAAGAGCGGGGGTTTCACACCCCCGCACCCCCGTGGGATATTTGTGCAAGTATGAAAGGATTAGAGTTTAAGCGCGCGCAGTCGCAAGGCGTTGGTGATGACCGAGACAGAGGACAAGCTCATCGCGGCGGCGGCGATCATGGGCGACAGGACAAGGCCGGTGACGGGGTATAGCAGGCCAGCCGCGATGGGGATGCACACGGCGTTGTAGCCAAAGGCGAACAGCAGGTTCTGGCGGATATTGCGCATCGTGGCCCGCGACAGGGTGACGGCGCGGGCGATGCCGATCAAGTCCCCCCCCAGCAGGGTGATGCACGCACTTTCCACCGCCACATCCGATCCCGGACCCATGGCGATGCCCACATCGGCCACGGCCAGCGCGGGGGCATCGTTCACACCGTCGCCCGCCATGGCAACAACATGGCCTTGGGCGCGCAGTTGGGTGACAAGGTCAGCTTTGCCTTCGGGCAGCAGACCCGCGTTGATCTGCGTCAGCCCCAAGCTTTGCGCCACGGCTTGGGCTGTGGCTTGAGCATCGCCGGTGGCCATCACGATGGTGATGCCTTGGGCGTGCAGTTTGGCCAGCGCTTGGGCGGTGTTGGGTTTGATGGGATCAGCGGCGGCGATCAGGCCCGACAAGGTGGTGTCTTGGGTTAGGAACATCACGGTCTTGCCCATCGCGCGCAGCGTTTGGGCTTGGTCTGCGGCCTGCGGGGAAAGGGTGACACCCAGCGTTGCCAGCAAAGCCGCATTGCCCAAGCCCAACCGCGTTGCGCCGTGGTGGGCGACAACGCCCTGCCCCGCCAAGCTTTCAAAGGCGGTGACGGCGGGAAGGGTCAGGCCCTTATCCCCCGCCGCAGCCAGTATGGCTTTGGCCAAGGGATGGCTTGCGCCTTGTTCCAGCGCTGCGGCAAGCGTCAGCACAGCGTCAGCGCTGCCAGCGCCCAGATCGACCACATCGCTCACCTCTGGCCGCCCCAGCGTCAGCGTGCCGGTTTTGTCGATGACCAGCGTATCCACCTTGGCCAAAGCCTCTAGCGCTGCGGCGTCTTTGATCAGCACCCCGACCGAGGCCCCCCGCCCTGCCGCCGTGGTGATGGAAATCGGCGTGGCAAGGCCAAGCGCGCAGGGGCAGGCGATGATCAGCACCGACACAGCCGCCGCCATGGCATACAAGAACCCCGGCGTTGGCCCAAAGATCATCCATCCGGCAAAGGCGGCCAGCGCGACCCCCACCACCGTGGGCACGAACCACGCCGCCACCCTATCGGCCAGTGCTTGAATGGGCGCGCGCGAACGGCGGGCGGCGGCGACCATGTCGATGATCTGCGCCAGCACGGTTGCAGCCCCCACCCGTGTGGCGCGCATCACCAGCGTGCCCGATCCGTTCAGCGTGCCGCCTGTAAGGGCCGCGCCCAGCGTCTTTTCCACGGGCAAGGCTTCGCCCGTCAGCAGGCTTTCATCGACCGAGGAGGCACCTTCCACCACGTCACCATCGACCGGCACCTTGTCACCGGCCCGCACCCGCAGCAGGTCGCCTGCGATGATGTTCTCTAGCGGCACTTCAAACGTGCCATCGGGCTGCACGCGAAAGGCTGTAGCGGGGGCCAGATCCATCAGCGCGCGGATCGCATCGCCGGTACGCGCACGGGCCCGCAGTTCCAGCACTTGGCCCAGAAAGACCAAGGTAATGATGACGGATGAGGCTTCAAAATACGTCTCAACCCCCATCGCGCCTTGATAGGCGGGCGGAAAGACCCATGGCGCAAAGGTGGCAAGCAGCGAATAAAGGTAAGCCGCAGCCACCCCCAGCCCAATCAGTGTCCACATATTGGGGCTGCGATTGAGTAGACTGTCGCGCGCACGTTGGAAAAAGGGCAAGGCGGCCCACAGCACAACGGGGCTGGCAAGGGCCGCTTGGGCATAGTTCAGATATGGATGCCACGCCATAGGCAGAGAAAGCCCCAGCATCGGCCCCATGGCCAAGACCACCAAGGGCACGGACAGGGCCGCCGAAATCCCCATGCGGCGGGTGAAATCGGCCAGTTCGGGCGAGGGCGCGGTAGACGGGGTCATCGGTTCCAACGCCATGCCGCATTTGGGGCAGGTGCCGGGGGTGTATTGCACCACTTCTGGGTCCATCGGGCAGGTGTAGAGCACCCCTTTCACCGCCAGCTTGCCGCGCTTCTTGGCATTGCCGGACAGGTAAAAATATGGGTCGGCCTTAAACCGCGTGCGGCACTTTTCGCCGCAGAAGTGATAGGTCGTGCCCTGATGGTCGTGCTTGCGGCTGGTGTCGGTGATCTTAACACTCATGCCGCAGACGGGGTCAATTCCAGTGGGGATGTTGGCTGTTTGGTCCATGGCACGCTCCTTCAAGGTTAGGCCTTCATCGCGCAACAAGTGCAGCGCGGCCTTGACCTATAGCAAACAGCGCAACTTATCCTTGGCGCTGGCCGTAATACAGCCCCACAACATGTTCCGCCTGCGCAAAGAACAACCAGCGCGAGGCGAGAGCGCCTGTCAGGTGAACCAGTGCTGCCAATGAAAAGGTCAACGGGTGGTGGGGCAGACCCACGATCAGCACCGCAGGCACAACCGCCGCAGCGCCAAAGGCGATGGGCCACAGGCGGGATAGGTGTTTGCGTGCAACCACATAGATCATCTCGCGCATCAGGTAATTGGGGCTGGTGTGGGGTTGTTCAAACACGCTTGCCATGCCCACCACGTCAAGCCCTGTGGCCTTGCCCAAGGTTTGACCGCGCTTGGCAAAGGCCACATCGCCCTTGGTTTTATGGGCGAAAAGCGCGCCGATCAGGGCGGCGCAGCCAATCAGCGCGGGCAGGGTTTGGCCCGACAACAGCGCGCCCCCTGTCAGTTCAAACGACAAGAACATGGCAGGCACGGTCCAGTTGTTCCAGCGCGGCACGGCGGCGATTTGGGCATAGATCATCGAGGTGGTGAAGACCGTGCCGAAACAGGCCACAGCGCCCACAAGCCCGATCACGCGCGGCCAGCCAAGGCCCAGCCAGTCTGACAAGGCCACGGGGGCCAGCAGCAGAAGGGTTATCACAGCCGCCCAAGCCTCGCGGCTGAGCCACGAGGTTTTCCATTGGGTAAAGGCCCGCAAGGCGCGCTGCGGGTTGCCAAGGTGAAAGGTCGATGCCGTAAGCCCGCCCACGGCCAAGGCGTAGCCAAGCCCCCAATGGGCAAAGGCCAGCCAGCCCACGGGCTGCACAAAGCCAGCACCCAAAAAGGCCAAAAGGCCAAAGCCCATGCCAGATAGAACGGTGAACGCGATGACTGATGGTGCAGGATTCATCCCAATTTCCCCAAAACTTTGTCGAGCCACCCTGCAAAGCCCGTGGCTTGAATGTCTAGCAGCGGGGCCAAAAGGCTGGCCTCTTGCGGGACGTCTTTCTTGCGCGGGGCGAGGTATTTGTTGGTCGGCTTGGTTTTCAGATCAGGCATCAGATCATAGCCGCCCCGTTCGGCCACCAGTTTGGACACGTGGCTTTCAGGGTCGGCAAAGTCGCCAAAGTGGCGCGCGCCTGTCGGGCAGGTGCGCACGCAGGCGGGTTCGCGGTCTTCCTCGGGCAGGTTCTCGTTATAGATGCGGTCAACGCATAGGGTGCATTTCTTCATCACCCCCGCCGCCTGATCCAATTCGCGCGCACCGTAAGGGCAGGCCCAAGCGCAAAGGCCGCAGCCAATGCAGGCGTCTTCGTTGACCAGAACGATGCCGTCTTCGGTGCGCTTGTAGCTGGCCCCCGTGGGGCAGACAGTCACGCAAGGCGCATCTTCGCAATGCAGGCAGGACCGTGGGAAGTTGACGATCTGGGCTGCGCCCACATCAGGTTGCACCTGATAGCTGTGCACGCGGTTTAAGAACGTGCCCGAAGGGTCTGATCCATAGGGGTTTTGGTCTGACAGCGCAGCCCCGTAGCCCTGATCGTTCCAGCCCTTACAGGCGGTGACGCAAGCCTGACAGCCAACGCAAGTGTCAAGGTCAATCACCAGCCCCAGTTTCTTGTCGGTATGGGTGGGAAGTTGGGTCATGCGCGGTCCTGTCCCTGCGGCACCACTCGGGGGATAGGTGCGAAATCGGGCGAGGCGTGTTCCATCGGCCCGACATTTTCGATCCGCACCCGCAGATCAAACCAAGCGGCTTGGCCTGTGACAGGATCGGAATTGGAATAACGCATCCCGTCACCCTTTTCGGGCAGAAGTTCGGAAATGAGGTGGTTGAGCAAGAAACCCTGATTGGCCTCTGGCGCATCGTCATCCAATGCCCAAGCACCCTTGCGTTTGCCGATGGCGTTCCATGTCCACACCGTGTTTTCGTTCAGCGCCGCCATATGGGCCACGGGCACGGTGATGCCGCCGTTGGGCGAAGAGACGCGCGCATAGTCGCCGTCTTTGAACCCTTGCGCCTCCCAAATCTTGGTCGGCACATACAGAAAGTTGCGCCCCCTGATCTGGCGCAGCCATGCGTTCTGGCTGCCCCAAGAATGGTACATATCCATCGGCCGCTGTGTCAGCGCGTGCACCGGATAGCCCCAACCCGACGCTTCCAAATCGCCAAAGGGCGGATACCAGATCGGCAGCGGGTCCATCGCTTGGATCAACCTTGCGCGCAGATGGTCGGGCGGCTGAATCGCCCCGTGCCCTTCGGCGGCCAGTTGAAACTTGCGCATCGGTTCGGACCAGATGTTGAACAGGTAAGGCTGCGGGCTTTCGTAGAACGAGGTTTGCACCGCCCAGTTCTGATAAGCCATGTTCCAAGGCTTAAAGAACCGCCCCTCCTCTGGCACATGGGCCTGATAAAACCCACCGTTTTCGATATAGGCGGCGATTTGATCGGGGTTGGCATCGCCCCTGCCCTCTTTATCGCCATCTGCGCCGCGAAAGCCAATCAAGGGGCCAACGCCGGGGCGGCGGATGTGGTTTTGGATATAGTCGGCGTAGTCTTTGAACTTGGGGCCGCCATCGGCATTGACCATCGGGGCCAGCCCCAACCTAGCGCCTAGGTCTAGCAGAACCGACTGAAAGCCGCGCACATCACGGTCGGGTTCACTCACCGGCCAGCGGATGCTGTCACCGGCAGCGTCAGGCTCGCTGATCGGGCGATCCAGCAGGCTGATGCAATCGTGGCGTTCCAGATAGGTCGTATCGGGCAGGATCAGATCGGCATAGGCCACCATTTCGGATGCATAGGCATCGGAATAGATGATGCGCGGGATCATGTAGTCGCCGCTTTCGTCTTTGTCGGTCAACATCTCCATCACTTTGGTGGTGTTCATCGACGAGTTCCACGCCATGTTCGCCATATACAAAAACAGCGTGTCGATGCGGTAGGGGTCGCCCGCATGGGCGTTGGGGATCAGCATATGCATCAGGCCGTGGGCAGAAAAGGGGTTCTCCCACGTAAAGGCCTTGTCTATGCGCGCCGGAGAACCATCGTCTTTCAGCGCCAGTTGTTCTGGCCCGCGCACATAGCCCAAGTGCGGGCCTGACAGGGGTTTGCCGGGGGCGGTGACGAAATGGGGTGTTGGGTGCGCTTCGACCGGTTTGGGATAGGGCGGCTTGAAACGGTAGCCGCCGGGAGTTTCCACCGTGCCCAGCACGATCTGCAACAGATGCAGCGCGCGGGCGGTTTGAAAGCCGTTGGAATGGGCCGAAATGCCGCGCATGGCGTGGAACGACACGGGGCGGCCCAGCATGGTGTCGTGGGTGTCACCGCGAAAATCTGTCCAAGGCTGTTTGATTTCAATCGCTTGGTTAAAGGCCACATCGGCCAGTTCCGCCGCCAAGGCGCGGATGCGTGCGGCGGGAATGCCGCAACGGGCGGCCACAGCCTCTGGCGCGTATTCGGGGGCAAGGTAGCGTTCGGCCATGTGCTGAAACACGGTGCGATGACCCTGCCATGTGGCCCCCAAATCAGGCTGCACGCCTTTGCCATCCCAAGGGGCCGGCGCGCCTGTGCGCTTGTCGATCACAAAGGGCTGGCTTTCGGCATTCTTCAGGATCAGGCCCTTTTCAGGGCCTTCGGCTTCATTCACCAGCAAAGGCGCGTTGGTCCAGCGGGCGAGATACTCTAGATCAACCTTGCCCGCCTGCAACAGGCAATGCAGCAGCGACAGGATCAGCAGGCCATCGGTGCCCGGCGTGATGCCATACCAATCGTCAGCAATCGCGTTGTAGCCGGTTCTGATCGGGTTCACCCCAATCACCCGCGCCCCGCGCCCTTTGAGCTTACCCAGACCCATCTTGATCGGGTTGGAATCGTGATCTTCGGCCACGCCGAACATCACGAACAGCTTGGTGCGCTCCCAATCGGGCTGGCCAAATTCCCAAAAGGCCCCACCGATGGTGTAAATCCCGCCCGCCGCCATGTTCACGCTGCAAAAGCCGCCGTGGGCTGCGTAGTTCGGCGTGCCAAAGGCCTGCGCCCACCAGCCGGTGAAAGATTGGCTTTGATCGCGCCCTGTAAAGAAGGCCAGCTTTTCCGGCGCGGTTTCGCGCAAGGGTTTCATCCATGACACGGCTAGGTCTAGCGCCTCGTCCCACGAGATCGGCTCAAACGCGCCCGACCCGCGCGGGCCAACCCGCTTCAGCGGCTGTTGCAAGCGGCTAGGGGCTGTCACCTGCATGATGCCCGAAGCGCCCTTGGCACACAGCACGCCCTTGTTGACCGGATGGTCGCGGTTGCCCTCGATATAGCTGACTTTGCCCGATTTCATGTGCACGTTGATGCCGCAGCGGCAGGCGCACATGTAGCAGGTCGTCTTGCGCACCTCGTCCGAGACGGCGGGGCTGGTGTTTATCAGAGGCGCGTTCATGGCCGTCCTTTACGATCTGCTCTTTGGGAATATTATCGTGAGATTTCGCCGCTTTGCTAGGCCATTTTCCCGATAAGCGCCCATTCTTTGGAACTTCATCAGCCCGCCATCAACGCCAGCGCGTCAATGGCGATTTGCTTTTCTTCTTCGGCAGGCACCACCACGGCGCGGGGGGCACCGGCCCAATCCAGCCCTTGGGTGATGCGGTCGCGCACCAAGGTGTCATTCTCGCCAATGCCGCCGGTGAAGGCCAACAGATCGACCCCGCCCATCGCCGCAATCATCGACCCTGCATGGCGGATCGCCCAATAGATAAAGTGGTCAATCGCAAAGCGCGCTTCTGGCGTTCCCGCTTCGTGCAAAGCACGCATATCAGCCACACCGCCCAAACCCAGCAGGCCCGAGGCGCGGTTCACGATCTGCGCCGCCCCTTCCAGCCCATGCACCTCGGCCAGTTTCAGCACGGCGTTCGCGTCAATATTGCCGCTGCGCGTGCCCATGGTTAGGCCAGAGACGGGGGAGTAGCCCATGGTTGTCGCAACCGAAGCGCCATTGAGGATGGCACAAAGTGACGCGCCATTGCCCAAATGCAGCCCCAGCACGCGCTTGGGCAAGTCGCCCTGCGTGCGAAGGTTGCGCACCAAACTGGCGTAGCTGATCCCGTGGAACCCATAGCGGCGCAGACCCAAATCCTCGGCCTCTTTGGGCAAGGCATAGCGGGTCGCGACATCTGGGTTGGTGGCGTGAAAGCCGGTGTCAAAGCTGGCATATTGCGGCAAATCGGGCGCTAATCGCGCCAAAGCCTCTATCCCCGTCAGGTTGGCGGGATTGTGCAAGGGGGCAAGGGGGATGCAAGCACGGATGCCGTCTAGAACGGCAGGGGTAACGCGCAGCGTGTGGGTCAGATCGCGGCCACCATGCACCACACGGTGGGCAGCACCCGACAGTTGGGCGGGGGTGATAGCCATCTCGGCCAGCCCCTGCTCCAAAGCGTCCAGATGCGTTGCCGCCCCGCCCGTGCCGATCCGTTCCGCCCGCGCCTGCGCGACTTGGGCCAAACCTGCGTCAAACACCGCAAGCTTAAGCGAGGATGATCCGGCATTGACGACCAGCAGCATTCACAACACCGATTTCAACAGGCCAAGTGCTGCCAGCCCCGCCAGCAGCAAAATCGCAAAGCGGCGAAAATCCTGCGGATCGGTGCGCAGAAAATGGCGGCTGCCCAGCCAGTTGGCCAAGAACACCAAGGGCAACCCGATGAGCGATATCCAAAGCGTGTCCCATGTCACCATGCCGTTCCACCAATAGATCGGCGCGGAATACAGGTCGAGCATGGGGAAATAGGCCACCAAGGTCGCACGAAACACCGCAGGCGACATGGCTTGGGCGGCAAAGAAGGCCGCCACCGGCAAGCCCCCCATCCCCGGCGCATTGGCAAGGCCCGACACCAAGCCCGCGCCCAGATTGGCCACTGGCCCAACGGTGCCGCGCAGCTTCCAGCCCGCCAGCAAAATCAGGCTCATCGCCAGCACATAGCCCGAAATCACCGCCCGCGCGGCATCTTCCGAGATTGAGGTCAGCGCCCAAATGCCAATCGGCATCCCCACCATCGCGCCCACCAGCAGCAAGCCCACACGGCGCCAATCAATATCTTTCCAGATGCCAGACAGTGCTTGCCCCGTCATCACGGTTTCCCACACCACCACCACCGCCACAAAATGCAGCGGGTTGGTAACAAGGGCCGAAGATGCAATCGTCAGGGCCGAAAAGCCAAAGCCGGAATAGCCGCGCACAAAGCCCGCAACCAAGACGGTAACGGCCATCCAGCCCAGGCCGATGGGCGACAGATCAAACGGGATCACGGACGCTCGCCGCGCGCCAAACGCCCTTCGATGTCATCCAGAACGGCATCCATATCGGCCACGGAATCAATGACATAATGCGCGCCGGTGCGGCGCAGATCGGCATAGGCGGCATCGCGCATCTTGGCGAATTCTGCCGGTGTCAACGCCGCCGTTTCCGCAGGGTTCAGCCCGAAAGCATTGCCCGAAACGGCCACCCCAACGGTCCAGCAACCCGCATTCAAGCCTTCGCCAATGCCCACGCCGGTGTCATCGACCTTGACAACCGTATGCGCCGGCCAAACGCCCAAATCCAGAAAGGTGCGGTACATCATCATCGCCGAGGGCCGCGCTTCGGACAGATCGCCGGCGCAGACCAGATTGTCAGGCGCGTAGCCCTGCGCTGCCGCCAAGGGCAGCACCTTGGCCATGATAGACCGAGTGTATCCCGTGGTTGACCCGATCTTCATGCCCCGCGCGCGCATCCGGTTGATGGCAGGCACAGCGCCTTCGATCATGGTGCAATAGTCGGTCACGGCTTCCACGTTCATCGGCACAAACACCTCATAAACGCGGTCAATCGCCGCTTCATCGGGGGCCGCGCCTTGCGCCTTTTCCCAAGCCGCAGCAATGCGGGGCACGGCCATCAGCGTTTTGATATGGTCGCGCTTGGCCATGCCCATCGGGCCACGGGCTTCGGCCACTGTAATGTCGACGCCAAACTGCTTGAAGGTCTTCACAAAAACCCCCATCGGCGCTTGGCTGCCGTGGTCAATCACGGTGCCCGCCCAATCAAATACCGCCGCTTTTAACATCACGCTCTCCCGTAAATCTCTGCAATGGTTTCCTCGCCGATGGCAAAGGAGGTGCTGGCCCCGGTGCCGCTGGTGACGATCACCAAGCGGGTTTGATCGTCAATCGTCTCGCGCATCATGGTTTCAGGGCCAGAGGCGTAGGTACCATTCCAACGCTCGGTAATCTGCGCGCCGGGGACGTTGAGCACTTGGTGCAATTCGTCCATGATCAGATCGTCGACCTCGGCCCGTTGGAAGGGCGAGGGCGACCAATCGTAATGATGACTGTCGCCCACGATCAACCCACCATCTGACCCCTGCACGACGATCAAATGAATACCTTCCGCCAAGGTGCGCGGCTGTTCGGCGCGCAGGCGGGCTTTGATCGGTTCAGATTCGGGCAGTTCGGCATAGCCCAAATAGCGCACCAGACTTTGGTCTGACATGATGGAACCGGGCAGCTTGATCGGCTTTGCAGGCATCACCTTCATCATATGCAAGCGGCAGCGGGTGATCTGGTGGCGGGCGATCACTTGCGGGTACAGGGTCAGCATATCATCACCGGGGCAGACCACGACCTGTGTCGCCTCGATCACGCCTGAAGTTGTCAGCACCCGCCCCTTTTGCACCTCTTTCACCAAAGTCTTGCGAAAAAAGGTCACGCCAAGGCTTTCGATCCAAGCGGCCAGTTTCGGAATGGCAAAGCGGCTTTCCACACGGCGTTCATGGCTTGACCATAAAGCGCCCTGAATGGGCTTGCCCGACAAAACCGCACCGTGTTGGGCCACGGTTTGCGCAGCCGTCAACACATGGCACCCTTGCCCCATTTCAGTGCGCGCAAAGGCTTCCAGACAGTCCATCGCCTCGGGCCGCTGGGCCACGACCAGCAAGCCCTGATGTTCCACGGGAATGCCCGCCTTGGGGGCAACCTCTTCCCACACATCACGAGAGCGCATTGCACGGCGGTAGCAATCGCCCTGCTGCTGGCCCGTCACCGTGACAAAGCCAAAATTGCGGACCGAGGCGCCAACCGCCTCGGTCTCACGGTCTATCACCACGACCTTTAGGCCCCTGCGGGACGCGGCAAGGGCATGGCCCAGCCCCAGTATCCCCGCCCCCACAATGGCCAGATCGTAGCGCATCTTACACCAACTGCGGGCGCATATCGGCGGCAGAGATACCGGCGACTTCGACAGGTTTTTTCATGGCGTCACGGCGGAAGGGTTCGCCAAGCTCTTGGTTGATCATCGCCTCGATCAAGGTGGTCTTGCCATGGTTCATCTGATCGTCAATCGCCTTGTGCAGGGCGGCGGTCAGCTCTTCTTGGGTGCGGGCCACAACACCTTGCAAGCCGCAGGCCTTGGCGATGCCCGCGTAAGAGACGCCTTCGTCCAGCTCTGTGCCCACGAAGTTGTCATCATACCACAGGGTCGAGTTGCGCTTTTCAGCGCCCCATTGGTAGTTGCGAAAAACCACTTGGGTGACAGCAGGCCATTCGCCCCGGCCAATCGCCGTCAGTTCGGTGACAGCAATGCCAAAGGCCCCGTCGCCCGAAAAGCCCACAACCGGCGTGTCAGGGCAAGCAATCTTGGCCCCCACGACCGAGGGCAAGCCGTAACCGCACGGCCCAAACAGGCCCGGTGCCAGATACTTACGGCCCGCTTCAAAGGTTGGGTAGGCGTTGCCGATGGCGCAATTGTTGCCAATGTCAGACGAGATAATCGCCTCTTTCGGCAAAGCGGCCTGAATGGCGCGCCATGCCATGCGCGGGCTCATCCATTCGGGCTTGGCAGCACGGGCGCGCTGGTTCCATGTGGTGCCCACATCGTCTTGCTCGTGGTCCATCGACGACAGCTCTTGCGCCCAACGGCTTTTGGTCGTGCTGATCAGCGTTTTACGATCAGCGCGGCCCGCATCGCCTGCCGATTTGGTCAGGCGCGCCAGAATGCCTTCGGCCACGGCCTTGGCATCGCCGACGATGCCCACGGTGACCTTCTTGGTCAGGCCAATGCGGGCGGGGTTGATATCAACCTGAATGATCTTGGCGTCTTTGGGCCAATAGTCCAACCCATAGCCCGGCAAGGTCGAGAAGGGGTTGAGGCGTGTGCCAAGGGCCAGCACCACATCGGCTTGGGCAATCAACTGCATCCCCGCCTTGTTGCCGTTATAGCCCAAGGGGCCTGCAAACAGCGGGTGGCTGCCGGGGAAGGCGTCATTGTGCTGATAGCCCACGCAAACCGGCGCATCCAACCGCTCTGCCAAGGCCATCGAGGCTGGGATACCGCCCGCCAAAACCACGCCAGCGCCATTGAGGATCACGGGGAACTTGGCCGACGACAGCAAGGCTGCGGCTTCTGACAAGGCATGGTCGCCGCCAGTGGGGCGTTCGAATTCCACGATGCGGGGCAGGTCAATGTCGATGACTTGGGTGAAGTAATCGCGCGGCACGTTGATTTGCGCGGGCGCTGACATGCGCTTGGCGTTCAAGATCACGCGGTTCAACACCTCTGCCATGCGAGAGGCATCGCGAACCTCTTCTTGATAGCAGACCATATCCTTGAACAGCGCCATCTGTTCAACCTCTTGGAAGCCGCCCTGCCCGATGGTTTTGTTGGCCGCTTGCGGTGTGACCAACAAAAGGGGCGTGTGGTTCCAATAGGCGGTTTTCACGGCTGTGACGAAGTTCGTAATCCCCGGCCCGTTCTGCGCGATCATCATGCACATCTTGCCCGAGGCGCGGGTGAAGCCGTCGGCCATCATCCCGCCCGACCCTTCATGCGCGCAGTCCCAGAAATGGATGCCTGCTTTGGGGAAAATATCCGAGATCGGCATGAACGCCGACCCGATGATCCCGAACACATGCTCGATGCCGTGGATTTGCAGGGTTTTGACAAAGGCTTCTTCGGTGGTCATGCGCATGGGATGCTCCTTCAAGACGATTGGTCGGTTCTAACCCTAGGGCCAGTGCGCGCTTAGGTCCAGTGATGATCCCGCCGTAAGGCCAGATCTTTACGCAAGGCCCGAAGTGGCGGCAATGGCGGCGGCGATTTTGGCGATGCCCTCGGCAATACGGGTTTGCGCGATGGATCCATAGCCCAAGCGGTAATGGTGGCGATCTTCGCGCAACGGGTCAAAGAACGGGCGACCGGGTTCGATCAAGACGCCTTCGGCGCGCAGGCGGGTGGCAAGGTCTTCGGTGTCAACCGGCGCGCGCATCCAAAAGCTAGACCCGCCAAAGCCACCCTGCCCCGCCACGGTCAACCCCTGCGCGTCAATGGCGTCTTGCATCACCTGACGGCGTTTGCGAAAGGCGGTGCGCATTCGGTTGATCAGGGTGTCATAATGCCCAAGGCTAAGGAAGTAGGCCATGGTGCGCTGAATATGTCCGGGCGGATGGCGCAGCGTCATCAGGCGCAGCGCACGCGCTTCACGGATAAAGCCGGGGGGGCCGACAAGGTAGCCAAGCCGCATTCCGGGGAAAACCGACTTGGAAAACGACCCCGCATAAACCACCCGCCCCCCCGCATCCAAAGATTTCAATGCGGGCGAGACGGGTTTCAGGAACGACATCTCGAACTCGTAATCATCCTCGACAATCACAAACCCATCGCGCTCTGCCGCCTCTAGCAAGGCGCGGCGGCGCTCTACCGGCATGGTGGCATTGGTTGGGCATTGGTGGCTGGCGGTGGTGAACACCACATCCACGCCCTTGGGGATGGCATCGGGCGGCAAGCCGTCTGCATCGACATCGACTGTCAGCACTTGCGTGCCCGAAGCACCCAAAATCGCGCGCAGGCCCGGATAGCCGGGGTTCTCCATCACCGCTTTGCGACCGGTTCCTAGCAAACAGGCCGCCGCCAGCCACAGCGCGTTTTGCGCGCCCATGGTCAAAAGCACCTCATCCTCGCGCGCCGCAATCCCGCGCCGTGGCAGAATATGGCGCAAAAGGTGCTCGATCAGCAAAGGATCGTCGCGTTCGTAATAATCCGCTGTCATCGCGGCAAAATCGCGCCGCCCTAGGGCGCGCACGGCACATTGGCGCCAGTTTTGGTGGTCAAACAGGCTGGTGTCGGCTTGCCCGTAGATGAACGGATAGGGATAACGCTCCCAATCCTCGGGCCGCTCAACCGCGCGCCCGCCGGTGAAGCGCCCCGCGATGCGGCCAAATTCGGCCGCCTCGGCCCGCGCGGCTTGGGCGGGCAACTCGCTTGCCAAAGGCGCATTGTCGGAAATGTAATAGCCCGAACGCCCCAGCGGGGCCAAATAATCCTGCGCCACCAGTTCGGCATAGGCCAGCGTCACCGTCAGGCGCGAAATCTGCAAATGCGCCGCAAGCCCGCGAGATGAGGGCATCTTCGCGCCTGGCCGAAACCGCCCCGACAAAACGCCTTCCGTCACCATTTGCCGAATGCGCTGTTGCAAACTGCCCCGCTCGGCTGCGGGCAGCACAAAAGCTTCGGGCGGGATCGTGGCCATCACATCCTCCGGACCACAGGGCCCTTCAAAGCAAAGGGGCCCAGCCTTGCAGCCGCGCCCCCCTTTCATATTTGCACAAATATCCCACGGGGGTGCGGGGGTGTGAAACCCCCGCTCTTGGCAACGGGTGCGGGGGTGTGAAACCCCCGCTTTTTGACAACGGGTGCGGGGGTGTGACCCCCCCGCGCTTGGTGTCAGCCAAACACCCGTGTCAGGGCATTGTCGATCGCATCCGTGATCGCATCAATGTCATCGGCCGTGGCAATCAGCGCGGGCGATAGGCACAGCGTGTTGTTCAAACCGGGGATCGAGCGGTTGGTCATGCCGATGATCACGCCATTGGCGTTGCAATCGGCCACCACTGCGGCGACGCGCTTTTCGTCCATCGGCTCTTTGGTCACACGGTCGGCCACCAGCTCGGCGCCGCAGAACAGGCCAGCGCCGCGCACATCGCCGATCACCTTGTGCTTTTCCATCAGCGCGTTCAGGTTCGCAATCGTGCGCGCCCCCATGCGCAGGGTGTTGTCCAGTAGGTTCTCGTCTTCGATAATCCGCATGTTCTCCAAAGCCGCTGCAGGTCCTGCCGTGCAACCGCCAAAGGTGGAAATGTCGCGGAAATAGCTGAGTGTATCGGCGGCATCGTCTTTGAACATGGCAAAGACCTCTTCGGTCGTCACGGTGCAAGAAA
>CAIQOV010000022.1 GCA_903873585.1 uncultured Rhodobacterales bacterium
CCGGCCTTTGAAGCTGCCATCCCAATGCTGTCGCAACTCTTGAAGGCTGAATTGGCCGAACGCGAGGTCCGATCCATTGCTTATCACATGAAGTCGGCGCGGTTCCCGGCCTACAAGGACCTCTCGGGCTTCGACTTCGCCGCCAGCGAGATCAACGAGGCCACTGTCAGGACCCTGCACCGTTGCGAGTTCATGGACGGCGCCCAGAACGTGGTCCTGATCGGTGGCCCGGGCACCGGCAAAACCCATGTCGCCACAGCCCTTGGTATCCAGGCAATCGAGCATCATCGCCGCAAAGTCCGCTTCTTCTCGACCATTGAATTGGTCAATGCCCTCGAGCAGGAAAAGGCCAAAGGCAAGGCCGGCCAGATTGCCGAAAGCCTGACCAAGCTCGACCTCGTGATCCTGGATGAATTGGGATACCTGCCGTTCAGCGCATCCGGTGGGGCGCTGCTGTTCCACCTGATGAGCAAGCTTTACGAGCGCACCAGCGTTGTCATCACCACCAACCTCAGCTTCAGCGAATGGGCAACGGTCTTCGGGGATGCAAAGATGACCACCGCATTGCTCGACCGTCTTACCCACCGCTGCCACATCTTGGAAACCGGCAACGACAGCTTCCGATTCAAGGCCAGCTCAGCCGCAGCAGCCCGAAAAAAGAAGGAGTGAAACCCGCCCTTGACCCAAGCATGAACCGAAATCCATAATCAGAGGTGGCTCACTTCTCGGTGAAAAAACCGGCTCAGTTCTGGGTGAAAATCAACACACTTACGTATACGGGAGGGCATTGCGCGCGATATCGCCAGCGTCAGGGCTGGTTTTTTGGGAAGCCACCCCCTCGGGAATCCACGCCAACTCGTCAGATAACCGCACAATAACAGCGGCTTGTCTGCTGGCTGCCGGAGTGGATACCTGCTGGACCCCGGAGTCCAGCTGAGAAGCAACTGGACACCGTACCGCTGGAAGCCACCGCTGCTGACTGAAACCTATCGAACAGGCGTCCCTTATGACCCTCAGCTTCGCACCGGAGCGCGTCGAGCACTGGCCGCTCGTGCGCTTACAGCCCTAGCGCGCACAATCAGACTAAACTGTTCCAAGGCAACTGATGGCGGACACAACGCTGATCGATCTTCAAAGAACACCCGGTGCAGTGCCGCAGCCTGCTTTATCGTTCGGCGTGATGCTGGTATCGTGATGGGCGGCGGAAATTGGGGGATGCGATGAGCGGGACAGAGCGCCTTGTTTGGGAACTGGAACAGCGCAGGCTGATTGCAGAGGTGCTGATGGACTATAGTCATTTTGTGGACCGCAACGACCCGGCAGGGCTGGTCGCACAGGTGTTCTGCGAGGATGGGTGTTTCGAGTTGGGGTCACGGCATGCGGTGATCGGGCGGGCAGATCTGGCCTTGATGTTTGCCCGGACTCTGGCGCCGTTCCGTCGGACCAGCCATCATGTGTCAAATATCAGGGTCACCTTCACCGGGCCGGATACGGCGGCGTCGACGGCCTATGTCTATGCTTGGCATGTCATGGCAGAGGACGGGCTGCGGGTGGAGGTTTGGGGGCGGTATCATGACCGGCATCGGCTGACCCCCGACGGGTGGCGGATTGCGAACCGGCGGTTGACGGTGGCGGGGAGTGACGGGTGGATTGACCCGCCGTTTGAACTGGCCGAGAGATTGCCAAGTCCGGCCGAGACGCCTTCACCCAGGATAACGCGGCGATAGGGTGTTTCACGCGTGAAAAGATATAATTCTACATTAAAATCAATGAGATAGCGGAAATCTATAACCGAGTGGAAATCATTCAGTGCACGGCGGCGTACATGATCGTCTCTTCGGTTGCGTCCTGGGGGGCGAACTCCTCGACGATGCGGCCCTGGCGGGCGACAAGAATGCGGTCGGACAGGTTCAGAACCTCGGGGAGGTAGGAGGAGATGACCATGACGGCGAGGCCGTCATCGGCAAGGCCCTTGATGATGGCGTGGATCTCGGCAATCGCGCCCACGTCGACGCCGCGGGTGGGTTCGTCGAAGATCACCAGTTTCGGGCGCTGGACCAGCGATTTGGCGACCACCACCTTTTGCTGATTGCCGCCCGACAGTTCGACCACCCGCGCCCCCGGATCGATGGCGCGGATGTTCAGCTTGTCGCGCCAGGTGCTGGCTAAATCGCGCATCTGGGCGGGGCTGACGATACGGGGGCCACGGGCGGTCAGGTGCCCGGCAAAGATGTTTTCGGCGATGGACATGCCTTCAAAAAAGCCCTCGATCTTGCGGTCTTCGGTGACGTAGACCACGCCGTCCAGCATGGCCTGACGCGGCATTCGGTAGCGGACGGCGCGGGAAAAGAGGCTGACCTTGCCGCCGTGAAAGAGGTTACGCTTCAGGACCCCCGCCACGACCTTGGCGGTTTCGGTGCGGCCTGACCCGATCAAGCCAAAGATGCCGGTCACTTGGCCCGCATAGACGGAAAACGAGGTGTTGCGGACCATCGAGCCCATCGACAGGTTCTGCACCGACAGGACAAGGTCCTGCGGTGGGCGGGTTTGGCCATCCTTGCGGGTGTAAAGCTCGTCCGACAGGGTGCGGCCCACCATCGCGCGGATGATCGAGGCGCGGTCAAAGCTGCTTGCGGCGTCGGTCGTCACGATTTCGCCGTCACGCAGAACGGTGATACGGTCGGCGATTTGCAGCGCCTCTTCAATGGCGTGGGAGATGAAAACCACGGCGACGCCGCTGGTTTTCAGACGCTCGATCAGGGCGAAGAAGTGGTGTTTCTCTTCTGGGGTCAGGGCGGCGGTGGGTTCGTCAAAGATGATCAGCCGAGCCTTGCGCAACACGGCGCGGGCGATTTCGACCATCTGTTTCTGGGCCGCGCCAAGGCCCGCGACCGGGGTCATGGGATCGACGTTGAAGTTCAGGGACTGCAGGAATTGCTGGGCGGCGATATACATGCCGCGCAGGCGGGTGAAGAAATGTTCCTGACCCAGATAGAGGTTCTGCGCCACGGTCATCGAGGGCACGAGGCTGGTTTCCTGAAAGACCATTGCAAGGCCGAGGTTCAGCGCCTCGGCCGGGCTACGCAGGGTGACGGGGGTGCCGTCAACGGCGATGGTGCCGGAGGTGGGGGCGGTGATGCCGACCATGACCTTGGTCAGGGTGGATTTGCCGGCGCCGTTTTCGCCGACAAGGGCATGAACCTCGCCCGCAAGCACGGTGAAATCGACGGCGCGGATCGCGGGGACGCCAAAGTATTCCTTGGTGACCTGGGTCAGGCGGACAAGGGGTTCGGTCATGGCAGGTCGCCTTCGACGCTGAGGATGGCGTTGCCGCCGTGCGAGGCAACCAGCACGCGGTTCCCCATGTCCAAGGCGGCGGTGATGCCGTGGCGGGTGCCGTCGGCGCGGCTGTGATAGCTGCGGATCGGTCGGAAGCGGGCGTCAAGGCGCACCAGCAGGCCATAGGAATTGGACGGGGCCCAGGGTTTGGCAAAGCCGTGGGTCCGCAGCGCCCCGCCCATCATGGGTTCAAGGAAGCTTTTGGGCGGCGACAGGGCGGGGGCGAGCCAGTTGTCGGGTTCAATCTCGGCCATCATGCGGGTGCAATAGCGGCGTTCGCGCAAGACAAACTCGACCAGTTGGCCGCGCGGGGCGAAAATGGACAGCCACCAGCCGTTTTGCGCCGGTGACAGGCGGGCGGGGTAACCGGGAAGGTCGGCGAGGATGGGGTTTGGCTGGCCAAGGCGGATCAGGCGGTGGCGCCAGCTTTCCGCGATGACGATGCCGCCCTCGGTGATCGCGATGCCGTTGGGCCATGCAAGTCCCGTGGCGAGGGGTTTTGGCGGGCTGCCGGGGGCGATTTGCCAGACGGCCCCGCTGGAGCCGCGCTGCATCAGGTCGTGCTTCCACTGGGCCGGGGTATTGTGGCTGGACCCTTGGGTGGCGATGAGGGTGTCGCCCATGAACGCTAGGGCCGTGGGGCATGGGACGGGGAGGGTAGTTTCGGTCACGCCTTGCAGGAGGAGGATGTGGTTCGGCTGGCCCACCGCGAGCCGGTCGCCCTGGGCGGCGAGGCTGGTGACCGGTTCGGCAAAGTGGCGGAAGGGTTCGGTTGTGCCAGCAGGGCCAAGACGGTAAACGGTATTGCCGCTGGAGACATAGGTGGCGTCGCCTTGGGCGATGTCGTTGGGGGTAGGGATCTGTGCGATCAGGTCGGCGCGGTCGAGCCGAGTGTTGGGCGACAAGGCGCCGTCCATGGGTGGGACGGTCACGGCGGCGTCGCCTTGTCCGAGGAAGCTGTCAACGCGGGTGCGGAGCCATGCGATCATTTGGGGGCGCCCCAATAGGCGGATTGTGAGGTCCAGCTTTGATCGGCGTCGGGCAGGCGGATGCGGCCGATGCGGTTGTTGAAGATGCCACCAAGGTAAAGCCAGCCCTTGTGTTCGCGCATCGAGGTGACCTGGGGGTGGCTGCCGCCGTCGCCGTCCCACAGGGATTGCAGCACTTGTCCCGTCAGGTCGAATTTGATCACCCCGCCAGTGTTGAGGTTGGGGAAAACCCATTGGTCGCGGGCGACCTGCATGGCCATGCGGCGGCGGAAGCCGGGCATGCGTTGCGACAGATCGAAGGCCGGGGTGCGCATGCCGATCATGGCCAGCCAGAAGGTGCCATCCGAGGCGCGGTTGATGTTGTCGGGATAGCCCGGCAGATCGGCGATGACGACTTCGGTGCGGCCTTTTTTCGGGCCGTCAAAGTAGTATCGGCTGACACGACAGCCCCAGGTTTCGGCGTACAGGAAGGATTGGCCGTCGGGCACCATGCAGATGCCATTGGGGAATTGCAGGCGAGGCAGGACGGTGCGCGAGGACCCGTCGTGGGGGTCATAGCAGATGATGCGGCCATTGCCGCGCCCTTCCAAGGCGTCGATCATCCAGTCGTGGAGGGCGTAGCGGATGGTGGCTTCGGAGAAGAAAACGCGGCCATCGGGGGCGATGTCCAGATCGTCTGCGAGGCGCATGCGGCTGTCGTCGATGATGGAAAACAGGGTGCGGTTGGTTTCGTCCGAGAGTTTGACGACTTCGCGGTTGGGGCGGACCATGTAGAGGCCCATGCCGGCGACGCAGGTCACGAGGTTGCCGCCGCGGTCGAAGGCAAGGCCAAGGGGTTGGCCGCCGATATGGACGTAGGGTTCAACGCGCGTGTAGTCGGGGGCCATCAGGCGCAGTATGTTGCCATCGCGGCTGCCGGTGTAGAGGTTGTCATCGGCGTCCAGGATGACATCCTCGGGGCCATCCAACAGGCCAAGGCCGATGGGTTCGGCGGTGGCGAGGTGGTCGTTGACGGCATAGGGGGTGGCGGCGCCTCTGCGGGCGTCGGGCAGCGGCGGCAGTTCGAAATAGGTGGGGGCGACGTAGGTTTGGTCCAACACCTTGCGTTTGTTCTTCACCCAGCGGACGTCAATGGCGACGGCCAGCAAGAGGATGATGCCAAGGGCGAGGGGGGAAGAGCCGCTGGGCAGGTTGAAGCGCAGCAGGCTGTTGTTGATGACGACGACGATGGCGACGCCGAGGACGGTCTTGACGACCGAGCCGCGCCCACCGCCGAGCGAGGTGCCACCCAGGACGACAGCGGTCAGGATGGTGATCTCCAGGCCCACGCCGGTTTCGGCACCCAGGCTCATCAGGCGGGCGGCGTAGAATACACCGGCAAGGGCCGCGAGGGTGCCAGAGGCGACATAGGTCAGGCAGACCGTACGACGGACGTCGATACCCGAGTTATGGGCCGCGCGGCGCGATCCGCCGACGGCGATGATGTGCCACCCGGGGCGCAGGCGGGTCAGGACGACATGGACCGCGACGGCCAGGGCGACGGCGGTCAGAAAGCTGACCGACATGCCGTACACGGTGCCGAAGGCCAGGTAATCCCAAAAGGCGGAAAAGATCGGGGCGGCGCCGATTTCCTGAGAGTAGCTGAGCAAAAGGCTGTCAACCAAGGCGCGCACGACGATCAGGGTGACAAGCGTGGTCAGGAAGGCGCGCAGGCGCAGGTAGCCCACAAGGATGCCATTCACGAGTCCGACCAATGCGCCAGACAACAAGGCAATGGGGATGGCAACACCCATCGGCAGGCCTGCCCAGCCAACAAGGGCGATCATCACCAGATTGGCCAAGGCAAAGACCGACCCGACCGAAAGGTCGATGCCGCCCGCCATCACGACGATGGTCAGACCCAGGCCCATCAGCAGATACTCCCCCACCGTCTGGGACAGATTGCCGAGATTGCCAAGGGTCAAAAGGTTCGGGACCAGCGTGCCGAAAACGGCCAGAAGGACGGCCAGCATCAGGACCGGGACGGCGTTGTCGATCCAGGGTTTGGACAGGATCTCGCCCACCACAGTGTTGGGGATCAGGCGATACCGCCAGCGGACAAGGTCGTCACGGGTCATCGGAGGGGTCCTTCGGGGAAAGGGGCGGCCCTGTGGCGGGCCGCCCGCAGAGGTTAGCCGCCGATCTGGGCCAGCTCTTCCAGGGTCCAGCACGACGAGGGCGTCATGTTTTCCTTGGTTATGCGGATCAGGGGCGAGACCAGGTCAAAGGGCTTGCTGCCCGGTTCCGGCATGGTCTGCAGCAGGGTGCGGATGATGGCGTTCAGGTCGCGGCCCTGACCTGCGGTGTTGTAGCTGGTGTAATGGGAAAAATCGCCCGCAGCGATCTTGTCGCAGGCCGATTCGCGCGCGCCACTGCCCGAGGTGATGACAGCGACCTTCCCTTGCAGGTTCGCCTCTTTCACAGCCGAGGCGATGCCCGCGTCGGCCACATCCCAGAAGCCGACGATGCCGCAGATATCGGGATTCTGCTGCAGGACGGTGGTGGCGATCTGATAGGCCTTGGTGGCATCCCAATCTGCGGCCTGATTGGACACGACGGTGATTTCGGGATGATTCTTCAGCGCCTCATCGATGCCGGCCATTTGCAACAGGCTGGCGGGGGCGGTCAGGGCGCCTTGGATGATGGCGACCTTGCCATTCTTACCGCTATCCTTGCCGCAGGCCTGGACCATGCCCTCGACTGCATTGCGGCCCATCTCGTTCCAGTCCGGACCCATGTACGCGTCGCTGGGAATCTCTGAGCGCTGCTGGGTCTGGACGGTCAGGATGCCCGCCGCGATGGATTTTTGCACCATGCGGTTGTAGGAGCGGTTATCGATGTTCTCGATGATCAGGATGTCGGGCTGTTCCTGGATCAGCGAATCGATGGCCTGAATTCCGGCCTCGATGCTCCAGTTCGGGTCGCGCACGATGACTTCATAGCCCAGTGCTGCCCCCTGCCGTTCCATTGCGATCCGCCAGGCCTGGGTTTCGTTGAACCCCATGGCAATCGGCACGAAGCCGATCTTCTTGCCTTTGAGCGCGTTGTAAAAGCCCGCGCTGGGCGAGGCGTCTTGCGCGGCAAGGGGCCCCGCGACCACGGCAAGGCAAAGGGCCGAGGCAGTGACAAGTTTGGTGGTGATCTTCATTTTTGTATCCTCCCTGATTTGGTTGTGTCGGTGGTCTTAGATGTCCCCCTGTTGGGATGTCTGCTCGTCCCTTGGGTTCACGAGGGAATCGATGGTCAGGGCGGCCAATAGGATCAGCGCCTTGATCACGTTCTGGGTGGTGTAGCCCAGGTTCATCATGGTCATCCCGTTCAGAAGGATGCCGATCAGCAGGGTGCCGACGATGACGCTGCCCGCCCCGCCGCGCCCACCTGACAGGCTGATGCCGCCCAGAACGGCCACGAGGATGATGTCATAGACATAGGTAGACCCCACGATGCGGGTGTTCATGGTGGCGACCAGCGCTGCCATCAGCAGACCCGCGACCAGTGCCACCAGCGAGGTCAGCACATATTGCCCGACGATCATCGGGCGGATCGGCACGCCGGTGATGCGGGCGGCCTGGGGATTGTCGCCCATCATGTAGATGTAACGTCCTTCGCGTGCGCCGCGCAGGAACAGGTGGCCCAGACCGCAGACGGCGGCAAAGCACAGGACCGATACGGGTATTCCCAAAGGCGCGGCGGTGGCGATAGTGTTCAGCCATTGCCAATCGTCGGGCAAGTAGTTGACGTCCGAGGCCAGCAGGAACACCCGGCCAAAGCCATAGATCGCGGTGCCCATGGCGAGGGTGGCAAAGATCGGCGGGATTTCGACATAGGCGATCAGAACGCCGTTGATCACCCCAACCGCGATGCTGAACAGCAGCGCAAAGCCAAATGCATGCGCGAACGAAGCGCCTGTGTTCATCTCGGCCAGCATCCAGGCGACCGAGACGGCCATTGAGGCGACCATCGACAGATCAATCCCGCGTCCGATGATCGACAGGGCCATGCCCATTGCAAGAATGCCCAGGATGGACACGTTTTGCAGCAGGCGCGAGACATTGCCCGCCGACAGGAAATCGGGGACCAGCACGGAAAACGTGGCAAAGGCCAGCACGGCGATGCCAAGGACGATACGGGCCTGGGTGAGTTTGGACCGGCTGCGGGTCATGATTTGGCTGGCGCCTCCCACGCCGCAGCGGTGCCGGAGGCGCGCAAGGTCGCCTTGACGGTTTTGCCGGTGGGGGTTTTGGGCAGGTCGGTGGACAGAATCTCGATATAACGGGGCACCATATAGGCGGGCAGACGCGGGATCAGATAGGCGTAAAGGTCGGGGGCGGTCAGGGTGGCGCCGGGTTTCAGGGCGACGACGGCCTTGATGTCATCCTCGCCCATCCCCGATGGCACGGCGACGGCGGCGGATTCCAGAACGTCGGGGTGGCTGTCAAGTTCCCGTTCGACTTCGAAGGACGAGATGTTTTCGCCGCGGCGGCGGATGGCGTCCTTCAGGCGGTCGACAAAGTAGAAATTGCCCGCGGCATCGGTGCGGAAGGCGTCGCCGGTGTGGAACCACAGGTTGCGCCAGGCCTCGACTGTCTTGGTGGGGTTCTTCCAATAGCCAAGGCAGAAATCCCATGGGCGGTCGGCGCGCAGGACCAGTTCGCCGGTACTGCCGGGCGGCAGGGGGGTGTCGGTGTCATCGACGATACGGGCGGTGATGCCGGGGCGGGGGCGGCCGGCCGAGGTGGGGTTGGTCAGGGTGAAGCCGTCCGAGCAGAGGGGGACGGAAACCTCGGTCATGTTGAACCAGGTGGCGACTTGCAGGCCAAAGCGGGATTTGAGGGTGTCAAGGTCGGCGGGCAGCGGGATTACGATGGCCTTGGTCAGTGTGTGGTCGCGGTCATCGGGGCTCGGCGGGCGGGACAGCAGGAAATTGGGCATCGAGGACAGAAGGATGGTCATGGTGGCGCCGTGGCGGCGCACGTCTGGCCAAAAGGCGCTGGCGCTGAAGCGGGGGCGGATGGCCATTGTTGCGCCCGCCAGCAGGGTCAGGCCGAACATCTGTGACAGTCCGACATGGAACATCGGGAGGAACATGTAGAACACGTCATCTGGGGCGCACCACCCGGCAGGAACCTCGGCTGTCGTCCAGGCTTGGGCATAGGAATAAAGCACGCCCTTGGACGGGCCTGTGGTGCCCGAGGTGTAGAAAATAGCCATCGGGTCATGGGGTTGCACCACGCGGGGCAGAGGTGCGGCATTGGTGCTGTGCAGGGCGGCGGCGTCAGACCAGCCCCAGGGGGCGGGAGTGTCAGGGGCGGCGCCGTCAAGCACGGCGATCTGGCGCAGGTGCGGCAGGTCGGCGGCGAGGGCAATCCAGACGGGCACGTGATGGGCGGCAACGATGGCAAGCGTCGCTTCGGAATCATTGACCTGATGGCGGAGCATGGCCCCGTGATAGGCGTCATTGACCGGGACCATGATCGCGCCCAGTTTGCAGAGAGCCAGCCAGATCAGGATATGATCGATCCCGGACGGGATCATCAGCAGAACCCGGTCACCCTGGGCCACCCCTGCGGCGGCAATACCGTTGGCCCAGCGGTTGACGTCAGCATCAGCCTCGGCCCAAGTCAGAGAGCGGTCGTCCATCACAAGGCAGGGCTTTTGGGCAGCCGATGCGGCGCGGTCTTCCAGCAGATAGTGAAAGACCCGACCAAAGAAGGGCTGATCGGTTGGGGCGATATCTGGCGTGGTCATTCTGGCCCCCGTGTCATGCTGGCCCCCGTGAAAGGACGCAGGGCGCAGGGCGGTGCTGCAGCATCCCGAAGCCCAAGGTCATGACCATCCCCCCGCTGAGCGCCCAAGTTGCAGCCATGCCGTTTTGCGGGGCTTTGGGTTTCGGATGCGCCCGCAATCGGCTTGTCTACCTTTTGGTATTTATGGCTACTGACTAGTATGATGTCAACAGCCTTGTACCCTAACCCAACTGCGGCCAGAACAGAATAAGGTGCCACAGCAGTTGACAACCTACCGACCAGTATATCATGATACTAAAAGGTAACCCCGCAAGTCCTGTGCGGCATGGGTGCGTCTTTGGCGGACCCGGGGGGATGGGAGGTAGATCATGAACTTTGATTTCACTGAGGATCAGCTCGCTCTGCGCGATCTGGTGCGCAAGTTCGTGGAACGGGAAATGCCCAAGGACGCGGTGGCCGAATGGGACGCCAAGGGTGCCTTTCCGGACGGATTGCTGGACAAGATGGCCGAAATCGGCCTGATGGGCGCCTCGGTTCCCGAAGAGTTCGGCGGCACGGGCGGTGGCGTGGTCGAAGAGACCATCGTGCTGGAGGAGTTGGCGCGGCATTCATCCACGGTGGCGTTGGCCTATGGTCTGGATATTTCGTTTGGCGCGGTGACGATTGAACGGCATGGGAGTGAGGCGCAAAAGCAGGAGTTTCTGCCGCGGATTGCCACGGGGAATGTGCATTTTGCGCTGTCGATGACCGAACCCGATGGCGGGACCGACATTCTGGGTGCGATGAAGACCAAGGCTGTGGTGGATGGCGACGACTTTATCATCAACGGCGCCAAGATCTGGACCACGGGCCTGAACATCGCGTCCTGGCTGTTCGTCGTGGCGCGCACCTCGCGCAACCCGGAGAAGCCGTCACAAGGTTTGACGGTGTTCCTGATCCCCAAGGACACACCCGGCATCACCTATCGCAAGATCGAAAAGCTGGGGTCCAAGTTTCTGCATTCCTATGAGGTCAGTTACAAGGACGTCCGGGTGCCAAAATCGTCGATAGTGGGGACGGAGGGCCGGGGGTGGCATGCGATCATCGACACGCTGAACAACGAGCGGATCTTTGTGGCGGCGGTCTGTGTAGGCTTGGGACAAGGGGCACTGGATGATGCAGTGCAGTATGCCAAAGAGCGCAATGCCTTTGGTCGGCCGATTGGGCAGTTTCAGGCGGTGCAGCATCCGCTGGCCGACAGTCTGACGGAAATCGAGATGGCGCGGTTGATGACCTACAAGGCGTCGTGGATGCAGGATCAGGGGCAGGATTGTTCGATACCCGCATCGATGGCCAAGTATTTCGCGTCCGAGGCGGCGTTTCGCACAACGGACCGGGGGATGCGGGTGCTGGCGGGGTACGGCTTTGCGATGGAATACCACATGCAGCGCTATTACCGTGATATACGGCAGCTGATCTTTGCCCCCATCACCAATGAGATGGGCAAGAACTATATCGCCCAGGTCGGGTTGGGTCTGCCGAAGAGCTATTGAGGGCACCATGACGCAGGATCCGATCACGCTGTACCAGTCCATGCTGACGATCCGCGAATGCGAGGCGCAGCTGAATGACCTGTTCGCCAAGAACCTGTTTCCGGGGTATATACATTCGTATCTGGGGCAAGAGGCCTGCGCGGTTGGCATCTGTTCTGGCTTGAACGACACCGATTACATCGTATCGAACCACCGGGGGCGCGGGCATTATCTGGCCAAAGGCATGGCGTTGAAGCCGATGATGGCTGAAATGCTGGGCAAGGCGACGGGCATTTGCGGCGGGCGGGGCGGCGAGATGCACGCGGCGGACCCGGCGCTGGGCATTCTGGGCGGCAACGGGATTGTGGGCGCGGGGATGCCGATTGGCGCAGGCGCGGCGCTGGCGGCGCAGATGGATGGTCTGGGTGCCGTGGCCGTGGTGTTCTTTGGCGAGGGGGCCAGCAACAATGGTGCCTTTGGCGAGACGCTGAATGTGGCGGCGGCGTGGAAGCTGCCGCTGATCCTGGTGTGCGAGAACAACCTTTATGCCGAGATGACGCCTTTTGCCGAGACAGTCGGCCAGCCCGATGTCGCGGCGCGGGCGACGGGATACGGCGTTGCGTCTGAGATTGTAGATGGCAATGATGTGCTGGCGGTGCGGGCCGCTGCGGGCCGTGCGGTTGACCGGGCACGGGTTGGGGCGGGCCCTACCTTGCTGGAGTTGAAGACCTATCGCTGGGGCGGGCATTTTGAGGGGGATCCGCGCAAGTACCGCACCCGCGAGGAAGAGGCCGAGTGGAAGGCGCGTTGCCCGGTGGCGCGGTACCGTCGGCATCTGGTCGATTTGGGGGTTGAGGAGGACCGGCTGGGGTCGTTGGAGGCTGTCGTGGCTGCCGAAGTGGCAGAGGCGGTGACCTTTGCGCTGGACAGCCCTTTGCCCCCGCCCGAATCCGCGCTGCTCAAAGTTTTCGCCTGAGGGGGCCCCATGCCGACCAAGACCTATTGCTGGGCGATCATCGACGCGATGCGCGAGGAAATGGCGCGGGATGACCGGGTTTTCCTGATGGGTGAGGACGTGGCGGCGGCGGGCGGGGCTTTTGGGGCGTCGCGGGGATTGCTGGATGCGTTCGGGCCTGCGCGTGTGCGAGATACGCCGATCAGTGAAGAGATCATCGTCGGGATGGGCGTTGGGGCCGCGATGGCGGGGAAGCGGCCGATTGTCGAGATCATGTTCATCGACTTTCTGGGCCTGTGTCTGGACCAGATCGCCAATCAGGCGGCCAAGACGCATTACATATATGACGGGATGTTCAAGATGCCCTTGGTGATCCGGACATCGTCAGCCGTGGAAATGGGGATCGGCCCGCACCACAGCCAGGCCTGGGAGGCGTTGGTGGCGCATATTCCGGGGTTGAAGGTGGTGATGCCGTCGACGCCGCGCGATGCCAAGGGGCTGCTGAAGTCGGCGATCCGGGATGATAACCCTGTGATTTTTATCGAGCATATCGCCATGCACCGGATCAAGGAAGAGATCGAGGACGACGAGGATTTCCTGATTCCGCTGGGCCGGGCGGACATCAAAAGGATGGGGTCGGATGTAACGGTGGTGGCCTCGGGGCTGATGGTGGCGCGGGCCTTGGCGGCGGCGGAGCAGGTGGCGGGGGAGGGGATATCGGTGGAGGTGATTGACCCGCGCACGATATCGCCCCTGGATTTCGACACGATCGCGGCGTCGGTGTCCAAGACGAACCGCTGTCTGGTTGTCAGTTCCTCGCACAAGAATTTCGGCTTTGGGTCCGAGGTGGCGGCCGAGATTGGCGAGCGTTGTTTCTTTGATCTGGACCAGCCGGTTAGGCGGTTGTCGCCACCATTCACGCCGGCGCCTTTTGGCCGGCAGTTCGACCAGTTCCTGAACCCCGACGCCGATGCCATCGTGGCGGCGGTGCGGGATCTGATGGCGTGAGGTTGGGTCATGGCGCATGAAGTCGCGATACCGAAGCTGGGCCTGACGATGGTCGATTGCACCCTGACGGGGTGGTCCAAGGCCGATGGCGACCGGGTGGAAAAGGGCGAGGTGCTGTTCGAGATCGAGACGGACAAGATCACGTCTGAGGTCGAGGCGGATGCCGCAGGCTATCTGCGCCGTTTTGCCGAGGTTGATACGATGCACACTGTGGGTGCAGTGATCGGCGGGCTTTATGAGACGCGGAACGCGGCGCTGGCTGCGACCGGTGTGGTGGCGGTGGCTCTAGAAGCAGTGGAGGCCGAGCCTGTCGAGGCTGCGCATGTTGTGGTGCCTGCGGCGGCCGCGGCGGGGCGATTGCGGGTGTCGCCATTAGCGCGGCGGATTGCCAAGGGGGCGGGGATTGATCCGGGAGGGTTGACGGGCACCGGCGCGCGTGGGGCGGTTCTGCGGCGGGATGTGGATGCTGCGATCGCGGGGCGGGCTATGGTGGCGGGGCCGGGGCCAAAGCGGCGGCCCCTGGCCGGGCTGCGCAAGACCATCGCGCGTAACATGATGCAAAGCCTGCAGATGTCGGCGCAGATGACGGCTTTTGCGCGGGTGGATATGGCGGAAGTGGTGGCGCTGCGGGCGTCATTGGTGGCGAATGAGGCCGCGTTGGGGGTGCGGGTGTCGTTCACCGACATCGTGCTGAAGGCCTGCGCGGTGGTGTTGGCGCGCATGCCGGACATCAATTCGTCGATCATCGGGGACGAGATTGTGACCTGGGATGAGGTCAATATCGGGCTGGCGGTGGCCTTGGACGATGGGTTGGTGGTGCCGGTCGTCAGACGTGCGGACCGCAAGTCGCTAGTCGAGATTGCGCAGGAGCGGCTGGATCTGGCGGCGCGGGCAAGGGCGGGGCGCTTGGGGCATGAGGATATGGTGGCGGGGACGTTCACCCTGTCGAACTTTGGCTCTTATGGCGGGGATTTCGAGACGCCGTTGTTGAACCCGCCGCAATCGGCGATTCTGGGGATAGGCGCGATCACGGATGAGGTGGTTGCGCGCGACGGGCAGATTGTGATCCGGCCCATGATGATGCTGAGCATGACCTTTGACCACCGCCTGATTGACGGGGCGGTGGCTGGGCGGTTCCGCGCCGAGTTGCGGGCACTGTTGGAGCGGCCTGCCACGATGTTGGCGGGGCTGAGGTGACGAACCCTTTGACCACCTATGCTGGGGCGGAACTGGGGCGCGAGGTGTGCCGGGGGCAGATCACGCTGAACCAGACCGAGATTGACCGGTTTTGTGGGCTGATGGGCTATGACAGTACCCATTATCAGGGTTTGGCACCGACCTCGATGTGTCTGGCCTTTGGGCTACGGCTGGGGTGGGAGGCGCAGGTGTTTCCGCGCGGGGTGATCCGGGTGGGGGATGAGAACACCTATGGCGTTCCGGCGCGGGCGGGGGATGTTTTGGTGACCACTCTGGTGATCACGGACCGGTTTGAACGCAAGGGGCGGCGATTTTTGACCTATCAGATGGACACGACCAATCCGGCGGGGCAGCAAGTCTGCCGGGTCAAGTTCACGGCGATCATTCCGGCGGGCGCGGCGTGACCCCCAGCATCACCGTCAGCCAAGCGATGATTGACGCTTATGCGGCGATCTCGGGGGATTTCAACCCGGTTCACGTGGACCCGGAGTTTGCCGCTGGAACGCCATTTGGCCAGACCATCGCGCACGGCTGCATTCCCATGGAGCCGATCTTTCAACTGGTGCAGGGGCGACTGGGAGTGGCGGTGCTGCCGCAGGGGACGGGAATGACGCTGCGCTATCTGCGGCCCTGTCATCCGGGCGATACGATCGAGATTGTGGTCAAGGCGGACGGCCCGGAGGAGGGGATGGCGTTTCAATGCGTCAATCAGCGGGGCGAGGCGGTGATCGAGGGCGTGGTAAGGTTGGCGCAAGGAGGGGCGGGCTGATGGATGTGGCGGGGACCATGACCGTTCCGGGGTTGCTGCACCTGCAAGTGGCGCGAAATCCGGACAAGCTGTTCGTGGTGTTCGAGGATGAGGCGGGGGCGGTCACGGAACTGACCTATGCCGCCTTTGGCGAAGGGGTGAACCGACTGGCAGGCCATCTGGCGGCGCGCGGGGTTGGGGCGGGGCAGACGGTTGCTGTCATGCTGGTGAACTGCCCGGAATTCCTGCAGGCGTGGTTTGCGATCAATCAGATCGGCGCGGTGATGGTGCCGGTGAATGTTCATTACTCGCCCGACGAGTTAGCCTATCTGCTGAACGATGCGGGCTGTGTGGGGCTGGTCACCGAGCCTGTGTTTCTGCCGAAATTCCTGGCGGTTGAGGCTGGGTGCGGGGCGGTCGCAGTCCGGGTTCTGGCGCGGGATCAGGGGGCGGAGGCGGGGTTTGACCTGTTGGCGGGGTTGCCGGAGGCAGAGCGCGTGCCGGGGCCGGTAGCGCCGGGGGATGCGTCGCAGATCATCTATACTTCGGGCACCACGTCGCGGCCCAAGGGGGCAATTTTGGGCCATCATGGCAGCGTGGTGCAGGGGATTGCGCTGGCGCAGCACTTTGGGCTGCGCGGGGATGAGCGGACTTGCGTCGTGTTGCCGCTGTTCCATGTGAACGGGCAATTCGTGGGGGTGATGCCGACGCTGACGGTGGGGGGCACGGTGGTTTTGCTGCAGACCTACAGCGCCAGTCGGTACTGGGCGCAGGTCCGGCGGCACCGCTGCACCTTTATCAGCATCGTGCCGATGATCCTGCGGACGCTGCTGGCGCAACCGGCGCTGGAAACGGATGCCGAGCATGGGGTCAGGACGTCATTCTATGCCTTGCCGACCTCGGACGCGGAGTGGAGCGCGTTTGAAGGGCGGTTTGGGGTGCAGTTGATCGAGGGGTATGGGTTATCCGAGACCTTTGGCATCTGCACGGCGAACCCGGTTTTGCAAGGGGTGACCAAGCGGCATTGCATCGGGTTGCCGGTGCTGGGGCGGCAGATCCGGGTGGTGGATGAGGCCGGACGGGACCTGCCTGCGGGGCAGAGCGGGGGGATTTTGGTGAAGGGGGCGCCGCTGTTTCTGGGGTATTTCCGGAACCCGGAGGCCAGCCTTGCGGCAATGAAGGACGGCTGGCTGATCACCGGCGATAATGGCTGGTTTGACGACGACGGCTATCTGCACTTCCTCGACCGGTCAAAAGACGTGATCAAGCGGGCGGGCGAAAACATCGCGGCGGGCGAGGTTGAGCGGGTCTTGGGCGAGCATCCGGCTGTGGCGGAGTGTGCGGTGATTGGGGTGTTTGATCCCTTGCGGGATGAAGCGGTGAAGGCGGTGGTGGTGCTGCGGTCTGCGGCGTCGGAGGCCGAGTTGGCCGAGTGGTGCGCGCTGTCACTGGCGCGGTTCAAGGTGCCGACACTGTTTGAATTCCGCGACGCTTTGCCCAAGACCTCGATCGGGAAGATCATGAAATATCAGTTGCGGGCGGATCATCTGGCCCAGAACCCCAAGAGTTGAAGGAGCCTGTCATGGCCGAAGCTGTTTACATCCTGTCTGGCGTGCGCACGGCGATTGGGGCCTTTGGCGGCGGAATGATGGGCAAGACACCGGATGAGTTGGGAACCTTGGTCGCCTCCGAGGCGATGGCGCGGGCGGGGGTTGTGGCAGGGGATATGGGCCATGTGGTGTTCGGCAATGTCATCCCGACCGGGCCAAAGGATGCCTATCTGGCCCGTATCGCGGCGATGAATGCCGGGGTGCCGCGTGAGGTGCCGGCGATGACGCTGAACCGGCTGTGCGGGTCTGGTGTGCAGGCGATCATCTCGGCCGCGCAGGGGATCATGCTGGGGGATTATGGGATGGCGCTGGCTGGCGGGGCCGAGGTGATGAGCCGGGCGCCGCATTATGTGCAGGTGGCGCGGTTTGGCCAGAAGATGGGCGATGTGGGGCTGGTGGATGGGTTGCAGGGCGTGCTGACGGACCCGTTTGGCAACGGGATCATGGGGATCACGGCGGAGAATGTAGCCGAACGATACGAGATATCTCGCGCCGATCAGGATGCCTTTGCGCTGGAGAGCCAGCGGCGGACGGCGGCGGCGCAAGCGGCGGGGCATTTTGCGGGGCAGATCCTGCCGGTTGAGGTCATGGTCGGGCGGAAGGCGGTGACGGTGGCGGTGGATGAGCATCCGAAAGGCGAGACGACCGCCGAGACGTTGGCCGGCCTGCGTCCTGCGTTCCGCAAGGAGGGGACGGTGACGGCGGGGAATGCGTCGGGGATCAATGACGGGGCGGCGGCGGTGGTGTTGGCCTCGGGGGCCGAGGTCACGGCGCGGGGGTTGCGGCCACTGGCGCGGATTGTGGGCTATGCCCATGCGGGGGTTGATCCGGGGGTTATGGGGATTGGGCCGGTGCCTGCGGTGCGGGCCTTGCTGGCGCGGACCGGGATGGCGGTGGGGGATTTCGATGTGGTCGAGTCGAATGAGGCCTTTGCCGCGCAGGCGCTGGCGGTGAACCGGGAGTTGGGGCTGGACGCGGCGCGGGTCAATCCGGATGGCGGTGCGATTGCGTTGGGGCATCCGGTGGGGGCGACGGGGGCGATTTTGGTGGTCAAGGCGATGGCCTACTTGCAGCGGACGGGCGGGCGGTTTGGGTTGATCACCATGTGCATCGGCGGTGGTCAGGGGATTGCTTTGGCGATCGAGCGGGTCTGACATGGACTTTGCCCTGACCCCGGACCAGCAGGCGATTGTCGAGATGACGCGGAGCTTTGCTGCGGACAGGATTGCGCCCTTTGCGGTGCAGTGGGATGCGGACAAGCATTTCCCAGTGGATGTGCTGGCCGAGGCTGGGGCGCTAGGGCTGGGCGGAATATACACCCGCGAGGATGTGGGCGGCACGGGGCTGGGGCGGCTGGATGCGGTGCTGATATTCGAGGCGCTGGCCGAGGCGTGTCCTACGGTCGCGGCCTATATCTCGATCCACAACATGTGCGTGTGGATGATTGACCGGTTTGGGACGGAGGGCCAACGGCGGCAGTGGTGTCCGGAACTAGTGGGGCTTGGCAACCGTGCGTCTTATTGCCTGACCGAGCCGGGGGTGGGGTCGGATGCGGCAGCCTTGACCACGCGGGCCGAGAGGGATGGCGATGGCTGGAGGCTGACGGGGCAGAAGCAGTTCATCTCGGGTGCCGGGTCTTCTGCCGTTTATCTGGTGATGGCGCGGACCGGGGGGCCGGGGGCCAAGGGGATATCGTGTTTCCTGATGCCGGGAGATGCGCCGGGGCTGACCTTTGGGGCCAATGAGCGGAAGATGGGCTGGAATGCGCAGCCGACGCGGGCCGTGATCATGGATGGGGTGCGGCTGGGCCCTGAGGCGCTGCTGGGCACAGAGGAGCAGGGGTTTTCGATTGCGATGGCGGGGTTGGATGGCGGGCGGCTGAATATCGCGGCCTGTTCGCTGGGCGGGGCCGGGGCGGCGTTGGGCAAGGCGCTGGGGTACATGGGCGAGCGGCGGGCCTTTGGCAAAAAGCTGTCCGAGATGCAGGCGCTGCAGTTCCGGCTGGCGGATATGAAGATCGGGCTGGAGGCGGCGCGGAGTTTTCTGTGGCGGGCGGCGTCGGCGCTGGATTCTGGTGCGGCCGATGCGACAGTTCTATGTGCAGCAGCCAAGCGGTTTGTCACGGATACGGGCTTTGACATCGCAAATGAGGCGCTGCAGCTGCATGGCGGCTATGGCTATCTGGCGGACTATGGGATTGAAAAGATCGTGCGGGATTTGCGGGTGCATCAGATATTGGAGGGCACCAATGAAATCATGCGGTTGATCGTGGCGCGGTCGCTGGTGGAGGGCAAATGAGCCCGGTTCTGATCTCGGTTCATGGCGCGTTGGGGCGGGTGCATCTGAACCGGCCCGAGGCGTTGAACAGTCTGAATCTGGAAATGGTGCGGCTGATCTGGGCGGGGTTGGACCGGCTGGAGGCGGACCCGGCGGTCAAGGTGATTGCCCTGACCGGCGAGGGGGAGCGGGCGCTGTGCGCGGGAGGCGACATCAAGTCGATCTGGACGCATGGGCGCAGCGACCCCGCAATTCCGATGGGGTTCTGGGCTGAGGAGTACCGGCTGAACGCACGGATTGCGCGTCTGGACAAGCCTTGGGTCGCGGTGATGCACGGGATTTGCATGGGCGGCGGGGTGGGTCTGTGTATCCACGGGCGGCACCGTGTGATGACCGAGACGGTCCGCTTTGCGACGCCCGAAGTGACGATTGGTTATTTCCCCGATGTGGGCGCGACCTGGGCCTTGCCCAAAACGCCGCTGGGCTACTGGATCGGGCTGACCGGGGCCACGATCGGGGCGGCGGACGGGATTGCGGCGGGGCTAGCGGATGCGATTGTGCCGACGGGTGCAGTCCCTGCGCTGCTGGTCGATCTGGCGGCGGGGGTTGCGCCCGACGTGGCGATAGCGGCGCATCAGGCGGATGCGGGGCCGTCGCGGTTGATGGCTGAGGTGGGGCTGATCGAGCGGGCCTTTGCGCGGCGGGATATGCTTGAGATCATGCGGGCGCTGCAGGCGGATGGGTCGGCCTTTGCGGTGGAGACGCTGGGGCTGCTCGCCAAGAACTCGCCTTCCGGGTTGGTCATGGCGCTGCATCTGCTACGGGCCGGTGCGGGGTCGGCGGATCTGGAGACCTGTCTAGACCGGGAGTTTGCAGCCAGTGCGCTGTTCCTGAAAGGCAGCGATTTCTATGAGGGCATAAGGGCAGCGGTGATCGACAAGGACCGTGCACCAAAATGGCATCCGGCGACGCTGGAGGCGGTGGATCAGGGCGCGCTGGTGGCGGGCCTTGTGCCGCTGCCGTCGCTGTTTGCGACATGAGAGGGAAATGAGATGAAGATCGGGTTTATCGGCTTGGGCAATATGGGTGGCCCGATGGCGGCCAATCTGGTGCGGGCCGGGCATGAGGTTGCGGGCTTCGATCTGGTGGCGCCTATGCCAGAAGGTATCGGTCGGGCTGGGTCGGCAGCCGAGGCGGCGCGGGGTGCGGAGGTGGTGATCACCATGCTGCCGAATGGGGCCATTCTGCGGTCGGTGGCGGATGAGGTTATCCCGGTGATGTCGCAGGGTGCGGTGCTGTGTGACAGTTCCACGGTGGATGTGGCAAGTGCGCGGGCGGTTGCGGATCAAGCAGCGGCAGCGGGGTTGCTGGTCTTAGATGCGCCGGTGTCGGGCGGCATTGGCGGGGCGGTGGCAGGGACGCTGACCTTTATGGTGGGCGGGACCGAGGCGGCCTTTGCGGTGGTGCAGCCCTTGTTTGCTGTGATGGGGCAGAAGGCGGTGCATTGCGGGGCCTCGGGCGCCGGGCAATCGGCCAAGATTTGCAACAACATGATCCTGGGCGTCACGATGATTGCAACCTGCGAGGCCTTTGCCCTGGCCGACAAGCTGGGGCTGGACCGGCAGAAGATGTTCGATGTCGTGTCAACTTCATCGGGTTATAGCTGGACGATGAACGCCTATTGCCCCGCACCGGGGGTTGGGCCGAAGTCGCCGGCGGACAATGGGTACAAGCCCGGCTTTGCCGCCGAACTGATGCTGAAGGACCTGAGCCTGTCGCAGATGGCGGCAGAGGGGGTGAATGCGGATACGCCGATGGGGCAGTTGGCGGCGGCGCTGTACCGGCAGTTTGTCGAGGATGAGGGCGGGCGGGGCATGGATTTTTCGGCCATGTTGCCACGGTTCGAAGGCCGGGGGCGGGGATGATCGAGGTTTCACGCGAGGGGGCGGTTGCGCTGATCCGGCTGAACCGGCCCAAGCAGTTGAACGCGCTGAATTCGGCCTTGGCCGCGCAGATGATTGCGGCTGTGCGGGAGTTGGATGCCGATGTGGAGGTTGGCTGTCTGGTGATCACCGGCAATGAGCGTGCCTTTGCCGCCGGGGCGGATATTGCCGAGATGGCGGGGCTGTCGGCGCAGGAGATGGCGGCGCAGGACTTCTTTGGCGAGTGGGAGGTATTTGCGCGGTCGCGCAAGCCGAAGATCGCGGCGGTCAACGGTTATGCCCTGGGGGGCGGGTGCGAGTTGATGATGATGTGTGATTTCGCGATTGCCGGTCAGGGGGCCAAGTTTGGTCAGCCCGAGGTCAAGCTGGGCGTGATGGCGGGGATTGGCGGGACGCAGCGGATGGCGCGGCTGATCGGTCGGGCGCGGGCTATGGACATGCATCTGACGGGGCGGATGATGGATGCCGCCGAGGCGTTGCAGGCGGGCCTGGTGGCGCGGGTTGTGCCGGACACCGAGGTTCTTCCGCAGGCGATGGAGGCGGCGCGGGTGATCGCGTCCTATTCTCGGCCTGCGGTGCGGCTGATCCGCGAGGCGATTGGCCGGGCCGAGGAGGTTTCGCTGGCCGAGGGGTTGCTGTTTGAGCGGCGGGTGTTTCACGGGTTGTTCGGCACGCCTGATCAGCAAGAGGGCATGGCGGCGTTTCTGGAAAAGCGTGCGGCGGTGTTTCGGGGCGATTGACCGGGACCACGTCGCGAAAGGGAGGGAAGAAGGATGGACGGGGCAGAATATCAGACGATTGTGCTGGCCTTTGAGGGACGGATCGCGCGGCTGACACTGAACCGGCCCGACCGGTTGAACGCGCTGAACCCGCAGATGCTGGAGGAACTGGTGGACGCGCTGGAGCGGGTGCGGGCGCGAGAGGGGCTGAACGCGCTGTTCCTGCAGGGGTCGGGGCGGCTGTTCTCGGCCGGGGTCGATCTGGACACGCCGCATTTCATGGAGCACGTGGACGATCCGTCTGTGTTCGCGGGCTCACGGTTGTTGACCGGACAGCACCGGGTGATCACGGCGCTGTTTGAGCAGGACATCGTGACGATTGCGGCGCTGAATGGTCATGCCTGCGGGGGTGGGGGCTTGGGGCTTGCGATGGCCTGTGACCTGCGGGTTTCTGTCAGGGCGGCGCGGTTCTGGATGGTGCCCCTGATGTTGGATGTGGTGCAGGATTTCGGGCTGTCGTGGATGGCGCAACGGGTCATCGGGCCGTCACGGGCGATGCAGATGGCGGTGCTGGGGCAGAAGGTCGATGCCGAGACGGCGCTGGTCTGGGGGCTGGTGAATGAGGTGGTCGAGGATCCGGGGGCGTTGGCGCTTCGGATGGACGCGCTGGCTGCGCAGATCGGTGGAATGGGCTCGGATGCGCTGCGGATGATGAAGATGGTGTTGCGCAACGGCGAGCGGAGCGATTTGCGCGGGCAGTTGGCGCTGGAGGCGGTGGCGAACGGACTGACCTTCCAGTCGGACGAGTTCAAGGCCAAGAAGGCGGGCTATCTGGCGGCCCTGAAAGAGGGGCGGAAATGAGTGGCGTGATGCGGGCGGCGCGGCTGCATGCGGGGGCGGGCGGACAGGCGGAGTTGCGGCTGGATACCGATGTGCCAATCCCGGAGGCGGGGGCGGGTGAAGTGTTGATCCGGGTCAGGGCGTGCGGCCTGAACCAGGTGGACCTGCTGACCAAGGATGGCCAGACCCCGCAAGAGGTGCTTCTGCCTCACATTTCCGGCACCGAGGTGGCGGGGGACATTGTGGTGCTGGGTGCGGGGGTGACCGATTGGCAGGTTGGCGCGCGGGTGGTGGTGGACCCGATCATTGCCTGTCGGCACTGCGAAAACTGTATCCGGGGCGAGACAAATATGTGCCGCAACAGCCGGGTTTTTGGCGTGCAGACGGAGGGCGGTTATGCCGAATATGCGGTGGCCCCAGCGCGGCAATTGTGGATGCTGCCCGAGGGGCTGGACTATGCCGCTGCCGCCGCCGTGGCGGTGACGGGACCCACGGCATGGCACATGTTGCGCGACCGGGCAAAGGTGGTGCTGGGCGAGGATGTGCTGATCATCGCGGGTGGATCGGGCATTGGTGTGCTGGGCATGCAGATCGCCAAGGCGGCGGGGGCGCGGGTGATTGCGACGGCGGGGGGCGCTGACAAGGTGCAGCGCTGTCTGGAGGTGGGCGCGGATTTCGCGGTGGATCACAACGACCCGACCTGGCCGCAGAAGGTGAGGCAGGTCACAGGCGGGAGGGGTGTGGACATCGTCTTTGAGCATGTCGGTCAGGCGACCTGGGAGGGCAGTCTGAAAGCGATGGCGCGCGGTGGGCGGTTGGTCACTTGCGGCGGGCATTCGGGGTTCATGGTGGGGTTCAACCTGTGGCACTTGTTCGTCAAGGAACACACGCTGATCGGCTCTTTCGGCGGCACGCGGCGGGATTTTCTGGATGTGATGAAGATGGCCGGACAGGGCAACTTGCGGCAGGTGGTGCAACAGGTGGTGTCGTTGGCCGATGTGCCGATGGCGCAAGACCTGCTGCGGCAGCGCAAGGTTTTTGGCAAGCTGATGCTGGACCCGACATTGGCCTGAAGCAGGGCTACTGCCCTAGCTTGCCGTCACGGCCCCGACCGAGCGCAGAACATGCGAGACCATCTGGTCGCAGATCTGATCCTTAGATAGACGCGACGGCTCGCGGTACCAGGCGAAAATGAAGCTGACCATCCCGGTCACGACCTGACTGGCAACGGCGAGATCGTCAAATTCGAACACGCCGGCCTTCTTGCCTTCGGACAGGATCGCGCGGACCTGTGTGTCAATCTCGCGGCGCATGCGGGCAATTTCTTCGGCGACTTCGGTGGGCAGGTTCAACTGTTCGCGGAAGTAGATCGAGACGAATTTGTGCATGTCCAGCACGATCAGGGTGAACTGATGGGTGGCGAGCGACAGGGCCTCGGTCGGGGGCAGCGACTGTTCGATAACCCAGGTGGTGACGCCGAGCCATTCGCGCAGGGTGCGCCGGGCGATTTCGGACAAGAGCTCGGCCTTGTTCTTGAAGTGGTAATAGACAAAGGGCTTGGTCGCGCCGACGCTTTCGGCGATGTCGTCCATCGTTGTGGGCAGATAGCCGCGCGCATAAAACAGGTCCACTGCGCTTTGCAGGATCTTTTGGCGCTTCAACTCGCTGACCTCGTCCCAGACCGAGGCGGGTTTTGGGGTGTTTTGCGCTTTTGACATCTGTCTTCCTTGCAGGGCCTAACGGATACCATGAGAACCGGAATGGGGGCAATTCATTCCAAGGATCTGCTGCTACTGCGGCCGCGCGATGGCGCGGTTGACGAAGCCGGTCACGGCCTCGACATAGGCGGCGCTGGCCATGCCGCGTTTGCGGAATTTCCAGCGCTTGATGTACCAGTCTTGCAGCAAGGGCATGATCATGCCTGCGAGGGTCAGCGGCGGCAGGTCGATGAAGATGCCCTTGGTGATTCCGTCGGCGATGGCATCGGCCATCACCCGTTCGTTGTGCAGTTCGGATTGCAGCACGATGTCGCGGGCATCCTTGTCAAAGGCCTTGATTTCCAGAAAGGCAAAAGCGAACCAGCGTTGTAGAATGTCGGACACTTCGATGTGGCGCCGGATCAGCCCGTAAAGGCGCAGCGCCGGGTCATCCTGTTCGCCTTTGTCATAGGGCAGAATGGCATGTTCGACGGCATAATCGACCCCGGCCAGAATCATCCGAAGCAGAGTCTCTTTGCTTTCGACATAGTTATAGATCGCGCCCATGCTGAGGCCGCTTGCCTCGGCCAGGTCGCGGGTGGTGGTGGAGTGAAAGCCCTTGCGACGACCGATGTCCAAGGCGGCCAGGATGATCTTTTCCAAGTTCGGTACGGCGACATGCTCTTTTTGTACGCGGATCGTGTCACCGAACTGGCGGAATATCACGGTGCAAAGCACGCCAGAGGTCAACTCGCGCGGACGCAATTGCAGCAGTGGGGTCGCGGTTACGTCCAATCCTGTCTCCCTTAGCCCCCATTTAGCGGAATTGACAGAAACCGAAAGGGGGGGTACAAAAAAGCGAGCGCTCGCTCACTTTCAACAAATGTAGACGCGAGTCAAGGCGGTTGCACGGGGGGCGGGCAGGCATGTCAGGCAGCAGCGGACGCGGGCGGTTTGGCCAGGAAGAGATCATCTTCGCGATTGCCGTGATCGTGTTTGGCGTGTTCTCGGTTATGGTTCCCGATTTCCTGTCGGCGGGCAATATTGTGTCGATGGTGCAAAGCGTGTCGGTGCTGGGAATTTTGGGCCTGGGCATGGCGATCACCATTCTGGGCCGGGGGGTTGACCTGTCGATGGTCGCCTCGATGTCGGTGGCGATTGCATGGATGCTGGTGCAACTGAACGCTGGTGCGCCGTTGGTGCAGGCATTGCCGATGGCGATTGCTTTCAGCGTTCTCGTCGGCATCATCAACGGGGTCCTGGTGGCCTATGTCGAGATTCCAGCAATTTTTGCAACCTTGGCGATAGGGGTTACGGTTTACGGGTTTGGCAAGTTCTTCCTGGTCGAATCGGATGTGAACCACCTGCCCGAAGCATGGCGCTGGTTGGCGGATATGGTGGCGGCGCGGCCATTGGGCGTGCCGGTGCCGGTGATTGCCTTTCTGGGCTGTGCGGCCGTGGCGCATCTGGGCCTGCGCTATCTGCGCGACGGGCGGTTCATCTATGCGATGGGCGACAATCCCATTGCCGCCCGCACGACCGGGGTTCCGGTGCGGGTGATGATGGTTCTGCAATATGTCATCTCGGCGTTGATCGCACTGCTGGCGGGGCTGATCATGACCATGCTGGTGACCAGCATGAACACCCGGATCGTGTCGGGCACGCTGGTTTACGATGTCATTCTGGTCGTCGTTCTGGGCGGCATATCGCTGTCGGGCGGGCGCGGCGGCATCCTGAGCGTGGTGGTGGGCACCCTGCTGATCGGAATCATGCTGAACGGCATGACCATGCTGAACCTGACCTACACCGCCCAGAACGTCATCAAGGCGCTGATCCTGTTGTTGGCGCTGGTGCTGGATACGCTGATCAACCCGCGCGACGAACAGACGGCGCAGCAGGGAGATATCTGACCCCGGATCGGGGCTGACACTGGAAGATCAATCAAGGGAGGAAACCTGATGGATTACAAGAAGATAGTGAAGATGGGGCTGGCTTGTGCGGTTCTGTCAATGACAGCGGGTGTGGCCTTGGCGCAGGACTCGGTTGCGCCCGGCTATTATGAAGCGTTGAAGGGTAAGAAGGTGGGCTTTGTGCCGATCTCGATGGGTTTTGACCTGACGCAAGGCTGGCTGGCGGGGATGCAGCGGCAAGCGAATGAACTGGGGTACGAGATCATCGTGCGCGACCCGAACTGGAGCGTAGAATCGGGCATTCAGGCCATCACCTCGTTGATCGAGGAGGCGCCGGACCTGTTGATCATCCAGAACAACGACAACCAATCCTATAACCGTTTGGTCCAGCAGGCCGCTGCCGCTGGCATCCCGGTCATTCAGGTGCAGCAAAGTGTCGAGACCAAGTCGGACGCTTATATCGGCCCCGATTGGTTCAACATCGGCACGGTGACGGCGCAGGCTTTGGTCGACAAGTGCGGTGCGGGCACGTCTGGCAAGATCGCCGTGGTTGAGGGGGCAACAGCAGCTCCGGCGTCGATCCTGATGAAGGCCGGGATCGAGGCGCTGGTGGCCCAGCACCCCGAGGTCAAGATCGTGTCCAGTCAGGCGGCGGATTGGGATGCGTCCAAGGCCTTTGCCATCACCGCGACGGTTCTGCAGCAAAACCCCGACCTGTGCGGTATCGCCGGGTTCTGGGATGTGGCGGATACCGGCACGGCGGGGGCGATCCGCGAGGCGGGGCTGGAGGGCAAGGTTGTCTTGGCCACTTCGGGTGGGGGCAGCCGGGATGCGGGCTGCGCCAAGGTCACATCGGGCGAATTTGCGGTCTATCACAGCTATAATGTGGCCGGTCAGGCGCGCGATCTGAACGATGCGATCAAGATGCTGTTGCAGGCCAATTTGCCCGCGGGTTCGGCCCCGTTTGCGCTGCTGAGCCCGTTGGTGCAGGTGACCAAGGACAACATGACCCCGTCGTCATGCTGGACCCTGGACGAGATCGGCAAGACCGGCGGTTGATCTGACATATGCCGGGCGGGTTGCGGCCCGCCCGGCATTTTTATGGACCCGATGGAAGCAGGCATGGCAAGCGACCTTTTCACCCGCTGGCGATACAAACTTGTCCCGGACAAGATCGTAGGCGAGATCCTGTCGAAATCATGGGTCGATAACGCCATCCCCTTTCTGTTCCTGATGATCGCGCTGGCCGTCTTTGGTGCGCTGCTGCCCAGCATGTTCACCGCAGGCAGCATGAGCGGGATGACCCGGACGGCGGGTGAATATCTGCTGGTGGCGCTGGGACTGACGATTGTGATCATGGCGGGTGGGATTGACCTGTCGGTCGGGTCGGTTTTTGCGCTCGCGAACCTGTCGATGCTGGCGCTCGGCGGGGTTGTGGGCCTGCCGTGGGGCGTGGCTGCGCTGGTGGTGCTGGCAATGGGCGGGCTGATCGGGTTGGTCAACGGGGTGCTGATTGGCTATCTGCGGCTGCGGGCGTTTCTGACGACGCTGGTCATGCTGATCATCGTGCGGGCGGTGACGGATACGTTGCTGCTGTCCTACTCCAAAGACATCACCAGCGTTCAAATCATGAGTCCGGTCTGGGAATTTCTGGCCTTCAAGACCGTATTTGGCGTGGCCCCCAGCTTTCTGGTGGCTTTGGCACTGGCCGCTCTGGCGCATTTCGTGCTTACCCGGTTGCGGCCCGGATGGCATATTCTGGCGGTCGGCGGATCGCGGCGTGCGGCGCATAATGCGGGCATCGACGTGCGGCGGACGGTGTGTCTGACCTATGTGATTTCGGGTGCGTTGGCGGCGGCTGCGGGGATATTTTATGCAGCTAGACTGGCCAGTCTGGGTAATGACACTGGCCTTGGGCTGGAGATTACCATTCTGACGGCGGTCGTTTTGGGCGGCACCAGTCTGGGTGGCGGGCGTGGGTCGGTGTTCAAGACTGTGCTGGGCGTGATCATCGTGGTGATCATCACCAATAGCCTGATCCGGCTGGGCCTGCGTTCGGGGGCATCGTCTCTGGTTTTGGGGACGATCCTGCTGATGGCCGTGGCGATTGATGTGCGCTGGCTGAAGAACCGGGCCAAACTGCTGGCACGGTCCTATGTCGCGCCCACCTATTTCGCTTTGCCGCCGCTGCAAAAGGTCAGCCGCGCGCCGGATACGCCCTATGCGATCAATGACCTGTTGTCGGATGCCGAGCCGATTGGTGTGGGTCAGGTCGACGGCCCCGAGGATGTGATCTTGGACGCCGAGGGGAACCTGTATTGCGGCAGCCGGGACGGCGACATCATCCGGTTTCTGGCCCCCGACCATAAGGTGCGCGAGGTTTATGCGCATATCGGCGGGTCCACCTTGGGACTGGCCTTTGACCGAGATGGCAGTTTGCTGGTCTGCGTGGGGGGGATGGGTCTGTACAAGGTCACCCGCGCCCGCGAGGTGATCAAGCTGTCGGATGAAACCACCCGGTCGTGGCTGTCGATTGTCGATGACAGCCGGATGAGGCTGGCCGACGATCTGGATATTGCGCCGGATGGGCGGGTCTTTTTCTCGGAAGCGACGATCCGGTATGAAATGCACGACTGGATCATTGACGCGCTGGAAGGGCGCGGGAATGGGCGGATCATCTGTTACGATCCGCGTGACGGGTCATCGCGGACCGTGCTGTCGGGACGGCAGTTTCCGAACGGGATTTGCATGGTGCCGGATGGACAATCCTTCCTGTTTGCCGAAACCTGGGGCTGTCGGATCAGCCGCTTTTACTATGACGGGCCAAAGCGGGGCCGGGTTGAGGCGGTTATTCCCGATCTGCCGGGGTATCCTGATAACATCAACCTCGCTTCGGACGGCAATTTCTGGTGCGGTATCATCGGGATGCGCGCCCCCGCCTTTGACCTAGCGCAGAAGATGCCCAAGTTCCGCAAGCATATGGTTATGCAGATCGCGCGCGATGAGTGGCTGTATCCCAACATGAACACCGGCGGGGTGATCAAGTTCGATCTGTCGGGCAAGATTGTGCAATCGCTGTGGGATGGGGTGGGCGAGCGGCATCCGCAGGTCACCTCGATCCGCGAGCACAAGGGGTATCTGTATCTGGGCGGCATCTTCAACAACCGGATCGGGCGCTATAAAATCCCCGGGGCCGACCCGGAGTGGACGGGACCGGGCGCCTATTGGGGGGCCAAGCCTTGATCGGTTGGGTCACAGACCGGATTGACCGGTTCCGCGGGCGGGGAGCCTATGCCGCGACAGTGCCGCCGATGGACGGGGCGCTGCGGCCCAACACAAGGCTGGAAGATGCGGATGTGGTGGCGCGGATCGCGGCGCCGGACAATCTGGTAGTGTACCGGGGGCAGGTGCTGTTTTCCTCGGGCGCCACGATCATGGCGCTGGATTTGGCCAGCGGTGCGATGACGGACTGGCGGCGCTGTCCAACCGAGGTGTCGGCGCTGGCAGTTCAAGGGGAGACTTTGGCCATTGGGCTGACGGATGGCAGTTTGATTTTGGCGGGGGACAGTGACAGGACGGTCAAGGCACCGGGGGGGTGCATCACAGCGCTGGTCGATGGGGGGGATGGGCGACTGATCCTGTGTGTAGGATCGGCGCGAAACCCGTCTGGCGAGTGGAAACGGGATTTGTTGCAGGGCGGGGCGACGGGGGCGCTGTGGTCCATTGGCCTTAATGGTGTGGCACAGAAGTTGAGTGACGGTCTGGCCTGGCCCAGTGGAGCGGCGGTGGCGGGCAGCGGGGTTGTGGTGGTCGAGGCGTGGCGGCACCGGCTGACACAGTCCGGCGCGCCGCTGGTGACCGACCTGCCCGGCTACCCCTCGCGCTTGTCACCCGCGCCGGGGGGGTGGTGGCTGACGGTCTTTGCCCCGCGCAACCAGTTGATCGAACTGGTGCTGCGCGAACGCGATTACCGTGAAAGGATGATGCACGAGGTGGCGCCGGATCACTGGATTGCCCCCAGCCTGTCACCTGCCGTAGATTTCAACGAGCCGATGCAGGGCGGCGCCATCCGCACGCATGGCATCATCAAACCCTGGGCACCGACGCGGTCTTACGGTCTGCTGGTGCGGCTGGATGCGCGATTTCAACCGATTGCCAGTTATCACAGCCGGGCAGATGGGCGGTTCCACGGGGTGACCTCGGCCTTGCAAGTGGGGGACAAGGTGTTGGTGACCAGCCGGGGCGGCAATGCTGTCTTGGCCCTGACCGAGGTGCAGCCATGACCACGCCTTTGGTTGAGATGACCGCGATCACCAAGGAATACCGCGGCGTTCCTGCGGTGAAGAATGTCAGCTTTACCGTGCTACCCGCCGAAATCCATGCCCTGCTGGGCGAGAACGGGGCGGGCAAATCGACCCTGACCAAGATCATTGCCGGGGTCACCGGGGCGAGTTCGGGCATCCTGAAGGTTGGGGGACAAGAGGTCGCCTTCCGCTCGCCATCCGAGGCGCTGGCGCATGGCGTGGCGATGGTGTTTCAGGAAACCAGCCTGGTGCCGTCGATGACGGTGGCGCAGAACCTGTATCTGGGCAACGAAAAGTTCTTCAACCGTTTGCGGGGCCTGACAATTGCTGCGCAGCAATTCCTGCAAACGCTGAACTTCAACGTTGACCCCTTGGCGATGGTGGCGGGTCTAGGGGCCGCGCAAAAACAGATGGTCGAGATTGCACGCGCCGTGTTGCAAAAGGCCCGGCTGATCATCTTTGACGAGCCGACCGCGACCCTGACGCCCGAGGAAAAGCGCTATTTCTTTGCGCTGGTCAAACGGCTGCAGCAGGACGGCGTGGCGATTGTGTTCATCAGCCATGCGATTGAAGAGGCGCTGATGATCGCCGACCGCATCACCATTCTGCGCGACGGCGAGTTGGTGGTGACGGGTCAGGCCAGCGCATTCGACCGCGACAAGGTCATTCAGGCGATGGTCGGGCGCACGCTGTCGGGGGCGCTGTACCAGCGGCACGCGGGCCGCGTGCGGACGCCGGGGGCCAAGGTGTTGTCGGTACAGAACCTGTCGATGGGGGCGATGGTGCGCAACACCTCATTCACCGTTTATGCGGGCCAGGTCACCGGGGTCTTTGGGTTGATCGGGTCAGGCAGGACGGAGGCAGGCAAGATCGTGGCGGGGGTGCTGAAGCGCAATTTCTTCAACGGGGGCGAGGTGCGGCTGAACGACCGCCCGGTGACTTACCGCCTACCCCGCCATGCCGTGCTGGATGGCGTGGTCTATGTGACCGAGGATCGCAAGTTGGAGGGATTCTTCGACCAGATGTCGATTGCCCAGAACCTGCATCTGGGACAACTTGCCGCCAAGGGGCCACCGATTGTCAGCCATGCCGAGATGACGGCTCTTGCCGAGGCGTGGCGCGGCAAGCTGAACATCAAGACGATCAACGCCGATGCACGGGTCATCGAACTGTCGGGCGGCAATCAGCAAAAGGTGGTGATCGCCAAATCTTTGGTGCAAAAGCCCCGACTGGTGATCTTTGACGAACCGACACGGGGTGTGGACGTTGGGGCGATTGCCGAGATTCACCAGCTGATCCAGAGCCTGGCGGATGATGGGTTGGCGGTTATGGTCATCTCGTCCTACCTGCCCGAGATTCTGAACCTGTCCGACCGCATTCTGGTGGCGCGGCAGGGGCGGATTGTTGAAGAGTTCACTCCGGCCGAGGCGACAGAGCAGAAGATCATGTATGCGGCCGTACATTAGAGCGTGTCGCCTTGGATCGCCTTCAATCTGAATCAGATTGAAGGCGATCGGCTCCAGGTGTTTGATCCCACGGTTTGATGGTGCGATCCTTTCTCAGCAATGGAAGGAAGCAACATGGGACAAGTTCGTCACGGGAGCGCCACGACCACGCACGCCGTCAGAGCAGCAATACAGCGATCGCAAGCTTCGCTCGCGCAGTTGAGTCTGGAACTGGGGATCAACCCCAAGACGGTTGCTAAGTGGCGGAAGCGGACAACGGTCGAGGATATGAAGACCGGGCCAACGGAACCGCGCTCAACTGTTCTGAGTGAGGCGGAGGAAGCTGCAGTCGTCGCGTTCCGGCGCCACACTCTTCTGCCGCTGGACGACTGCCTCTACGCATTGCAGCCTTCGATCCCGCACCTGACGCGCTCTGCGCTCCATCGCTGTCTTCAGCGGCATGGCATCTCGCGCTTGCCGGATATTGAGGGCGACAAACCCAAACGTCAGAAGTTCAAGCGCTACCCCATCGGTTTCTTCCACATCGACATTGCCGAGGTGCAAACCGCCGAGGGGAAGCTATATCTTTTCGTTGGCATCGACCGAACGGCCAAGTTCGCCGTCGTCCAACTCGTTGAAACAGCAGATAGAAAGACTGCTTGGGAGTTCCTTGAGCACCTACTTGAATCCGTGCCCTATCAGATCCACACCATTCTCACCGACAATGGCATCCAGTTCGCCGAACAGCCCCGGAACCGCAACACAATCTATTCCCGGCCAATGCGCTTTGACATGGTCTGTGGGGCCAACAGGATCGAGCACCGCCTGACCAAGCCCAACCATCCGTGGACTAACGGCCAGGTCGAGAGGATGAACCGGACGATCAAGGACGCGACTGTGAAACGGTTCCACTACGAAACCCACGTTCAGCTGCGAACACACCTCGCCGACTTCCTGGCCGCCTACAACTTCGCCCGAAGGCTCAAGACGCTGAATGGCCTCACGCCCTACGAATACATCTGCAAAATATGGACATCAGAGCCAGAACGATTCATCCTAAACCCGATCCACCAGATGCTGGGACTGAACACCTATGGCGAACCCCGACCGGCCGGAGCAGCGCAACGGCTACCGCGAGCGGGATTGGCATATACGGGTTGGCACGGTGGAGCTGCGCATTCCGAAGCTCAGGAAGGGCAGCTACTTTCCGGACTTTCTGAAGCCGCGGCGGATGGCGGAGAAGGCTCTGACCTTCACCCAGTGGCGCGCGGCGTTGATCAATGTGCGCGCAAAATTGGCCAGTTGGCCCGTCTTGCGCTTACCGTTGCGGTCATGCTGCACCCGCAGGGCGGCCTTCGCAGCCTCGGGGGCGACAAGGTCGCAGAGCCCCGTGATGGACTTGGGATCACGCCCACTTTGGGCAAGCGCGCTGGCCAGTTGATAAATGCGCAACTTCGTATCGCGCAGGGTGGTCGCTGCCATCGCCTTGCGCGGGGTCGCCTCAAACGGGTCAACTTCGGCGAGATGGTGGAGGTAGGCCGCAACATCCTGCACGAAGACTTCGGAGAAGTCTTCTTCCGCCAAAGCATAGGCGCGGCTGTGGTTGGGGACCTTGATCTCGACGTCGGGCCAACCCGCCACCGTCGTCCCGCAGCGGCCCCATGCCAGTACCAGATCGCGGTGAACTGCCTTGGGGCGCTCGGTCAGGCTGCTGGTGCTGAGTGCCACCACAAAGCGGTCGACGTCACCTTGGCCTACATCCGCAGGCGCAATCCCCTCTGTGGTGCACCAGCTCATGAACCGCGACAGGCGCGCACGTTCGTAAGCACCCTCAACTTGATCCAAGAGCGCTGCCCATTCGGGCGCCAAGGCGCCACGCCGTTTACCGGCAATCACTTTGGCGCCGGTCAAAGACAGCGCCGTTGTCAGCCCGCTCTTCACATTCGCCCAACGCGGCGCAGACAGGCCCACCATCTGCGCCGTCATTCCAGCGATCTGCCGGTTCAACGCGCCGATATCCGCAGGGACCTGATCCGGTGTCTTGCCCATCACCTTGGCAAAGGTGCGCAAGCTTGAGCGCAGATCCAAACGGCGCTGATCGGTCAGATCGCTGCGCAAGGCGAGCGCGTCGATCACCTCTTGCAGGGTCGTAGGCGAAACTAGTGAGGTGTTCTTCGTAGACATGCGTAGACTCCTAGTGACTGACGTGGACATAGTAGGCAGTAACGTGAAAATCTAGATGCAAAGTTGCAAGTGGACTTGCGCAAAACCATAACTAATATAAAAAAAACAATGTATTGTAAGGTACGCAAAACCACCCAAAGCGACCCCCAAAACAGCGCCAAAATGGCCACATTCCCATCCCGAACGCCCCCTCAAGACCCAGTCCCAGATGCCACAAACTCCGCCAAATCCACCGACCGAATGCGCACCAAGCGGCCTACGCGGCAGTAGGGCAGCGCCCCACGCCAAATCAAACGCCAGACCGTTTTAGTCGAAACTGAAAGCTCAATGGCCACAGCCGAAACCGACAGAAGCGTTGGCAGAGGTATGTTGGGTGTGGCTGTAAGCGCATTCGGCTTAGTCTTCGTCATGGCCAGGCCCTCCCGCCGCTGATTGCTCCGCAACCCAACGCCGTGCTTCCGATCGTGCCAATGCCCGCACCAGTGCCACCAAAGCAGCATGCACCTCATCCGCCCCGTCAGCCGGAACTGCGGGTTGTGGTTGGGCCTTTGCGGCAGATGAAGGAACGTGATGCGTCATGCGAATCACGATACGCGACACCCAAATGTCCCGCTGGCGAAAACCCCGTCACAGGGTCAGAAAGGGTTAGTTGCCCGCGGTTTGATCCGCTGCGGGATGAGTTCCAGCCCTGTCGGCCACCTTCGCCCAATACGCCCGCAAGCTGAACGTCGCCTTCTTTGAGCGGCCAATCCAGCCAAACACATCGTGGACCAACCCACTGAATGCTGAATGCCCATCGCGGCCCGCTTCAGGTTCAAACCCAGTCGCCAAATGCCAATCCACAGCCAAATGCGCGATCAAACGCACCTCTGCATTATCCGCAGGGCGGCCGCCTTCAAGCTTGGGTAACCACTTTATGCCCCGTCCACGACCGAACACAATAGGCTCAAGGTGACGTGCAGATGGGCGCCCTGTCGGGCGGTCCCGTCCAATTGGCCCAAGGATAGCAATCGAAGCGCCTCAAGTACTTGACATTTATAGGCAGATGAACGCAAACTTTGTCGACACCTTATGCGGACTCCGAAGATCTTCGGCATTGGCGTAATGGAGCGCAAAAAAGCCTAACACAATCCTGACCAGTCTCTGTGATTTTCGGACGAATGTAAGTAGGAGCAGATGATGAGAAACGTCCTGTTATCGACAGCGCTGGCGCTCATTATGTCATGTTCTCAATCGCTAGCAGAGCCATCAGTAATGTTTGGATTTGCTCTAAACTTCGGTGGCGAATCCAAACCGCAACTTGGTTTGACCGCTAAACTTCTATCTTCAAATCAGAAAAACCAACCCGTCGGAGCCATTGGCACAACCTATCTATTCGACGGTGGTTGGGGCATCGATGCTGGATTTGGCTATCTCTTTGATAAATCGGCAGCGACATTAACTTATGATTTGGTTCAAAGAAGTCCGCAGCTGGCTATTGGATTGGCGACAATTAAAAGCGTTTGTTAACGTTGTTTGAAATATTAGATGTTTCTGTTGTGAAATAAGTCCTTTACTCAAGAAACTGTAATAAAACAATCTGGATGTTCATTTGGGAAAAACATGGCTATAGGTGATGCTAATCTGAGTTCAGTGCAAATCTTTGAGATTGGTAGAAAACACCTGTCAAGCGGAAATTATAAGGACGCCTACTCTACATTTTTGCGAGCACTTGATGGAAGCTATCATGAGTTTGAAGTGTATGAAGCTCTAGGAGCCACTGCCCTTCTTCTTAATGATTCTGAAAATGCTGAACTTTGGTGGCTTAAATCGTTAGAGAAATCACCAAATCGAGCATCAAGTTTGGTTGGCTTGGGAACATCGCAGCTAACTCAAGACAAAATACAAGAATCTATTGAAAACTTCGAATTTGCACTTAGGATTGATCCAGGCATTGAAGGTGCTCGGTTATCACTTGCAATTGCCCTATTGAGACTTGATCGTTTCGAGGAAGCTATTTTTCATGCAGAACAAGGTGTTTTGTCGAATAACATCAATCCGGACTTTCGCCTTATTCGAGCAAAAGCACTTGTTTCATTAGGACGCCATGAAAAAGCAGTTTTTGACCTTGAATGGTTGCATCGTGTTGGTGCAAAACTCGGCGAGGTTGGCATTCTTGAATGTGAGGTAAATCGAGCACGAGGTGATTTTGAATTAGCTCTCGCGTTGGCTGCGGAACTCTGTGAAACATTCCCAACCCGTAATGAGCCACTAGCATGCTTCCGCGGTTTATTTTTCGATTTCATTAGTAGCGCTTCTCATGAGCGTGTTGCTGATTTTCTTGACAGCCTGAGTCTCCCACCGATAGAGAATGGGAAATTTGCGCGGTTGAATTGCGACATAACCTATGACTGCAAACAATCGGCAAAAATAGACATAATAATTCCAGTCCATGACGCGATAGAACATTTGGTTAAATGTATTGATAGCATCTATATCGCGCGAACATCACTTCTAGGTCGAATTATCATTGTCGATGATTGCAGCACTTCCGAGTCAACTTCATGGATGCAGGATCTGGCTAAGCGGAGTTCTTACGTTCTTTATCTGAGAACACCTAAACGATTTGGGTTTTCCAATGCTCTATCATATGGAATTTCTGAGAGCACAACGTCTCGTTTCGTTGCTCTTAATAGTGATTGTATTGTTGGTGAAGGTTGGCTTGAGAAGTTGAGTGCTGCGATGAACCTTAACCAAAAGGTGGCAATGGTTGGCCCACTGTCCAACAATGCCGGTTGGCAGAGTGTGAGAGAGATATTTGACCCACAGGGAAACTTTGCTTTGCACTACATGCCCTCAGATGTGGGAATCTCTGAAACGCAGAAGCGATTAGAGCAACTGAAGATATTTGAGGCACCCAAAATAAGTCTAGTCCATGGTTTTTGTGTGTTAGTTGACCGTACAATATATGATAGATTGGACGGACTTGATTTGGATTTGTTTTCGCAGGGATATGGAGAATTCCAAGATCTTTCCATGCGTGCTTTAGATGCGGGTTATGAATTACAACCCGACGTACAAAAGCGCTGCTGTGATTGCTATCTTCATAAATCGGCTTAGGGTTTTCGCGCCAACTGCCGCCTGCAACCAATCGGCGCGCTTTTGGACAGTTGAACGCATTGCATAGGTCAAACACGGCGCAGTCCAGATGCTGCGCCAATTGCCCTGCGAGAGCGCGGAAAGATAAATCACGATCAGACTCCAGTTTCTTGCAAGCGAACCGTAAGGCTCGCGGTTGGCAATAAAGAGTTAACTTAAAACCGCATCTCAACGCTCAACTGCCCGCTGGTGCGGGTTTGGGTGCAAGCGATTGGTGCCCGTAACCGCATCGGCTCGGCGCTTGGCGATAAGGATGCTAAGTGCCCGTGAAAAGGCCAAAACAAGGGGGGAAGCGGGCATGGCAAATCCTTCAAAAAGCGTTGCCAGCATCGTAGTTAGGGCAAGGGGCAGCAAACAACCCTAGGGAGAGTCGCGGTGATCAGCTTTTCTGCGGTGACGTAAAATTATGAAATGCCGTGATAAAATGCGAACTTTTGTCTTTTCTTGCGACCCTTGATTAGTTTTCCCTTTTTTCCCAACGATTGTTTTCGCCCTGTGCATCGTGGCGCCGCTGTGGTTATCATCGGGCGCAGTTGGTCATTTTTCACCCCCAAACGAGCCGTTTTCCATTGAGCAAAAAAGTCAAAACGATGGAGATTATCGCGGAAGAAAGCGTTCGCCTGATCCGCGAAAGCGGCGGTGAATTGCCAACCGCGCGTGAGCTGTCAAAGGCGACAGGCTTTTCCGCCGCGACGGTGTATTTTCACTTCGGCTCCATTGGCAGCGTGATCCGCCATTTGGTGCGTGTGCGCGCGGCGGCATTACATAAAGAACTGGAAGACCTGATCACAGCGCATGATCCAAAGACCCACCCCAGCGTTCTGTTCGACCAGTTTGTAGACCGAATGTTCGCAAGGGCACAGCAATACAACCCGACTTTGGTGCGCAAAGTGTACAAGATCGCCTTGGAACACTCTGACCGATTGTCGGATATGGATGCTGCTGGCGAAAGTCTTTTGCCCCTCATAAAAGCCGCTATTGCCAGCGACGAAACAGGCGGGTTCAAGACATTGTCAAATGAGGAAATGATCTTTCTATTTCGCGGTTTGCTCACGATTATCCGATCCCCCATGATGGAGAAAAACCCGTTTTTTGGCACACCAGCGCATATTCGACTGGCAAAAACATATGTCCGCAAAATGCTGCTGAACGAGAGTTGAGCGGTAATGAATAGCAAATTTCACTTTAACTCGGTTCGCTGATATTTTGAGGGCAAACACCGTGTCATATCTTCGATCAACAGACGCACTCGGATGTCGCGATATCTGCCTTACCGCGAGGATCCGCGAATAAGGAGTTCGGTTTCAATGCGGATGGTTTGGGGGCCTTCCAAAAGGCCATCAAGGGCTGCGACAATCAAATCCGCGCTCAACGCGCCGATCTTGCTGGGAAAGGGGTTGATGGTTGTCAGCGGCGGCACCGAAATGCTGGCAATTTCATAGTCGCCAAATCCGGCGATCAAAACCCGTTCTGGCACGTCGACGCCACGTCGCTGGCATTCGGTTAAGGCGCCGTAAGCCGACAGATCGGAAACACAGATCACCGCCTGCGTGTCGGGAAGGGTTTCCAACAGGTGGCCCATCGCCTCGGCCCCTTCGCGCATCGAAATCGGCGGTGTGCCTGCCGCGATAAGGCGGGTGGCATCGCACCCATGCGCCTGCATCGCCGCGATGAAGCCGGCGCGCCGGTCGGCCCCTCTGGTGTCGCGTGTGGTATCGCCACCGATGAAAGCGATGCGTGTCAGACCCAGTGCCACAAAATGGTCAACCATGTCGCGCACAGCGCCCGCATTGGAAAAGCCCACAACATGGCCAATCGGCGCTTCGGGCAAATCCCAAGTTTCCACCACGGGAATTCCGGCATTTTCCAGCAAGCGCCGCGCGCGCGGGGTGTGACGCCCCCCTGTGACAACGATGGCTTCGGGGCGGCGGCGCAGAAATTGCTCGATCAACCGCTCTTCTTCGGCCATGTCGTAATCGGTGTAGCCCAGCAGAATTTGCAATCCGCGCGGCTTGAGCCTTTCGGACAGGCCGCGGACAGTTTCGGCGAAGTTGGCATTGTTGATAGAGGGAACTGTGACGGCGACGAAATTGGTTTTCTGCGAGCGCAGATTGGACGCCGTGCTGTCAAAAACATAGCCCAGATCGTCGGCCGCCTTTAAGATAGCTTCGCGCGTTGCTCCGCTGACCGAGGTTTCAACCTTGAACGCGCGGCTGACGGTCATGGGTGACACACCCGCAAGGCGGGCGACATCAGCCATGGTCGGGGCTTTGCGGGGCGCGGTGGTCATAGCGTGCTGGTACCCGTATTTTTGGAAGAAATCCAGACTTTAGGCGTTTGGGTGCACCGGATCGAAACGGTGTGCAGTGGTCACATGGTGATGAATGCGCCCGACGAAAAAGCGCGACAAGACCGCTTCGGTCGCTGCACGGCCCTCTTTGCGGATCGGATGGTCAAGGAAAGCGTCAACCGTTGCGCGGTCGGGCCATTCGATTGCCAATATCAGCGGAAACTCGGGCGCATCTGGGTCACGGTCATCAGCAAAGGTGACATGCACCGCCAACGCGCCGGGAAAGCGCCGCCACACGGGCAGAATCTCGGCCAGCACAGCGGCGCGGAACGCTTCGGTTTGGCCGTCGTGAACTTTGCCTTCAAACAGGGCGTAGCGGGTGATCATGATGACAGGTCCTTTCGCGGGCCCTTAAAGAATTCCATCAAGGCGGCTTGATCTTCACCGCCCAAGCCAGCCGAGGTCAGCATCCGGTGAATTTCGGCGCAAAGGGCTGTCAGCGGCATGGGGGTGTGGGTCAATCGCGCCAGATCGGCTGCGGCGTTCAGGTCTTTGACCATGTTATCAATGCGCCCCGTGCGCCGGTAATCGCGGGCCGCAAAGCGGGGCATGTATTCTTGCAACAAGGCGCTGTCGGCACGGCCGCCCTTTAGCGCCTGCGGGATCATCGTGGCATCCACACCCGCCGCTTCGGCCAAGGCGGTGGCTTCGGCGACGGCCATAAAGGTCAGCCCGCACAGAACCTGATTGATCAGCTTGGTGGTTTGGCCTGCACCGGCATCGCCCATCCGCGTCTGATGGCTGGCCACGTTTGCTAGGATTTGCTGCGCTTCGGCCACATCTGATGCGGTTCCGCCTTGCATCAGGGTCAATGCGCCGCTGGTTACTTTGGGAATTCCGCCCGAAAGTGGGCTGTCGACCCAGCGCAGACCACGCGCTGCTGCCTCTTGGGCCAGCGCCTTGGTCGATTCAGGGTCGATGGACGACATGTCGATGATCAACGCGCCGGGCGTCGCCCCTTCGGCGACACCCCCTGCGCCAAAGACGGCAGCCCGCACGATCTTGGCAGAGTTTAGCGACAAGATCACCGCCTGCGCACCCGCGACTGCAGCCGAGGCGCTGGTGGCCTCGGTGGCACCCTGTGCCACCAGAACGGCGCGCTTTTCGGGGTCTAGGTCAAAGACCATCAGCGGCGTGCCGGTGGCCAACAGCCGCGCACCGATGGCACCGCCCATGGCACCTGCACCGATCAGGGCGATCTTTCGCGTCATGCAACCTCTCCTGATAGGTGCCCAAGGATTTGCGCCACGATGTCGGGCAGGGGTTGGTCAATGGTGACCGTGACAGCCTCGTCCGGCCCCGGCGGCTCTAGGGCGGCAAACTGGCTATCCAGCAGGGACAGCGGCATATAGTGCCCTTGGCGCTGCGCCATGCGGGCGGCAATCAGGTCGCGGTCGCCTGACAGGTGCACAAAGGCGACCTCGCCCTGCACACCGCCGCGAATACGGTCGCGGTAGGCGCGCTTCAGGGCCGAACACCCCACGATCACGGGCGCGCTGTTTTGCAGGCAAGCGGCCACCTGACCAAGCCATGGCCAGCGGTCATGGTCGCTAAGCGCCACACCGCGCCGCATCTTGTCGACATTGGCAGCGGGGTGCAGATCATCGCCGTCGACATAGGTCACGCCCAAAGCCGCCGACAGCGCGGCCCCGACGCTGGATTTGCCACAGCCCGCCACGCCCATAATCACCACCCGCAGCGTCACAGCGAAGCCGTTATGCCGCCGTCGACATACAGGATATGCCCATTCACAAAGCTGGATGCGTCCGATGACAGAAAGATGCAGGCCCCGACCAGTTCTTCTACTTTGCCCCAACGTCCGGCAGGGGTGCGCTTTTCCAGCCAAGCCGAAAAGGCGGGGTCGCTGACAAGCGCAGCATTCAACGGCGTGTCAAAATAGCCCGGTGCGATGGCGTTGCATTGCAGCCCGTGTTTGGCCCAATCGGTCGCCATGCCTTTGGTCAAATTGCCCACGGCCCCCTTGGTTGCCGTGTAAGGCGCGATCCCCGGACGGGCGAGGGCAGTTTGCACCGAGGCGATGTTGATGATTTTGCCCTTGTTGCGGGCAATCATATGGCGCGCGCAGGCTTGGCCAACATGAAAGACGGTCGCAATATTGGTTTGCAACAAGCGCTCGAAGGCATCGGCCGGAAACTCTTCTAGCGGCCCACGGTGCTGCATGCCGGCATTGTTCACAAGGATGTCGATGGGGCCCACATTGGCCTCGAATCCGTCGATGGCGGCGCGCACGGCTTCATGGTCGGTCGCGTCAAAGGCCAATGTCTGCGCCCCCGCGATGCGCCCTGCCGCCTGCGCCAGTTTGGTGGCATCGCGCCCATTCAGCAAAACCTGCGCGCCGGCGGCGGCCAAGCCTTGGGCCAGCGCAAAGCCGATGCCCTGCGAAGACCCCGTGACCAAGGCGCGTTTGCCCGATAGGTCGAACATTTTCAGGCCCAAGACAGTCTCCCCCATTTCGAAATACACTCGACAAGTGTTGCGTGAAAAGACTATGTTATCGATAACACATCCGTCAAGGCCCGCGAAGGAAAGAAGATGACAAAACCGCATATCCTGCAAGTCGGTCCCTATCCTGACTGGGATCAAGGGCCGCTGGACCATGAGTTTCACATGCACCGCCTGTTCGACGCCAGTGACCGCGCGGCCTTTCTAGCCTCGGTCGGCCCCCAAGTGCGCGGCATCGCCACGCGGGGTGAATTGGGGGCGAATGCGGCGATGATTGCGGCTTGCCCGAACTTGGAAGTCATCAGCGTCTACGGTGTCGGCTATGACGCGGTTGACCTGACCGCCGCGCGCGCACGTGGCATTCGCGTCACCAACACGCCCGATGTGCTGACCAAAGACGTCGCCGATCTGGGGGTGGCGATGATGCTGGCCCAATCACGCGGCATGATCAGGGCCGAGGCGTGGGTGCGCGATGGATCTTGGGCGGAAAAGGGGGGGTATCCTTTGCAGCGCCGTGTTTGGGGCAAGCGGGTCGGCATTCTGGGCCTTGGCCGCATCGGTCATGAAGTTGGCAAACGGCTGGCCGGATTTGATCTTGAAATCGCCTATTCCACCGCAAGCGGCCCGAAAGACTTTGCCAAACAGTGGGAATTCATCGCCGATCCCGTTGCACTGGCGGCACGGTCGGATTTTCTGTTTGTCACCCTCGCCGCATCAACCGCAACACGCCACATCGTCAGCGCCAAGGTGATCGAGGCGTTGGGGCCGGATGGCATGCTGATCAACATTTCGCGCGCCGCCAACATTGATGAAGAGGCCCTTCTTGCGGCCCTAGAAGATGGCAGGCTAGGCTCTGCCGCGCTGGATGTGTTCGAGGGAGAGCCGAAATTGAACCCACGCTTTTTGTCTTTGCCCAACGTGCTGCTGCAACCGCACCATGCCAGCGGCACGTTTGAAACCCGCAAGGCGATGGGCAAACTGCTGCGCGACAATCTGTCAGCGCATTTTGCAGGCCAGCCCTTGCCAACGCCGGTGCTGTGATGCGCGCCCTTGTCATACACGCCGCCCGCGACCTGCGCATCGAAGATCACCCTGATGAGGCACCCGGCCCCGGCCAAATGCGTCTGCGCTTGGCAACCGGCGGGGTTTGCGGATCGGATCTGCATTATTACAACCACGGTGGATTTGGTACGGTGCGGCTGAAAGAGCCGATGATCCTTGGCCACGAAGTCTCGGCCCGGGTTGAGACGTTGGGCGCTGGCGTCAGTGGCTTTTCTGTGGGCCAGTTGGTGGCCGTTTCCCCGTCACGCCCCTGCGGTGGGTGCAAGTTTTGCCTTGAGGGGTGGGCGAACCAATGCTTGAACATGCGGTTTTACGGCAGCGCCATGCCTTTCCCGCACATTCAAGGTGCCTTCCGCGAGGTTTTGGTGGCGGATGCCAGCCAATGCGTCGACGCAACCGGTCTCACTGCGGGTGAAGCCGCGATGGCCGAACCACTGGCCGTGACGCTGCACGCCACCACACGGGCGGGCACCTTGCTGGGCAAACGGGTTCTGGTCACAGGCTGCGGGCCAATTGGCGTGCTTTGCATCCTTGCGGCGCGCCGCGCTGGGGCTGCCGAGATCGTAGCGACCGATCTGTCAGACTTTACCCTGTCTTTAGCGCGCAAAGTTGGGGCGGACCGCGTGATAAATACCGCAACCGACCCCGATGCGCTGGCGGCTTACAATGCCGACAAAGGCCATTTCGACGTTTTGTATGAATGCACCGGCGTTGCGGCGGCGCTGGCGGGCGGAATTGCGGCGCTGCGCCCGCGTGGCGTTATCCTGCAACTGGGCTTGGGCGGCGATATGTCGCTTCCGATGATGGCGATCACCGCCAAGGAACTAGACCTGCGCGGATCCTTCCGGTTTCACTCCGAATTCGCCATTGGCGTCGGGCTGATGCAAAAGGGGTTGATTGATGTGAAACCGCTGATCACCCACACGGTTGGGCTGGCGGAAGCGGAATCCGCGTTTCGCCTTGCCAGTGATCGCAGCCAAACCATGAAGGCCCAGATCGTCTTTTCAGACTAAGCCACGCCTATGCGCCTTGGGGCGGGCCCGTCAGAACGGGTCTGCCCCAATCGCCGCAATGGCTGCGCGCGCGACGGCTGTGTCTTGATCGCCACTGCCTGACCCAACGCCGATCCCACCCAAAAGCTGCCCGTTCAACCAGATCGGCAGGCCACCGGGCAGGCCCGTCATCGCACCTTCGGTTGCGGCTGCGACTGTCAGCCTGACGGCTTCGGGCAAGCTTGCCGAGGGCTTTCCAATCGAGGCCGCCGTCTGCGCCTTGGCGCGGGCTGAACGCATCGACAAAACCCGTGCCCCAACCATGCGAAACGAGGCCAGCTCGACCGCCGAGGGGTCGACAATAACAATGCACTGGGGCTGGCCCATCTGGCTGGCCGCCGCAACAGCCGCCGCAATCATGCTTGCAACGGCCGCATCTGTCAGCTTTTCACAGGGTATGGTGGCTTGCATCGCTGGTCCTTTCCAAGACGATTAACCGATGTTAACGATACCATCACGCTAGGAAACGGAGATGGCAATGTCTTTTTATGAAGTTCTCGATCCGCTGTTCGCCAGCTATGTCTTGGGCAATGCGCCGCCAAAGCGGTTGGCCACCGGCTTTGACTGGGTCGAAGGGCCGGTCTGGTTCGGTGACATGGGCTGCCTGCTCTTTTCCGATATCCCCAACAACCGCATCCTGCGCTGGACCGAAGAGGGGCTGACGACGTTTCGCCAGCCTTCTAACTATGCCAACGGCCATACCCGCGACCGTATGGGGCGATTGGTCAGTTGCGAACATGGCACGCGCCGCGTGACGCGGACCGAATGGGATGGCAGCGTGACCGTGGTGGCCGACCGTTTTGATGGCAAACCGCTCAACAGCCCCAATGACGTGATCGCCGCCCGCGACGGCAGCATCTGGTTCACCGACCCGCATTACGGGATAATGACCGACTACGAAGGCTTTCGCGCCCCGCAGGAACTGCCCTGCCACGTCTACCGCATCGACCCGAACGGCACGGTTACTGCGGTGATTTCTGATATGGCCTGCCCGAATGGTCTGGCGTTCAGTCCCGATGAAAGCCGCCTTTACGTGGCCGACACGGGCCGGATGCACAGCAAAGATCCCCAGCACATCCGCGTTTATGACATGGTGAACGGTCGCCCTGAAAACGGCCGCCTGTTTCACAAGATCGACACCGGCTGCGCGGATGGCATTCGGGTGGACAGTGACGGGAACCTGTGGTCCTCGGCGGCAGACGGTGTGCATTGCATTGCGCCCGATGGGCATCTGATGGGCAAGGTGCTGATCCCTGAAACGGTGTCGAACATCTGCTTTGGCGGGCGGGCCAAGCATCGGCTGTTCATCACTGCCACGACCAGCGTGTATTCGGTGGTTTTGAACCGTAATGGCATTCAATACCCGTGACAAAGCGGTGACCAGTTAACCCGTCTGGCGAGTTACAAGACGGGTTAACGCCACTGTGAACAGGTCGAACCTGACTTGCCTGCCGCTGGATTTCGCGCAATGAAACCCGTGTTCAAGGTGGCGGTCGGGCTTGTCATGTTATCGATAACTATTTTGATTGACTTCATTGGTGCCCCGAGTATCCTCATCTGAAGTTATCGGCAAAGCTGGCGTCAGACCGGCCATTCCGGCACCAAAAAGGAGGAACCGCCATGCACCCGCCGACCGAAGGCCTGTTCTTCGATCGTGTCGTCAAATCCTTTGGCGGTACGCTTGCTTTGAAGGGCGTTTCACTTGGGGTCGGTCGTGGCGAGATCGTTGCGCTGCTGGGCGAGAATGGGGCGGGCAAGTCGACGCTGATCAAGGTCTTGGGCGGCATTCACCGCGCCGACGAGGGTGGCGTGCTGATCGACGGGCAGCCTTATGCCCATGTCGCGGGTGTTTCCGGCGGCCAGAAAGTTGCCTTTATCCACCAAGACTTAGGCTTGATCGAGTGGATGAGTGTTGCTGAAAACATCGCTCTTGCGCTGGGCTACGTGCGCAAGTTTGGCCGTATTGATTGGCGCGCAACCGAAGCCCGCGCCGATGCGGCGCTACGCTTGGTGGATGCCGATTTTTCGGCCACCGCGCGGGTTTCCAGCCTGACGCGCACCCAGAAATCACTTGTGGCGATTGCCCGCGCCCTTGCAGCGGATTGCGATTTTCTGGTGCTGGATGAACCCACCGCCAGCCTGCCTGCTGATGAAGTCGAACGCCTTTTCGCAGCCCTGCGCCCGCTCAAAGCGCGGGGTGTTGGCATGATCTATGTCAGCCACCGCTTGGATGAGATTTTCCGCGTCGCCGACCGCGTGGCCGTGCTGCGCGATGGCCAAATGGTGGGTCTGCGCGCCATTGCAGACACCACGCCCGAAGAACTGGTCAGCCTGATCGTGGGCCGCAAGGCGCGCGAAATCACCCGTCCGGCGGTGCTGGACGGCCCCGCGATCCTGCGCGTGGAAAACCTGCGCACGGCGATGGTTGGCCCTGTCAGCTTTGACATTCGGCGCGGTGAACTGTTGGGGTTGGCCGGTCTGCGCGGTGCAGGCCATGAAGAGATTGGCCGCGCCCTGTTCGGCCTTACCCCCCATACGGGACGGGTCACGTTAGATGGCAAAGCCCCTGACCTGCATTCCGCACAGCGCGCGATGCAATCGGGCATCGGTCTTGTCGCGCGCGACCGTATTGGCGAAAGCGTGGCCCCCGGTCTTGCGATCCGCGAAAATGCCTTTTTGAACCCCTCCGCAACGGGGCGCGGCCTGCTGGCCGTGGTGTCCGCACGGCGCGAGGAAGGCATGGCAAAAGCCATAGGGGCACGTGTTGGCCTGCAACCCAACGACCCGACATTGGCAATCGAGGCTCTTTCGGGCGGCAACCAGCAAAAGGTGGTCGTGGGGCGCTGGCTCGATTCAGGTCGCCGTCTGCTGATCACCGAAGACCCGACGGCGGGGGTCGATGTGGGGGCCAAGGCTGAAATCTACCACCTGCTGTATCAGGCCCTTGCCAGCGGCATGGGCGTTCTGGTCGTCTCGACTGATTTTGAGGAAATCGCCGCCATCTGCCACCGCGCCATCGTGTTCAGCCGCGGTTTGCCTGTTGCCGAACTAAGCGGCACCCACCTGTCCACCGAATCCCTGATCCAGGCCGCTTCGGCCGGTGAAGCCGCCTGAGGATAAAATGCCCGGAATTGAATCAAACGCTGTCGAGCCGACCAAGGACGAACTGCGCGGGCTATCCCCCGTGGCCAAGGCCCTGCGATTGGCACCGACCTATGGCCTTGTCATCTTGATGGTGGGCCTGATTTTGCTGTTTTCGATCCTGCTGCCCGACAGCTTTCCCACTATTTTGAATGTTCGCTCTATTTTAAGCGATAAAGCCATCATCGCCCTTCTGGCCCTTGCCGCCACGATTCCGATGGTGGCGGGCCGCATTGACCTGACGGTGGGTTACGGCATCGTGCTGTGGCACATCTTGGCCATCAGCCTGCAAACCAACCTTGGCCTGCCATGGCCCGCCGCCGTGCTGGTGGTGCTGGTGCTTGGCGTTATCACAGGCGGCCTGAACGGCCTTTTGGTCGAGGTGGCGCGGATCGACAGTTTCATCGCCACGCTTGGCACAGGAACTGTGCTTTACGCCTTGGCCCTTTGGCATACTGGCGGGCGGCAAATGGTTGGCGTGTTGCCTGATGCCTTTTATGCCATCAACGGCACCTTTGTTCTTGGCCTGCCGATCACGGCTTTTTATGTGGTGGCCATATCCTTGGCCTTGTGGGTCGTGCTCGATTACACACCCGTCGGCCGGTACCTTTATGCCATCGGTGCCAACCAACGCGCGGCAGAGCTGAACGGCATTCCCACCCGCAAATTCGTCGTCGGTGCCTTTGTGGCGTCGGGGCTGCTGACCGCGCTGGCTGGGGTGCTTTTGGCGTCAAAGCTGCGGATCGGGCAGGCCTCTGTCGGGCTGGAATTCCTGTTGCCCGCGCTTGTCGGGGCTTTTCTTGGTTCGACCACGATCAAGCCCGGTCGCGTCAATGTTTGGGGAACGATTGTCGGGGTCATGATCCTTGCCGTCGGAATCTCGGGCATCCAACAGTTCGGCGGCAGCTTTTGGGTTGAACCGCTTTTTAACGGAACCACTCTTCTGATCGCAATCGGCATCGCCGGATACGCGCAAAGGAAGAAGGGCGCAAAGTCGAAGTAAAACAGCACATCCTGGGAGGACCACATGCTGAAACGTACTTTCCTAAACGGGCTTCTGGCCGGCACTTTCCTGACCTCTATGGCCCTAGGGGCTATGGCAGAGGGGTTTGACGGCCCCACCACTGGCCCCAAAGCCGCAGACGGCAAAACGATTGTCGTTCTGGCCGCCGATTTGACGAACGGTGGTATTTTGGGCGTTACCACCGGCATCGAAGAAGCCGCAGCCAAGATCGGCTGGACGGTCAAAGTGCTCGACGGCGCAGGCTCGGTGCAAGGCCGCTCTGCCGCTGTGGGGCAGGCTTTGGCGCTGAACCCCGATGGCATCGTGATCAATGGCTTTGATGCTGCTGAACAACAAACAGCCCTTGAAGGCGTCACCGCTGCCAAAATTCCGATGGTCTCGTGGCACTCTGGCCCCAAGATCGGGTGTGATGCACCGGGCGGCATCTTTGCCAACGTGTCAACCGATGCCATGCAGGTGTCCGATGTGGCCGCAAAATGGGCGCTGGATGATGCCGGCGGCAAGCCCGGCGTGGTGATCTTCACCGACAGCACCTATCAGATTGCGATCGACAAAGCCGACCGCATGAAGAAAGACATCGAGGATGCCGGTGGCACCGTGTTGGAATATGTTGACACGCCCATTGCAGAAACCTCGACCCGTATGGGCCCGCTGACCACGACCTTGCTGCAAAAGTACGGCGCCAAGTGGACGCATTCGCTGGCGATCAACGACCTGTACTTCGACTTCATGGGCCCGTCACTGGCGGCCGCTGGCATCGACGGTAAGGGCGCGCCCAAGGCCGGTTCGGCTGGCGACGGGTCTGAAGCCGCCTTCCAGCGCATTCGCGGCGGTCAATACCAAGCGGTAACCGTGGCAGAACCGCTGAACCTGCAAGGGTGGCAAATCGTCGACGAGTTGAACCGCGCCGTGCAAGGCGAGGCCTGCTCTGGCTACATCACAGCACCTGCCCTTGTGACCGAAGAGGGGCTGAAGGCCATGGGCGACAGCAACGCCTTTGACCCGCAAAACGGCTACCGCGACGCCTATGCCGCTATCTGGGGCAAGTAAGGCCTTATAAAGCCAAAGGGGTGCCGAGGCGAAAGCTTCGGCACTTTTCTTTTGTGCAATCGCGCGGGGAATATGGGTCTTTTGGCAAATGCTGCCAAAGCCGGTGCACCCCGCGTTGCGCGGATTGCTCGCATTCGTCTTGTTCTGGCTATGAACCCCAAGCCTAGGCAGAACGCGGCCTTTGTTTCAGTTTCCAGTGCGGTCTGGGCAATAGCTTCGGCTTCTATCGGCGAGATGTTTCAACTGGGCGCTGAGGGTCGGCAGTTCAAGGATGCAAACCCCACGATCTAGAGCGTAAGCCATTCAGTCGCGACCACGACATAGGCGGTGCAAGCGCACGTTCTGCCAAAACCCAATTTTGCCGAAAATTGCCCGAAGCGCCATGGTTGCGCCGTTTTCCACGGCCAATCGCCCCGTGCACGGGACAATCGGATGGATACGGCTTCAAGGTCTTTTGTCGCCTTAGTCTATAACGACCTGCCCCGAACCCTCTCTTCGGCCCACTTTCAACGCCTATCTTAGCCCGCAAGGGCGGGCTGGGCCTGCAGCCAAATAGAAAGGCGGTGACGGCGCTGGGTGCAGTTGCAGGGAACATAGCCTGAGCCTTGGGCCATCGTTAGCCAATGCGCTCAAACTGGTCGAGAAACGACAATATCGCATCGGCGACCTGGCCTGGGGCCTCCCAATGTGGGTTGTGCCCAACTTGGGCAAGAACCAGTTCCCTCTGCGGGCGAAGATTTTGGCGCAAGGCCGCGCTATGATCGGCAGAGAAAATCGGGTCCATCTCGCCTGAAACAGCCAGTGCCGGAAGGTATAGACCTTGGGCCAAAGAGCGCAAATCTGCCGCGGCCAAAGCTGCCAGACAGCTGGCAGCATCTTGCGAACGCACGCTGATGCAGGCGGCGCGCTGACGGTCTAGAAATTGGCGCGGCACGGGGGCTGCGCAGGCATACCACTCGTCTAGAAACGGATGATCTGCCGTCAAAGGTTGTGGCAGGGCGGCGAATTGGCTTGCGATCCGGGTCAAGGCCGGGCCGGAAGGCTGCAAACTGCCCGAGATCAGGATAAGCCCTTGGGGCTGCATGGCCCCGCCGGCCAGTATCAGAGCGACAAGCGCCCCCATAGAATGGCCGATCAAAACCGTTTCGGTCAGGCCCAAAGCTTGCGCCAGATCTTCGATATCGCCTGCAAGCTCTGACAGGCCCATCAGATCAGCCCGAAACGAGGCGCCATGCCCGCGCAAGTCTGGCATGACAAGATGCCGCCCTGCCAGATGCGGAGCGATCAGACGAAAGCTGTCGGCGCAATCTGTGAACCCGTGCAGAAGCACAAGTGTTGGCCCATGCCCCATCTGTTCGTGAACGTTGAGCCACCCGCCACCCCTCAATGAAATTAGGCGGGCGGGTGGAAATGCCACCAGTTGGTTCACAGCCCCAAGGCGACTCTTACAGCGTCCAGTCCCGGCTTGCCGTCCAGCGTGGTTACCCCATCCAGCCAAGTGGGCAGCACGTCAGGGGTTTCCGTCAGGATCCGTTTGGCCGCATCGCGTGGATCCATACCGTCGGTCATCATATAGCCCATGCCTTTGTTCTCGAAATCAATGGTGAAGGTCAGGTTGTTCAGCAACCGGCCCACATTCGGGCATTCCGCCACATATCCCTTGCGGACCTGCGTGCTGACAGTGGCCGCCCCGAAATTCGGGCCATATTGCTTATCCCCACCCGTCAGATACTGGATCGGGAAAGTGGTATTCATCGGATGCGGCGCCCAGGCTTGAAAGACGATGAAATCCTTGCGTTCAATCGCGCGGGCGACTTGGGCCAACATCCCGCTTTCCGAAGATTCCACCACTTCCCAACCGTCCAGACCGAAGGCCTTGTCGGCAATGGCGTCAAACATCAGCGTGTTGGATCCGGCTTCGATGCCATACATTTTCTTGTCAAACTGATCCGCGAACTTTTGCAGGTCGGCGAAGTCATGAACCCCCGCGTCATAGACATAATCGGGCACGCCGAAGGTGTATTTCGCCCCTTCCAGGTTGACGTGGATGCGCTCGACAGAGCCATCCTTTTCGTAGGCCGCAGCATAGGTCACCATGGCGGGGTCCCAGTATCCCAAAAATACATCCAGATCTTTACCCGCCAAGGATTGATAGATCACTGGCAGACCCAGAATGTCGGATTCGACCTCATATCCCAAGGATTTCAGGATCACGGCGGCCGTGCCAGTGGTCAGGGCCAGATCATTCCAGCCCGGTTCGGCCATGCGGACGGTGCCGCAGGCCTCGGGGTCGGCGGCCAATGCGGCCTGTGACATGACCAAAAACAGGGCGGTTGCGGTGACGAATTGCCTCATGAACGTGATCCCTTGTCTGTTGGGTTTGAATATTGACCCAATGGGCAATATTTCGCCCATAAAGTCAATACTTGATATTTTAGGTCTAATCGCCGACCAGTGAAGCAAATGGGAGACTCTCTTGGCGCTCAGTTCGATCAGTGACATCCGCCGACGCGAATTGCGCGCCGCAGCGTTCCGCGTTTTGCAGCGCGAAGGCGTGACCGGCACGACGCTGGAAAAAGTCGCTGCCGAGGCGGGGGCGTCCAAGGGGATTGTGCTGCACTATTTCCGGTCCAAAGCCGAACTGTTCGAGCAGGTGATGCGCGAGGCCAATTTGGTGCTTCGCGACCGTGTCGTTGCCCGCCTTGCGCAGGCGCAGTCTGCACAAGACCGCTTAAGGGCGGTCATCGAAGGCAACTTCGAACCGGATCTTTTCAACGCCCCAGTGTGCCATGCTTGGCTGTCTTTGTGCGCAGAAGTGCCGCGCAGCCCAGAATTGGCCCGAATCCAGCGCGCCATCCATGGCCGGATGCACAGTAACTTGATGTCTGGCCTGCGCCCCCTGCTGCCAACGGATCAGGCTATGGCCAAAGCCATGCAGATCAGCGCGCTTATTGACGGGCTTTGGTTACGTCTTGGTCTTGCGCCAAACTCGTTGACGCCGCAGCAGGCCGTGGCGCTTGTGATGAGGCTGTTGGATTAAGTTCCCATTTGTCAGGTCTAAAACGCAAAGCGCCGCCGCTTCCTGATCAAGGGCAAAGTGTTCGATTGGCTGAGGCGACCTATTTAGGTGGTCCACATCCCATTTGCCGAAGGGACGATCCTCAAATCGGGCTTAAGATGAATGGTCGATCTGAAGAACGAAAAAAGGGGATCACTTCGGCAAACAGCCGCGCTGGTGGGGTCGCGAGTTTCTCCCCGCGCTTGGTCAGGCGAAATCCCTCATTGCCGTAGCGCGTCAAGCGCAAGGGGAATCCTGCTTGAGCATGGGGTCAAGGCGTCGATGAGCGGCAAAGGCAACTGCTATGACAACGCAACCATCGAAACCTTCTTCAAAACCATCAAGGCCGAGCTGATCTGGCGCAGGTCTTGGGAAACCCGTCGCCAGGCTGAGACGGCCATCTTCCAATACATCAACGGCTTCTATAACCCACGCCGTCGGCATTCAGCATTGGGAGGCAAAAGCCCCTTGGCCTTCGAACGCCAAGTGGCCTAAACGAGCACTTGGAGCGGCATGAATACGCGACATGACCACCACAGGCCACCTCGCAACAGATCGGGTGATCTACAACCCGACCACCGGTGCGCTGTACCGTGACGCGGATGGCAGCGGCTCTGGCGCGGCTGTTCAGATCGGCGTTGTAGACGGCCACCCCACGCTGGCTTATACGGATGTTTTGATTTTCTGAGGAAGAACCCGCGCCCTTGCCGATGGTACAAGGCGGGGGGAGGCACGGTGCTGGTGTGTGATCTGCTTATGCAAGGGTGTTCTGCGTAAGAATTGTGCCTGAGAACCTCGCACCGGCAGAACCTTTCGTCCTGCTCCGTGCGCTTATGTTCAGCTTGTCCGAGTTCACACATTTTCCCAACGTAGCAACGGACGCGGCAATTTCGCGTGGGCCCAAATGCAGAAAGCCCCGCGTTAGCGGGGCTATTGTGTTGGTCTTGTTATGTATTTTTTTGGTTGCGGGGGCGTACAGCCGCCGTAATTTGCCAAGACCGTTCTGCTTGGTGTGAGTTACGGCCTTTCCTGTATGCGCGCCGCCAAAGTGCGATTGGCAGCGCGATGAAGAGTTTTTGCGGACTGTGTAATCCTCACCCATTGTTCCAGCAATGAAGTGATCGGTTTTCCAAGCACCCCAGGCAGCAACTTGGGCTTTAAAGTTAGGCCGCTGTCCAACCCAACCCTTTCACGTTCGCGAGGCCTCAAAAGCAGACCATGCAGCTTCAAAGCTGGCGAAGTCGGCAAAGCCGTTGCGGGCGGGGTCAAGCACGATCTTTTCGGTGGATTGCAGCTTGGCTATGGCTTGGCCAAGGTGAGGAACCACCTCGGGCGGGATAACCACCGCGCCGTGGCGGTCGGCGTGGATCAGGTCGCCTTGGGCGATGGCCAGACCCATCACGTGAACAACCTCTCCAAGGCTGCGGACATGGGCAAAGCCGTGGCTGGGGCCGATAGAGCCTGCAAGCACAGGAAAGCCGTCCGGCAAATCGCCCAAATCGCGCACCACGCCGTTGGTTAAGGCCCCCGACATGCCAAAGGATTTATGCACGGTGGTGTTGACCTCTCCCCAATAGGCCGCGACGCAATGGGGGTAATCGACATCTTCGATCACCGCGATGGAAGGTTTGGGCGCATCAAACATCGCTTTGTAATAGGCCATCCTACGGGCGCGGATCACGGGTACAGGTTCCGTGGGCGGGGCAAGGCCGGCGATTTGGGCCGTGACTGCATAGCCCACCATCGCTGGCGCTTGGGGGGCCGAGGCCACCATCGTGCCACGGGTAAAGCCCTTAAAGCCGCGTTTGCCCTGCACAACCTCAATCGCATTCAAGACGGTGGGCGTGTCAATTCGGCGCAACAGGGTCAGCAAAGTTTGATCCATTAGTCCTCCAGCCAGCGGATCAGGTCCGCATAGGTGTCGATAGGGTTTTCCAAAGGGGGCAAATGGGCTGCCCCCGCGATCAGGCTTAGGCGAGAGTGCTTCAGCAAGCGGTGCATCAGTTGATGGCGGGCCAGTGGGCACAGGCGGTCTTGTACCCCCATCAGCACCAAGGCGGGCCCATCATAAGCCGCAAGGGTGGCCTGTTGGTCGGGCCTGTCGCGCAGCGCGCGCGATTGGCGGGCGAAGGTGTCAGGGCCCAAGCGCAGTGCCATATCAAGACACAGGTCCAAGATGGCGCGTTTGTCGGGGCCGGGGGCAAGGTAGTTGGGCTTCATCTCAGTCTTGACGACCTCGGCCAAGCGACCTGACAGAGCGCGGTTGATCTGGGCTTGCCGCTTGGCCTGCACTTCAGGCGCTTCGGCGCAGGGATTGGTGTCCAGCAGGGCCAAGCGGTCAACCCGTTCTGGAGCTTGGCGCACCACTTCCATTGCCAAAATGCCGCCCATCGACAATCCCGCCAGCGCAAAGCGCGGCGGGGCGTGGCGCAGCAGATCAGCGGCTAAGGCAGCCATCGTGTCGGCATTTGTGGGCACATAATGACCCACTGGGCGTGGAGCCAATTGGGCCGCCAATCCGCCCCACATCCGCGCATCGCACATCATGCCGGGTATCAGCACCAGCGGCGTCATTTGGCGCGGCGCGCCCCCTCTTTGAGTGCGGCGAGTTTTGACCACGCGATTTCTGGGTCCACCGCGCCAAAGCCCGCAAAGGTGCCAAAGCCACAGTCAGACCCCGCGATCACCCGTTCGCGACCCACGACGTTGGTAAACCGCTCCAACCGTTGCGCCACCAGATCAGGGTGTTCGACAAAGTTTGTCGTGGTGTCGACAGCGCCGGGGACCAGCACTTTGTCGTCGGGGATTTCGCGCGCGCGGTCGCGGAATACCGTCCATTCGTGGCCGTGGCGCGGGTTTGCGGTTTCAAACAGAATATAGCGGGCTGGGACTTTCATCAGCAAGGGAAACACCTTGGCCATGTCGATGTCGCAAACATGCGGGCCTTCGTAATTGCCCCAGCAGATGTGCAAACGGATGCGGTCTTGCGGCAGGCCCTGCAAGGCGTGCTCCAAAGCGGCCACATGGGTGGCGGCGACTTTCAGAAACTCATCATCCGACAGATGGGTGAACAGCATATGCCGCGACAGGGCCAAATCGGGGCAATCCAGCTGCAGATCCAACCCTGCCTCTAGGATGGTGCGGTATTCGTCACGCATCGCCTCTGCCAAGGCGGCCAGATAGTCCTCTCGGTTGGCATAATGGGCGTTTTGCAGGAAGAGAGAGATCACCCCCGGTGAGGCGGCATTCATGAACCCACGCTCCACCCCATGCGCCGCCATAGCGGTTTTCAGCGCTGCGATGTCCTTTGACAACTCCCCCTGCCCTTTCGATTTCACCGGCCCCACGCATTGCGGGCGGGCGTATTGCGGCGTGCCGCCCTGCTTGGCCAGACGGTCCAGAAAGGTGGGGTAAAGCTTTAGATCGGCAGGCGCATTGCGCGGGCTGTCGCCGTCAAAGCCAGTGTAGCGATCTTTCACATAGGTGGCGTAGCTGATTTTTGAAGTTTCGCCGTCGCTGACAATATCAATCCCCGCCGCCTTTTGTCGGCCCACAAGGTCCATCACGGCGCCCGCCATACAGGCGTCAAAGGCCTTTTGGTCAAAGACCTTGCCCCTTTCGCGGGAAAAAAGGTAATCCACCACCGCCTGCGAGCGGGGCAAAGAGCCGACATGGGTGGCAAGCAAAGACATGGACGCAGCCTTTCGCAAAAGGTGGGGGGCCCAGCGCCCCCCGCAGGGTTGGTTTACAGCAGGCGGCCCGTGGCGCCTGCGGGATCATCGGTGTTCATGACACGGTACAGGCTGGCCTCTCCGGTGACGGCGGGGGTCAGGGAATGCTCTAGCCCCGGCGGGATGGCCGCTGTATCGCCGGGGTTCAGAACGGTAGAGCCGTTGCCCCAAGTTAGCCGCCAATAGCCGCGCATCGGCATCAGGATTTCGTGCCGGTTCAGCTTATAAGGCGTGTCTGGGATCGAGCCGCGCGACAGGAACTCTACTTCGAACCCCGGCCTGTCACGCAACTTGCCTTCGGCCCCAATCACCTTAGCGGGTTGGTGATCCGACAGGGCCATCAGGTCCAGATACCGGGCGATGTGGTTGGGGATCACGTCAGCGGTGGTGGGTTCGGGATAGGCTTTCAACTGCTCGTCGGTCAACAGCGGCATGGGAACCACGCCCTCGGGCAACGACTGGCCGCGCTTGGTGTCGTAAAGCTTGCCGTTCTTGCCCAAAATCAGGCCATAGTCCTTGGCATCGGTGATCACCTGCGGTGCCCAGATCACACCGCCCCCTGCATCATTGCCGCCCAGAACGGCCATGATCATGCCATAGTCAGTGCCCACATTTTCAAAGGCGCGGAATATGCCGGTGGGGATGTTGATGATGTCGCCCTCTTCGGCAAAGACCTCTCCCGCCGTACCCCAACGGCCCCAGAAAAACCGCCAGCGTCCTTTGAGCACAAAGAACACCTCGGCTGTGCGGTGGCTGTGCAGACTGTTGCGGCAACCGGGCGGCTGGCCTGCGGCCCCGATGTTAAAGCCGGGTGTGTCGCGGATATGCACGTGCTGGTCGGGGCTTTCCGACACGCCGCCCCCGATGATGGTGAAGTTCTCTTTGCGGTTCGACCCAGGGGTATGGGCGTCAATAAAGGCGGTCTTGCAGGGGCGCAGTTCGCCATACCGGACGATGCGGGCCTCCATCTCTTGTGGGGTCATAGCTCACCTGTGTGCATAAGGATCTGCTTCCAGATCGCGGTTTCGTCGATATGGATATAATCGCGGCGCAAGCCCCACCCGCTGCTTCCAAACGGGCCCCATTCAGCGTGGCAGATGCCCAAAATGTAAACCTCGGCTCCGGTGGGCGCGCCGTAGGCACCCCAGCCGGTGTGCTTGCCATGCAAGCTCCACCGCACGGCAGAGCGGGGCGACATCAGCGGGTCTTCACGGCCAATCACATGGTCGATCGACAGAGTGGCGCTGGGAAAGGCGGCGCGCAGGCTCATCCAGAACTTGTCAGCATCGCCGTGGCTATTGCCCATTTGACCGCCCGGTAGATACAGGTTGCAGGCCCGGTCATAGACCGACGGGATGGCGGAAAAGTCGGCGTGCATGATCCGCTTGATCAGATCGGCGTGTCTTGCACCCCATTCGTTGGTGTTGCCGCGGCCTTTATAGGGGCCGGGCACATCAGTCGCAGGGGTCAGCGGGCGCGGGCAGGCTGTAGGGCCGCCTTCGCGGGCGATCTGATCGCGGGCGAAATCTTTCGGATCCCAGCCCAATTGGCGCACTATGGCCCCTTGGTCGCGGATCAGCCATTCATCGTTGATCTGGTCGTTGATGGCATGGCAATCGGCGATGATCCGGTAGCGCAACTTCTTGCCCGTGGCCTTGCCATAGGCCCCGTCGCCCAAATGCGTGGCGGTGGATAAGATGCGGTGCGACGACAGCATTCCCTCTTCTGGCGTTCCTGACCAGATCACATCCTCGCCCAAAAGCGTGCGGTCGGGAAATTCGGCCAAGGTGGCCATCGTCGCCCCGATCACCCCCTTGTTGCCCACCACAACCGAAGCGGGTGCGCGCACCACGATATCGTCGGAATAGTGGTGATGCAGGACGGATATATGACGATCCTCCCAAATTTCTTTGGTGATCCCAAGGATGAAATCGGGGAAATCACGGTATTTCGGATCGAAACCTTTCATCATTCTTTCCATCCCTCTGGAATTCGGGCTGAGGTGCGCACCATCAGCGGCCCATTGATTTTCACTTTGGTCGGGGCAGAACTGCCGCCTTCGATCTGGTTCAGCAAGGAAGCCACGGTCGCTTCAACCATGCGGTTGACAGGCTGGCGAATGGTCGTCAGCCCATAGGCGGGCCAAGCGGCCATCGGCACATCGTCATAGCCCACGACCGACACATCCTGCGGCACGCGAAGGCCCAATTCGTGGCGCAACGTGTCCATCACGGCAAAGGCCATGTGGTCGTTGCCAACAAAAATCGCATCGGGACGCTCAGGCCCTTGGCACAACTCGCGGGTGACAGCGGCGGCCTTTTCGCGGGAATACGTGCCGTCGACCATGGCAAAGGGCTGCAACCCTGCCGCCTGCATCGCCTGTTTGAACCCTTCGGCACGGTCGCGCCCAGTCGAAGACCCCTGCCAGCCCATCACATGGGCGATGCGCTTGTGTCCGCCCTTTATCAGAAACTCCGCCGCCCTGCGCGCGCCGTTGACGTTGTCAGATGTCACTTCCGACAGCCGTGCATCGTCTTGGCCACGGTTGAACATGACGACCGGAATACCCGCCCCATCGCAGCGCGTGGTCAGATCGTTTGACATAGCGACCGAGGCGGTGATGATCCCGTCGACCTGATAATCCAACAGTTCCGACATGACCTGCGCCACGCGCTCTGTCGAGTTTTCAGCCATAAAGACCAGAATGTGATAGCCCCGCGCCTGCAAAGCGCGGCTTAAAAGCTCCAGCGCCATGGGGTAGAACTGGTTTTCCAGATAGGCCACGACCAGACCGATGATCCTTGTGCGCCCCGTGATCAGGCTGCGGGCCAAAACATTGGGCCTGTAGCCCAGTTCTTCCGCCGCAGCGCGCACCTTTTCCATCGTCTTGGCCGAGACAGAGGCGCCGGGCGTAAACACCCGACTGACCGCCGATTGCGACACACCCGCAAGGCGCGCCACTTCGGCAGAGGTTACTTTTTCGGTCGTCTTTTCCAAAGCCATCCTCACTCGGCCGTCCAGCCGCCATCTATGATCAGATGCGTGCCTGTCATCAGTGCGCTTGCATCAGAGGCCAAAAACACTATCGGGCCCATCAGATCTTCCACCTCACCCACACGGCCCAGCTTGATCTTTGAAAGGATCCAAGCCCGCCGTTCTGGGATGGCAAGGGTCTGTTCGGCCAAGGGCGTGCGGATGAACGTGGGGCAAAGCGTGTTGACGCGAATGCCGTGCGGCCCCCATTCGATGGCCATGGCCTTAGTCATGCCTTCCAGCGCGTGTTTGTTGGCCGCGTATACCGCACGGTCAGGGCCGGCCACATGACCCATCTGCGAAGAAAGGTTGATCAAACTGCCCCCGCGCCCCGCTGCGATCAGGCCCTTTGCCACCTCGCGCGTCAGGAAATAGGCGGCGCGCAGGTTCAGGTTCATCGCGGCATCGTAATCTTCGGGGGTTGTGTTCACCGCAGGGCTGTGGCGGGCCATGCCAGCCGAATTGACCAGAATGTCAAAAGGGCCGTTCTGGGCAACAAAGGCGGCGGTGCGGGATAGATCAGTGATGTCAATCGCCGCAGCCTCGGCCCGCGCCCCTTGAGCGCGCAAAGCATCGCGCAAGGTCGTCAAACCCTCTAACCGCCGCGCCACGCACCACACCTCGGCCCCCGCCGAAGCCAAGGCAGCCGCAGCGCCAAGGCCGATGCCCGACGATGCCCCCGTCACAAGGGCGCGTTTGCCGTCTAGGCGGAAGGAGGGGGTTATTGGCAGGATCATATCAGGCTCCGCCCCGTTTCGGGGTCAAACCCGCTGCGGGCTTTGTTAAACTCTCGCATCCGGTCTAGCGGGTTCATGCCAAGTTGAGCAAATGCGTCGATCAGATCAATCAGCACCCAATTCTCGCGGATCAGCCCCGCTTCGACACGCCAGAAATCAAGACTGGACAGGGTTATCAACTGACCAGTGGGGGCGATGCCCAACCATCCGCCTTGGCTTACGGTTTGGGCCATGTTGGGCCAACCCGTCACAGCCACGTAATCCCCTTCTCCAAAGAAATGCGCCTTGGTCAAATGCGGGCGTTGACCACGGTCTGGCATGGCGTTGAGGAATGGAATTTGGTGCCAATTGCGAAACCCCGCAATGCCGCGCCCTGTACCGATGCCTGCGGGGCCATACCAGTTCATCCTAGGGTGCCAGTAGCGGGGCAAATCCATCACCTCTGGCCCGCCTTCAGACGGATGGCGCACCATGGCGGTGAGCATATCGCGCACAAGGCTCAGGCTTCGCGCGGTAGTAGCAGGGTCAGAGACAATCGCCAAACCATCCTGCGAGGCTGGCCCCGGCACAAAAAACTCACGCCCCAGCGAGGGCGCAAGGGGCCAGACGCCAGCTTGCATCATCACCTCGGGCACATCCCAGATCGCTTGCATTTCGACGATCTTGTTGCCGTCAAATCGGTAAAACTCGTGGTAGCGCATCGTGACGACATGGCCCGTGGGCGCAATATCCAACCAAGGGCGGGCAAAGGTGCCGATGTAATGCCCACCCGCACCCAGCCACGTTTTGCCATCCTCATCAACGCCCGCCATCACAATCCAGTCGCGGCGCTCAAGATCGGGCAAGGCCTGCAGCAAGGGCGCAAAGGCGCGGTCATAAAGCGCATCCGGCCCGGTCATGTCACCCAAAGGTTGCGACAGGTGGATCACAGCCTCTGGCGTGAACACACCCCGCAAAGCCGCCCGTACCGGCGCTTCGGCAAAATCGCGCATGGCGTGCCGAATTGGGGCGAACACCTTTTTGGGGTCGGGCATGGTCACACCTTCCTCCCATGTGCACGCATTCTGGCGAAAAGATCGACACCGAACTGGTTGAACAGGTCGATCATGTCGACGAACACCCAGTTTTCGGTGAACTTGCCCTCGGTTTTCAGCCAAAAGTCGATGCCGTTGAAGGCGATCTTGTTGCCGGTGGCGGCGGTGTCTTGATAGACGCCAGTATGGGTGGCCAGAACCCCCGGAAAGCTTGACGCGCCGACCATACGATCTTCGGCGATCAGGTTGTCTAAATCTTGCACCTGACGATCAGGGAAGGCCACAAGCCATGGGCGTTGGTGCAGATCTTCGAACTCTTTCAGGCTTAAGCACCCACCGATGCCACCGGGGCCGTACCATTTCAGGTTGGCATGGAAAAACCGCGCCATGCCCATGCTGGACAGGTCGTTTTTGTCAAACTTGTTCAAGCCGCCATAGATAAACACCCGCGAAAAATCGAGCGTTTCTTGCGTCATAGCAGGGTCCTGCGGCGCGGTCAGGATGCCGTCGTAGCCGGTGGGGGCAGGGAAAACAAAGGGCACGCCCTTGGGGCGGGGTAGGACGGGGCGGTCGATTTGTTCGAACCAATCGACGAAATCCAAAAGGAATTGCGATTGCACGATCTGGCCGTTTTCCACCCGCAAAAACTCGCCCCAGCGCAGGCGCAAGGGGCGCGTGCCGGCGGGGATGCCCAGAAAATCAGACACAGCCGTGCCTGTCATATAGCCCGTACCAGCGACCCAAACGGCCCCGTCGCCCGTGCCGTCCTTGCGCCCGTTCGACACACCAGCCATGAAGATGATCGTCTGGCGCTGCAGGTCGGGAATGGCCCGTTTAAGCGGGGCCAGATACTCGGCTGCCAAGGCATCGGGCCCATGCAATTCAGTATAGGGCGCAGGGCCTTGCCAGCGAAACCACTTTGGCAGATGAGCGCGGCACTTAGCCTGAAGGTCTTGTGCTGGGGCGCCATCAATGGCGGCCCAATAGGCCAGAACAAGGGCCTTGGCGTCTTGCAGAGCGGTCGTCATTCGGCGGCTTCTCCATAGGGGATGTTGCGCTTGCCGTAGCGGCGCACGCGGATGTTGCATTGTTCGGCATGGCCCACAAACCCCTCAAGCATACACAGGCGCGAGCCATAGGCCCCGATCTCAGCTGCCGCTTCGTCGGTGGTGATGCGCTGGTAGGAATGGGTTTTGAGGAACTTGCCCACCCAAAGCCCGCCCGTATAACGCCCCGCTTTGCGGGTGGGCAGCGTGTGGTTGGTGCCAATCACCTTATCGCCATTGGCCACATTGGTGCGCGGCCCCAAGAAAAGCGCGCCGTAGCTGTGCATATGGTCCAAGAACCAATCGTCGCGGTCGGTCATGATCTGCACATGTTCAGAGGCCACAAAGTTGGCCTCTGACAGCATTTCCTCATAGGTGTCGCACAAAATCACCTCGCCATAATCACGCCAACTGGCGCTGGCGGTTTCGGCGGTGGGCAGGATTTTCAGCAGCCGATCCACCTCGGCCATCGTGGCTTCGGCCAAGCGGCGGGAATTGGTGATCAAGACGGCGGGGGAGTTATAGCCATGCTCGGCCTGCCCCAAAAGATCGGTGGCGCAAAGTTCGCCGTCGACCGTGTCGTCTACGATGAGCAAGGTTTCGGTGGGGCCAGCGAATAGATCAATCCCCACACGGCCATAAAGTTGGCGCTTAGCCTCGGCCACATAGGCGTTACCTGGGCCGACCAGCATATCGACGGCTTGGATGGTCTGGGTGCCCAAGGCCATGGCCCCCACGGCCTGCATCCCGCCCAGCACATAAATCTCATGCGCCCCGCCCAGATGCATCGCGGCCACAATGGCTGGATGAGGTGCTCCTTTGACAGGGGGTGCCGCCGCAATGATGCGCGGCACACCTGCGACTGAGGCCGTCAGCACCGACATATGGGCCGAGGCCACCATGGGAAACTTGCCCCCCGGAACATAGCAGCCCACCGATTGCACCGGAATATGGCGGTGGCCCAGAATGACACCTGGCAGCGTTTCAACTTCAATATCGGTCATTGAGGCGCGTTGGGCTTGTGCAAAGCGGCGGATCTGGTCTTGGGCAAAGCGAATGTCGGCCATATCGCGGGCCGACACCTGCTGCATGGCGGCGGTAACTTCCGATGGCGTCAGCCGAAAGCTGGCGGGTTCATAATGGTCATACTTGGCCGAAAGGGCGCGCACGGCGGCATCGCCGTGGGTTTCGATGTCTTTCAACACCTCTCCCACGGTGGCGCGCACGCGGGCGTCATCCTCGGCGCGGTCAGCCCCCGATTTGCCGCGTTTTAGATAGGTGATTGTCATCGGACCTCTCCTTGCCCTGCATGATTGCCCTAAGCGGGGTTAGTCAGCCTTAGGGGCTGGTTTGGGTGGAACCTTTTCGCCGCGATCGTAAGCTTCCCAACCGTTGCCACCAAAGGCATCCACGCCCAGCTGCGCCATGACATGGGGGAAATCAACCATGACCCAATTGTCGACAATTCTGCCGTCCACGACTTTCCAGAAATCCATATAGCGGATCTCAACTCGTTTGCCGGTGGCGGGGATGCCCATGAATTCGCCGCCATGGGTGGCCTCTTGCCGACCAAAGGCTGCAGCCCATTCGCCCATGAACAACCGCGCCTCATCGACGCAGACCTTGTCATGGAACGCCGCCTGAAACGGCTTTTGCCAATTGTCCTGGAATTCACGCAGCCCGGTTTTGGTGCCGCAACCCTGATTGCCCATCCAGCGGAAGCTTTGGCTGAAAAAATCGCCAATGTCGCCGATGCGGTGATCGTTCAAGCCGTCCACCATGCCTTCGATCACGGCGCGGGTGGCTTCGGTCTTGCTCATATCCGTGGCTTTGGTCAGCACGGCTTGCTCGGGTCTTGACCCTTTCATCCTTTAACAGCTCCTGCAGTTAGGCCGCTGACGATCTGGCGTTGAAAGACCATGACCAGTAAGAACAGCGGCGCGGTGATGGAAACGGCGGCGGCAATCGCCTCGACCTGATCGGTCATCGTGGTTTCCCGATTGAAAAAGCCGGCGATGGCGGGAACCATGGTTTGGTTCGACGCATCCAACAGCAAAGATGTGACCAGAAAATCGTTGTAGCCCAGCAAAAAGCTGAACAGTCCCGTGGTGATCACGCCGGGCCACATGACGGGCATGATCACCCAGCGGAAGGCCTGAAAATGCGTGCAGCCATCGACGCGCGCCGCCTCGTCCAGATCGGCGGGGATGTTGTGGAAGAACGAGCGCAGCATCCAGATGGTGAAGGGTTGGTTGATGGCGACCAGAACCGCGATCACCGCCAGCGGTTGGCCGTAGAGCGTGGGGGCGGCATCGCCCAAGAACGGGCGCAAGATTTCGGCAGAGTTGATGAACAGCGGCAGATAGCCTGTCACCAGAACGGAATGCGGCAGGGCGCGAAAGATCAGGGCTACGATCAATATCCAAAACGCCAGTTTTGACCCCGACCGCGCCAAGGCATAGCCCGCGAAGGTGCCCACGGTCAGCGAGATGGCGGTGACGCCCAGCGTGACCTTCATCGAATTGAGAAAGTTGTGCCAAAAGGCATTCTCGACCCAGACGGCGCGGTAATGTTCAGTCGTCAGCCCCAAAATGGCAGGCAGGCCTAGCGCAGAGTTGATCCAATTCAGGATCGGCGGCAGGATCACAAAGCCCATCAGCACAAAGCCCAAACCAAGCATCGCCGCAGCCACCAGCCACCCAAGGGCAATCACATTTGGCGGGGTAAAGGCGGCAACCCAAAGCGGCACGCGGCACATCGCCACCCATGCCGTGGCCCACAGTAGGCCAAGGCTGGCCGCAATATCCAACAGGGTCAGCCCCTTTCCTGCGGCCAAAGTGGCGGGGCCAAACAGCACTTCCCACGGGCTGGACGCAAAGGCATCAAGCGGAAGCTTCACGCTCATCACGGTGATCCAGAAGATCGGGAAGGCCGCGATTAGGCACCATAGCGTCAAGAACGCTGCCGAGGTCAGACGCAGGCTTAAGGGTTGGCGCAAGGCGCGCGACACAGCCATCACGCCCGACCTTTCTGATCCGCCCAAGTGCGGCGCAGCATCGGAACCAGCAGGATCACGATCCCGATCATCGTCAGCATGGACGAAGCCGCAGCCCGGCTGACCGACCGGTTGCCCGCATCATCGGGCATCAAGAAATCATAGGTCAGATATTGCAACGAGATGACATGGCCCTGCGTGCGCAATCCCACCACCTCGTCAAAGACGCGGTAGGCATCCATTAGGTGAATGAGCGCCACGAAGACGATCAAAGGCATCAGGTAGGGGATCACCACAAAGCGCAAGCGCTGCCACCGGCTGGCCCCGTCGATCATGGCGGCTTCAACCGCGTCTTGGTTCACGCCCTGCAATCCGGCGTAGAAAATCACGAAGGCAAAGGGGGCCGAGGACCAGACGCGGTAGAACATCATCAACAGCTCGATCGTCCAGCTTTGGGCGAACATGGCGATGTCGGTGCCGCTCCACGCCTCCATCGCGCGGGTCAGGATGCCTTCACCCACGAACAGCCAGCGGATCGAAAGGGCCCCGATCACAGGCGTGATGATAAAGGGCAGCAAGGTGATAAAGATCACAGGGCCGCGCAGGCTGCGGGTTAAATTGTTAACCGCCAGTGCCAGCGCCAAGCCCAACCCCAAAACAAGCGGCAGAGTGATAAAGGTGAAGGTCAGCGTGAAGCGTAGCGCCCGCCAAAAGTCGATGTCCATCAGTTGCGCCCAGTCTAGGGCTTTCACATCAGTCCAAAACTTCTGCGGTTCGACCACATCGGCATAATTCTCGAACCCCACGAACTCGGTCTGCAGGATCATTCGTCTTGACGCATCCAAGGCGGGGGCAATCTTGGTATCGGTCTTGCAGGTTTGGGTGCCAAAGCCGGGGGTGCAGCTTTCAAATTCCACCACCTCCATCAGGGGAGAGGTGCGATAAAAGCTTTCGCCAAACACCAACAGCAAGGGCACGGCGATGAAGATCAGCATCATCAGCACAGACGGGGCCACGAAGGCTGCAAACGTTTTAAACTTCATCTCGCCCTCCCCCGTTTTAAGCGCCGTTTAGAATGCGGCGGGCAGGATATCCCGCCCGCCGCAAGATCTTACTTCAGGATGCCCGCATCCTTGGCACCTTTGACATAGGCGGCTTCGATGGCGACCAGCGTATCTTCGGCCGAGCGTTCACCCTTCAAGAAAGCCCCCACTTCGCCGTCCATCGCCATGTGCATCACACCCATAGCGGCGGTTGACGGATAGGGCGGCGGGTTCAGGGCTGCGGTGGCAAAGGCCCCTGCAGCCAGACGGCCGGGGGTGTAGCCCGAGATCAGCCAAACGGCGTCTTCGTTGTGGGCGGTGACCATTTCGGTGTCGATCCCCTCTAATGCCACGCGGAAGGCGGCGTCAGCCTCTTCATCCGAGATGTTTTTGGCGATCACAAAACCGTCCCACCACAGCGTGGTGGCCGGCGCGCCTCCTGCCATAGCTGCGGGAGCAGCGGCACCTTCGACCATGCCAACCACTTTGCTTTCGGCGGCATCATCCATAGCACCTGCACGGCTGGCCCAAAGGTTGGCCATGGCAATCTTGCCCTGCTGGAACTGCTGTTGCACATAGGTGCTGTCAGCGGTCAGATATTCAGGATCCATATAGGCTGTCAGGCTTTTCAGCATGTTCAGCGTTTTCAGACCCATTTCGTTGTTCACATTGGGCGTGCCGTCGGCATTCACAGCCTCACCGCCAAAGCCCATGAACATGTTGTTGACCTCTTCGCCGAGGTTCCAACCAACGCCCATCGTGGCACCCAATGGGTAATCCACCACACCTGCCGCCTTGATCTTTTCGGAAGCGGCCAAAACCTCGTCATAGGTCGTGGGCACGGCGATACCAAGGTTGTCGAGGATGTCTTTGCGATACATCCAATGCTGGGTGTTCACCATCATGGCAATCGCCATGATCTTGCCGTCAACCTTGATCAACTGGTTGGGCGCTAGGCCTGCACCGTATTTGGCCACAAGGTCGTCAAGCGAGCGGATGGTTCCAGCGTTCATCAACGGCGTGATAGACCCATTGGATACGCCGCCGATTTGATACAGCGACGGGTTGGCCGCAAAGGCCTCTGGCTGTTTTTTGTCAAACTCCTGATCAAGTTCAGCGGCTAGATTGCCGCATTCGGCCATGGCGGTGGTGGCTGATTTCCAAGCCTCGAACGCCGCAGACAGCGATTTCAGCGGCACGGCATTTTCAAAGGTACAGGCCGCCATCGCGGTGGACCCCATCAAGGCGAATACCCCGGCGAGGGCAAGTTTGCGCAGATACATTTGCAGTCTCCCTGGTTGTCGGGGTTAAACCCCGTTGTTGTGAAAGGTCACGCCAACAGGCGCGCCCCGGTCTTGACGTTAAACAAGTGGCAGGCGGTGGTGGGGATAGCGATCGAAACGGATTGTCCGATGTCGATGCGGTAGTCCTTGGGGGCTTTCACGGCCACCAGCGCCCCACCGGCGCGGACCGTAACCATGGTGCTATCCCCCAAGAGCTCCATAGAATAAACTGGTGCGGTGATGGCACCGCTTTGGGCCGTCACGCGCGCATCTTCGGCGCGAAATCCCAGTGTGATCGGGCCATCGGGGGCGCCTAAGCCCTCAATACGGGTCGCGTCGGCGATAAAGACCCCCGCTTCCATACGCCCATCCATCAGGTTCATCGCAGGGTTGCCGATAAAGCCCGCCACAAAGGTATTGGCGGGACAGTCGTAAATCTGGGTCGGGGTGCCCACTTGTTGCACTTGGCCGGCCCGCATCACCACCACACGGTCGGCCAAAGTCATGGCTTCGATCTGGTCGTGGGTGACATAGATTGTGGTGACCTTCAGCTCATGGCTGAGGTTCTTGATTTGCGCGCGGGTCGAGACGCGCAGCTTGGCATCCAAGTTCGACAAGGGTTCGTCCATCAAGAAAACCGACGGCTGGCGCACAATCGCCCGCGCCAAGGCAACGCGCTGTCTTTGACCACCCGAAAGCTCCGAGGGTTTGCGCCCCATGAACGGCCCCAGTTCCACCATAACGGCAGCGCGGCGCACGCGGTCTGCGTGTTCCGCCTCGGGCACTTTGCGCACCTTCAGGGGGAAGCGTATGTTTTCAAAGACATTCATATTGGGGTAAAGCGCGTAAGACTGAAACACCATGGCGATGTCACGGTCTTTCGGGTCAAGGTCATTGACCCGCTTGCCATCGATCAAAATGTCGCCCGCAGTCGCTTCTTCAAGCCCTGCGATCATGCGCATCGTGGTTGTCTTGCCGCAGCCCGAGGGGCCCAAGAACACCACAAATTCTTGGTCGGCAATGGTCAGCGACATTTCGTCCACCGCGACAAAACCGCCCCATCGTTTGGTCAGGCCGCGCAATTCTATCGACGCCATTAAGCCCCCAAACCCGTTTTGCAAAAGTATTCATAAATCCTTTACGCACGGCGCGATTCGTGGCAAGTCTTTTTTGCATACGCTTGCAAAAAACGTGAGACAGCCGAGATGACACAGGACCGCGACACAACATACACCTTTTTGAACCACATGATCCGCTGCGATGCGGGGGATTTGCTGGGGGTGTTAAAGCAACATCTGACACCCGACTGCGTCTTTCACCTTTCCCACCCCTTGGGTACACTGGTGGGTATGCAAGCGGTTATCGACGGCTTCCTCATGCCCCTGCGCCGCGCTTTGGCCCACGCCTACAGGCGGGATGAGCTTTTCATTGGTGGGCAAAACAGGCGATCTTATGGCGGCGATTGGGTGGCGTCCATCACCCATTATGTCGGCAACTTTGTGGCACCCTTTTTTGGCGTGCAGCCTTCCAACCACTTGGCTTTTCTGCGGGCGGGCGAGTTTTACCGCCTCGATCAAGGCAAGATTGCTGAAGCCCGCATCATCCTAGACCTGCCCGATCTGATGCGGCAGGCGGGGCAGATGCCCTTTCCATTTTCTTACGGGCTGGAAACCCTCTTCCCCGGCCCCGCCACCCATGACGGCGTTCTGCCACAGACAGGCCAAGGCAGAGATAGCCTTGATGTGGTCGAAGGAATGCTGGGCGCGCTGCACAGTTTTGATCCCAAGACCTTCTCTTCAGCCAAGCAAACCGGACAGGGCGGCTTTTGGCACGAGGATATGATGTGGTACGGCCCCGCCGGCATCGGTTCAAACTTCCGCTGGGAGGGGTTTGTGAAAGATCACCGCGAGTCCTTCCTGCGCGCCTTTCCCGACCGCAAAGGCGGCAATCATTACTGCCGGATCGGCGATGGAAACTATGCCGCCGTGTCGGGTTGGCCCTCGATGACAATGACTTTTCAGGGGGATTATCTGGGTGTGAAAGCTGACGGCCGCCCCCTGACCCTGCGCGTGATGGATTTCTACCGCTGCACGGACGGCAAGATCATCGAAAACTGGGTGATGCTGGATTACATGGACCTTATGGCGCAGATGGGGAAATCCATCCCCGCGCAAGGGCTGTAGAGGGCGACAAAGAGATTTTTCACAACCGTGTGCTTCCGCACAAAGCTTTCCAATTCGTTTCGGATGCTCGAATGCGTCTAGGCAGACCCATTTCTAAGGAGCTGCGGGCTCTGAACTTTCTTGTTGTCATTCACACATTTTCCCAACGCGGCAACGAACGCGGCAATTGTTCTGCGGGGGCGAATGCGGAAAGCCCCGCGTTAGCGGGGCTATGGTGTTGGTATTGTTATGTAATTTTTGTGGTTGCGGGGGCAGGATTTGAACCTGCGGCCTTCAGGTTATGAGCCTGACGAGCTACCGGGCTGCTCCACCCCGCGACGGTTCTTTTTTTATTGATTTCGTATTGAGATATCGCATCTTTCTAGGATTGGCGGTGACCTA